>NZ_CP050953.1:0-716018 GCF_012272955.1 Rhodococcus sp. DMU1 | reverse complement strand
CCCCGCTCGGGAGCCGCTGCGCGGCTCGATGGCGGTCCAGTCGCGCTGCCGTCGCCCGCGTCGCTGCGCTCCGCTCGAAACCCGAGTTTTAATGTCGAACAATGTTTTTCGCCGTCACCTTACGTGTAACCCCGGAGAGCATCGGCAGGCTGGGACGCGCTGCGCGCCCCGCGCACACCTCCGCCGCTGCTGACTTCCCGTCCCGACATCATGCTCCCATCATACCCAACACCCCGAACCCGACACCAGACAGACTCAACCATCACATTTTCCTACACCTCTTGTCTACCAACCAAACAGACCATCACTACCACATCTCCATGTGCAAATAATCGATAAACCACATCGCCACAATATTATTGGCAATACTAGTTGCGCCACAACATATTTCAAAAAACGCCCACCACGGCACCGAAACGCGCCGCCCGGACGCCCCCGAACCCCCGAACCGGACTCACCAACACCCGCCGGCAACCCCGCCGACCCCACCCCCGGACGTGTCATCGCCCCAGTTCACAGCACACAACAGCCCCCACACCACACCAACGGTGCAGGGGCCGACGCCGCGCCGGAACAGCGACACCATCACACCCTCCGACGTGGGGAACCGGCATCCAGGAACCGCACCTCGATCCCCTCCCGCTCCACACCGAGAAAACCGTCACCCTCGAGCCCACCGAGCGCATCACCATCCTGTCAACAGTGCTTTGTACGCTCAAAAGATGACAAAACCGGACGAAGCGGCACTCGAAACCTGGATAGAACAGTGCGTCGCACACCTGCGAGATGCCGAGAACTTCAACGTCCACAGACCCCACAAAGACGAGTTCCTCCTGCTCTACGGCGTCGCAGCTCGCGTCATGCGCTATAGCGACGCCTATCTCCGCCTGCTTCGGTGCGGGTTCGTTAGTGAGGCCGTAGTGCTGGCGCGCGCAGCGCTCGAACACGCCGTCACCCTCCAATGGGTCTTCATCATGGACGGCGGCATCAATCGTTTCCAGGTCGACGTCGGCCACGATCGCCTCGAGCACTACCGCAACCTTGCCGAATGGCTCAACCACCAGGAACTTGCCGAGGCAGTGGTCTCACTCAACGCCCCACCAAAGGGAAAACGGCTACCACCGTTCATGAACATGCTCCGGGACCTCGACCAGGAGAAGTTCCTCGAAACGAGTTACCACATCCTGTCTCAACACGTCCACGTCACCCACACCGCCGTCACTTCATTCATCGAGCCGGGCACCGAAGAACTGCACATCAAATATGAACAGAAGTACAGCTACCAATACCAGGCGACCTACGTCGTGGCGGTCTCATGCATGCTCGCCCGGTGGGTGGTAGCAAAGCTCACCGACAACCCCCGACTGCTCGAACTGCTCGACAAAACCTCAGACGACCTCATCCTCCCCATGACGCTCATCGACAACGTAAATGAGAAGAAGCGGCGCAAGGGACTCGCCGATGAGGCACAGCAAACGTAGCAACGGTTGGCAAAGGGACCGGCCCGCCTCTCTTGGGCCGATCCCCACCCACCTCACTCCAGGATCGACACCTCCGCGCCCGGATCAACCTGCGGCGGGGAACCACATCTTGGCGCCATCCCGCTCTCGACACAGTTCGGCGACGACGGACGATGGTCTAATTGGGCGTGACCGTGATCATCCTCGCCCGTGCAACCGACGGATTCGTTGTCACCTCCGACGGCCGTACCTGCACAAATGATCTACCCAAAGACATCTACGACGACTGCGCCGTGAAGGTGCGCGTTCACCGTTTCGGTCCCGGCGGCTACATCACCGCGTCAAGCGGTCGGGCGCGAATCGGAAGTGCCCCGATCGCAGACGTCGAGGCCCGATACGTGGCACAACTCAAGGACACACACGAAATCCCCTCCCCAAAGGCGTTCGCAGAGTACCTGCGTACCGCCATCAAGGAGTACAACCTCAAGCAATCGTGCGACTGTGCCACACGCATCGACAAGTGCGTCTACGAGAACACGCCCTGCCTCGACTGCATCGACACGCCCGACCCCCACTGCGACGAATGCCGTGGAGAACACAGGTACGTGTGGGCCAAGAATGGACCCGCCAGCAACGGCGATTGCATGTGCTCACCCGGCGAAGGCGAACCTTCAACGAAATCTCCGAAGTACCCCTGGTGCCGCTGCACAACCCACGTCGAAGGTGATTTGCAGTGGCTGTGCGTGCCATTCGGGCCGGAACGAACAGATCCGGTCACCACCACCATCACCTGCGATCACGAGGCACAGTTCGACCTTCACGCGATCACGCGATATCCGGTGGTGCAAGGCGAACTGGCCACCAAACGCGACTACATGATTCCCGTGATCTGCGAGACCAGCCGGCACGCCGCCCGGTTCGACACCGACGGGACGGACGGCAACGTCGTCGGTATCGACGAGACGATCGAGCGAGTCCGCAGCCTGCTGGCCACTGCGTACGAGGAGGGAAAGCACCATGCTGCCCTCCGACTGGGCTACCCTTCTCCCTCCGAAATCGGTCTCGGCGACAAGACAGAAGTCACCATCAAGGAGCTCGCCAAGGCCCTGCGCGGTCTCGACAGCAACCTTGACGAGAAAGTCGGTGTTTCGGGCATCGGCGGACGCGCCCTCGTCGCGATCGGAGAAGACAACGGGCATGCCCGCGATCCGCAGCCACTGCCCATTCCAAGACTAGGGGACGAGGAGTGTGTTGAGCTGAGTCAATGACACGTCCCTTCCCTGGCGCTGTCCTTGTAGGGCAGTTGAGACAGCGCCAGGACAGTCCACCGGCATAATCTCTCCTGCTCCTGCCGGTAGCTGCGGCCTTCGCTCCTCGTTGTTCATGTCGCAGTCTCCGGACGCATCACCTGCTGTCCACTACTCTTCGCCACGAGTAACCCGTTCCCTGATGATGTCGAAGATGTTGTCCCTATAGCGAGGCCTCACCCGATGGTGGATGCCTGCCTTCATCTCATCTACGAGCTTCCCCAGCGTCTCGGCGTGCCGGAAGCTGCCGCCGGCCGCGAAGTACGCCCGCAGCCAAGCATCAGCATCAGCCGGGTAACCCTCGGCAGCAAAAGCACGGACGAGCTGCACCACTGCATCCTTACCGAACCCGGAGCTCAACCCGTTGTACTCCTCCCGGACCATCATTTCGGCCGCAGCCACCATGAAAGAATCAGGCGCGGAACTCGTTTCGTGAGTATGCAGGTCGGTGGCTCCCTGGCCATCGAGCCACATTCGAACCATGTCCCGTGGCGACCAAATCAGGACGAAGAGCCGGGCGACCGATTCACCCTCCACTGCACGGCGGATAGCCTCCAAATCGCGTTGCTCGAAAGGGTGCAGAACGATCGCGTGGTCGATGACTTTGTCCTCGCGCTCCAGCATCAACAGCTCACGGATGTCGAATACCTTGCGCGTCGCAGCATCAGGCGCGATGTACTCGGCAACCTCGACGTCGGCGCCTCGATCAGCGCGACTGAATTTACGGATGTCGGTCACAGCGAAGAGGTACGGCGCTCCGCCGGTCCATTCGCGGATAATCGCACTCTGGGGCACCATCGCGGTGCCGTACTGGCCCCAGTCCTCTCGAACCATGTACGCAAGTTCCGTCATGGGAGCATGATCCCAGCGCCCTCCGACATCAGATCCCTCCGACTTCGCGCCGAAGAGATGCATCACCGTGACGTGCGCCAGCGTCTATGGGGGCATGGGGCCGACCGAATAACGCATCCGCACGCATCCTAAACCCGTCAGCACGGGAGGCCCGCCGCTTCGGCGGGCCTCCCGAAGGCCACGGAATAGGTGACCGACCTGCCGTCGTGACGACGCGCGGGGGCGTCGACGAGCGGTTCGCTAGTTCCCGAGCCTGCGCGCCACCCACCGTCACCATCAGTGACGGGCTATCGCCCCCAAGGTCGCGGCGAAGCCCGTCGGTCACCCGCCCGGAGATCCGTCGGTGAGACACGCAGTCGGGTGACAGACCGTAAGGCCGAGAAGGATCGGGAGGTAGTCGTCGTAGCCTTCCCACGGAACCGGCCGTGGTGGTGCGTCCGGGACTTCGCCGGACAGCAGCGCCGTGGTGCCCTCGGGTAGCGGATTGCGCAACACGACCAGACTCAGCAGATCCAGGAAGCGGAAGGTGGTCTCGACGGCCTTGTCGGCGAGCGTCCACAGATCCGCAGTCGATCCGCCGGCGAACGCTGGATGGAATCCCCATTCCTTGGCGATCTCGGGACCGATCTTGTCGATCCTGGCTGCGATGTCGGAGGTGATGTGAGCGCCGAACGGCGCTTCGCCTCGCGGCTCGTCCGGCTCCAGCAGCGGACCAATCACAAGGGCCGGCTGAATCTGCACGTTGTGGATGGAATTGCGTAGCTCGAAGATCACCCGCACATCCCACTGAAGCCGGCTCAGTTCCGCGATCGCGGCACTCTCTGCTGACTCGACGCCGTAGCGCGCCTCGACATGGGCGGTGTACCACCTCACATCGTGCAGCTTGGCTGAGCGTGCGTCCTTCCTCGGCAGACCCAGCGCCACATGCAGCGCGCGGGCAACCACGTCCGCGGCCCCGCACAGCAGGAGCAGCAAGTGGTCGAAGTCGTCCATGCAATCTTCGAGCACCGGCGTCGTGAGGTAGCTGCCCAGACTCCAGATGATGTCGTCGCGGCACTCGAGTGCACGCGCGAGCCGGCTCACGACCGTGCGGTACCGCGACCACACCTCGCCGGTCACCTCCGACGACACACCACTCGCGCCGGTCACGCGCGCTTCCCAGCCACGCAGTGCCGGAGCGAGGGAATGGACCGCCTCCGCGTAGTAGTCGTGTCGACTGTGGGTCCTCTTCAGGCGCGGCCCGGTAAGGAAGACATGCTGGCGGCGCAGGTAGTGCGCGATGATCGGAACCGCCTCCGCACGGGACACCACCACCACACGCTCGTGCATCGGCAAGAACCGGGCCGCAGTGACCGGCGCTTCGGAGATCAGCAGGTCAAAACCGGCACCGCGGGTAACCTCCGCCAGGACGGCATAGGTCACCGCGTCGTCCATACCGAAGTCGGCGGTGTGCCCCTGTGCGGCCAGCCTGTCTAAGGTCTGCATCGTCTCGTAGATCTGCTTGTGGGGGTGGGTCGAGCCGCGGGCTGCTTGGGTGGTCGAACCGTCCGGGTGCGGGTTCTCGTCGTTGATGGACCAGCTGTACTGCGCTCCTGGGTATTTGAAGTCTCCGGCCACGGCGGTGGTGTCGCGCACCGTCAGCAGGCCCGCTGGCGCGGGCACGGTGTGCTCGGTCGAGGTGATCGTGCTGGCCTCGACATCGAGGCGGAAAACCCGCGGATGCCCGATCAACGCCTCGAACAGCTGCACCGCCGGCGATGTGTCCTCGGGCAGGCTCTCGACATCGAGCAGAACTCGGATCTTGCGGGGACTCGGGCGATGAGCGAACAGATCCCCCTCGTCCTTGGTGGGTGAGAGGGTCTGCCTCTCGTTGCGGCGGATCGGATCATCGCCGTCCTGGTGCAACTCCCGGAAGATGCGCATCGTGGCATTCTGCCGGGAGCTGCCCAGGTAGCCGACACGTCCCCCGATGTAGGTACGTGCGGCATCGGCGCCGCGCTGGCACAGCGCTGTTCCGTGTCACGTGTTCAAGCTGCCACGGCTCTCGGCGCGGCCTGGGCACTCACGGAGCTGGCCCGGGTGATGCGGGCCGGCTCCTGCGGTCTCACCTCATCGACGCGCTTTCCGCTCCAAGATCTCCAGCGGCGACAGCTCGTACTGGCACTCCGGATAGTTGGGGCACTGTCCGCTCGCCAACAACAAGGTTCGATGATTCGGGCAGCGGGACTGACTCGTGGTACCCATCGGATACCTCCTTGCGATACTCAAACATTGCCTGACTTGGTCTCTTGACCAAGATCGCGTCGAGCATGGCAAACCCGCACCTTGGGCGCCAGCAGAATGGTGCATCCACCGTTCTCTCCGGGTGCCGCCCCGCGTACGCGATCCGTCACCGGCCTCCACCTGCGTAAACGTCACGTCCCGGTCTGGGATCTCGTTCTCGTCGCCCCGCCGCCAGCGGTGATCGTTGTGTTCCGGTCTCCAACCGCCTCGGCGCGCCGAGGTCCCCGAGCCGACCGCTTCCCGCTCGCACCATTTGTGATGCGCATCACGTCGCGAGATGAAAATCGAAAAATCGCAATAAGCCGAATGTACAACCACTCCGTGGTTGTACTCGCGCGTAAGCAAGCGATGCGGACACGCGGGACACACCGAGCACGACGAAGGGTTTCTCATGACCGTAGAGCAGCATCGACAGCAGAACGACCGACTTGGCGCTCTCCTGGAGTCCGCACAGGAGGTAGGGGCATTCGACGCGCGCGGCCGCCTCACCCCTGACTGCGCGGAACTCGCGCAGGAGCTGTACAACAACGCTCTTCCCCGCCTCCTCTCGATGCTCAAAGACGGGCGGATCGTGAGCGCGGGTCCGCTCGGTGCGGTGGTGTACCTCGATGCGGAAGATCTGGACTTCTTGGCCAAGAGCAAGGACACTCGGGACGAGCTGGCGCTCGAGATGATCAGCCGAGCCTTCCGCCCGTTCCTGGCCAAAGTGGTCGACCGGCGCAGGTGGGACTCATCGCAGTCGTCCCTGAGCACGTTTTTCGTCAACCGATGCCTGTTGACCAAGGGACAGGTCCTCGGTGACTGGGTCGAGCACCGCAGCAACCGCCAGGACGAACGTGCTGCCGAGAGCGAAGGCTTCAAGGCGGCCGGTCAGAGCTTCGACCAGGAGGATGAATTCCTGCGCCACGTCGTCTTCCAGCTCATCCAGGGAGCCCCGAGTGACGTCCGGCCCATTCTGGAGATCGTGTCTCGCGGCTTCGACATCCGCGACGCCGCCCGCGCAATGGAAATCACCGAGAACGCCGCGCGCAACCGGCTCTACCGGTGGCGCAAGCACATAATCACCCCGAAGCTGGGGCGCTTCGGAAAGGAAGTTCTTCCCCGCGGTTATGCCCTCGTCGAATACCTGCTGACCGACCGCCGCTCCGCGGCCTGACCACACCCTCAAGCGCACGGAGGACGCATGCACACCAACGATTCGAATCCACTGCCGCCACATCGCTACCGATGGTGGTACGGACATCCCTTGACCTCACTCATCACGGCCACCACGCTGGCAGGGCTGCTCATCGTCCCGTTCGGCGCCGACACTGCCGCATCCACACTGGCCGGCATGTTGGCCTTCCTGACCGCATGCAAGAGCGCCTACGGTCCCGGCGACAGTAAGGACTGACGCCACGAACGCCCCGGCAACTGCGCAAGCAGACAGCCTCCCGGTTGCTCGGGGCGTTCGGCGCCACCTGGATCTCGGGCCGTTTTCTGCTCACAACCCGGCGGCGTGCCGCAGACTCGACACATGCTCTCCGCGCAGGCAGCGCCGACACCGATGCTGGCCACGCTCGGTGAGGTGCCGTCAGACCCCGGGTGGGCGTTCGAGATGAAATAGGACGGCGCCCGCACGATCGCTCAGATCAAGGGTGATTCCTGTCGGCTCTACTCCCGCAACGGCAATGACGTGACAGCCTCCTACCCCGAACTGCCCGAGCCACTACTCGCCGCACTCGGCGATCGTGACACGGTCCTCGATGGCGAGATCGTCGCCCTCGACCCCAACGGCCGGCCCTCGTTCGGTCTCCTCCAACGCCGCATGCACGTACAAAAGCCCACCGCCGCGCTGCGGCGCGAAGTGCCGGTGACGCTGTACCTGTTCGACGTCCTCGCCCTCGACGGTCAGGACACCACCACGCTGCTTACCTCGACCGCCGCGCGCGACTCGATGACCTCGACATCCCCGGACGGCGCATACAGGTGCCACCGTTCTTCACCGATGTCACCGGTGAACGGATGCTCGACCTCGCCCGCGAGCACCGACTCGAGTGGGTCGTCGCCAAACGCGTCGACTCGCCCTACCAGCCGAGCCGACGCCCCCCGACCTGGATCAAGCACCCGCTCAGGTCCAATACAGAGGGCGTGATCGTGGGCTGGGTGGACGGCTCCGGCGCGGCCACCGGCGGCATCGGGGCACTGCTGCTCGGCGCCTACGACGATCCGATCGAGGGACACGACCGGGCGCTTCGGTACATCGGCCGCCTCGGCACCGGATACACCAGTGCTGTCCGCCGAGAGCTGCGCACCAAGCTCCAGAAGACCGAACAACACGCCAGCCCCCTCGACGTCGGACCACCGGCGCGCGACGCCCGCGGCATCCACGGGCGACCCCGAGATACGTGCGCGACGTCGAGTGCCGCGAATACGCCGGCGGCAGCCTGCGGCATCCCGCGTTCAAAGGACTACGGACCGACAAGACACCCGCCGAGATCGACCTACCGGGCCGGAATTGAAGACGACCGCAATGCTTAAGACAACCGATCTTGAACAGGGAAAACGACACGTCCCGCCGGATTTCGGGCGGCGCCGCGCGCTGGGTGGGAAATCAGTCGCGGAGCATCTTGAGTTGCCACCGAATCCAATGCCACCGCTCGATGACATCCGGATCGTCGGGGTCGTGGCCAGCGGCCTTCCAGACTGCACGGTCCTCGGCGTCCGTATCCGATTGGACGCATCCATCGGATGGGCCTCCGATTCCCTCACAGCGGCGGCGTTATCGGTCGTGGATGACGGGCGTCAGCAGGGGCATGGGCCGAGTTGTCGGCCGGCCTCTGCACACCGTCCGGCCATGCAGACCTCACCCGCGTCGGCCGCGCTCGATCCAGCCGGCACCACCACCGCACTCAGCGCCACCGGTCACGTACTCGACGACCTGTCCACGCTCCCCGCCGCGCTGAGCCTGTATGCGTGGTGGGCGGCTCCCAAGGTGTTCCCCGCAGCTTCCCGGCCCCACGCATCCCACCGACGCCGGGGTGCGGCTGCTCTACGTCGGTCTCGCGACGAACCTGCGTCGGCGGATCAGCAGCAATCACTGGCGCAGCGGATCGTCCACCTGCGCCGCACTTTGGCGGGGCGCGATGAGTAGTCGCCGCCGCAGAGGTCGACCTGCCGGGGCAGCAGATGCGAAAGAGCGTCGACCGGCTCGCTCGTCACACGGTCCGGTGGGGGGACAGAGCCTGACGCTCCCAACGATTCGAAGAACAGCGGCACGATCATCGGCTGCTGATCGTTGTCGGAACCAAATGCGAACATAGCGGTGCAGCGATAGTGAAACGGCCATCCGATGGACGTCCTTGCGGTGTTCGGCGCCGTCCGGCGCCCGAATAGATGGGCGTACGAAGAAAAGCCGGGCGTCAAGCGATCGGAGTGAATGCGAGTGGGGCGGAACGGGAACAATCACGGTGTCGGAGCTATCCGACGTGCGATCAGAACAGGCGCCACATGGGTCGCCGAGTCGGCAGGCACAACTCGTGCGGACAGCACTACGACCTCTCCGGCTCTGACCCCGCTCACACCCGACTTCAATGCTGATCAGCACCAGGTGTATGTAGATCACTTGAACGCTGCCCTACAGGATGGTGGGGTCCGCAACATCGCGTTGACCGGCCGATATGGAGCCGGCAAGTCCAGCGTGCTCCAGGAGTTCGCGCGCCGAAATGGGGACCGAGTTCTATTCCTCTCGCTGTCGACACTGGGACCGGAGGCCGCAGAGGAATCGCAGACCAACCAGATCGAGAAAGAGTTGGTCAAGCAGCTTCTATACCGGGAGAAGCCTGCGCGGTTGCCGCAGTCTCGCTACCAGCGCATTGACCGCCTGTCCTTGCGGCGGTCGGCCCTGGAGTCCGCTGGCGGGTTGATCGTGCTCGGGATAGCCCTGTGGTTGTTCGGCGTGTTCCCCGACCTTCCGGGTCTGTCGAGCGACCATCCTGGGTGGATGGGGATCGGCGCCGCGACCGTCGTGGTCGCTGCGGCAATCTGCCTACTGGCGTGGCTCCGGCTCGCCGTGCACAATCGGCTGTCGGTGTCGGAGGTGTCGGCGGGAGGGGCCTCGATTTCGCTGGCGGAGCCGGAGAGCTACTTCGATGAGTATCTCGACGAGATTGTGTACTTCTTCGAGTCGATGCGTCAGGTGGACATCGTCGTCTTCGAGGACCTCGATCGCTTCAACGATCCGGGCATCTTCGAGGCATTGCGTGAGCTGAACACGCTGTTGAACCACAGCAAGCAAACCCAGGGCCGGGTCATCCGGTTTGTGTTTGCACTACGCGACAGCATCTTCGAAAGGCTCGGCCACGACACGATGAACCACGACGATGACGCCGCCCTCGTCGAGACAGTGCGTGCGAATCGCACGAAGTTCTTCGACATGGTCATCCCGATCGTCCCGTTCATCACGCACCGCACGTCGCGGGACCTTCTCACCCAACTCGTCAATAACAGGCTGACACCCGACCTTGTGGTTGGACCTGACTTGATCGACCTCACTGCCCGTCACCTGCCGGACATGCGGCTACTGACGAACATCGTCAACGAGTATTCGGTGTACGCGAAACGTCTCATCACCGACAAGCGGGGTATCGCGCCGCTGGGGACAGACAAGCTGTTCGCAATGCTGGTCTACAAGAACATCCACCTCGCCGACTTCGAGCACATGCAGCAGGGGCGAAGCGACCTCGACACCATCTACCGGCTCAGCCGTGAGCTGGTCGCAGAGTCGCTCGCGGCCCGACGAACACGGCTTCGCCGTATCGCGGACGCAACCGCGCTCGAGGAATCCATCACCCAGCGGGCAGCGGACTGGGGCATGCAACTCACCTGGTTTTTCCAAAAAGTTGCCGAACAGAGGCATCCCCGGGCACCCATGGACAGCTACGTCATTGGTGACACGACGTTCTCATCCGAAGACGTGCACACCGACAAGTTCTGGCGCACGCTGTTCGACGACGGCAACGGGGTCACCGTCCGCGTCCCGCATCCACAAGGTGGCCATCTCTCGCCTCTGAATGTCACCGCGACAATGAGCGACCTCCAGCGCCTGTTCGGCGACCAACTCCCCCTCGACGCCTGGGACCTCGCGGAGCACGCCGTGTTGAAGCGCGAGGAGACACGCCTGCGCGCCGATCTTGCGGTCTTGCGGACAGCGGACTTTGCAGATCTTGTCACGCGCACCGACTTTCACCTTACTGATGAGGGTGGGCCGAAGTCCTTCGAAGAAATTCTCAAGCAGCACATCAAGTCCGAGGTCGGCCGAGCTCTCATCACCGCCGGCTTCATCGACCGGCACTACACGTTGTACGTCGCACAATACTACGGCGACCGCGTCCCCCCGAGCGCCATGACTTTCCTCGTGCACCACGTCGACACGAACAACCCCGATATCAACTACCCGCTCAACGACGAGGAAATAGAGGCAGTCCTGCGGGAAACGAAGCGGTCCTTCCTCTCCGATACCAGCGCGTACAACATCAGCATCCTCGACCATCTACTCCAGCGCGCGGACCCCGGCGCCGACACGATCTTGAACTCGCTCATCACCCGAGCGGGCGAACCCGAACAGCAGTTCCTGCAGGCCTACCTCACCGACAGCACGCAGGCGGCCGAGGCCATCGCCGAACTCGCCACGAGATGGCCAGCAGTTTTCACCCAACTCATCGAAAAGACCGACCTTTCACGGGAAAGACGCATCGAACTTGTCGATGTCGCACTCGCATACGCAAGTAGCGATGTCGACTATGAACTGGGCGACTCGATCCGCGCGTACTTCCTGGAGATCTACACGTCACTGCCCACCCTCACGGAGCCTCGTCCTATTGGCAACGCGAACGCTCACACCGAAGCTGGCACGAACTCCGATACACCCATGGACACGCAGATCCGCAACGCCGTCACCACGATGGCCTTAGCCGGGTTCGTCTGCGACGACCTCGCGGCTCTCAATCCAACGGCGCTCCGCGCCGTCGTTGAGAGCGACCACTACACCTTGACCGCCGCAAACCTGCGGACCGCACTCGGTAATCCAGACACGTTGAGCCTCGACCGCATACAGACTCTCGATCCAGAGATATACAACGACATCATCGAACGCCCCGATGGGTACCTCCGTGCCATCGAGGACGACATGATCTCCGACGCGCACGCACTGTCCAACAGTGGCACCAGCGAGATCTTAAGTCGCACACCATGGACAGTGGAGAACCCCGACGCATTCACAGACATCGTCACCGACATGGCCGACTACACCAAGGAGCAGGCCTCGGTTGTGATTGCGCTCGCACATCCCGACTGCCTCATTGATGACTTGTCCACCGTTCCGAACACTACGTGGGAGGCACTGGCGCATTCCCGCAGATTCCCCCCAACCCTCTCCAACGTCGCCGCCCACATCGATCACCAAGGCAAGGTCGACGCGGACCTCGCTGCCATTCTCATCTCCGCAGGCGACATCGACATCCCTGCCGACGGCGACAACGCAGCGAACCACAACGACGACACGGTGAAGGGCGAACTTGAAGAGACGAAGGTTCGTGTAGCCAAAACCATCCTCAACGCGTCCGACGTACTTCCGGACCCCGCCATGCGAGTCAAGCTCGTCACATCCCTTGACCTCGACGAGTGGATTCCCCCTGCCAGCGTCCGACCAGAGCCCGGTCTATTACTCGGGCTCCTCATCGGCGAGCAAATCTGTCAAGACGAGCCTGAGCTGTTCAAGCACTTCGCCACCAGCGGCTGGGAAGCCTTTCGGTACGCCATCAACCGATCAACCAACTTCCCCGAGTTCATCACCCCTGAACTGCTCGACACAGACATGACAGCACGCCTTCTGGAGAGCACAGGCATCCAAGCGGTCGTCAAGCGCGCGGTGCTCGAGCGGTTCGACGAATTCGTCCCGACAGACAATCGAGGTGTGCTGTCCGCCGCCGGTCGAGCCGCGCTCGCAAACAACATTTGCCTCAACGCCAGCTCCATCACCAGCATTGCGTCCGGCACCAGCGACGGCGACCTGGTCATGCGACTGTTCCACCACTTCGGAGACAACCTCAGCACCGATCAAGTGCTCGCGGCCCTACTGACACTTCCCTCCCCGTACGGCAAACTCACCACCTCCGGCGAAAAGCTCACATTCCACGTCGACGACCACCACACAGCGGTGCTCACTCGACTCAAGGAAGAGAACCGGATCACCATGAGGACCTATCAGCAGTCACGATTTAAGGACGCCCGGATCGAAGTCACTGTCAAATAGTTGAACGTCTTGTCATCCAATCGCCAGCGATAGGTCAATCGCCAGCGATAGGTTCGCACCGGGCGAATCGTGCACGGCAGAACCTCGCGGCTACTCAGCCGTGGGGACAGGCGCGGTCACCTCGAGCAGCCGCTGGTAGTCAGCGTCGCTGAGCAGATCCCCGGCCCGTTCGATCTGATCCCAGCTGCCCCGGATGTAGACGTCGGCGTCGGGATCGCCCTCCGGCGGACCACCGAAGGTGTAATCCCAGTCTTCGAGTTCGGCCATCATCTGCTCGTGGTCGATTTCGCCAACCGCGTGGCGCAGCAGCACCTCGCGCGGGGTGCGCTCACGTACCTCCGGCAGCGAACCGTCCGGGCCCACGACCGATCTGCCTCGACCGGCATGCAGCGCCCCGCCCCGGGGATTCTCACCGGCGCCGCCCGCAGTCTCCTTCCGACACCCGTGCTGTTTCCCATATGGAGGCTCGTGCTTATCCGGTTAGGTCAGGTGAGTTTGGCTGCGCCCGGTCCGGTCGCGATGATCTGCCGGTAGGTCGTGGGCTGCTGCTGGGACTGCAGGCCGAGCAGGGTCTGGAAGGCGGCCATCGGGGTGTGGCGGCGGTTGAATCGGAAGGTGTACTCGTCGAGGTAGACCTGCAGGTGCTCGCCGGACACTCCGCGGTGGGTGCCTTGCAGCCAGCTCTTGAGGTTGGAGATCACCCGGTGCACGCGGGGCAGTATCTCGTCGACGTCTTCGCCGCCTGCGCGGGCTGCCCGCTGGCTGCGGGGCCGGTGATCGTAGCCGAGCCCGGTCAGTGTCCGGTAGCCACGCCAGGCGTCGGTGTGCACGGTGGCGCCGGCGGCGACGTTGTCGCGGACAAAGCCGGTGAGTGCGGCGGCGGACGCGTCGTCGATGACCGCCATGCGGGCCCGTCCGCTGCCCGCGCCGCGGACCTCTACCCCCACTGCCACAAGGACTTTCGTGCCACGAGCCCGCCCGCCGCGCAAGCCGGCTTCGTGCCCGCCGACGAAGCACTCATCGACCTCGACCTCGTCGAGCAGATGCTGCCGTTCCGGGTTGACCATCGCCCGGCGCAGCTTGTGCAGCATCGTCCACGCCGTCTCGTAGCGCCCCAGGCCCAGCTGGCGCTGCAGCTGCACCGCGGAGACCCCGGGTGTCGGCGTGCTCATCAGGTAGGCCGCCCAGAACCACAGATGCAGCGGGGTGTGCGTCTTGTGCAGCACAGTGCCCGCGGTGACCGACGTCTGCCGGCGACAGGCCGCGCACTCCCACACCAGCCGACGCTTGGCCACCGGCCACGCCTGCCCGTGGCCACAGCGCGGACAGGCGAACCCCTCGGGCCAACGCGACGCGAACAGGTACTCCATACAGGCGTCATCATCAGGGAAGCGCCGCTGGAACTCCACGATCGTGCGCGGGAAGTCAGGACGCGGCATTTGCCCAGGCTACCTGATCTAACCGGATAAGCATGAGTCGGCTTACAACCCGGACGCGACGAATTCGGTCTGTTCCGCCTGCCCTTACCGAGGATCTATCGGCGTGAATGTACCGGCTCGCGACTCGATGACGGCGGCAGCATCGAGCAGAGTGTCCTCGTCGAACCGTCGGCCGAGCAGTTGCACTCCCGTCGGTAACCCATGGACGACTCCGGTGGGCACGGACATGGCAGGGAAACCGAGGACGGGAATGGCCATCATCGAGGCCTGCGCAGCCATGAGTCGGCGCATACTCTCGACACTGTCGATATCGGCGTCCTGATCGAATGCCTGCTCGGCCGACACCGGGATGTGTGCGCCTCATGCTCTCGGATCCTTCTCGATCGAGGTTCGCTCGGTTCCTGGACACGGTGTTCGCATCGTTACGGGGTGGGAGCGGACGACTTTCCCGAACTGATCGACGGACGAGATCTCCGCGATGACTTTCCGTCCCGGAACAGGTCGACACCGGTGAACGGATCCACCCCCGAGAGCGGGAGACATCATGACCGAGCAGACCACGCGCGCCCTACCTCCGATCGTCGGCGAGCAGACCTGGCGGGCCGCGCTCGACGACCTGCGAAGAAGGGAGAAGGCCGCCACTCGTGAACTCGACGCCATCGCCGCGCAGCGCCGCCGGTTGCCGATGGTCGAACAGCCCGACTACACGCTGATCGGCGCGAACGGCCCCATCCGCCTCGCCGACGTATTCCACGGTCGTTCCCAGCTCATCGTCTACCACCACATGTGGACCGACGGTGCGCAATGGCAGTGCGGCGGCTGCACCGGTCTCACCTCGCAGTGGACGCGGCTGGGCATCCTCGACAACTACGACGCCCGCATGGTCATCGTCACCAACGGGCCCATCGACGAGGCACTGGCATACAAGGCCAAGGTCGGCAACACGATGGACTGGTACTCGTCGTCGGAGAGTTCGTTCGGCGCCGACGTCGACGCGCCACCCGGGGGCGGGTTCGCCGTCAACGTGTTCCTCCGCGACGGCGAGAAGGTGTACCGCACGTGGCACACCACCGGTCGCGGCACCGAGCAGCTCAGCTACACCTTCGCGCTGATCGACCTCCTCCCCTGGGGCCGGCAGGAGCAATGGCAGGACTCCCCCGAGGGATGGCCTCAGTCCCCGACCTACTCCAAATGGCTCGACTCCCCCGACATCGCCCGGCTGTACGGCCCGACCTCGGACGACCGGTAGAGGAGCGGCAGTGATGGACACGCAACCGTCGCGCAGTGGCCACCTGCCCCTCAACGGGCTCAATCTCTACCACGAGGTCTACGGCGAACCCGGCGGCGACGCGACACCGTTGCTGCTCATCCCCGGCGCATTCCTGGGCACCGAGTCGATGTCGGCATGGGTGAGCGCGTTCGCCGCGACGCGCTCGGTGATCGTCTTCGATCAGCAGGGACACGGGCGTACCCCGGACACCGCGCGCCCGATCTCGGACGAGAATTTCGCCGACGACGCCGCGGCACTGCTGCGGACGTCGAGCGTGCAACACGCACATGTGAGTTGAGCGTGCAACGCGCACATGTGACGGGATACTCGCACCGCGGTGCGGTGGCGCTGCAGCTCGCGCTCCGGCACCCGAAACTCGTCGGCAAGCTGGTATCGCTGTCGGCCACCTACCGGCAGGACGGCTGGCACCCGTCGGTGCTCGAGGCCATCGGGGATCTCGAGGCGACAGCCTTTGCCGGCACACCGATCGAGAAGGCGTTCTACGAACACACGCCGGAACCCGCTGCGTTCACCCGCCATGTCGAGAAGATGACCGTGCTCACCGTCGCGGACCAGCAGATCAGCGACACACAGACGCGGTCGATCACCGCGAAGGCGATGGTGATCGTCGGCGACGCGGACGGCGTGAAGCCGGAGCATGCACTGGCGATGTTCCGGCTGCTCGGCGGCCGGGACGAGGAAGCGGCGGCGACGGGGATGCTGCAGACGGTTCCGCGGGCACGTCTGGTCGACGGGCAGGGACGCTCGCGGTAGAGCGGTCCCTGGCGATCCGTGACGCGCTGCGGGATGGGTACGAGAAGGAGGCACTGCCGCGCGCCGAGACCGATCCCGGCGACGGGCAGGGCACTTCGTTCCGACGACCGGTCGCCTCGACAAGCCGCTCACGATCGATGGTTCACTGGTGATCGTGGCGACCGCAGACGATGCACGACAGCGCGCCGAACAGCTGATGGCCGCGTTGACCCCCCACCAGAAACAGGCGATGGTGGACGCGATCCGCGCCGACGGCGCGACCGCGTGGCTCGACGACATGCTGCGCACCCCCGAACCGGTGGTCGGCGCGGCACCGGACCGCCTTCGCGGCTTCCGGGTCCGGCTCGACCTGATCGGCGCCACACCGCCGGTGTGGCGGCGCCTCGAGCTGCCCGGCGACCTGACCCTCGACCGAGTGCACGTGGTCATCCAGGCCGCGATGGGATGGCTCGACGGCCACCTGCACCGCTTCCGCACCGGGAGCGATCCCCGCTCCCCGCACTTCGTCACCGCGTTCGACGTCGAGGAAGGCGACGACGGCGTGCTCGAATCCACGGTCCGGCTCGATCAGCTGCTGACCGGCACCGGGGATCGCCTCTGGTACGAATACGACTTCGGTGACGGCTGGGACCACATGCTCGCGGTGGAGGCGGTCCTCGACGAACCGCCCACCGCAATACGCTGCACCGCCGGTCGGATGGCCTGTCCGCCCGAGGATTGCGGGGGCATGTGGGGGTACGCGGAGCTGGCGGCGTGGGTGCGGGGCGGGTGCGACCCGTCGTCGGTGCCGCCGCCGTTCGCCGACGTCGAGCACGCCCGCGGCTGGCTGCCACTCGACTGGCATCCCGACCGGTTCGATCCCGCCGACACCACCGCCGCTGTCGCGGCGGCGCTGGCCGCGCCGGTCCCGGTGGCCGAGGAGCTGGCGGCGCTGCGCGCCCACCTCGAACGCCACGGCAACCGGGCGCTGACGCAGCTGCTGGCACTCTCGGCCGCGCACCCGGTGGTCGAGGTAGGTGAGGCCGACGCCGCCGCCCTGCTCGAGCCGTATCTCGTGCTGCTCGACCTGATCGGCGACGGGGTGCGGCTGACCAGCGCCGGCTACCTGCCGCCGACACTGGTCGAGCACCTCGCCGACCGGACCGGTCTGACCCGATGGTGGATCGGCACGGCGAACCGCGAGGACCTGACCTGGCCGCTCGCCCAGCTGCGCACCAGCGCGCGAGCACTCGGTCTGCTCCGTGTGCGACACGGCCGGCTGACACCGACCACGCTCGCCCGCCGACACCGTGACCGGCCCCTGGCGCTGTGGCAGCACCTCGTGTCCCGGCTGCCGGTCGGCAGGACCGACTTCGACCGGCACGCCGGCTGGTCGGCCCTGACCGTCGTCGCCAGCGGCCTCCCGGCCGAACACTGGCACACCGAGATCCGCGCCCTGCTGATCGCACTGGGGTGGCGCGTCGACGCCCGCCCGTCACTCGCTCCCGCCGTCACCAGTCCCACCCTCGACGTCCTCGAACTTCTCGCCGGCACCACCCGCCACGGCCGGCCCACCGGCCCCCACCCCGCCGTCGCCGCCACCGCCCGCACCGTGCTCGGCCCCTGACTTTAACAACACCGCCCCCGTGTCCGACATACGCAGCCCCGCCGGACGCTGACTGTGCTCCCGCCGGACACTAACCGGACCGAACTGCGTGATGGTGGGGTGGATTCCGTGCGGCTGCCCGACCGCCAGCGAGGCCGCGGCGCATTCGTCGGGCGCGCAGAGGCACCGGCCCTGAGAGCGCCGGTCGTGGGGCGCGGTGATCCTGCGGCCACTCCCACATGGTGGCTCTACCGGCCAGGACCCGTTCCTGTCGGCAACCCACGTTCACATGTGTGAGGTCCCAGCCCGGCCCCTCATATCTAAACCGGTGCAACTCGGGCGCCGGTGTCACCTCGTCCACACCATCCCGGGACGTGTCATCTTCCCAGTTCAGAGCACTCTCCGAGGCCGCGGTCTTGCCGTCCATCCACGCGATCACATCGAACACGCGCAGTACGGAGATCACCTCGCCGAGGCCGGCGGCGTCACGGATCGACAGCAACCGGTGATGCAACGCCGCGTCCTCGGCGCGCAGCGCCTCCGCCTTCGGTGCCCAGGATCGCCTGCGGCGGGACCTGCACCGACAGAAACCTCACCGCAACCAGATCATCCGCGGTGAACCGATCCGACGCCCCCACCCGGTCGCCAGTGCTCGACCAGGAATCGAAAGGCGCACCGACATTGGCGCCTTCGCCCATAGGGGGCCACCTCGCGGCGACCGGAACTACCGCCCCCACACCGATACAACCGAGCCGAGTCCACGGATCGAGCCCTCTGTACCGCCACGCCACCGCCGCAGGATCAGGTGGCCGTTGAGCCGTTGCGTTCGAGCCTCTCGGCGATCCACACCTTGATCAGCGACTGCCGGGTAACCCCGAGACGAGTCGCCTCACGATCCAATTCTGCGATCATCCACGCCGGGAAGTCGACATTGACACGCCGCTGCTCCTCGCCCGGGCGCCGGGCCCTGGCCGTATCGAGCGCGAACGTCACGTCCTCGCCCGCATCAAAACGCTCGTCGAACTCGTCAGCTCTCATAAGGCGCCACCTCTCCATCACGTGAGCGCCGAACCGAGATGATCCGGGTCCGGCCCGCACGATAGGTCACCACCGCGGACCACCATTTTCCGTCGATCACACCGATCACCAGCCACCTCGGCTCATCCGTAGTTTTCGCGGGCACCTCGAGCCGGTGCGGATCTCGCCACAGTGCTTGCGCCGACAGAAAATCGATGCCGTGCTTGGCCAGGTTCGCTTCGCTCTCGTTCGGATCGAACTCAAACCCACTGCAGGAGTTCCCGCTTTCCTACGCCAGCTCAGGCCGAAAACTAAAACGTACGACTCGACACTGGCGGCATCGGAACCAGCAGGTCGCCGACGAGGATGCTCGCGGCACGCAGCACTGGGCGTGCCGGGGGGTGGGACGGACGGGAGTGCAGCCCGGCTCATTCGTGACCGCGCCTAGACTTCCGAACACGTTCCGAATACCATGGCTGCATGACCATCGCAGCAAACCTCCCCGCCCGGACCCGACGCTCCTCGGACCTGAGCAAGCACTCCGCCGAGGTCTTCGCCGAGGCCGAGGACCACCCCGTCACGGTGACCCGCCGCGACGGCGAGGCGCTGGTCCTGATGTCGCAGCGCGAGGCCGAGGGCCGCTCGCGGCTGCTGAACTTCGCCGCGCAGCTCATCACCGTCACCCTCGACGACAGCGGCTCGCTCGCCGAGCGCATGGCCAAGGCCTTCCCGTGGATGCTCGCTCTCTCGCCCGCCGACCGAGAGTCCTGCGCGCAGGACCTCGTGGACGCGGCGCGCGCCTCGTTCTCCACCGACCAGCCGCACCTGGCGATCGCCGAGCTGACGTCCTGGAAGGAGACGGCCACGGCCGTCGCCGCAGGGCTCGGCAGTGCCGACCTCGAGTGGCTCGACGAGGACGAGACCGTAGAGCGTCCGTAATCGTGGCGGCCGCCAAGAAGGGCGAGCTGGTCCCCCGCCCTCCGAAGAAGAGCGAGTACGAGATCCGCTTCGCCACCACCGACGCCAAGAAGGGGTGGCGGGACCTCGTCGCGACGATCCGCAACCCGATGACGGAGACGTGGGACTTCCTCACGCGGACGCCCCTGGCCACGACGGCGACGAATTACCGGCTCAAGGGCGAGCTCGGCACAATCTCGCGCGGCGGCGCAACCCACGAGCGCTGGCAGCACAAACCGACGGCGAAGGGCACCGCTCGCATCTGGTACTACGTCCACGAGCGCACGGTCTTCCTGGAGCAGGTCCACACCAGCCACCCGAACGAGACAAAGTAGCCGGGCAGCTCGTGCGTTCACATCGTCGTCATCACGTCCAGCCCAGCTCGGCTGCGACCTGCTCAACGTCACACTCGAAGGCATCGACGTCGAAGTCCGGGATCCTCTTGCTGCCCGATGTTGAAGAAGCCGCGACCTCGTAGAGGAGCCGGTGCGCGTCGAGCAGGGCCTGCATGTCGGCCTCGATTTGCGAGGAAACATGTGCCGGCCCCGTTGAGCGCGATAGTCGCCGACCACAGAGGCCGCAACAGCGTGACGGCCCTGCCGATCGCGAGCCGCTACGTTCCTGCAGCATATCGGCGTATTCGATGCCGTTGCACATCATCTTCACGAAGTGGCCAGCCCCATCGGGTCCACCACCCGCGTGACCGCCAATGCCGCGAAGCCCACCCTACGGCCGTATTTACCGCACTTGCCGACGCCGCTACCTGCAGGCCGAGACCGGAGCCTCGATCCGCTGCGTGATCCAGGTTCTGCGTCCGCCGCAGGAATCATCAGGTGGATGTCTCGTAACGCCGATTCGACATCCCGTACCCGTGTGACAAGGTTGTCCACGATGCCACGGTCCCGGTTGATCAGTGCCAGGGTGCCGATGGCACGGCTGCGTGACTCGTCGAGTGCGATGTCGATACCGAGATCGCGCAGGACGATCCCCACGACCCGCACCGCGTCGAGCGCACGGAGGTGCTCGGCGACGATACGCACCGAGTGGGCGGTCGTGGCCGCGACCCCGTCGACGGTCGCAGGCTCGCCGAGCGCCTCGACCGCCGACTGCTCGTCACTCCTCCGGAACCGGGAGAGGCCACTGCGCCATGTGTCCCCCGCCTCCAGCTTGCGAGCCAGCGCGTCATACGCCTCGAACGCGGGCCGCCCGGTCACCGGCGTTGCCACCGTGCTGGCACCGACGACGCGATCGGCCTCCTGCGCGGCCTGCACGAGACCTGCGAACTCGGCGGTCTTTCCCCACAGGTGCTGCGCCCTCCCCGACAGGACATCGTCGGCCACGCGTTGAAATCCCAGGTCGAGCCGTTCTGCATCGTGCAGAGCGCCCTGCAGTTGTTCGCAGAGATCGCGGATACGGGCCAGTATGTCGGGGGAGGCGCCCTCGAGTACCCGCAGCAACTCCGGCATTTCGCCGGTCACGTCCTGCGATGCCTGTGCGACCGCGGCGCACGCGTCCTGCACCTCTCTCTGGGTGGGCAGGGACAAGTCGGGGAACACTTGGTGCCGGCGACGCGCCCGCTCGACGCTCGACCGCTGATGAAGCGCATGGAGGGTGATGAATTCGTCGACGCTCAGAGGTGGGGCGTCGGTGAACAGCGGTGCGGGCAGCCACCCCTGTCCGGATTCCTGTGCGCGGACCCTCCGGACGATCGACGCGACCGTCCCCTCGTAACCGGCGGCGACCGCGGTGTGAACGACCGTCTCCTGCGCGCGCGTCTGCCGAATCTGTTCCGTCAGGATCGCCCAACGGTTGAGCACGTCGTTGCGTTGCGTGGTGAGCTCCTCGATGCGCTGCGCTGCGCGCCGCCCGTTGAATTGCGCCTTGCGGGTAGCGATCTCGCTGACACTGCGGTTGAGCTCCGCAGACCCTCCCCGCGCCGGGTCGGTCACCGCCACACACAGTTCTTGCAGTTCGAGCGGAAGTTTGTCGCGCAGTACACGCAGCGCCTGAGCCTTCTCACTGGTGACCAGCACGCGCTGGCCACCCGCGAGCAGCGCGGACACCAGGTTGGCGATGGAGCAGGTCGACTGGCCCTCCGTTTGGGGGGCCAGTCGACCTCCCCTCTGCCCGTGCATTCTTGGGGCTGCTCGACGACCCGCGGTTACACCGGCCGTGGAGTTGCGGACCCTACTCACAAGGATGCAGGTCTACCTGTCACGGTGCAGTTCCGGATTCAGGGTTGACGGCCGCCAGCGCGGTGTTCAAGGTCTGACTCGGCCGCATCACGGCCACGGTCTTATCCCTGTCCGGCTTGTAGTAGCCGCCGATGTCAACCGGCGCGCCCTGCAGCTCGATCAGCTCCCGCACGATCGTGTCCTCGTCCCTGGCCAGCGTCTCGGCCAGCGGGGCGAACTGTTCTGCGAGTTCCGGGTCCTCGGTCTGCGCGGCAAGTTCCTGCGCCCAGTACATCGCGAGGTAGAACTGGCTGCCCCGGTTGTCGAGCTCGCCGGTCTTGCGCGACGGGCTCTTGTTCGTTTCCAGCAGCTTGCCAGTCGCTGCATCGAGCGTTGTTGCCAGGATCTTGGCGCGCTCGTTGCCAGTCTTGATGCCGAGGTCCTCCAGGCTTACGGCCAACGCCAGGAACTCACCGAGCGAATCCCAGCGCAGGTGGTTCTCCTCCACCAACTGCTTGACGTGCTTGGGCGCCGACCCGCCGGCGCCCGTCTCGTAAAGGCCGCCGCCCGCCATCAGCGGCACAATCGACAGCATCTTGGCGCTCGTACCGAGTTCGAGGATCGGGAACAGGTCGGTGAGGTAGTCACGCAGTATGTTGCCGGTCGCGGCGATAGTGTCCATCCCGCGGATCAGCCGCTCCAGCGTGTACCGCATCGAGCGCACCTGCGACATGATCTGGATGTCGAGGCCCTCGGTGTCATGATCCTGCAGGTACAGCTCGACCTTCTTGATCAACTCGTTCTCGTGAGGGCGGTACGGGTCGAGCCAGAACAGGACCGGCATACCGGAGTTGCGTGCCCGGGTGACCGCGAGCTTGACCCAGTCGCGGACCGGCGCGTCCTTGACAGTGCACATGCGCCAGATGTCACCCGCCTCGACGTGCTGGGTGAGCAGCACCTCACCGGTGGCGACATCGACGAAGTTGGCCTCGCCCCCCTCTGGAATCTCGAAAGTCTTGTCATGCGAGCCGTACTCCTCGGCCTTCTGCGCCATAAGCCCGACGTTGGGGACGGTACCCATGGTCGTCGGGTCGAACGCGCCGTTGGTCTTACAGAAGTTGATGATCTCCTGGTAGATGCGCGCGAAAGTAGACTCCGGCATGACCGCTTTCACGTCCTTGGGTCTTCCGTCGGCGCCGTACATCTTGCCGCCTGAGCGGATCATCGCCGGCATCGAGGCATCCACGATGACGTCGCTGGGTGAATGGAAGTTCGAGATGCCGCGGGCGGAATCGACCATGGCCAACTCGGGACGGTGCTCATGGCAGTTGTGCAGGTCCTGATTGATTTCGTCGCGCTGCGTGCTGGGCAGCGTCTCGATCTTGTCGTACAGGTCGCCGAGACCATTGTTGACGTTGACGCCCAGTTCGTCGAACAGCTTCTGATGCTTGGCGAAGGCATCCTTGTAAAAGGTCTTCACCGCGTGGCCGAAGACGATGGGGTGCGAGACCTTCATCATCGTCGCCTTGACGTGGAGGGAGAACATCACGCCCGTCTTGCGCGCATCCTCCATCTGCTCCTCGTAGAAGTCGAGCAACGCCGTCTTGCTCATGAACATGCTGTCCATGATGTCGCCCTCACCCAGGTCCACCTCGGGCTTGAGGACGATCGTCTCGCCGCCCTCGGTCACCAGCTCCATCCGGACCTTGCGCGGCCGGTCCAGCGTCATCGACTTCTCGCCGTGGTAGAAGTCGCCGTGCCGCATGTGTGCGACGTGGCTGCGTGAGGCCATCGACCACTCGCCCATGCTGTGCGGGTGCTTACGGGCGTACTCCTTCACCGCCCGGGGTGCGCGCCGATCGGAGTTGCCCTCACGCAGGACCGGGTTGACCGCACTGCCGAGAATCGTGCCGTAGCGCTCCCGGATGGCACGCTCCTCTTCCGTCTTCGGGGTGTCCGGGAAATCCGGGACCTGGTAGCCCTTGCCCTGCAGTTCCTTGATGGCGGCCAGGAGCTGCGGCACAGACGCGCTGATGTTGGGCAGTTTGATGATGTTGGTCTCGGCCAGTTGCGTCAGACGACCCAGCTCGGCAAGGTTGTCCGGGACGCGCTGCTCTTCCGTAAGGCGGTCGGGGAACTCGGCCAGGATCCGCGCCGGCACCGAGATGTCGCTGGACTCGATCTCGATGCCGGCGGCACCAGCGAAGGTACGCACGATCGGCAGGAAGGCGTAGGTCGCGAGCAACGGTGCCTCGTCGGTCAACGTGTAGATGATGGTCGACTGCTTATCGGCGCTCATTCTTGTCTCGTCTCCCACGTCAGTTCGGTCCGCTTTACGAAGTGCTCCGCGTGCGGTATCGCATCGACTATCAGGCTACGTGCGAGAACACAAGAACCAAATTTACCCGCCGGTAGCGCGAACTCCGCTAACAGGCTCCGACGGCCTGCTGGACGCTCTACCGTGAACGTCATAGCCGCTCGCGACCAAGAACGCCGCAGTCCAGCGCGCCACCGACTCGATTGCCGACGATGCGTGGGCCCCGGCGAAACATCCGGGAGCGGGCCGCGACCCGGACACCGGAGCGTGGATCTCCGATGCCGGGGTCGCCGAAACCACCTACACCGCCTTTACTTCCGCCAATGCTCCGGTCACTGGGACGACGGGATGCTCAACTGCCCCTGGCGAACGGGGACAGGGACGGGGACGGGGACGGAACATCCTGGCTCACAGCGGATCCGAAGCACATCGCTCCCGGCCGGAACTCGGTGCGCGCCGCGAAGCAGGCGTACGGCGAAGCGCTGCGACACTCATCGTGCGCTAGGAGAACCGCAACTGCAATCACGCTGCCCGGGCACACCACAGCATCAATACTGGCGGTCTGCACCCGGGGGCACGCCGCTCATCGCCAACGCAGTCACCGACATCGGTCCTTGACGGGTTGTCACGATCCCCTCAGACCGGGGCCTGAGCGAGAAGAGAAAAGAGTTGAGAGCGCTGCGCCTCTCGCGGACTTCTCCGAGTTCACCGTGCGCAGGGCCGCGCGGCAGGATAGGAACGGCCGCCGCGAAAGTGCGACGGGTGCCCCACCTGATAAAACCGTCGGACCGACCGCAGGGACGCGACTCAGTGCAGATCGAGATGCAGCCGCAGAGCGTCATCGAGCGCGGCAAGCGTTCTCGTCGAGAGCTTCCCGACCGGGTCACCGTCGAGACGACGCACCGAAACCGAACGAACCTGCTCCGCTTGAGCCTTCGACTCACGCGGCATACCCGATTCGTCAGGTTCGACGAGAACCTGAAACGCGAACACATGTGCCGTGTTACTCGTCAACGGCACCACGGTGACCACCCCCCGACCGAGTCGCTCCGCCGTCGCATTGGCGCGATCATTACTCACCACAACGGCGGGTCGACGCTTGGCCGCTTCACTTCCCTGCGCCGGATCAAGATCAACCCAGTGCACATGACCCCGGCGGATCATTCGCCGTCTGCCGAAGTGACGTCCCAGTCGTCCTCGACACCACCCTCGACGAAAGCCGCCGCATAATCGCGCTCGAGACCTACCTCCCCGAGCATCCGAAGCGCGGCGCGAATCCCTGCCGACCGGCCACCCAAACCGTGGTCGCGAACATACTCGTCGAGGACGCGAGCGTCCTCGTCGGGCAAACTGATGGTGAACCTCGTCGTCATACTGTAATCATACTCCAGTATGAACAAGCAGGAAAAGCGGGAACCCACCGCCGGCATCTCAGTCGGCCCACGATGCGCAGATGCTCCGAGGATGGCGAACCAGTCCTCGTGCAGCGAAAACTCACCGTAACGACGCCGAATCCACGCCCGGACAAACGCGCCACGAGCAAGAATTTCTCATCAAGGGCCGACCTGCCGCTGGCGCACGCGTGCCGGCAGGCCCCTCCTCGGGGACCGTCACCACCTCGACAGGACGCGAGTGGTCGGTCGCGACAGGGGCAGCGCGCGCAGCTCGATCTGGGCGTCATCGCACGACCGAGCTGATCGGGCCGTCGTGCAGCCGCGCTGCCGCCTCGTCCGAGCACCCCGGCCGGCGGTGGCGATCACCCTCGGCGCCACCGAGCACGCACCAGCTGCCGGCGGGTAGCCCGACAGGAGCGTCTATCCCTGTACACCCGGCAGCGGGGAACCCACCGTGAACTTCGCACCGAACGGATCGGTGACCTCCGCGGTCCGCCCGTACGGCATGTCCGTCGGATCGTCCGCGGTACCCCCACCGGCCCGAGCCGCGGCGACGACCGCGTCGGCATCGACGACCTGGAAGAGCGTGCCCCAAAAGGACGCCGACGCGGACGCATCGCCCACGATGCCGCCGATCTCGTGCCCATCCGGTCTGCGCAGAAACGTGAAGTCCACGCCGGGCAGGTCGTCGTTCCCGTCCAGGGTGAAGTCGAACACCGCCGCATAGAACTCCCGCGCCGGACCGGGATTCGGGGTCACCAAATCGTTGCGTAACAACGTGTTCGGCTCGTTCACCAGCTCGCAACCGACGTGTGCCCGTCCCTGCCACAGGCCGAACTGCGCACCGGACGGATCCCGCACCATCGCCATCCGACCCTGGTCGGCGATGTCCATCGGCCCCGTCAGCAGCGTGCCGCCCGCCTCTACTGACCGAGCGACCGTGGCATCGAGATCGTCGGTCGCCAGATAGACGTTCCACCAGAACTCGGTCGCACTCTCGTCGAGATTCGGCATCAGCGCGGCGACCATCTTGCCGCCGAGCAGACACATCGTGTACCTGCCGTACTCCTCGGGACCGACGTCGAACTCCCAACCCAAGACCGACCCGTAGAAGGCCATCGCCCGGTCGAGATCCGGGATGCCCAGGTCGATCCAAGTGGGGGTGCCGAGAGGTTGATTCGTCGTGACCGCGCTCATCGCTACTCCTCCGCCTGGTCGATACCCACTCGACGCTAGCCCGCGGCACCGACATTCGACGGCAGAGCCACCCGATTGACTGTCGCGCGTCGCGAACCGACGGCCCCTCCCGTTCGGTCCGCACTTCCCCACAAGCACACCACTGAATGGCACACTGCGCGCACGGGGACTGTCGGGATAACGGTTGATCTGGCTTTGGCCGACACGCCGAGTCCGCTTGGCGAGAAGGCACGATCATGACCGAAACACTCGATCCCATGGGTCAACAGAAGATCGATCCCCAACAGCTGGCGCAGCAACTGCTCGCCCAGGCCAAAGCCGACGGCGTCGAACTGGTCGGCCCGAACGGCCTGCTCAATCAGCTCACCGCCACCGTGCTCGAAACCGCGCTCGAAGCGGAAATGGACGAGCACCTCGGCTACGAGAAACACCAGTTCGAAGGGAGAAACAGCGGGAACTCCCGCAACGGCCGGCGCAGCAAGACCGTCCTGACCGAGATCGGCCCGGTGCAGATCCAGGTCCCCCGGGATACCGATGCCTCCTTCGATCCGCAGATTGTCAAGAAACGTCAGCGGCGCCTGACCGGGGTCGACGAGATCATCCTGTCGCTGTCGGCGAAGGGCCTGACCACCGGCGAGATCGCCGCCCACTTCGACGACGTCTACGGCGCGACGGTGTCGAAGGAGACGATCAGCAAGATCACCGACAAGGTCCTCGCCGAGATGGCCGAATGGTTCGCCCGCCCACTCGACCCGGTGTATCCGGTGCTGTTCATCGACGCCATCCACGTCAAGATCCGGGACGGGCAGGTCGCCAACCGGCCCGTCTACGTCGCGGTCGGGGTCACCACCACCGGCGAACGCGACATCTTGGGCTTGTGGGCCGGCGACGGCGGCGAGGGCGCGAAGTCCTGGCTGGCGGCGCTGACCGAGATCAAGAACCGGGGCGTGGCCGATGTGTGCATCGTCGTGTGTGACGGGTTGAAGGGTCTGCCGGAGGCAATCAACACCGTGTGGGAACCGGCAGTGGTGCAGACCTGTGTTATCCATTTGATTCGCAACACTTTTCGATTCGCACCACGCCAGCATTGGGACGAGATGTCCGGGATCTCAAACCGGTGTACACGGCCCCGACGGAGGCCGCGCCAAGGAACGGTTCGTCGAGTTCTCCACCAAGTGGGGGCCGAAGTACCCGGCGATCGTCCGGCTGTGGGAGAACGCCTGGCCGGAATTCGTGCCGTTCCTCGACTACGGAGGCTGTTGCAGAATGCAGGCGTGTCGCCGGAGTCGTCGATGGCGGTTGTCTGCGAGAATTGTTCATGGCCAAGGGATATCGTCCGGTGCAGCGTGATCAGGTGTTCCTTCTTCCTCCGGACATGCGGGAGTGGCTTCCTTCGGATCACCTCGTCTGGTTCCTGTTGGAGACAATCGAGGTGCTCGATACCAGTGCGTTCGATCGGTGTCGGCGGGTCGGCGGGGCGGGTGCGGCCGGATACGACCCGCGGATGCTGCTGGGGTTGCTGGTCTACGGGTACTGCCGAGGGGTGCGGTCCTCACGGCAGATCGAACGCCTGTGTTCGACCGACGTTGCATTCCGGATTCTGTGTGCCCAGGACGCCCCCGATCATTGCACCGTCGCGCGGTTCCGTGCCGAATGCCAGCACGCATTCAGCGACCTGTTCACCCAGGTCTTGATGGTCGCCGGTCGCGCCGGCCTGGCCAAGTTCGGAACCGTCGCGATCGACGGCACCAAGATCGCTGCGAACGCGTCGATCGACGCCAATCGTGGTCATCAGTGGTTGACCGAGCAGGTGGCGCGCATGGTGGCAGAAGCCGACCGGACCGATGCCGCGGAGGATGCCCTCCTCGCCGGGCAGGACATCGAGCACAGCGGTGATCGGGTTCCTTCCGGCTGGGGCGACAGGACCGACAGGGCACGGCGAATCCGGGAAGCTGCCGATGAAGTAGCGCAACAGCTCACACGGCAACGTCAGGACGAGGAAGAGCGCTCGACCGCGGCGCGGGAGCGCCTCGACAGAATCCGAGCCGGTGAGTCGGTGATCGGCCGGATCCCGAACGGTCCTCATCGTCTGGCGGAAGCCGAGGCTCATCTGGCGCGCGAGATTGCCACTCACCAGGCGAAACTCGCTCGGCGGGCTGCGACCATCGCTGCAGGAAAGAAACCGATGGGCGCCCCACCGGTTCCGCTCGAGCAGCACTCACGAATCATCCGCACGCGACGGGCGGTCGAAGCCGCCCGGGCAGCCGCACAAGCGAGCACGAATCCCGACACACAGTCGTTGCCCAAGACGGTCGCCAACACGACCGATCCGCAGTCACGGTTGATGCCCACCAGGCGGGGATTCCTCCAGGGCTACAACGCGCAACTCGCAGTCACCAGTGATCAGATCATCGCCGCCGTGCAGATCGGGCAGAGTCCCAACGACATTGCATCGCTCGTACCGATGATGGATGCATGTCAACGAGCTGCCGCGATGCTGCACACCGAAAGCGGGAGCACGGACCACCTCATCGGTGTCGTCCTCGCCGATGCCGGATACTGCAGCGACAGCAATCTTGCTGCGCCCGGACCGGAACGATTGATCGCCCTGAACAAGACACGCGACCACGCGAAATCGGTGATGGAACAGCCCGTGACAGGGCCACCTCCGGATGGAGCGAGCCCGAGACAGGCGATGTCTCACCGACTACGCACGCCGGAAGGATCCCAACTCTACAAACGCCGAGCAGCGACCGTCGAACCCGGCATCGGCAACCTGAAGAAGATCCTCGACCGGTTCTCCTGTCGTGGATTACGCAGCGCCCACAGTGAACTCAACCTGGCGGCCAGCGCGTTCAACCTGATGAAGATCCACCGGGCTACGATTCGATAGCGCGCAGGGGCGGCCGGCGCCGATCTTCCCGAAGAACGCACCAACGGAAAGATTCGCTGCGACCGCTCCGCCGTTTGATTCTGCGACAGCCTCTACGACGCCGAGATCCGCCGGGTGATCTGTTCGACGAACGCGATCGAGTCGCTCAACGCCCGGTATCGGCGGGCGATCCGGGCCCGTGGGCATTTCCCCAACGAGCAGGCCGCGCTCAAGTGCCTGTATCTGGCCACCCGGGCTCTGGACCCGACGGGCAAGGGGCGCGCACGATGGACCACACGGTGGAAAGGAGCCTTGAACGCCTTCGCCATTACCTTCGAAGGACGTATCACCCCGAGTCGCGACTAATCCCATGCGTCAGAGTCAGATCCACCGAATTCCTGACAGACCCCGCGCACGACCGGTCGGGCCAGGGTGGGGTCTTCGAATCCGGAGGGACGCGGCGGGTAGGAGTGCACGCCGATGATCACCGCACGTCCCCAGGCTGCGATGCGGCCGGTGACGAGTTCGGAGACGGCGGTGGCGTAGGGCCGGAAGTACGTGTCGAGCAGAGGGTCGGCGTTGGTCAGGGGTTCCTGACGCAGGAGTGTGCCGGTGCAGGTGCGGGTGTAGACGGCGCCGCGGCCGTATGCGGCGGCGGGTTCGGAGTCGTCGGGGAACCGTTCGGGATCGACGACCAGCCGGGAGTAGGCATTGCACACGATCCAGGGCCGCATGTGGGCATGGTCGGCGCCGAGGGCGGCGATGAGGTCGGTGCCGGTGTCGGTGGCCTCGTCGAGCTCGGCGCCCAGGGCAGCGTCGTCGAGGAGCAACGATGCACGGATCGCCGATGGGATGGCGCGGGAGGCATGAGGGACGTGGAGGATCACCGGTGACGACGGGTGACCGGGCAGGATCGAGAAATTGTTCATACGCAGGCCTTACTGGTGAATGCGATGGTCGGTGGGACGGTGTAGTCGGAGGTCGCCGTGGTGGCGTGTGCGAGCGGCGTTCGGATCGCGGTGGCAGCAGTCATCGGGGCGGTGGCGGGAATCGCGCCACTGCCGCGAGTGGAGGTGTGGTCTCGCAGGCGCCGGGTCATGCGGCGCGTCTGATCTGGAGGTTGAGCCAGTCGGTCAGCCAGGTGAGGGCGGTGCGGCCGGCGTTGTCGACGACGAGGGACTTGTAGTTGGTGTGGGCGCCGGAGGTGAAGAAGCTCGCGGCCTCGAGTCCGTCACCGACGAGGGTGAGAAGGTCTTCGGCGCTGTGGGATTCGGCGATGGTGGTCAGTGATCCGGTCAGTGCCGGCAGGTCGGGGTTCTGCGTCGGAGGCGTCGTGGTGGTGCCGCCGATGGGGTGCTGTTTTCCCAGGAGGGCGGGTGGGGTCTTGGTGGCTTTGCCGGAGAGCATGTTCACCGCCACCGACGCCAGGTCCAGGCCGACGGGGACGAGGCCGGTCATCACGGCACCGGCACCGACCGGATCCGGCGCCTGCCCCGGTGGCGGCAGCAGCTTCTCGATAGCGGTCCAGGCGATCTCTTGGATCTGTCCGATCAGGGTGGCGAGCCGGATGATGTCGACGTTCGCCAGGATCGAGGCGGCCAGCGCGGCGACCTGGGTGACCCCGGACGGGTCCGGGATGACCGCGAGCACCTGGGAGATCCAGGCCAGGTCGACGCCGGCGGCCATTTTCACCAGGGGGGAGAACTGGTTGTTGAGCTCCCCCGCTATCTGGTGGGCGCCGCGTGCATCGAGCGCGGCCACCTTCTGCGGCAGCACGGTGAGGTTGTGCAGGATGGCGGGCACATCGAGTGAGGTGAGGCCGGTGGCGACGGTGAGGACCTGATCGAGCACGACGGTGGGTTTGAGTACCGACAGCACGCGCGGGGCCGCGGACAGCGTCTCGGTTGGGGTGGACGCGAGGGGTGCGAGCTGCCCGTCGAGGGGACCGGCGATCGACGCCAGGGTCTGGATCTGCGGTGAATTCGCCGGCACGGTCGGCGCCCCGCTGCCGAGGAGTGTGGTGGCGGTGTCCACGATCGTGGTGACGGCGGCCAGGGCACCGGTCACATCCGCCCGGTGAGCGCGGTCGAGGACCTGGGCGGCACTGTGCTCGGCCGAGTCGGGCGCGGCGGCGGTGAGGCGGCCGGTGGCGGCGGGGTTGGCGGCGCCGGAGTCGAGCAGCTCGGCCAGCGGGGTGAGGGTGTCCCGGATCGTCGCGGCGAGGCGCGCCACCTGCTGCAGATCGACCGTCGGAGACGTCAGTTGCTGACCGAGGGCGCCGACGTCCGCACCGAGGTCAGGTAGATCCGCCTTCGAAAAATCGGAGGTGAGAGCGGTAGCCACCGCCGCGGGACCGTCGGTGCTGGTGGCGCCGGGGGTGGTGCTCAGGATCGAACCGAGCGAGCCGAGCAGGGGGTTCGAGCCTTTATTGATCGAGCAGTACAGATCGCCCGGGTCGCAGATCGATGCGACCCGGCCGGCGAGCGTGCCCATGCCCTGCGGGCGGGGGTCGGCGATGCCGTTTCCGGAGCTGGGTGGGCCGACGACGGCGGCGCCGTCGGTGCCGGCACGCGGGTCGGCGAGCAGTCCGACGGCCAGCACCCGCTCTGCGGGGATCGAGCCTCGGTGGTGGCCGATCGCCGCGGCCAGATCTCCGGCGGCATCGGCGCCCTGGGAGTAGCCGGTGATCGTGAATTTGGTGTTGGGGCACCGCTGAGCGGTGGTGGAGAGAACATGCTCGGCGCGGCGCAGTGCGTCGGCTTTGCTGTCGGCGTAGGTGTGGCCGTTGTCGAAGGCGCGCGCCATGTACGGCAGGGTGTAGACCTCGGCGGCGCTGCCATGGGCGCGCTCGAGTGCCTCGGTGACGGGGGCGAGCATCCCGACCGGCCGACCGGGGTCGGCATGTTCGTCGGTTTCCCACGTGCCGGGGATGAACAGATTGAACGTGGCAGCACACTCGGCGGGGGCGGCGTGCGCGAGTGCCGGGGTGCTGACCGCGATGCAGCCGCCGGCCACGGTGGCGCTGGCGACCAGAGCCACCACGCGGCGGCGCCGGGAACGTGGGACTGGCATGTGCACCTCGATCTACCCGTAGGGGACGGCAAGCACCCGATCGTGCGCCTGCTCTCTCGTGACTCGAGCGCGAGTCGGCACACCCACGGGTGCACGCCCCACCGTGACCGTCCACGGCCGTCGGACTCAAACCCAGCTGTGGATAGTCCGGTCGGCGGATGTGCTCCTCCCTACCGGATTCGCGAAATTCCCTTCAAATCACTGCGTTTGGTGTGATCGTCGCGCTCGCCGCACGGGCCGACTCCTCCGCGCGCTGCCGACCATCCCCAGGTTGAACGATTCGATGATCCGGTGTGCCGGGTGGGACTACCGTCACCGCATCCTCGGCCCGAGCCGCCTAGCGGGGCCGGGCTTCGACCGATTTGGGTCGGCGGCCGGTGTGTCCACTTCGCGGCTGGTTGATCTGAGGAAGCGGACCCCCATCCACAACGGGATGGGGCGCACCGTTCTTCGAGAGGACCCGGCGATGACCACCCACCCCTTCACCCGATTTGCCGCTGACCTGGCTGGGGTGGGCGATGAGCGCCCCGGCCGTCGTGGTCGAGGACCTGCACGTCGGCAGAACCTGGGCCCTCGACGGTGTCGACCTGGAAGCCGCCGCCGGAACCACGCTCGGGGTGCTCCGCCACAACGGTGCCGCAAGATCACCCTGATCCGCACCCTCACCACCCTGGTGCGCCCCACTACCGGCCGCGTGCAGATCCAGGGCCTCGGCGTGATCGCCGACGCCACCGACGTCCGCCGCCGGATCGGGATGACCGGCCAATACGCCGGACTCGACGACTTCCTCACCGCCCGCGAGAACCTGGAGCTGATCGGCCGCCTGACCGGGCTGCGCCGCACCGCCCGCCCCCGGGCCGACGCGCTGATCGACCGGCTCGGGCTGCACGAGTACGCGACCCGCCGGGTCGGGGAGCTGTCCGGGGGCTCGCGCCGCCGGATCGATCTGGCCGCCAGCCTCGTCGGGTCCCCGTCGGTGCTCTTCCTGGACGAGCCGACCACCGGCCTGGACCCCCTCGTCCGCGCCAGCCTGTGGGATGTCGTCGACGAGCTCACCGACGCGGGCACCACGGTCGTGCTCACTACCCAGTACCTCGCGGAAGCCGACCGGCTCGCCGACCATATCGTGGTCCTGCGCCGCGGCCGGGTCGCCGCCCGCCGCACCCCTGCCGAACTCAAACGCATCGTCGGCGGCAAGGTCCTCACCGCGACCATCCCCACCGGTCAGCTCGCCGTCCTGCCGTTCATCCCGGACACCGAGCGGGTCGACGGCGACCGGGTGCGGGTGTCGGTCACCGTCGACGACGCCCCCACCGCGACCACGCTGGTCGCCGACCTGCACCGCGGCGGCATCGAGGTCACCGGACCTGGACGTGACCTCCCCGAGCCTCGACGACGTCTTCACTCATCTCGCCCACCCCCGGAGCCCACCGATGACCACCACCACGCCCTCGATCGGGCGGTCCCCGATCGGGAACCAGCTCGCCGCCCTGACCGTCCGGAGCCTGCGCACCAGCACCCGCGTCCCGCAGCTGCTGATGTTCTCGCTGACCATGCCGATGGCGATGCTGGTGCTGTTCAGCCAGGTCTTCCGCAGCGTGGCCGCCGGACCCGGTTTCCCGGTCGGGTCAGCTACATCGACTTCTTCACCCCGGCCATGCTCGCCGTCTCCCCTGTGATGGCCGGCACCAACGCCGGCGTCTCGGCCGCGATCGATCACACCAACGGCCTGCACGACCGCTTCGCGGCCCTGCCGATGCGGACGGCGTTGCCGGGGTGGCCCGCACGCTCAACGAGGCCGTGTTCACCCTCGCCCGGGCCGCGCTGCTCGGAATCACCGCCGTCGCGTTGGGTTTCGACTTCCACGGCACGGCCGTCGATGCGGTCGCCGCGGTCGTCGTGCTGGTGGTGCTGGCCGGGGCGATGAGTGCGTTGTTCGGGCTGATCGGGGACCGGCTGCGCCGTCCGGACGTGGTCGAGTTCGCCGGGATGATGGTGATGATGCCGCGGATGTTCGTCTCGAGTGCGTTCGCGTCGATCGAGACCATGCCCGGCTGGATGCAGGCCTTGGCGACGGCGAATCCGGTCGCGCACGCCACCGACGCCCTACGTGGACATGTGCTCGGCACCGCCGCCGACACCGTCACCGCGCTGGCCGCAGCGATCGGGTTGTGGGCGCTGGTGACCGCCGTCCCGGCCCTCCCCCACCCTGGTTCGGTCGGCACGCGCTCGCCGAACGCAAGACACCCTGCGGAACGCGAGACACACCCGCCTTCTCCTTCCTCTCCACAGGGAAAGGACGAGGCGAGTTTTCTTGTGTGCGCCTGCTCGCCCGGCGCCGGGCACTCCCCCGGCCCCTACCCGGTGGAGAAGGGGCCGGGGCCAGAAGAGCGCTGCGGTCAGCGGGCGCGCCCGGTGCGGGCGTCGATTGCGCTCATGCGGTGGCGTCGAGCAGCTGCAGCTCGTCCGCCAGGATCAGATCGATCTCTTCGTCGGTCAGACCCGACAACAGGTGTGTGGTCAGCATTGCTCTCACCTCCTCACCGCGCTTTTACCGGTGCGTCGAACCGGAACACCGGAAATCGACGTCGTCACCCCTACCGACGAGGCACCCCGGAGTCGGACGCACGGTGCGTCCCTTCGTGGTGACCGCCGTCGGTACCTGTAAGCGATGACTCCCCGAGGGGGGTCGCCACCGCGCCGCCGGACAGGGATGCTGGAGAGGGAGAGGAACCACAGAGCATGAGCGAGGACACGGCCACCACCGCGACGACATCCCAGTCGGCACCAGCCGATCTCGATCAGCTCTGGCGCCGCTTCTCCGCCGATCTACGGGCGTTCATCGCCCGCCGGGTCTCACGCCCGGAGGACGCCGATGACATCTTGTCGATCGTGTTTCTGCGGATGGCCAAGAGCTTGGACGATCTGCGGGAGCAGGACCGGCTCCTGGGGTGGATGTATGCCATCACGCGCAACGCGATCACCGACTACTACAGGTCGGCGGCGCATCGGCGTGAACTGGCCGTCGACACCGTCCCCGACCATTCTCCCGACGGCGAAATCGAGGCCGACGAGGCGGCGGAGAAGGAACTCGCCTCCTGCCTGGTGCCGATGCTCTCCCGGCTACCCGCCGAGCAGGCCGCGGCGGTGAAGATGGTCGACCTCGACGCCCGCACCCACGCCGCGGCCGCCGGCGAAGCAGGAATTTCGGTATCCGGGATGAAATCCCGCGTCCAGCGCGGCCGTGCCGCTCTCCAAACCCAATTGCACGCGTGCTGTCGGATCAGCCAGGACCGCACCGGCCACGTGCACGACTACCAGCCCCGCGGCGGATCCTGCGACTGCGGAGCCACCCCACCGGCGGACCAGTAGACCGGCACACCGGCTCCGATGTCAGCGTCCGGTCGTCTGCACGCCCCCCACGCACGGACAGCGGTGCGGTGCGAGCCCCTATCGCTCGCACCGCACCGCCGTGTTGCCCGACGATGAAGATTACCCGCAGCCGCACCCGCCGCTCGCCATGGCCGCCGGACCGCAGCACGTCGACTTCTCGCTGTGATCGCAGCAGGTGGTTTGTCGTTCGGTGCTGCAACACGTAGGCGCCGCAGCGTGCGCTGCTGCGTCCGTCCGATCCGTTACCGGGTTTTCGAACTCGTTGGGGTTGGTCATGGTGACTCCTGGATCCGGGGGATGGGTACCAGATCAGACGGGCGGAATTGCGCAAGGACGCAGCGGGCAGAACCCTCGCAGGGGAGGTGGGGTGGGTGGCGCTTTCTGGCGGACCGGTTCGTCGATACCAGCAACCTCGAGGAGGCTGTCGACTCCGACGTCGACGCTGTCGCGCAGCGCAGCGCAGCGAGAGTGGCCAGGCTCGGCCGTGGCGGGGGCGGATGACCAGACGGTAGGGCTGTTCGCGGGACAGGTGCACGGCCGCGACCTTCTCGTGTCCGACCACGGCGCCCAGGATGCGGTCCCCGCCCGCGGCGGCCGGATGTTCGAGGACCAGAACCTGGGGACAGGACGAATGTGCTGTTCGGGATCTGGGTGCAGGTGTGGGTGGCCGTCGTCGGGGTACCCGTCGCAACACAGGGTCGTCGGCATGGAGTTCGACGGGCCACCAGCACCGGCCGAGGATCTCGACGGTGTGTCAGAAAGGACAGCCGTGATGCTCGGACTGGGAATCATCGGCTGGATCATCATCGGCGGACTGGCCGGCTGGATAGGCAGCAAGATCATGCACACCGACGACCAACAAGGGATCCTGCTCAACATCGTCGGCGGCGTCGTCGGCGGACTCATCGGCGGCTTCCTGCTGAGCCTGTTGGGTGTCGATGTCAAAGGCGGAGGGTTGATCTTCAGCTTCCTGACGTACCTGCTCGGAGCACTGATCCTGCTGTTCGTGCTCAAGGCCGTCACCGGACGCCGCCACGCCCACCACTGAGAGCCGGCACCACCCCGTTATGGTCATTCGCCGTGGTGCGCGCGAACCGGCGCACCACGGTACTGGTCAGCCCGGTACTTCCCGGGCGCCGGCTGAGCTCGCGACCTGTGCGCGTCGCGTCCGGCGCCGCACAATGCCCCGCCTCATGTGGGCTGCTGTCCTGCCGTCTCGAGCACCGAGCAAACCCCGTCCCTCCCCCGTCGATCCTGGTACCCACGAACTGGCCCAGCGCAGAGCTGCCCGACGCTCAGGGGTCTGTCCGCGGCAGCACGTGGTCCCGTTGCTCCTCGCGGCGCCCGGCCGGCCCGCGGAACCGTAAAGAACTCGTCCTCGGTGGACAGGCGAACACGACGACCATGAGCAATGTCCGCCGAGAGGATTTAAGGGGCCCCGCCGATGAGTCCGGCGCCGTGTCCTACTTGAAAGATCCACGTCAGCAGACCACACGCCCCTAGGCGCAGCCCCGGCCCTGGAAACCGCCGTGACCAGCAGCACCATGGCGCCGAACGCAACGAACACCGCGGCCGGACGATCCACACGCGCACCCGGTGAACAGCGCGCTCACTGGCGTCCTCTCGCTGCGCAGCACAGAACCGGCCGCACCGGGCCACCTCCGCGCAGGCCTCCGCCCACCCGCCGATCGGGTACCACCGCGTCGCCCGCACCCGCGCTGTTACCTGTGCCCTAAGGTAACCCCTTGCGCTGGCAGGGATCTCGACTACCGTCGAGGTGTCCGTGACCACACGCGACCCCCACCGGAGGAGACCTATGACGTCCCCCGCAACACCCAACAACCCCAAGAACCCCAAGACCGCCCCCGCCACCTCCAAGAATGCCCCTGCGACACCGAAGACGGTCGCGACCTCCCCTTCCGTCGGCGGGCCCGTGAGCACCGTCGACGACGCCAGCGAACTCGAGATCGCCGCGGACGCCGCCAGCGAGGCCACCGAAATCGCCGCCGCTCTCGCGGTGGAGGCCACCGAGCCCGAACCCGAGCCCGAATCTGAGGCCGGCACTGGTCTCGCTGCGACCGTCGCGGACTCCGCCGGGCAGTTCCGCGCCGTCAACGCCAATCTCCTCGCGACCGCGAAGCTGACCGGCACTCTCACGCTCGACACCTACGAAAACACCCTGCACACCCTCCTTGCGTTGGAGGAGCGGGTCGGCACCCTCAGCGGACCCGGCTGGATCGGCGAGTTGACCCGGGCGCACGTCGCGCTCGTCACCTCGGTGAGCAGTCCGGTGTTCGCCGCTGCCCGCCACGCCCTGCGATGACCTCCTGGCCTGCCTCTGGACCCCGCCCGGCCACCGAGGGGTGGCCGAGCAGGGTCGGTCTGGAGCCGCCGACACCTCCCGTACCGCTACCCGGGGGTGCCGGCGGCAGTGCGAAGCGGGGGCCGGTGCCGTCGTCGGTGAGCCGACGCCGGCGCTGTTCGTCTCCGTGCTTGGCCGGCTCACCTTCCGCGCGCACGAGGATCGGGAACTGTCGCAGTTGTCCCGGTGAACACCTCACGTCGCCGCCCCAGGCCCGGACAACAGAACCCGCTGCAGCACTCTTTCCCCGTCGTACCGTCGCGCCTCCGGTTCTCCCTCGCGGTCGGCACGGCGGCGGTCTGCGACCCCGGGCACGTCACCGACGCCGCTCTCCTTTCGGAGGCGTGAGGACGTGGGCGTGCGGGGCAGATAATTGTGGGTAACCGGTGCTGGGCCGAGGCGAGGGCGGTCCCGTATCCGGCTCGGCATACGAGCGGTGCGCTGCCGGTGGCTCGGAGTCGGCGGCACGAGCCCGGTCTCCGCGGACGTGTTCGTCGTCGAGGGCGAGGGCGAGGTGGCGTCCCACTGCAGCCTGACCGTTGCTGTGCGCGGCGCGCGGATCCTCCTCCGACTCGGTCGCGCCGGCAGTGGTCAGGTGCTTGCTTCGGGCCCGGAATCGGCGCCCCGCCCGAGACCTGCGAGCGTCGGCGAAGGCCGTGCTTCCCGGCGTTGATCTCGGGGTGACCGGGTCGCGACCTGCACGGGCGAATCTACGACGCCGACGTGTGCGGGGCATCGCATATCCCGCTACCGAGCCGCAGCCAGCACCTCGCGCTCGTTTCCGTGCTCGGCCGCCGCCAGAGCACACAACCGCCCGCCCTCGATGTCGACATTGGGCAGGATCCTGTCCAGCCAGTTCGGCAACCACCAGGACGATTCGCCGAGCAGCGCCAGCAGCGCGGGTATGACCACCATCCGGACGATGAAGGCGTCGAGGAAGACGCCGGCCGCCAAGGCGAAGCCCATGAATTTCGCCGCGATGTCCTCTTCCAGCATGAACGCGCTGAACACCGAGATCATGATGATCGCCACCGAGGTCACCACCCGGGCGCCGTGGTGGTAGCCGGCCACCATCGCCTCCCGGGGTGGCTTGCCGCGTACGTACTCCTCCCGCATCCGGGTCACCAGGAACACCTGGTGCTCCTCACCCTGTGATCGTGTGGGGGGACTGGGTGCGGTCGGCGGCGCGTCTCCTCGGTGCCGCGCCGGCCGTCGGGTCACCGCCGGACGGGTCGCCGGCCCGGCCCGACAGCGACCCGCCGGTCCCGGGAACCGTCCGGTCCACCCGGCCCCGGCCGGCATGACCGCCGTGCGCAGCGTGTGCCGGCGACCGAGGACATAGCCGGCGGCGATCCGGGTGTCGGCGCGCATGAGCGCTCTCCTTCGATCGACGCTCGTCCCGCGAGGCGGCCGACGGTCCGGTGTGCTCCGGTGGCGGGCGACATACTCCGGTAGCGGCTGCGACCGGGCGCAGATCCTGCCACCGTATCGGGTGGTCTGTACTTTCTGCGTGAACGATGTTGTCGGGCAACGTCTCGCACCCTCGAGGGCGGGTCCGGGGCGCCGGAGTCACCGGCCTCGGGCGACGCAGACGTCACCCTTCCATCATGCCGCTTCCTCGCAGGGACCGGCGCCGAGAAGGTGGGGGCCCGGCCGGATGCACCGCGGCGGAACACGGCCGGCCGTGCGCCCTCCGGCGCTCTCTCGCCCGCAGACGCACGGATGCCCTGCCCCGGGGGGTCGGGCAGGGCATCCGGCTCGGGCACTTCGCCCGAGTCCACAGCCCCACCTGCAGGGGGAGGAGAGGCGGGCTGTGGCAGTTCATGCACCCAGTGGCACCACTGGTGACACCCAGCATACCCACCCGGGTACGACCCCCCCCCGTCGGGGCCCTCCCCCGCCGGCCGGGACCCGTCGGCGGCGGAGGCGGAAACCCCTTCGGATACTGCGGTTCCGATGCCGGAGAGGTCCCGGTGACGGTAAGCACGGTAGCGAGCGGACCCGGGGTGCTCGGCCGAGTACCCGAGATATCACGAGGCCCAGGAGAGGTGCCATGCCCGCGATGAGCGTGTCCGAGGCACTGTTCATGCTGCTCGAGACGCCGTCGCGGCCGCTGCACCTGGGTGCGTTGGCGTTGTTCGAGCCACCCCCGGACGCGACCGACGCGCACGCCCGCCGCATGGTCGAGGCGCTGCTCACCCACGGCGAGGTGGCCGAGGTGCTGCGCCGGCGTCCCAGCCGACCGGCCCACGGCCTGGGCTACCCCTCGTGGTCCCGGGTGCGGAAGGTGGATCTGGCCTATCACGTGCGCCATGCCGCCGTGCCCGGATCCGGCTCGCGGACGGATCTGCTGTCGCTGGTCTCCCAGATCCACAGCATCCCGCTCGATCCCACGCGCCCGATGTGGGAGGTGCACGTCATCGAAGGGCTCGACGACGGTCGCACCGCCCTGTTCACCAAGATCCACCTGTCCCTGGCGGACGGGCCGGCCGGCCTGCGGCTGCTGCACCGGGCCATGGCCACCGACCCCGAGACCCGGAACTGCCCGGCCCCGTGGAGCCCGGCCGTCGCCGCGCCCCCGGCCCACCGGCGCACCCCGACCGCCCTGCTGCGCGCCGGGCTGCGTGCCGGCACCGATCTGCTCACCATGGTGCCGGCGCTGGCCGAGTTCGTCGCCGACGGGCTACGCGAGCGGCAGTTGACGCTGCCGCTGCAGAGCCCGCCGACCCTGTTCAACCTCGACTCCGGCCGCGCCCGCACCGTCGCGGCCCGCTCCTGGCCCACCGAACGCCTGCACCGGCTCGCCGCGGCGGCCCACACCCCCCTCGATGCCGTCGTGCTCACGATGTGCGCCGGCGCGCTGCGCGAATACCTGCTCGACCGCTACGCGCTGCCCGAGGCCCCGGTGACAGCGCTGCTGCCGGTGCCGTTGGATCTGGGCCGGGCCGCGGTCGGACCCCGCGGCCACGAACCGGGCACCGGAGCGACGGTGATCGAGCTGGCCACCGACGAGGCGGACCCGGCCGCCCGGCTGGCCCGCATCACCGCGGCGCTGACCGGCACCGATCGGGTCGTCGCCGCCCTGAACCACACCCAGTTCCTGCTGCTGAGCGCGGTGCGCCTGAGCCCGTGGCTGCTCGAACCGGCCCGGCGGTTCACCGACCGGGTGCCGCCGCCGTCCAACGTGCTGATCTCCTACCTGCCCGGCCCGCCCCGGCCGCGGTACTACAACGGCGCACGCCTGACCAATCTGTATCCGGTCCCGGTACTGCTGCCCGGCCAGGGGTTGAGCATCACCGTCACCACCGGCAACGGCCACCTCGACCTCGGGATCGTCGCCGACCGCCACGCCGTCCCCCACGTCGAGCAACTACCCCACCTGCTCGAGAAATCCCTGGCCGCGCTCGAACACACCCTCGGCACCGCACCCGGGACGGACCCCACCTGACCGGGCGGGAGATGCCCGGAGGACAGAATCAGCACCCATCCTCACCGCCCCCCCGAGGTGGGTCGCGGCAGCAACGCCGGCGCAGCTGGCTCCGCCGCCTCGGACCGGAACCCGCCCGCCGCACCGGGTATGCGGAACGATGAGGCCCACGATCGATGAGGATCGGCCGCAACGTCTGCCGCCTCGGCATCGTCTCCGCCCGGGTCGCCACAGCGATGCTGGGCGGTCGGATCCACAATCCGACGAGGAGTATCGAGTACGGCGACGACGCCCGGGCGTTCCTGTTCAGTGGCGTTCGCAACGTCGCGCTGCTCCCGATCCTGGTACTGCTGTTGCTGCTGTCCGCGGTCAAGGTCTGGCTGACCGTCGTAGAACTCACCGGATGAGCGTGGTCATCCTTGCCGGCGGCGACCGCCGCTTCCGCTGAGACAAGCGGCGGGCTGAGCGCGGCAGAACCGTTCGCCACCTACACACCCCGCGCACGCCCGGCTCATCGCTTCATAACCCGATCCTCAGCAGCCCGTTCCACGAGCTGCTGTATTGACCACCGAAGCTCGCAAGGGATCGGCGCATAGTCAGCGATCCGGATGGATCGTCAATTGCCGCCGATGGAACTCGAAGTGCTTTGCCGGATAGCGATAAACGTCCTCGAGCGTCATGAAGGAGGTAAAGAACGGATCCCACCGCGCCGGAAAGTGCATTCCGCGACGCAAATCCGCCCCCGACTCCGTAGCCAGACTTCGGCGCAGCGACACAATCACCCGGTCGAACTTGCGGCCCATACGGTACCGATTGAAATACCGCGCGGCCGCGCGCGATCCCTGGTAGTTGATCTCATCGAAGGGGACAGTGGCGGCGTCGAGCAGCCTCGCGAAGCCTCTGCCGACGCCGTTGGGGAGACGACTGAACAATCGCACCACGACGAGTAGCCGTTGCACGATCATGTAGCCGAACACCATGTGAAACAACAGTTGCTCATTCGTCCAGCGGGTGCCGTTGGAGAGCCGGTCGAAATCGTCCGGATCGGCACTGTCGAGCAACCCGTGGAAGGTGACCCGGGCGCGCTCGTACTCAGCATCGATCTCTCGCCTGGTGATCTCGTCACGCTCGGTCATTGCCGTCCGCTTCGGCCTACCTCGATGTTCTCTCCCCAGTCTCGCGCGTTCGAGGCGAGTAGGCGAATGGCGATCTCCATGCTCGGCCGACGTCGATCGAGCCCCTCCGGCGCATCAGCCTCATCCGGCCGTCAGAACCAGCTCTCCTTGCCGAGCACGGCCGGGGGTGAACCTGGGTGATTTCTCCGGGCGGCCGGTGGCTGCGGGTGAGCTGCCGGGTCTCGTCGAGATCCAGCGCGAGACCGCACGTGAGCGCGGGGTTGGCTGGCGAGATGCCGGTGGGGGCATTCCAGGGCGCTCATGCCGATCTGCCCGAGACTTGTTTCATACGAGCTAATTTCATTACCCTCACTCGGGATCCGAGAGGTTCTATGAGGCTCCGACGGCCGCCTCGGCGACGGCACGCAGGGTGCGGTGCCGGGGCAACGATTACAAGTGCTCAGTGGTGCGCTTGCCGATGGTGGTGCTCAGGGCGTCGAGTTCGGCGAGCACGTCGACGGCTGCCCAGATCTGGTTGCGCTTGCTCTCCGAGAGCACCTCGAGCACCCCAGCCGCGGTGAGCCGACCGAGAGCGCGGTACGTGCTCGCGTCCGTGGTGCCGGTGATCTGCTGCGCGGTGTCCGCGCTGAAGATCGGGGTGTCGAGCAGCGCGTCGATGATCTTCTCGTCGGCGGAGTTGCTGCGCGGCCGACCGAGGTCCCGCCAGTGGTCGGGGAGTTCGGCCAGCGCGCGGGCGGAGTCCTGCGCGGCCTCGCTGGAGACGATCGCGGCGCGGGCTACGTACTCGACGAACCTGTCGGCACCACCACGGCGGTAGTTGGTCAGCTCGTCGAAGTAGCGGCGCGTGTCGGCGAGCATCACCGACGCCAACGGGACGGTGACCCGGTGGGTCAGGCCGCGGCGCCGCAGGATCGTGCTGATCAGGGCGCGGCCGATGCGTCCGTTGCCGTCGGTGAACGGGTGGATGGACTCGAACTGGGCGTGCGCGATCGCGGCTTGGGCGAGGATCGGCAGGTCGGTGCGGTTGGCGAACTCCAGCAGCTCCGCCATCAGCTCGGCGACGAGTTCCGGGGGCGGGGGCACGAACAGCGCGTCGATCGGGGTGTAGTCGCTGCCGCCGATCCAGTTCTGCACGTCGCGGACGGTGCCGGAGTCGCGGGCGGTGTAGAAGTCCGGTGCCATCAGCAGCCGGTGCGCACCGAGCAGGGTATCCAGCGTGATCGGGCCGTCACCAGCGGCATCGACCATCGCGATCAGCGCCTTGACGGCGGCGAGCTGGGACTTGGCCTCGTCGCTTGCCTTGCCCCCGGCCAGGGCCTTGCCGAACTCGCGCCAGCCCGCGTCGATGTGCTCGATCTTCGACGATGCCACCGACTCGCTGCGCAGCAGGAAGTCCGAGAGCGGTGCCAGGTGCTCACCGAAGCGCGCTTCGAGGCGGGCGACGGCGATGACCGCCTCCTCGTGCGCGCGGGCGACGGTGCCGACCAGGTCGCAATCGAGGGAGCCGATCCTCGGTGGGATCGAGACGTCGACGGTCTTGAGGGTGCGGTCGGCGCGCGAGCCCTGCCGATGACGCGGGTTCCAGTCCCGGGTCTCGGTGCGGTGCGGCGGCCAGAACACAGGGCCTCTCCTCGTTCGGGGGTGAAACGCAGACAACAGCGAGCTTAGCTTACTTTTCAACTCGCAAACGTAGTCAACAGCGTCGGTGGTGTACCGGAGACGGCGGGGACACAGGTCGAGGCCGTCGCCCGAGGTCGTCCACGATGGGTAGATCACCGACGGGTTCGGTGGGCCAATCCGCCAGCCGCAGTGACATCTCGCAGTGTTCCAGAACAGCGTCCGGTATGCCCTCACTGCGCTGGATGCATCCAGGGGTTGAATCCCGAACCAGTGCGCCCCACACGGCACCGCACAGGACAAAGTCGACGCGGTGCCCTGTGGCGGAGCCGATGCCGTCGCCGTGCTCCGCTCGTGCGGCGCCGCGGGGGGAGGGATACCCCTTCCGTGACCGTCGACCCCGCAGTTACGGATCCGCGCCGGTGGAGCACCGAACGTCCGACCGTTTGGTCGAACGCCTCACCGACGAGACCGAGACCGCGTTGCCTTGTGCTGCAGTGGGTATCGCACTGACCGACTGGCCCGCTGCAGAGCTGGCACCGCCGGCTGGACATGCAGGTGCGCTCCCGCCGCACCCCGAGCATGCGGCTGGGGTCAATGACGGTGACCCTGCCGGTCGGCACCACCGACCGTCGGGTACGTCGCCTCGCCGACGAGCGAGCCTGCGACGTTTCGGGAATGACGCTGCCGGGGTGAGGTGACGGGCCTCGGCGATGATGCCCTGGACTGCTCGAGCACCACCCGAGACTCGAGGGCGGCCCGTAGGGAGTCGGTGAGCTGCTGCTGGCGCTAGGCATTGCCGTTGCCGGGGTAGCCGGCGGCCATGTCGGCGAACCCCTGCGCCACGGCCCCATCCTCGGCCGGCCACCGGCTCGGCCCCGGCGCACAGGGTCGACACCCGAGGTCCTCGGTGGCGATGAGCACAGCCGAGGGCGAGCCATGCACGGTGATCGTGATGCGCTCGTGCTGGGTGTGGACCCGCCCGACAGGTGCGCTTTCACCGCGACAAGGGACATCACCGTTGCCATAGTTTCAAGTACGACCATCTCGGTGACCGGTGTCGATCCCATGCGTCCCCGGGTCCGCCACGGCCAGTTCTGCAGGTCACGTCATCGGCATGTGGCCGTCTCGGGTTGCCGGGGCCCGAAGAATTGGGCTCAGTTGTGGCCGTTCCTGTTCCAGAGCTGGTGGGTAAGGCCGCTGGGTGAGGTGACGGTCTCCACCGTGAAGCGGTCTTCGATGCCACTCAAGCCCTCCCAGAGGGACACGCCGCGCCCGAGGGTGATGGGGACGATCACCAGGTGCATGAAGTCGATCAGGTCGGCTTGCAGAAACTGCCGGACGGTCGAGGGTCCTCCCCCGATCCGGACGTCGTGACCGTTGGCCGCGTCCTGGGCCATGCGCAGCACCTCGTGGGGTGGCGCGTCCACGAAATGGAAGCTGGTTCCGTTGGGAAAGTCGATGCTGGGGTGTGGGTAGTGGCTCATGACGAACACCGGGGTGTGAAATGGCGGTTCGTCGCCCCACCAGCCCCGCCACCCGTCGTCGGGCCATTCGCCGGTTTGGGGGCCGAACTTGCGACGGCCCATGATCTCCGCGCCGATGCCCTGGCTCCACAGGCTGGTCAGGGCGCGGTCCAACGTGACCGGGGCGTCTACCCGGTCGACCCCGTGGATGACGCGTCCGTCGAACCAGTCGAACAGCCGTTGGGCACCGCCGATCGGGGCATCGAACGTCACCTGCTCGCCGGCGGCGTACCCGTCGAGGGAGATGTTCATGTTGTGGATCCGGGTACGGGGCATGGGCGACTCCTTCAAAGATCGGATGAACCGGATACACCTGTACCGACCGGCGGAGGTGGCCGGACTCATCGCGGAACGTGGAAATCGTGTTCCGTCGGTCGAGAGCCGAGGGGGCAGAGACACCCGTGGCACACACGGCGTGGGCTGTCACCCCACGCGGATGCCCTCGTCGGCGAGGAACTGTCGGGCACGACCGAGGCGGCGGTCGGTGGAGAAGGCGTCCCACTGGTCGGCGAGGCCCTCCTGGTGGACGAGGTCGCGGAACCGGCCGAACGCGCCCCTGCCTTCGATCGCCCGCTCCAGTCGCTCCCGCAGCGTCGCGTCATGCTGCCGTTCGGCGAAGGCCGCCATGTCGCGCCAGCCGTCCCTCGAATCGGTGCGGTCGAACCGCAGCCAGCGGTCGGGCTCGGCGTCGATGTCGACGGCGGCGTCCTGCCCGACCGTCGTCGGGTCGGTGCTGTTCTCGTCGTACACCTCCCCGGTGCGCAGGTCGACGTAGCCCCCGGTCGACAGGCCCGGATCGCCTTCCAATGTGGCACCGAGCATCTCAAGGTCGACCGGCACTACTCGCCCTGGCAGCGGCTTGCCGCGCAGACACGCGAGCAGGTCCTCGGCCAGCACCGCGTCACCGGGACCGGCGCGCCAGGTCAGCCGGTTGATCACCGACAGAGCCACCGGCTCGGCCTCCTGGCGTCGTTGCGCCAGGGCCATCGGGATGCCGGCCCCCACCTGGTGAAGCACGTCGTCGACGTCGTGTCCGCGCACCGCGGCGAGGAAACGGGCCGCATCGGCGGCAGCGATGGCGGCGCGCAGCTCGGACAAGTCGAGTGTCGGCACTTGCTCGCGTGCGGGCCACGCGTGCAGCAGCATCGGGTGCGGGCGGCTCGGTCTGCGCGGCGGGCGGCTCTGCCCGTCGTCGTCGGCCCACCGGCGCCCGTACTGGTCCGGGATGTTGCCCCATCCCCAGTACGGCAGCGGGACCTCGGGGCGGATACCCAGCACCTGAACGGGATCGATCTTCTGCTCCCCGACCACGCACCGGTGCGTCCAGTTGTCACCGAGGTCGAAGGTGAACTGGAACTCCGCTCCCGGCTCCAGGAGCCGGGCGACCTTGGCCGAGGCGATGTCCACCGTCTCCGTGATGGGGCCGCCGATCGACTCGGCCATCTCGGCCCCGGTCTGCACGTCGGTGACCACTCGGCCGTCGGCCAGGGTGAACATCGACAGGTGAGAGCGGTCCCATCGGGCGAAGGCGTCGTTGACGGCATTGGCCAGGTCCTCGAAGGTGTGCGACGGTCCGACCGTGAAGACGCGGCCGGGCCAGGGCCACAGTTCCTCGCCGCGCCCGCCGAGCAGTTCCACCGTCACCGACAACCACGTTCGTGCCATCCCCCGAGGATGGCATGCCGGGCCGCGACACCGACCGGCTGCGGCCACAAGATGTCCGCAGGAATGCTCGGTGTCCGAGAACTCCCCGCGAAGCAAACAAATTACGGCGGGAGAGTGTCGGCGATGAAGGTGCCGTACTGCTCGGGACTCCAGCCCCGGCGCAGGACGAGCGCCTCGTACAGATCCGGGACGGTGCAGGTCCACAGCACGTCGGCGGCACGGTCGGCATCGACACCGGGGCGCGGCCACCCCTGGTCGGCACGTGTGGCGGCATTGTGGCGCATGCGGGTCAGCCGTTCGGTGTCGATGCCCTCTTGCAGGGCGGCAATCTCGCCGTACCTGGAAACCTGGAGCGCCGTGCTCGAACGTGGCCGTCGGCCGGTGATCCCCGGGTCGGGGCGCAACCCGATCACCTTCGTCTCGGTCCGTGACGTCGCCGCGCTGGTCGAGCGTGTCCACAGCAGAAATGACTGCGTCGGAGACACTCCGGAGCTCTCAGGGCCGGATACCCTCACTCTCGACGACTTCGCCCGCCGCATCCGTCCCGCCGCATCGGCCAGGCATATTCCGCGCGCAGCACTGCGTCCGATGGCCGCGGCCCTGGCCCAGCTCTCACCGCAAGCCTCCCGCATGCTCTACGCCGCATACGCCATGGACACCCTGGACATGACCTTCGACGCCGAAGCTCTCCGCCGACGATTCCCCGACCTGCCCTCAACCTCCCTGACCAGGCCCGTTTCACCTCTGAGGCCACCTCGCGTATCACTTGTCCGGTTTCGTGTCACTCGGTACAACACTGGATGCGTGCCCAGGACCAGCGAGGTCGAGGTCGGGTACGTGCAGGACAGCAGCGGTCCTGTCGCGACAACGGTCGCTGCCGTGGATCCGCATCACGTTGTTCATGGTGTGCAAGTTCGCCGAGTCCGGACTCATCGTCGTCGCCCCCATGACGCGGGGACGTTCTGGCCAGCCACCCATCGTGGCCACGTGCTCTACGAGAGTCGTTGGGAGCCCGATCGGGTGTGGTCGGCCGACTTCGCTGCGGAGGCGATCCGGATGGCGGCGCAACCGATGTGGAAGTGCGGCTCGGCTGGGACGGGCTCCATCATCGGGGACCCACCCCCGCCCCGGCACCGTGGTCGGCGACACGCACGGGTACCGGCAGCTGACGGCAACCTGTCGTCCCGCACGACCTTGCGCAACCCGGGATTGACCACAGCTTCGCGGGAGGAACAGGTCGAGATCCCAGCCCCGGCTCCGTCCCGGCCTCGAAGCGGCACGACACCCATCGGAGGATGGATCCCATGGCACACGTACAACGTTTCGACCACGTCGGCATCACCGTCGCGGACCTCGACTCGGCAACGGCGTTCTTCGTCGCTCTGGGTCTCGAGGTCGAGGGCGCCGGATCCGTGGAAGGCGAGTTCGTCGAAACCGTCTGCGGCATCCCCTGCGCGCACTGTCAGATCGCCATGCTGCGGCCGCCCGACGGCGGGACCCGGCTCGAGCTCGCAACCTTCCGCACGCCCGACCACGTGCCCGGATCACCCACGGCGATGGCCAACGAGCTCGGGCTGCGCAACGTGTCCTTTCAGGTCGGCGACCTCCAGGCGGCCGTCGACGCCGTGGCTGCGGACGGATACGGACTCATCGGCGGCATCGGCGAGTACGACCACAGCGTGCGGATGGCGTATGCGCGGGGGCCCGAAGGGATCATCGTGTCCCTGTTCGAGCAGATCGGCTGACGCGCGCGCATTACCGACGTGTGTCACTCCGTCGCCCTGGCCGCAGCGGTAGCGCGACCACGTGAACAATGCCCGTCTGCAGCAGTCCCGTACGCGTCCCGTATCGCGGCACCATGGGGCCATGGACACCGCACCGGAACCCGCCGAGCCCGACACTCGCGACTGGACCTTCGTGCTCGATCGAGGGTGCCCCGAGTGCGGGTACACGCTGCACGATCCGGCCACGACCGGTGAACGCTTGCGCGCCGGCGTGCCCCGCTGGCAGGCCGTGCTGCGGCGGCCGGACGTCGCCGAGCGTCCCGCTCCGAGGGTGCGGTCGACACTCGAGTACGCCTCCCACGCGCGTGACCTCATCGCCGTCCTCGGACAACGCGTGGGGGCGATGAGCACCGAGGACACCGCGACGTTCGCCGACTACGACGGCGAGGCCGAGGCGATCCGCCGGCGGTTCTGGGCGGCAGATCCCGCCGACGTGGCCCGGCAGATCGCGTCACGCACCGACGAGACCGTCAAGATCGTCGAGGGCGCCGAGGACTGGCGGCGCGACGGCCTGCGCAGTGACGGCCGCAGGTTCACCATCGCACAGTTGTGCCAGTATCTGCTGCACGACGTCGAGCACCATCTGCACGATGTCGCAGGCTGATTCGGCTAATGGGAGGTGCCAAGTCCCCTGGTTCGGCAGACGTGGCACCTGGTAGCAGTCGGTGGGTGAGCACTCCGGTCGGCTGGACTTCTCTAGTCCTGGGCTCGGACCGCGCCTCCGCTGGCGAGCCAGGAGGTCCGTGATCGCTGATGGATGTCGTGCCCGTCGTGAGCACTCGTCCATTAGCTAGCCCGCGAACGACTTCCTGCAGGCCACCACCGAGGCTCGACATTCGAGGAGGTGTGAGGTGTTATTCGTCGCGGGTGGTGGCACCGACCCGATTGCGCAGGACCTCGGTCCCGGGAAAGAAATGCCCCGTGCAGTTGGCCTCGACGTCGCCGGTGTCCCAGGGGCGCGAGGCGCTCACCCACGCCCCGCACGAGCGGCGGTCGGTTTCTCAGGCAAGGTTGTAGCGCGCGCGGACCCGGGCGCCGAGCTGGGCGATGTCGATCTCCCCGCGCACATACGCGTCCTGGTCGGCGCGGGTGGCCTCGGTGCTGCGCGCCCCCTCCAACTCGCTGGTCGTGCGGGCCGCACGAATCGCCCGCTCCCGACGCGTACGCTCGTCCAACGGTCGACGAATTGCCATCGAGCCACCCCCTAACCTCATTCAGCGTACCGAGGCGGTGCCCGAGCTTCCCCGAGCCGACACCAGCGTGCCCTTCCTCCGCAGGTTACCGGGCGATTCCCGCATCGGTCCTGCGACCGACAATGCGCCTACCTGCTGTTTCCGGCGAAACGGTGCGAAATGGCAATTTTCGTCACGGACACCACACAAACCATGAGTGACATAGATCTAGGTCACTCATACGCCCCATTTGTCGCTTTCCTGCGGTATCGAGAGGCCGTGAAGATTGACACGCCCGCCCGCTGAGACTTCCCACCGGGATGTCAGTGCGGCAAACTGGGCTTTTCCCGCAGGGTGTCAGTGGGTTTTCCCGCTTGATGTCAGCGAAGTCCGGGCGAGGATGATCCGGAATTCGCGCCGACCTGGGCCTTGCGACCGAGCGGTGTCTTGTTCCCGGTCCGAGGGAGCAACGGTTCCGGTGATCGGCTTCGTCTCCCCACGGGGAGTCTGATCGGTGTTGCTGACTTCATGCGGCGAATCAGGGAGTAGGGGCATGCTCGGCAGATGACTTCACGAGGTGTTGTGCGTCTGTGGCACCGCGAGGACGGATGGGGTGTCCTCGAGTGCGCGGAGACTCCGGGCGGCTGCTGGGTGCACTTCAGCGAGGTCGAGGTCCCGGGCTTCCGCGCACTCGATCCGGGACAGCAGGTCGACTTCGAGTGGCAGCGGTCGAGTGGCCTCGTGGAGGGGTTGGTCTTCGTAGCTTCCCAGGTGCGCCCGGTTTCCGCCGATTGACTGGACGAATGCGGGCGCCGACACCGGAGTCAAGGAGCGTCCAGGACGAGGTTGAGGATGCCGGTCCGGCGGAGCCAGCCATCGCGCCACCGGTGCAGGGCCGGGATCGTCAACCCGCACGTGGCTGCGGTGCGCCGCAACCTGCCGGTCCTCCCGACCGCCTCGGCGAACAGCGCGCCAGTGGAGTTGGTGCGCGTTCGTTGGAAGACGGCGGCGTGCAGCAGGGGCCGGGCCGGTGGCGGGATCACCCAGAGACACAGTTCGGTAGGGCGGGGAACAGCGGATGCGCCGACGGCGATCAAGGTGTCCTCGATCAGCGCGAGCCTGGGAAACGAACGGAGTTCGTCGAAGGTGGCGCCGGTGAACAGCAGGGTGGCCAGCGCGACGGCATGCGCAGGGTTGGCGGCGTTAGCCCGGAGACGAGTGACGACTCGATCGGTGATCGCGATGGTGGTCAGGCCCGGACCGACCATGTACGCCAGGTTCGGTGGCAGCGTCAGCGGCAGACCGTGCTGCTCGAACGCGGCCTGGGCGCCACGGAGCCGGGTGAGGGTGTGGTTGCGGCCGGGACTGTCGGCGACGAGGTCACCGAGGAACCGATAGAGGCCGACGGCGGCGTGCCTGTGGAGGGCCCGGCCGTGGGGGATCGTGCCGTAGAACGTGCGCAGGTGGGAGCGCGGCGCGGGCAGGTAGGCGAGCATCCGCTGCGGCAGGTCGAGAGCCGTGCCGCAACGGGTCAACCGGTAATCGGTCGTCTCGACGGCCTGGTGATAGACCGCGGCGACGCGGGTGTAGTCGGCGTGTGAGAGTGCGGCGGCCGCCTCGTTGAGGAAGGCGGCGGCGTCGCTGCCGGGCACTGTGGGCAGCTCAGCGGTGTCCGCCGGCGTCCGGGTGTCGCGGCGGAGACGATTGTCGGCCACACCGGTGATCCGTATCGGCATGGGCCACGCGCGGACCTGGACGCTCGCTTCGTGGCGGCCTTCGCCCGGCAGCTCCGCCTCGAGAGCCAGGTGCTGCCGCAGGCTGGTCGACGGGTGGCCCGGTGGCGGCGCTGGCCGCCACGACGATGCCCGAGAAGACTCGGGGAGTCGTCTTGGTGGCCCCGGCGCTGCCGTGGCGCCGGCGTCACCAGCCGAGGCATTCGGGTGGCAGACGCTGGGACGTCTCGTCGTCGCAGCCGGCCCGCCCACGACACGCCTGGTGCTGCGACTGGCGGGCCGGCGCATACTGGACGCCAAGCGAACCGCGATCGAAGACGCGGGCTCCATCTCCGGTGGCCGGACCGACCTCCTCGGTGGAAACCCGGGCCGTGTCTCACGAGCACAGGTCGACCTGTGGCTCGATGACCTCGAGGCGGCCCGCGAGCACCCGGAACGGCTCGCGGGCACGGCCACGGCGTTCACGTCGATCGTCAAAGCCATGTTCATCACGCAGAAGTCGACGAACGAGGCTCTCGATTCCGTGCAGATGCCCGTACTCGTGCTGTGGGGAAGCGACGATCACCTTGTCGACCCCACGTCGCTCATGCAGCACGCCCGACGGCCGGGCTGGACACCCCGACCCTTCGAGGACGTCGGCCACCTGCTTCCCGTCGAGGCGCCCGACCTCTACGCGCAGGCAGTCTGCCAGTGGCTCTCCGACAGCCTCGAGATTCCCGGATTCGGGCGTCCTACGTAGGTAGGTGTCTTCCCGACCCCAGCAGAACGGCACCGCGGAGACCAGTTCCTCACGGCTCGGGGATCGGCCTACGCGATAGCGGCCGGGCTGAGGATTCCGACAGGGTCGTGAGAATCAGGCACTGACACGATGCTGAGAACCCGCAGCTCGGAAGCACCGATAAGTGACACCGAGCAGTGGAACCTACAGTTTGGTTGGTTCTCATCGAACCTTTCATCTTCTCAAAATCATGTCCGCGGACGGTCATCGCCTCGGCGTTTACGCCAGTTCACTACGGTGCGCTAGCGACAAATTCGGCGAGAACTTTCAGTTCTTGTAGTTCTCGCTTTCCGTGTTGTGTCGGTGGCTCGTCCGATTTTGCCGTAGAACCATTACTCCCGGTGGGGTTCGGGGTGTTGGGGCGGGTATGTGCACTCGATGGTGGCTTCCCGTGTCGTGGCGCGGTCCCGGGTGAGAAATCGGTCGAGCCCGGTCCGGACACCGTCGGTGGGGACGGTGGTGGCGAACCATGCCGCTTCGATGGCGAGGCCTTCGTCGATGGGGACGTTGATGCCTCGGGTGACTGCGGCCAGGGAGGCCTGAACGGCACTCGGTGAGTGACGTTCGATGCGGACGGCCAGGTCGAGAGCACGCGAGATCAACTCGGGGCCAGGGACAACATGGTTGACGAGCCCGATTGTGTGGGCGCGGTGTGCATCGACTGGCTCGCCGGTGAGGATCATCTCGAGTGCCCGTTTGCGGCCGACGTGGCGGGGCAGTCGCTGGGATCCACCGAACGGTGGTGGGAAGCCCAGGGTGATCTCGGGTTTGGCGAAGGTGGCATGGTCGGCGGCGACCGCGAGATGGGTTGCTTCGACGATTTCGCATCCTCCGCCGTAGGCGAGGCCGTTGACCGCGGCGATGACGGGTTTGGGGAACTGCTCGATACGACGGGTCAGTCCCTGTCCGCGGGAGACGATGTCGCGCAGTGCTCGGCTGGTGCCTGCTTCGATGCTGCGCGCCAGACTGGGGATGTCCGCACCCGCGCTGAACGCTCGCTCGCCGGCTCCGGTCAGCACGACCGACCGGATCGAGTCGTCCGTCTGTGCGTGGTCGAGCCATGCGGTCAGTGCGTCGATGGTGGGATAGTCCAGGGCATTGAGTGTGTGCTCGCGGTCGAGGGTGATCACCGCGGTCGTCGAGACCTGTCGAACCTGAATGGTCATGGTGTTTGTTCCTTGCGTCGTGAGGGGTGCATGCGATGCCCCGAGGCACCCGCGCGGGCGGTGCCGCCGTGGCGGTCTGCGCGGCGGGGCCGAGAGGTCACAGGGCGAGGGTGTGCACTCGGGGGTCGTACCGCCGGGCTGCGTCGAACTTCCGTCGCATCTGCTCGAGTACGTCGCGGGGTGTGCGGGCGACGTCGCGCGCCAGTTCGCGGGCGCGATCGAGTACGGGGCGGTCGTGGACGACCTCGGTCAACAGTCCGATGCCCAGGGCTTCGGTGGCCTCGACGACGCGTCCGGTCAATACCAGTTCCCGCGCCCGGGTACAGCCGACGCATTCCGCCAGCGGTCCGTACACGACCGGAAAGGCGGTCCTTTCCGGGTGGGAGAAGGTCGTGTACCGATCGCCGAGGCGGATGTCGGCCAGTACCGCCAGGTCGGCGCCGCCGGCGTAGGCAGGTCCGTTCAATGCGACGATCACCGGGACCGGGTGGGTCGCGACGGCCACATTCATCCGGTCGGATGAGGCCCATAGGGTTTTCTCGTCGACGGTCCGAAACTCCGAAAGATCGAATCCGGCGCTGAACACGGTGCCGCGACCGGTCAGGATCACCGCCCGGCAGTGCGGATCGTCGGCGGACGATTCGAGCGCGTGCGCGAGTTCCGTCCGGAGTCGATGGGACAGCGCGTTCTTCCTGTCCGGGCGATTCAGGGTCAGGACCGTGACGCCGAAATCGGCCAGGTCGGCGGTGTCCACGTCGAGGAAGTCGTACGGTGCGGTCATCGGTCACCTTTTTCGTGAGAGGTGAGGGTCAGGGGCGGGGAACGCCGATCGGGTTCGGCAGCGGTATCGCACCGCGGTCGAACAGGCGGCGGCTGATCGGTGTGGCGAGAGCGATGACGTCCTCGACGCCGGTTTGGCCGAGGGCGGTCACCGGGTCGCCGGCGAGAAGATCGGTGCGGTCTTCGATGCTGCGCCGCAGGGCGCCGCCGGTCTTGGTGAGCCGACCCGTGACGTCGAGCAGTCCACGCGCCCGCAACCGTCGTTCGGACGCGTCCCATTCGTCGTCGGTCCATCCGCGGTTGCGCTGCATGAGTTCGCGGGTGACCGTGCCTGTTGCCGTGTGAGCGACCACCGCATCGATCCCGCGCAGTCCGGCGTGGACGCAGGACAGGACGTGTCCGTCGCCGCGGTGCTCGCGCAGCACGGTGCTGGCCAGCCAGAGTTGGGCGACGGTGTCGTCGGGGCGGGGAACACGCGACCATCCCGCGGCCAGGGGGCGGCCGGCGAAGTGGCAGCCGTCGACGGCCACCTCGAGGCAGCTCGCCAGGTGCTCGAGGTCCCGGTGGGGGACGTCGCGCAGGTGCTCGGCCAGGGCGAGGCGGGCGGTGGCGATGCGGGCGCTCACCATGGTTGCCGGGTCGGCGTACGCCCAGGCCTCGGGCAGGGCCCGGGCGACGCGCCGCGCCGGGAAGCTGAAGAACATCGCCTCCACGGGCGCGGCGGTCATCGCTCCCAGAGGAGCAGCGCGACCGGCGAAGTAGCCCATCCAGTACCCGCTCATCCCGAGGTCGAGCGAGAGGCGACGGTGGTGTGGGGAGAAGTACGCCACCGCATGCAGGGGCTCGAGCGCCTCCCACAGGCGCCGAGCCAGGGTCGCTGCCGGTTCGGCCATCTGTCTTCCCCTCCGATCGTCGGCCTCTGCTGGACAGCGTCGTGCTTGCCCACCCACCCGGACAGTGCCATTTTTGTCGAGTGGACCAGGAAGTGCTGTGGTGGACGACGGTCGTCTTCGGTCACACCGGTGAGACCGAGGGCCCCCGGTATCGGCGGATCGCGGCCGATATCGAACGGGCCGTCGACACTCGGACCGTTGCGCCCGGCCGGCGTCTGCCCGCCGAGCGCACGCTCGCAGCGGCGCTGTGTGTCAGCCGCGGCACGGTGGTGCGGGCATTCGAGGAGCTTGTCGAGCGAGGCGTGGTCGAGCGGATCCACGGTTCGGGCACCTTCGTCCGTCCTCGCCCGACGCTCGCCTCGTGCGGGGCGTCGGCGGTGGAGACCGGGGAGCCCGAGGTGAGCGACTTGATCGACGTATCCCGGCCGGTCCCGGCCGATGCTTCGCACCTGCCGAGGATCGACTGGCACGTGGATCCGACCGAGTACGGCTCCGGAGTCCATCGGCACGGTCTTACCCGGTTGCGATCGGCGCTGGCGCACCACCTCACGTGTTACCTGAATCTGCCCACCCGCCCCGATCAGGTGATCGTGACCACCGGTGTGGCCGCATCGCTCGACTCGCTCCTGCGGGTCTTCTCGGCCGGCCGGCGGCCTGTGGTCGTGGGCGCCCCGATGTGGCCGGAGCTGTGTGCGGTCGTCACCGAACGCAGCACCGCGCGCGTCGGCGTGCCCGCCGACGCCGCGGGGATCGACCCCATGGTGCTCAGACGGATCCTGCGCCGGACCACCGCACCGGTGGTGGTGCTCGACGCGACCGAATCCGGGCCGAGCGGCCGACGCACCGCGGCGTCGAGACTGCCACGTCTGGCCGCAGCGGTCGAAGACCGCGCCGTCGTCGCCGTGGAGGATCTGTCAGCTCTTGCGCTCGAGGCCGCATCCGATCCGAACCGCGAGCCGACGGCCGCTGTATCGAACCGGGTCACTGCCATCGGTGATCTGGGGCGTCTGTTCTGGGCCGGGCTGGGGATCGGTTGGATACGTGCCGCGGATCCGGTTCAGCCGCTGCTGATTGCACTCGCAGAGAGCGGACGCCCCGGGGTGACCGCGCAGATTCAGGCCGCGCGAATCCTCGAATCACTCGATGCACAGTGGTTCGTCGCTCGTCGGGACCACCTGGCTCGTCGGGTGTCACACCTGCGGGAGTACATCGCGCAGGTGCTGCCGAGTTGGACGGTGGAACCGTCCACGAGCGGCGACGGTGTGTGGGTGCGCCTACCCGTCGTCGACTCGTCGACGTTCGTCCACGTTGCCGCCCGCCTCGGTGTGCGGGTGTGCGCCGGCCGCGAGTGCAGCATCGACGGCAGCTTCCGCGAGTACCTGTGGATGTCCGCCGCAGCCGAGACCGACGTGCTGGAGCTGGCCGTGGATCGACTGGGTGCGGCGTGGTCGGCGTACACCCTTCGCCTGGCGGCGAGCGTGTGAGACGACGACAGGTGGCCGCGTCCGATACCGGCACGCGCCGCCGCGTATCGGACCACAGGCGCACCCGCGCAGACGTGCGGTCCCTTCCGGAAGGGGAACGTACGGCGCTGACTATCGCGACGCCGTCCGGGCCGGACCATCGCCGAGGAGGCATTCGCGATGACGTATGCCCAGCATCATACGGAGTTCTGCCCGGCTCGTCCTTGCCTGTCACCCCGGTGGCGGCGCCTCGAGGTCATGGCCTGGTGTGCCGGAACCGGACTCGACCGGTGGTGCGGGGGATCTGCCGCCTGTGTCACGTCGGGAACGGGTCTGCGTCAAGCATGTCGAGCAGTTTCGGAAGGTGGATGAGAACGACACCGATCGAGGCCAATTCGTCGTGGTGGTGCGGGGCGAACCGGGACACGGCATCGGCGACGACCACGGTGCGCAGATCACGCGCGGTGGCATCGAACGCGGTGGCCCGGGGACAGTTGGGCATGTTGCATCCCGCGATGACGACGGTATCGACGCCGAGGCGGGCGAGTTCGGCTTCGAGCGGGGTTCGGTGGAAGGCACTCCATCTCGGCTTCCACATCACGTACTCGACAGGTCCGACCCGAACCATGTCTCCGGCGAGCAGCGCGTCCTCGTCGATTCGGCCGGCGCCTGCTGCGGGTAGGACTTCATTGGGGATTGCCGCTCCTTCGGTGCCCGGCGCCACGATCCTCGCTCCGGCCTCGACGGCTGCTCGCCGGACGCTGTCGATGTCCGGCGCCACGTACCGGCGGACCACGTGCACGACCGGTCGACCGTGGTATCGGAAAGATTCGGCGAGGACGGCCAAGTCCGGAACGATATCGCGGGTGCCCGGGATCGGCGCCGGTCCGTCATCGAGAAAGTCGTTCTGCACGTCGATCAGCAGTAATGCTGACGTCGCGTAGTGCGGCGCGGTGTAGTGGTCGACAGAAGTGGTGCCGGTCATTGCGCCCCTTCGGTCAAGAGCACGACGGCGTCGCTTCCGGCCTTGCGGTCGAGGGCGATCCGGGTGTACTCGGGGGACCGTGACCACCTGGCGAACTGCTGACGGTCGTCGAAGGCGAGCAGGACGACCTTGTGGTGGGGCCAGGAGCCTTCGATCACTTCGGGGTGCTCGTCGGCCGCGAGGAGGGTGCCCCCGTACCGGTGCAGGACATCGAGGAAGGCGGCCTGATAGCGGTTGTAGCGTGTCCGATCGGTGATCGTCAGTTGGGCCAGTACATACATCGTCATCGGTCTCTCCCGGCGGGTGGTAGCGCGGAGCAGGAGCTTCGTCCTCGGCTGTGTTCCCCTCATCGGGGCAGCGCTCGAGGCAACGGCCGCGGTGGTCAGGGGGTCAGCGGGGCGGTGAGTATCCGGTGCGCTTCGGTGCGGTCACCGCTCAGGTGCAGCAAGGGGGTATCCGGTGGGGTCCGCTTCCACAGCACGAGAAACAAGATTGCCGCCGGGCCGGACGCTGTGGCTGTCGGTGATTGTCCCTGCCCCGCCGGGGCGCCGGATGCGACGATGTCGACCACCGAGCCGGGCACATCCGTGGCCGCGAGGCGCAGTACGCCCGGTTGGGCTCTCAGTCGGCCGAGAGCGAGCTGGCGCGGCACGAACACCTCCTGGACTTCGTGCAGGCCGTCAGCGGCCACATCGGGCTCGATCGGGGCAGGCTGCCCACCGGTGGCCTGGGCGTCCCAGCGGTGGACCGTTGTCTCGAGCGCTTGACGACGCAACCAGAACCGGACGGTGCCGGGTGGCCCGAAGGTTCGGCACGAGGTGTCGGGGTCGGCGGCGGCCAACGTGTCGATCAGCGTGTCGGCGCCGGAGGTGAACCACGAGACCCACACGGCGCGAGCCGATCCCGGACCAGGGACCGACACGGGCTGTGGGACGTCGCTGACGCAGTGCCTGGCCCAGCGGTGGATCGAACCCAGGTGGGCGATCAGCGCTGTCAGGTCCCATCCGGGGCACGAGGGCACGGGTGAGCCGAGATCGCCCCAGCGCACCACGTCGGCGAACGCGTCGACCTCGGTGCGCAGCATCTCGAGGTATCGGCCGGGAGGGAGCACGTGACTTCTGCTTTCATTGCGGTGGATTTCGGCGAGATCGCCGTGACTGCCTCCTACGGTGCGGCAGTCGGCGGTGTGGCCGCTGGAGCGGCATAGCATCCATGGCCGCGGATCACCCGTTCTCCGTCGAACTCGAGGAACTCGCAGACGGATCGACCGGCCTGGTTGCGGTAGTGGATGATCACCGCGTCCACGCCCGGATAGACACCGAGCAGTTCGAAGTGCAGGTCCGGCAGCCGCTCGAGGCCGGTACGCCAGTACGCCCGCAAGGCATCCTTGCCGAGGATCGTGCCTGCCGAACCGGGGACCAGGTCTGCCGCCAGCGGTGAGCGGAACTCCACGTCCTCACGGAAGTGCCCCAGGACCGCTTCGATGTCGTGACTGTTCCACGCTTTCGCCCAGCCGGTGGCGAACTCCCACGCCTCGTCGTCTGTCATGTCGGTCGCCTTTCGAGGTGTTCTCGCGGTGCCGAGTGGCACCGCGAGCAGCACTGTACGAATCTGCCCTACCTGCAGGACAGGTCCATTTCGCGGTGTTTCGGCGCATTCCGATCGGATTGGCCCTGTCTCGGCCCGAGGGATTCGGATTGTCTCGAGGCATGACCATGAATGACACCACCGACGTCGCCGACCACGTCCGCGTCAACTTCGACCGGCAGGGGCTGATGGGGCACCTCGGGGCGCAGCTGGTCCGCGCCCGTGACGGGGTGGCCCGGATCGAGCTGGGCTACGGGCCGCAGCTGAGCCAACAGCACGGCTATTTCCACGCCGGGGCCACCTCGGCGATCGCCGACAGTGCCGGCGGCTATGCCGCGCTGTCGGTCTTCGAACCGGACGCGTCGGTCCTGACCGTGGACTTCACGATGAATCTCATCGCCCCCGCCCGCGGCGAACGGCTCGAGGCCGTCGGTACCGTGGTCCGCGCCGGCCGGACCTTGACGGTGTGCCGCCTCGAGGTCACCGCCGCCGCCGCCGGCACACGCACCGTGGTCGCGATCGGGCAGCAGACCGTCATCCGTATCACCGCCCGGAACGGCGCATGAGTCCCACGTCGTCGCCGGCCGAACTGTTCCGCACCGCCGCCGACCACCTCGTCGCCCTGGTGGCAGATATCCCGGACACCGGCTGGGACCAGCCTGCCCTGGGGGCGTGGACCGTGCGCGCACTGGTCGGCCATACCGGCCGTGCGCTCAGCACCGTCGTCGAGTACCTCGCCCGACCCGCCGCACATCGTGAGGTTCCCACCACGGTGGACTACTACCTCGCCGTCGCCGAGCACACCGATCCGCAGGCCATCCGAATCCGCGGTGAACACGCCGGAGCCGCCCTCGGCGACCGTCCGCTCACCACCATCCGCGCGCTGCGGGACCGCGCGGTCGACGCGGTCATCGCAGTCGACGATCCGCTCATCGACACCGCGGCCGGCGGCATGCTCCTGTCGGATTACCTACCCACCCGCACCTTCGAACTGGCAGTCCACGGCCTGGATCTGGCGCGCGCAACCGGACAGTCCGAAACCCTTCCGGCCGAGGTCACTCGTGCAGCGCTGCACCTGGCGGCGGAGTTGACGTTGCGACGCGGCGACGGTGAAACTGCACTGCTTGCACTCACCGGTCGGCGCAGTCTGCCCGCCGGATTCACCGTCCTGCAGGAAAAGAAGCAACCGACGGCAGACCCGGGAGGCGCCGCAGACCGGAACCACCACAGCCCACCGAGTTGGTAGGTTCGTCTCGGTGTTGCGGAGCGCTGCCGACGGCAACCCGCACCCCTCGTCGCCGACGAGGGCACCTGCACGTGGACGACGTCCGTCCGGGACACCACGGGTCTCGCTCTGCGCATCGTCGAGAGCATCGGGACCGCGAATCTTCTTCATCCCGAGCACGGGCGACACGGAACGCTCCGGGCTGTTACGTGATCCGTCGACAACGCCGGCACGACGCAGGGTGGCACGAGTCGGCGCGACTGGTCGCCGATTGACCTGAACACGTCGCCGAATCGACGTCGCCGCCCTGACGCGTCGCCGCTCCGCGCAGTCCGGATGTATGCCGGGTTCGCGGCGGTAGTCTCGGCAGTCGTGATGGTGACCGGGAGCGTGGTCGCCGAAGCCGGATTGAGCGAGTGCGTGCACACCGACACGCAGTGTCTGCCGGGCTTCGGCCTGCTGGTGGCCGCAGGGGCGGCGACGGGAGTGTTCGTGCTGGTGTGGCTGGCCACGGCATCGGCGGCCACCGTCGACGTCGTCGGCTCCCGGCTCGGCATGCCCCGGGCGGCACTGTGGGTGCTGGTGGTGTGGACGGTGCCGGTGGTCGGTGCCCTCGCCTGGTATCGGCGGCGCACCAGCGGTGCCGACCGCGCGTCCGGTGGCACCTCACCGACCTGACCTCGGTTCCAAACACCAGTCCTCGGCGACGGATCCGGTACGGGAGGCGATGTCGCCGGGGGTCGGGATCCCGGCTTGCAGTCGATACCGACGTCCGATCCCCGGCGAGGCCACCCGCACGTCCTGGAGCCAATTCTGCGGGCAAGCCGTGTGGAGCGGAGCCGTTTCGGTGCGGCCCCGACATCGTGGCTCGCATCCGGTGGCCGGGATCAACGGAGTGCTCTTTCCTCTGCGTTCCTACCCGACGGACACCCGTATCGAATCGTGATGGGGCTGCCCGGTTGCGCACAGCTGAGTATTGCCCCCGATCTCGGAACCGCCACAAGAGGTCTCGGCGATACGCGTTCGGTACGGTTGCGAGAGACCGACGCTTCGAGCACCTCGTCAGCCGTCAGAGGAGAACGCCCATGCGCACCTTCGTCCATCTGGTGCTGTTCGCGTGCGCTGTCGCGGTTGCGGTCGGTGCTTTCCTTCCGGTCCTCGGCGGCATACAGCCGAGCGACGTCGCGCTGGTCGATCTGCGCGACGGCTTCCCCACCGGGTTCACCATCGAGCAGCTCGAGACTCAGGCCGTCAGGTTCTACCGGTCGATGACGGCGTTGCTGCTGTTGGCTGCGTTCCTGCTGCTGGTCGCCGCGCTGGTGGGTTCGCGCGTGGCCGGGTGGCTGGGGGTGCTTGTGGGGATCGGCACCGCTGCGGTGTTCCTGTGGCGGCTCGACGACCGTTTCGGCGATTTCGTCCGCGACAATTACGCCAGCTTGCTCAGCGGCCGCTGGGGGCTGTACCTCGCCGGCGGCGGCCTGATGCTCGCGCTGCTCGCCCTGCTGGTGCCGAAGGAACGACCGGCGGCGTGAGCCGAGGGGGTGGGCTCGGCTCAGACATCCTCGTCGGTCCCGGCCGGGCCGGGACCGGTCATGGCGCGCTGGGCGGCACCACCGCGTGGCGGCGTTGCCGCGGAACTCCTCGCCGAGGGATCGTCGACGCCTGCGCGTTGCGGCCTCCGTCGGCATCGACGTCGTTCCGCTGATGCGGCCCCAATCCGACAGCTCCGGCCCGCAGAGCGGTATGTGCACGTCGAGGCCGGTTGGGTGGAGGGTGCCCGGTCCGACCTGCGGGCCGTCCCCGCACTTCGTGCTGCCGGATCGGATCGGTCCGAACGAGCATGCCGGTCGACGCCGAGGACGGCGACCGTGGACCGATCGCGATTCCGTTCCAACGGGCGGCGGACCCGAAACTTCGGTGCCGGGCTCGGGAACGCCGGGCGACGGTCGGATCCGAGCAGGGTCACTCGGCGTCGTCGGTGGCGGTGAGGGCGGCGCGAGCGTCGACGTGGCCGAGTGCGGTGACGGCGAGGACGGTCAGTCCGACGAGGACGTCGTTGATGGTGGCGGGAGTGGCCTCGGGACCGAAGCCGTAGTCGAACAGCAGCGGCGAGAGGATCAGCCATCCCCCGGCCAGCACGCCGGCGACGGTGGCGGTGAGCACCCGCAGCGGCCGGGTCAGCCGGGCGAGACCGAGGACGGTGACCGCGGACCCGATCAGGATCTCGTTCCAGCGGGCGGCGGACCAGAACTCGGTGCCGGGCTCGTGCCACAGGAACGGCGACATCGCGACCCAGACCCCGAACAGCAGGGTGATGGTGCTGACCATACCGGGGGTCTGGGGGCCGGGGAGCCGCTGGTGCCGACGGGTGTTCCGAGCGCGGCGTTCGGCCGGTCCGGTCATCAGGTGCTCGACGACCCCGCCGTGACCACGGGCGGCGATGAGGGCCGGGGTCCGGTCGGTAGGTGCTGGCTGCTCATCAGGTCGGGTTCCTCAGTGGGTTTCCCCTCGCTCCGGTTCGGGCGTGTGCGGACCGGGGCGTGGCGGGACGTCTCAGTGGGTGTCGACGACGACGGCGTAGGAGCCGACTCCGACCAGACGGACCCCCGCCACCTCCCCACCCTTGCCGAGCAGAGCGGTGACCGCCCCGGAGCCGGGATCGAAATCGACGTCGGCCACTGTGCCCCACTCGTTTCCGGCGGTGGTCAGCACGCGCTTGCCGACCAGGGTGTGGTCCTTGCCGGTCAGCGCCGCGATCGCCGCATCGGGCTCGCCGACCGCGTCCGGCCCGCCGACGACGACCGCGTCGTCCCCGAACGCGCCGATGTTCGCCCACGGCACGATGGTGCCCGCCCCAGGCCCTTTCACCTGCACCGCGACCACCCGACGCACCGCCGGGTCCACGACGAAACCGGCGACCTGCCCGACCGTCTCGGCGGCGTCGGAACCGACCACCTGCCGACCCACCGCGGCGGAAAAACGCATCAGCGTGCACCTCTCAGTTGCGTCCGGAACGCATCGACGGCGGCACCGAACCCCGCCAGGTCATCACGCACGAAACCGGTCGCGCTCGCCGGCACGATCAGATGTTCCCCGGACGCGGCCAGCGTATCCGGCAACGGAAGCAGCATCTTGGTTCCCTTGTGCCCCAACGCCTCCGACGATTCGATCTCGTAGCCCACGACATCGCACCGGCCGCTCGTGGCGTCGCCGACCTCGACGATCACATCGACTACGGCCCCGAGGGCGGTACCGGTGTCGGTGAGCACCTCGGCGCCGAGGACGTCGCTGCCCGATCCGCGGCGGGACGAGGCGCGCTCGAGAATCCCCGTCAGCGGGGCCAACGCCTCCTCGTCGACGATCATGACCGCATCGGCGCCGAGCGCGGCGACACGTCCCCAGGCCAGTCCGCGATCGAGGGGGCCGGAGAACGGCCCCCGCCCGGCGAGGGTGAACCCGACGACCTCGCCGCCGTCGGCGGCGTAGACGATGTCCTTGACCTGGGCGACGGCCTCACCCGCCATCGTCACCACCGGGCGGGTGGTGATTTCGCTGCACCGCATCAGCATGCTCATCGCCGGCCCTCACCGTCGGGGTCGTCGGCGGGATGGTCGGGGTCGGCGATGATGACCCCGCCGGTCCGGCGGCGGGCCTGCACCACCAGGAGCACGCCGACACCCACCGCGACCACCGCCGCGATCAGAATCAGCCAACCCCACCACTGCATCAGGGCCACCCCTTCGACTACTCCCGATCCGAGAGCCCGATGTACCAGGTTTTTTCGAGTCTACTCTCCCCCGCAGGTGGCCCCACCCCGTTCCGACTCCCGACCGGTCCGGATTCCTGCAGGTCGGGCACCCCCGCATGCGCCGGAGGAGCCGGCCCGCGGTGCCCGGGCACCCCGGGAATTCTTCGCGGTTGGGAGACCGGTGCGGGGTCGAGCCTGCCCGAAAGGCCCCCTGCCCGCAGGTGGGGCAGCGAGTCGCCGGGCGCCGGGCAGGGGCTTCCGGCGGTTCGCGACGGCGCCCCCAGCACGGGCGTCCGGGGTGTGCAGCGATCCGCAACCGGCAGGGAGAAGTCCGTGGATCCTCATCGGAGTGATCGCGGCGTCACGGTCGGGGTCCGGGGCGCCTCGGCGACCGTGCCGCCCGCGATCTGCGCGACCGGATCACCGTGCTCGGCTGCCACGGCACCGGATCGGTCGACGCCGCCCTCCTCGGCGGCATCGCGGTCGGCGCCACCGGCATGGCTCCGCCGCCCGACCCGAAACACCACGGCGGGAGCCGACACTGCACAGCCACAGCTCTGTGGTCCCCGGCCCACCGCGATCGCCGACCCCGGGCTGTGCATGCACCGGCGTGGATGTCGTGGTCGGTAGCGGATCGGCACGCGCCCCGGCCGGTCAGGAGGTGAGGACCTGGTCACCGTCAGGGATCCACCGGATCCAGCCTCCCTCGAAGTTGGTTTGCCGCCCGTCCGGGACATCGAACTCGTCGGAGGTGGGGAACCCGAACCGGCCGTTCTCGAAACCGTGGCGGCCCCATTCGGCGAAGATCGCCCCGTACACCGGGTGGGTGCCGGTGGGAGCGAAGTAGATGTTGCCCTGCTGGAATCGGTTGAAGCGGCCGATCCCGTTGGGGGTGGTCAGCTCCCCGCTGACCGGCCACCCGACTGCGGAGGTGGGCCCGCCGAGGTCGGTGTACTTGGTTCCGATCTGACCGTAGACCTCCCAGGCGCCGGTCTGCTCGGTCCAGAACATCGCGCCGTGGGCGAAGTCCTGGGACCGGCCCCCGTCACGCTCGGCTTCCTGACCGGTGCAGCGGCCCAGCGGACCGTTCTCACCACCGATCGCGATGTAGCGGGCGCCGATCGCCCCGTAGGGCAGGCAACAGGCGCGTTCGTCGGTGCTGCAGGCTCCGAGGAACGACACAGCCACGGACAGCACCACCAGCAAACCCATTCGCCGCAGCATGCAATGTCACCTCCCACCCGCCGTCCCGGCGAGAAGGCCGGGGACGTGTCGAGTCTGGGTACACCTATGACACGGGCGTACCCGAGCACGGCGGTGACAAACCTCGCCGGTCGCCGCGACGGCCCGCGCACGACGCTCCCGGGCTGTGCGCCGGGAACTTGTCCCTCACACCGTAGGCGCCGGGGCGGCGGCGGACGTTCGCGCACACCCGAGGTGACCACCGGCACGGGCGCTCCACTCACCGCCCGGCCCGGCAGTTGTGCCGAGTTCGTTCCCCTCGGCGTCCCATTGCGCCCTCCGGCGTCGTGTGAGTGCCGCATGCACACCGCAGAGCAGCATGGCGCCCCGATGGCGCCCGCCGACCAGGCCACGATCGCGGTGCGCACCGCGGGGCGGCGTGCTCGGTTCCGGTCGCCGGCGCGGGGACGAATCTCCCCATGCGCATCCATCCGCACGCTGACCGTCTCGCCCGCCCGCACCCCCGACTCCGCTCGATCGGCGTCTCGTCGTGGGCGCCGGGCACGCGGTCACTGTGGACTCAGGTGAGCAGTTCTCTGAGACCCGCCCACAGCACGAGCCCCGCGAGGATCGCAAAGACCACGGAGGTGGTGCGGGCGAAGGCGCGCGCATGTGACCGCAACCAGTGCTCGACCACCCCGGTGGACGCGAACCAGGCGAGTGCACCGAACCACGCAGCTTCCGCTGCGATCAGCAACAGTGCCACCGCAAGTTTGTCCCATCCGGAGGCATCCTGTGGTATCAGCGTGGCGAACACGGCGACGAAGAACACCACCGCTTTCGGGTTGGTGATGTTGGTGGCGACACCGAGCACGAACGATGTCGACGAGGACTGCGGCTGCTCACCCTCTTCGGCCTCGGTGGGGGACTGCGCCCGGACGGTTGCCACGGCCAGGTACAGCAGAAGCAGACCCCCGAGGATCTGGACGGCCGCCAGCACCGTCGGGGGGCCGACCGCGAGACCGAGCATCGCCACGGTGACCCAGACTCCGATGCCCGCGGCGATCCCGAGCGCCGCGGCGATCCCGAGTCGGCGGGAGCCCAGGGCCGATTGCCGCACCACCAGAACAGCATCCGGTCCGGGGGAGGCGACCCCGGCCAGCCAGACGCCCATCAGGGCCAGATAGCTGCCCACGCTCATCGCGCCATTGTTCCACTCTCCACAGGTAGGGGCGGGTGCCGCCGGGTCCGTGAGGGGGCCGCACGGTGTCCGGCCCGACTACGACGAGACGGGGACCTTCTCATTCCCCCTGCCCGTCGACTCGTGGCAAGGACACCGGGTGGTTCCGGGGGCGGGCGGGGTGTTCGACCTGGCGAGGATCGGTGCCCCCTCGATCGGCGAGGACCGATCGAGGCGTGCCGGAGCCTGCTCGATCGGGTCGGCCCCGGCGGTGACGCCCGCCCTCGGCACCGAGATTCCGGTGTGGGGTCGGTTCGATGTCCGCGTTCACCGGCACCCCTGCTGCTCTCGACCGTGCTCCCCGACGGGGCCGGGCTGCATGCCCGGCTGGGCGACATGTGGAGGTCGCTGCCGCCGGCGACCGCCACCGACCTCGCCTGCCTCCCTCGGCCCGGACGGGCTGTCGCACCCTGCTGCGCGTTCGCCCCAGGGGTGTCAGTAGATGGTCGTTCCGCGCGGCTGCGCGGCCTCGACCAGGGGCGGGTGTGCACACCGATCGGCAGTTCCTCCACCACCGAGATCGGGTCCGTGGCACCGAGTCCGTCGTCGCGGCGACGCAGCCATATCGCCCACGCGGCCATGTCCGCGCCCCATTTCGACAGGTAGTAGATGCCGTGGGGCACCGAGCCATCGTCCGGGACGACTTCGTGGCGGAGCATTCGGCGATGCCGGTGGTGACGGCCTTCCGCTGGTGGCGGGAATCGGTGAGTTCGCTGAGCGTGAGCTGCTCGATGCCGTGACCGCGCAGGAACGCCGGGAGTTCGTAGAGGGTGCGCACCTCGCGCCACCCCTTGGAGATCGACTTGTACGGCATCGCGCCGCACTCGGTGGGGAGTTCGGTGGCGATCTGCCCGTCGAGGGTCAACGCGTCGGTGGCCTCGACGTCGTCGAACAGGTATCCATCGGCGGGCCCGGATTACGGAATCCGCACCGGACGGCCCTCGGTCATCGGGGCCTGCGCCGGCACGGGATCGCTCAGTATAGGGCGGGGCGCCGAGTGCACCGGTTACGCGTAGTACGTCCCCTCCAGGAACGCCGTCACCGCAGTGAACACCTCCGGGATCCGGTCCTCCCGGATCCACTCGGCCGGGGAATGGCCGCCCAGACGCGGATTGGCGGTGATCAACCACGACCGCGCCACCTGGTCGTTCTCGGCCTTCTCGAGCGCGGTGAACACGGTGTGCGCCGCCTTGAGGCGCCGCACCTTCTCGTCCGCAGGTCGGGCATGGTGGGCCTGTCCCGGCGGCGTCGCCCACCGGTACGGCATCGCTCTGCTGCGCGAGCCGGCGATGTACGCCGTCAGCGTCCGCCCCAACCGGTCCAACAGATACTTCACCACCTCGTGGGTCTCCATCCGAGCGGTCTCGTCGAACGTTCCGGTCAGCACGTCCACCACCTCTCACCCCTTCCCCACTACGCAGCCACCCGTTCACAGTCCCGCGAAGATCAGCGCGGGCTACTGGTCGACACCACCCCGGTATCCTCAAAATATACGAAAAAGGATCCGGGAGGGCTTCTTGGTTTCCACTGAGGCGGGTCGTCAGGTCCGGGTGGGTAGGGCGGGCTCTACCGTGGCGACGGTGGTGGGACGGACACGTCCCACACGGCGTCGCGCACCGCCCAGGGCGAAACACCCCGATGCGTCGACGGTGCGCGGGGTCCTCGGCGGCCTGCCGTCACCGACGCCGAGTGCGTCGCCGGGGAAAAGGCTATTGGCCCGCGCTGAGCAGGGACGAGGTGTCCCGAGTGCCCTCCGCACCGGGTCAAGGTCTGGGACAGGACCCTGGACATGCGGCGATCGGTCCGTATTGTGCAGTTCTATGGCACAGCCCCCGTTCAAAATCGACACCCCCCTGGCCTACCACCTTGCCCAACGCGACATCCTCTTGCGCCTGGATGCCGGCGCAGACGCCGAACACGTGCGCAGTCAGTGGAAAGACACGATCGACCGGATCGTGGACACCCGCCTCGACGACGGCGACGCCCTCGTCTTCGTCACAACGCCCGAACACGGACAGAGCGAGTAAGGACGACAGCGACCTCGAGAGTCCGGCTCGACGCCGAGCCGCAGTCTGCGCTGACTCCCCGGCGCCCGGACGCCGGGCCACCTGCATCCCCGCACAACGGCCGACCGGATCTGCGCACCCCGTCCGGACAACGGCACGCTCCAACCTCGACCGCACACGCCGAGGACGGTAGGCACGACGGCACATGCCGGAACCGGTGCGCCCGAGGCGGATACGGTGGTGGTCAGCCGGGGTGGGGCAGGCGCACGACGTGAAGGAAGAAGTTGTCGATGCGGCGGATCACGTCGGCGAACTGCGCGAAGTCGACCGGCTTGGTGATGTAGGCGTTGGCGTGCAACCGATAGCTGCGCAGCAGGTCTTCCTCCCCCGTGGAAGAGGTCAGCACCACGACAGGGATGGCGGACAGATCCGGATCGGCTTTGATCTGCTCGAGCACTTCGCGCCCGTCGTATCGGGGCAGGTTCAGATCGAGCAGGATCAGATCCGGGCGGGGCGCCTCCGCGTAGCGGCCGCGCCGGTACAGGAAGTGCAGCGCCTGCTCGCCGTCGCGTACCACGTGCAAGGTATTGGTGAGTTTGTGGTCGTCGAACGCCTCCCGGGTCATCAATTCGTCCTCGGCGTCGTCTTCGACGAGGAGGACGACGATGGGCGCGGCGGGATCGGTCATCCGTCTTCCTCCCGAACAGATGCGGTGTGCTCATCGAAGCCTGTCCGACGGTACGCCCCCGTCGTCACCGGACAGCACCGACGGTGCGCCCCCACCCCGCCCACCCGGCCCCTGTCCCGCCCCGTCCGGGGTGGCCCTTCCGTCGCCCACCAGGCCGGTCCGCTCCGCGGCGCGCGACCCTCTCCACAGTCACCGCGGGCTCGGACCGGACGTCGGCGCGAGGACCATCAGAACGTCCGGGGGCACCTTTCGGGGCGGGTGCCGGACTCCGGGCACCGCTGCCGACCCTGCGGTGCCGATCTCCAACGCACCCTCGCCGAGACCTCGGTGGCTCGGCGGGATACCGAATTCGGGGTTCACCGAGGGCGGCGGTGAACTCTGCGACCGCTACCCTGCCGCCCTGCATGCCACGATCCTGCCCTGATCCGGTGGCGAAGTCCCCTCCGCCGACGACGCGCGAGCACTTCCTGGTTACCGAACCGGGTGGGGACGCTGTGCTGCCGGCGCGCTACCTGCCGCGGCGTGCCGTGTCTCAGATGGGGCCGAGACCCGCAGGACCGGCGCATCACGCATGGCGCACCGCAGCACTGGAAGAAGCCGTCGTACCGGCCTGTGCGGTGACCGCCCCGGTACGGCGGCCCCCACACTGACGGGACAAGCAGCACCGCCGGCGCCGGAGAAGCAGGGTTCCTCTCCTCAAGGCCTGCGCCGGGCTTGTTTCGCCGGCACAGGCTCGGGTGTGCGGGCGGGTCCGATCGTGCAACGGAGGAGCTGATGGCGCAGCGGATCATTGTCGAGCGGGCCGACGGGAAGTGGGGTCGGCAGCTCGTCGTCAACGGCAACATCGTCACCACCGACGGTAATCAGGGCTACGAAAACGAAGCCTTCTGCCGCCGGATGGCCGACCGCATCACCGGCGGGGAATTCGCCGACGCGGAGAAGAAGATCAGACGGCGAACCGAGTAGGACACGGGAGCGGATTCTTCCCTCGTGCGCAGCCCGCCCGTGCGACCACGTGTGTTGGCGGGAGAGGTTGACGGTGCCGGCCCCGGGAAACTCTGCCCCCATGGTCATCGACATCGTTCTCGCCGCGGTCGGCGTGCTGGGTGTGGGAGTGACGGCGTTGTCGGCGAAGATGCGCCGTCTTCCGGTATCCGAGCCACTCCTCGGGCTGGGAACGGGTGTGCTGCTCGGGCCGTACGTGCTCGATGTGCTCACCGTGCCGCCGTTGACGGTCGAGCATGCGCTGCTGCACGAGACGAGCCGGATCCTACTGGCGGTATCGGTGATGGCGGTGGCGCTGCGCTATCCGACAGCGGACGTGCGGCGGCAATGGTGGCCGGTGGTGGTGCTGCTGGTCGTGGCGATGCCGGTGATGACGGTGGTCACCGCCGGGCTCGGATGGGTGCTGCTGTCCGTGCCGGTGGCCGCGGCGGTGTTGCTGGGTGCGGCGTTGTGCCCGACCGATCCGGTCCTTGCCTCCAACGTCGTGACCGGGGAGGCCGCCGAGAAGGATCTGCCCGCCCGGAACCGGCAGATCCTTTCGCTCGAGTCCGGGGCGAACGACGGTTTGGCGTTGCCGCTGGTGCTGGCCGCGGTCGCCGTGGCCGGAGGCATGGGGACGGGCACGGCGGTACTCGAGTCGCTGTGGCAAGTGGCCGGCGCCGTGCTGATGGGGGCGGGGAGCGGATGGGCGGGCGGCCGGGCCCTGCGCTGGGGGGAGAAGTACGGGGCCACGGATCCGGCGCCCGCCCTGTTCTTCACCGTGGTACTCGCGTTGGGCATTCTGGGCGTCGCCGGGTTGATCCGCGTCGACGGGGTATTGGCGGTGTTCGTCGGCGGATTGGCATTCAACGGCACCGGCACCGGCAGCGAGCGGGCAGCGGAGGTGCCGATCGACGAGGCGATCAATCGTTTTGCGGTGTTGCCGCTGTTCGTCCTGCTGGGAGCGGCGCTGCCCTGGCGGCTGTGGGCCGAGCTCGGATGGGCCGGGGTGGCGCTGGTCGTGGCGGTGCTGACATTGCGCCGGGTGCCGGTTCTGCTGTTGTTGCGCCGGCCGCTGCGCTTGTCGATGCCGGACGGGCTGTATCTGGGCTGGTTCGGTCCGATCGGGGTGTCGGCGCTGTTCTACCTGACCCTCGAAGCCGAACGGATGGGCGCAAACGAGACGGTGCTGGCGGCGGGGTCGCTGGTGCTGGCGGCGAGCACGGTGGTCTTCGGCGTCACCGCGGTGGCCGGCCGGGTGCTGTACCGCCGTGCCGCCACGCCGCCCCCGGCGCCTCCGCCCTCCGGCGGGCACCGGTGAGCAGACGGATCCGGGTCTCTGCCGGGGCGCGGTCAGAAGTCGTCGTCGCGGCCGCCGGATCCCGACCGGCCGCCGGATCCCGACCGGGCGCCGAGTCGCGGGAGGTGGGTTCGACGGCTGAGCCGGAGCACCGGGCGAGCCAGCAAATCCAGCGAACGACCTGCTCGCGTCCCACTGGCGGGTGCGGCGACGGCTCGGAGTCGGTGCGGTTACCTGTCACAAGTGTCCGCATACCCCGGCCCTCGACGGGGTATACGCGGGAGATGTGGTTCGGGGCGTGGTCGGAGCTGGTGCGGGTGCTGTTGGTGGGCTCGGCCGCGTACGTCGCCCTGGTGGTCGTGCTGCGGGTGTCCGGCAAACGAACCTTGGCCAAGCTCAACGCCTTCGATCTGGTGGTCACCGTCGCGCTGGGCTCGACCCTGGCGACGATCCTGCTCAGCGCGGACGTGTCCTGGGCCGAGGGGACCGTGGCGTTGATTCTGCTGGCCGCCCTGCAGTACCTGGCCGCGATGGTGTCGTCCCGCTGGCCCCGAGGCCGCACCGTCCTCACCGCCCGGCCCACCGTCCTCGTCGACCGCGGCACTGTGCTCGAGGCGGCGCTGCGTCAGCAGCGAGTCAGTCCCGCCGAGGTCCGTCAGGCGATCCGCGCCTCCGGCGCCGGTGACCTCAGCCGGGTCGCGGCCGTGGTGCTCGAGACCGACGGCAGCCTCAGCGTCATCGGTCGCGAGCAGTTCGGCGACGGGTCGGCACTGCAGGATGTGGCCCGCCCCGGCCAGCACGCTGGTCCCCGGGGCTCGACGATCGCCGGCGGCACCGAGTGAGCTCGCGATGACCGACGACACCGGGACCCGGAGGCGACGGGGACCGATCGGGGCTGTGCTGAAGCGTCGACAGGTGTTCGTCGAAGCGGTGCGCTCCCGGCTGTGGCCCGTCCCGGCGGCCGCGGTGCTGCTGGCCGTGCTGGCCGGCATCGGCCTGCCCGAGCTCGACGCCGCCCTCGATGACCGGCTGCCACCGACGGTGGCGGGATACCTGTTCGGGGGCGGTGCCGACGCCGCCCGCGAGGTACTGAGCGTGATCGCCGGTTCGTTGATCACCGTCACGGCGCTGACGTTCTCGCTGACACTGGTGACCCTGCAACTGGCCAGCAGCCAGTACTCCCCGCGGTTACTGCGCACCTTCGCCGCCGACCGTGTCGTCCAACGCACCCTGGCGCTGTTCCTGGCGACGTTCATCTACGCGCTGACCGTGTTGCGCACCGTCCGCAGCGCCACCGACGGCACCGACGGCACCGCGTTCGTCCCGCAGATGGCGGTGACGACGGCATACCTGCTCGCGGTGGCCAGCGTCGTCGCGCTGGTGCTGTTCCTCGGACATCTGGTCCGGCAGATCCGCGTCGAGGCCGTGCTCGAGCAGGTGCGGGCCGACACCTGCGCCACCGCCACCCGTCTCCTGCCTCCCGCACGCCGGGACACACCTGCCGTGCCGGTGCCCGTGCCACCGCCGCACCCGCACCTCGTCGAAGCGGTCTCGTCCGGATTCCTCGTCGAGATCGACGAACACGCCCTGCTCACCGCGGCGGAGCAGGCCGAGGCGGTGGTGTGGGTAAACCGCCCGGTGGGCAGCCCGGTCCTGGCGGGCACACCGGTCGCGTTCTCCTGGTCCGTCCGCCCGCAGGAGCCGTTGACCGAGGACGCGGCGCAGCGGCTGAGCGAACGGGTACGCGCGGCGCTGCGCACCGGCGGCGAACGCACCGCCGTCCAGGACATCGGCTACGGACTGCGGCAGTTGACCGATGTGGTGGTGCGGGCCCTCTCGCCCGGGATCAACGATCCCACCACCGCCGTGCACGGACTGATCTCGTGCACCGCGGTCCTCGCCGACCTTCTCGACCGTCGGCTCGGCCCGTACACCCAGTGCGACGAGCACGATCGGGTACGGGTGGTGCTGGCGCGGCCGACCTTCGCCGAGCTGCTGGATCTGGTGTGCACCCAGCCGCGGCTCTACGGCGCCGACGATCCGATGGTGCTGGACGCGCTGCTGTCGATGCTGCGGGAGCTGGCATGGAAAGCCGCCACCGGCGAGCAGCGCACGGCGATCACCGACCAGCTCGATCGCCTGCGCGAGCATGTCACCGACCACGACACCGCAACCCGCCGCCGCCTCGACCACCTCGCCCGGCAGGTGGGCGAGGCCCTCGAACGGCGCTGGAACCCGGAGTGACCTGGATCTCGAGCGCAGCAGGGGCGGTGTTGATCGCGGTGGCGTTGCGGGACATCTTCGCCACGTTGTGGCATCCCCGCGGCCTGGGCACGCTGTGCCGGGCCCTGTTCCGAGGACTGTGGCACGCCGCCCACCGGCTCGACCGGCGGGGCCGGTTTCTGGACCGGGTCGGGCCGGTCGGCTTGGCGGTCACCGCCCTGACGTGGGCGACGATGATCGTGCTCGGCTGGGCGCTGATCTACCTGCTGCACATGCCCGACGGGTTCTATCTTGACAGTGCGCGGCGCCCGTCGGCCGCTCGGACCCGGTGATGGCGCTGCATCTGTCCCTGGTGACCGTCGGCACCCTCGGCTTCGGCGACATCACCCCGGCCTATCCGGCGCTGCGACTGCTGATTCCGTTGCAGGTGCTGATCGGGTTCATACTGTTCACCGCGGCGATCTCCTGGGTGCTGCAGATCTATCCCGCGCCGAGCCGCCGCCGCGCCACCGCGCGCCGGCTCACGCTCATGGCGACCACCGGCATCGAGCAGATCCTCGGCGCCGGGGAGACGAGCGTTGCCGTGCAGTGGCTCGACTCCGTCACCGATGCGCTGATCGCGATCGAGCTGGACCTGGTGCAATACGGGGAAACGTACTTCTTCCGCGACGCCGACGCCGATCTCTCGCTCGCCGCCGCGCTGTCGTACCTGCCCCGCCTGCTCGCCGCGGGAACCGAGTCGGGCGCGATCGAGGTCCGCCCGGGCCGCGGCGATGCTCGACGAACAGACGCGCCGCCTCACCGGGCGGTTGGACGACGGCTACCTGCACACCGGCGCAACCGTCGAGCAGATCTGCGCACACTTCGCCGCCGATCACCACCACCCGCCGCTGCGTGCCTCGTAGCAGGACGCGCCGCCACCGACCGGAAAACGAACCGGTCTTCCGTGTTAATCCTCGGACACGGCGGGTACGCGAGGCGGTACCGGATCCTTCGGTAACGCGATCCGGCTCGACCGAAGAACAGTCCCGGACGGAAGGAAGAACGTTCATGAGCACTGCCTCCACCATGCTCGACAGCTACCCGAAGGACCTCGGCGGCATCGACATCGGCAAGCTCGCCGCCTGCATCGAGGCGTGTATCGACTGCGCCGACGCCTGCCTGAGCGAAGACTCGGTGGCGGATCTGGTCACGTGCATCCGCACCGACCTCGACTGCGCCGACATCTGCGAGACGACCGGGCGGGTCCTTTCGCGGCATACCGGTTACGACGCCAACCTGACGCGCGCGGTGCTCGAAGCCTGCGCGATGGCATGCAAGTCCTGCGGCGACGAATGTGCCGGCATGCCTCGCACCATGCGCACTGCCGCACCTGTGCCGACGCGTGCCGCCGGTGCGAGCAGGCCTGCCGGGAGTTGATGGGCACCCTGGGCTGAGCGCCGGCGCCCACCGCCCGCGCTCACCGCCCGCCCGCGCTCACCGGCCGCAGATCCTGGGCGGTGAGGCGATCGACGAAAGGTACGACCTTCGCCTGCACCGCGGCGTTGTAGGCCTGCGGCTGCTGGATCGGGTTGGCGTGGCCGGTGCCGTCCAGCCGCACCACCCGCAACGAGCCCTGTGGGCCGCCGACCCGGTCGAACAGCACCTTCTGGGTGTAGTCGACGTCGACGACCTCGTCGTCGGTGCCGTACCGCGGCCGCAGAAAGACCACTGCCGGCCGTGGCCGGGCCCCGCGCCGCACCGCCAGCGCCCGCAGATCATCGAGCGCGCCCGAGGCGACGATGGCCTGGAACTGCGCTTCGATCAGCCCGTTGCTCGCGGCGTCGGTGGAGAAGATCTTGTCCCGCAGTACTTCGGTCACCGCCTCGGCCAGCGCGCCGGGGTCGACGGTGGACAGCCCGTTCCGGTGCGCAACGAGATAGCGGTCGTTGCGGGCGGCGGTCTCGACCACCAACCGCAGGGTGCGGCTTTCCCGGGCCCCGGGCACCCAGCCCATCCAGCGCAACAGGTCCTCACCGGTATCGCGTTCGTCCGCCCGTACCGCGTGCAGATCGATCGGGGTGCAGTCGAGGAACACCGCAAGAAGGTTCAGATCCGAGTCGGTGACGACGTGCTCGGCCACCTCCAGGGCGAGAATGCCGCCCATGCTGTGTCCGGCCAGCACGATTCGCTCCACCCCCGCCTGTTCGGCGTGGTCGATGATCATCCGGCTGATCACGGCGGTGTCGATGCCGGCGTTGTCGTACTGCACCGCCCACACCTGCCCGAGTTCGGCCAGCGCCGGCAGAGCACGGGCGGTGTCGGTGGCATCGAGGTTGCCCAGTCCGACCAGATCCACGACTGCGGTGGCGTGGTCCGCCGGATCGGCCGCGTCGAAGATCGAATGCAGGTACGGGCGGGTGTGGGCCAACCGGGCCCGCTCCGGGGCCACGTCGTGGAGCCAGTACTGCCCGTACAGGGCCGAGATCGCCGCGAGCGCGAGCACCAGCGAGACCAGGGCCCGGCGCAGTCGCCCGAACCGCCCCCAGTGATGACCCCACCGGGTGGTGCGCAGGCGCGCTCTGCGGCGCTCATCGCTCCAATCGGTCACCGGGCACGGCGCCAGAGACAAACGATTCACCATGTGTGCCTCGAAGCCTAATTGCCGAACCCGCTGCGTGCCTGCAGCGCACCCCGGGGTGCGGGGGGGGTTTCGACGACGCTCGCGGTGATACCCCGATCTGGTTCTCGTCGCCGGGTGGCTCCGGCTCAGCGCCACCGCGCCGTGGCAGACCATCACCGTCGCCGCGGCCGTGGTGGCGTGGCACACTTGTCGGCCCCTTGCGGCCGCGGCCGGAACCAGCATGGCCGCCGCCGCAGCGAGCAGCACCAGCCCGAGCCCGGCGCTGTCCGCGCCCGGGACTGCCGTCACCAGTGCCACCGTCGCCCACGTCCCGGCCGGCACCCCCAGGCCCGGTGCCGGCGACCGGGTCGCGCGCCAGGAACCCGAACACGCAGGCGATCAGCTGCACCGGCACGGTCGATCCGAGCACCGCCCCCGCGATCCTCGTGTCCTGCTCGGGCGGTATCCACGCCAGTTGCAGACCGGCGAAGCAGACGGTGGCCACCGACCAATCGCAGGAAGCCCAGCGGCAGCGGCGTGCCGATCGGGTGCAGATGGATACGGGCAGCGGTGGGGCTCGAGCCGGCAATCAGCAGGCGGAGCGGCCATGGCCTGGGCACTACCCGAACACCGAGGTGACAAACCTCGGTGCCGCTCCGACGGGGCCGGACAGGGCAGCGATGCCCCTACCGGGTCGGTCCGGAAGGGGTGCAGGCGCTCAGGTCGAGTCGGTGTGGGGAGGGGCGGGGGCTCCGCCGTGTATTGCAATGTCGAAGGCAGGTGTTCGCGGGTCGGAGTCGGATACGGAACGTGGTGGCTCGGAGTCCATCCGGGCCAGATGCAGTTTGATCCACTCGGTGCTGGTCGCGGCGGGTGCGGACACATACCGGTTCGTGTCGGTCATAGAAGGCACCTGGGTGTCGGTCGGGTGCGGACGGGCCCGCACGGCGAGGTGTCGGGGCGTGCGTACCGGACGCCGGTAGGGAGGGACGGTGGTCGGCGCGGGTAGCGGGTCACCGGATGTGCGGGGAGACGGGCGGGGGGATGTCTCCGGGTCCCCAGAAGGGCCGGTATCCGTAGTAGCCGTACAGGTCGGCGTAGTACTGCGAGGCGTGGGCCAGTTCCGGATCGTAGGGCGAGCTTCCGGCGACATGGCCGCGGGTGCGGTCGAGATGGACCGCATCGGGGTCGATGCGCGCGACGGCATCGACGGGGACGAGTCGGTCGGTCTTGCCGAGACCGAGGAAGCCGCCGGATCCGATTCTCAGCAGCCGCACGGTGTTGCGCTGCTCGTCGACGAGCAGACCGTCGACGGTGCCGATCTTGTCGCCGTCGCGGTCGTACACGGCGCGACCGCGGATGTCGTCAGCGGGATCGACCAGGGTCAGGTCGGTGTCGTCGAGATCGATCAGAGTGGGTTGGACGGGCGGGTTCTGCGCTGCCATGAGCTCTCTTTCCAAGTCGTCCCCTACGAGCTGGGTTGGGGATATTCACAGTCGACGGTCGGGTTCACCCCGGCGTAGTTCAACGGTCCGGCCACGATGGTGACGGCGATGGTGCCGACGCTGGCGCAGTTGGTCGACGCGTCGTCGAAGTAGCCACGTTGCCCTGCCGCGACGGCGCCGATGACCAGCCACACCAGCATCAGCACACCGAGCACGCCGGGCAGGCGGTTTCGGGTGCGCATCGTCTTCTCCTCTCCCGGGAGATCAGGTTCGGGCGCGGTCGTGGACTGCGGCCACCGCCTCGGCGACGGTGTCGCAGCACATCAGTGTGGTGTCGAGGCCGACCACGTGCAGGATGTGCCGCACGTGCGGTTGCACGGCCGTGGTGAGCGTGGCGTGCCGCCGACGCACCCGGTTCGCCGCGGCGTCGAACATCGCCATGCCGGCGCATCCGAGGAACGGCACCCCCGTCAGATCCAGCACCAGATCGGTGCCGTCGGCGCTCGCCCGGCTCAGATGGGGTTCGAGCACGGGGGCGGTGGCGATGTCGATGTCCCCGCGCACGGTGAGCACGGCAGGACCGTCGAGGCGGGCGTCGAGGTCGACCTCCAGTGCCGGACTCGGCGCGAGGGCGGTTCCCGGCGCCGGGGGTGGCGGCGGGGCAGGTGCGAAGGACGGGTCGGTGTTCATCACGGTATGTCGTTCGTGCAGCCCCGGCCGAGGGACCACCGTGCCCACGCGCAGACATCGGAGCAGACGCGGCCCGGTCGGCCGGAGATCGAGGATGCAGGTCGGATCTGTCGATCTGCGCTCCACGCTAGTAACGCCCGGCGCCGCGTCAAGACCGAGTGCAGTGCAGCGCCCTATGGTTATGCGATTGCAATGCTCGGGTCGAGCATTGCCCATGTGGTCCCGGCCGCGGAGTGCGGCACCGCCGAGACGCTGTTCGATCACCCCACCACCCCTGGCGTTTCCGCAGTCCACAGCCCTGCTCCGGGCCGCCCACGGACGGTGGGGGCGACCGGAGGGCCCCACGCGCGCCGACCCCCGCCTGCCGTCCCGGCACGTCCCGGCGCCCCCTCACGTGCGCCCACCTCGTTTGTGACCGTGGGGGTGCGGGTACGGCGGATGCAGGACATGCGCGTTGCCCGAGCCGGGCGCACGACACGATCGGCGCGACAGCTCACTGCTCATCCCGACTGTCCCTGGGCCCGGTTCGTCGCATTCCCTGCACAGCGACGCGCCCCTCGAGGGACAGGAGAACAACCATGACCGTGCCGCACCCCGCCCCCACTCGTCCCTGCACCCGGGAGCCGACACCGCCCGCCGTGAGCTCGCGACGGCCCGTGAGCTCGCGACGGCGTGGGGCCGTTCTGCTCGCCGGGGCGGCAGTCCTGGCCGTGGCCGGCTGCACCACCGACAACGACCCACCCGAGTCCACCACCGACGTCCCGTCGGTGTTCACCGGCTCGCCGGCGCCGCTGACCACCGGCGAGACCCCGGGCGAGCCCGGACACTCACCCGGCGGCAACTTCGTCACCGCCGGCTTCGCCGACCCCGAGGGCGATCCGGCCGGCACGGTCACCTTCGTCGAACGCGCCGGCTTCCTCGAGATCCAGGCCCGCGTGTCCGGGCTGGAACCGGGTTTTCACGGTTTCCACGTCCACGAGAACGGCACGTGCGAGGCGGACTCGACCGCCCCCGACGGCGACCAGAGCGGTGATTTCCTCTCCGCCGGTGGGCACCTGCAGCTCGGCGACCGCACCGGGTTCCCGGCCAGTGGGGACCTGACCTCCCTCTACGTTCGCGACGACGGCCGCGGACTGCTGGTGACCTCCACCGACGCATTCACCCTGGCCGATCTGAACAACAACGGCCGTGGGCGGGCCGTGGTGGTGCACGCCGGTCCCGACAACTTCGGCAACATCCCCACCCGCTACACCCTGCCCGACGGCGCCGCCGTCCCCGACCGGCAAACCCTCACCACCGGCGACGCCGGACCCCGCGTCGCCTGCGCCGTCGTCGAATAGGCGTCGTCCCCTGTCCCCGAGCACGCCTCGGGGCACCCATGATCGGAAAGGCACCGAAGTTCATGACCGTCGTCTTCTCGCCGCGTCCCCCACGCCCTCGGACACGCCACCGGATCCCCGCCGTCCTGGGGCCGTTGCTGCTGGTGCTGACCGCCGCGTGCGGGGCCGGGCAACAGGCCCAGACCGCCGACGTGCGCGGCGGCGGCAACGGCAGCAGCGCCGAAGTCGGACACATCCTGCTGCGCAACGTCTACCTCGACGCCGAACCGGAACCGCAGGGCCCCTCCGGGTACGGCGACCCCACCTTGGCGTTCATCGCCGTCAACACCAGCGTCGACATCGGCGACCGGCTGGTGCGCATCGAATCAGAGGAGGCCACCTCGGTGACCATCGACGCCGACCCCGCCGCCCTGGAGTTGCGCCCGGACACCGCCCTGGCCGCCGGCCAACCGATCGAACAACTCGACAAACCCCTCGCCCCCGACAATCCGATCACCGTGCGGGTGCAGATGGCCGACGCCGCCGTAGACCCGGGCACCGCCGTGCCGTTCACCTTCGTCTTCGAGCGCGCCGGCTCGGTGACCTTCGACGTGCCCTTCGACGTCTGGACCCCTGGCGAACCGCCACCGCCGACCCGCCCCACCGTCAACTGACATCACCCGCCCGCGGGCGGGCTCACCGCTTCTGCGACCGGCGCCCGTCCGACGACCGGGGATCGGCCTCGGCGTCGCCGCGGCGCCGTACGATCAGCCACTGCCCCATGAAGACGGCGGCGGCCACCACCGCGGTGACGACCACCGTGAACAGATCCGTGCGCATCTTCATGATCACGAACGGCACGAGCACGAGCACGTCGAGCACGATCGCCACCGCCGGGACCCAGGTCGCGAACTCGACCTCGTCGCGCAGGCGACGGACCATGCCCCAGTGGATGGCGATGTCCATCGACAGGTACAGCATCGCCCCGAGCGAGGCGATCTGACTCAGGTCGAACACCGTCGCCGTCACCAACGCCAGCGCGGCCGTGATCAGCAACGACTGCCGGTTCACCGACCCCGGCAACCCTGGCACCTGTCCCATCTGGCGCAGCATGTCGTACAGCCGTGAGACGGAGAACAGGCTCGCCACCAGACCGGACAGTGTCGCGACCACCGCCACCGCCACCGTCAGCCACACCCCCCAGGACCCGAACAGCGGCTCGGCGGCCTCGGCCAGGGCGTAGTCCCGGGCGGCGACGATCTGCGGCACCGACAGGCTCCCGGTGACCGCGACGGTCAGCAGCAGATACAGCACCGTGCACACCGCGATCGCGATCACGATCGAGCGCGCGATGTTGCGCTGGGGATCACGCAGATCGTCACCCTGATTGGTGATCGTGGTGAAGCCCTTGTACGCCAGGATGCACAGAGCGACCCCGGCCAGGAACCCGAGCAGTCCGCCCTCCGGCGGCGTCGCGTCCGCACCCCCGGTGACCAGCCGCGAGAAGGCCGACACCCCGGTGGCGGCGATCCCGGCCACCGCCAGCGTCGCGATCCCGACGATCTTGATCGCCGCGGTCACCGTCGCCGAACCCTCCACCCACCGGTTGCCGACCAGATTGACCAGTGTCGCGGCCACGATCGCCGCGACCGCCAGGACCGGCACCCACACCGCCGAGCCCTGCATCCCGAACGGACGCAACAGATAGGTGCCGAAGGTCCGGGCCAGCAAGCTTTCCGCCAGGATCATCGACACGTACATGAACAGCGAGAACGACCCGGCCAGCACGCCGGGGCCGTAGGCGGCTTTGAGGATCATCGCGATCCCCCCGGAGGACGGATTGGTGCTCGAGTACCGCACGTACGAGTAGGCGCTGAACGCCACGACCACCGCTCCAGCGACGAACGCCCACGGCGCCCAGGATCCGGCCAGTTCGGCCACCTGCCCGACCAGGGCGAAGATGCCCGCACCGATCATCACCCCGGTCCCCAGCGCGACCGATCCGATCAGCGACAGCTTCTTGTCGTTCTCGGTGTCCGACGGCACCGGCGCCACCTCCTCTCGCACTCGTCGCGGCTTCCGACTCCCGCCCGGAGGGCGGCCGGGTCCTCGCCCGGTGGCCTACCCCGGTCGGCACAGCCGAAACCCCGCCAGGAGAGGGCAGCGCCTCGGCATTCGGCCCGTCCATCCGGGGCACCCCCTTGCGACGGGGCCGAGGACCCCGCAACGGTATGCACGGCGCGCATCACCTCCCCGATGCCTGAGGTCTTCCAGTTCGGTCGCTCCTGCGCCCCTTCGCAGGAGCGCGTGCCTCCGTGCCCGGTACCGGGGGTGGTCTCGACCCACTGCCGTGCGATCTCGACGACCGGTACATCGGTCCTGCGACAACGTAGGCAGCAGAATGAAGGCGTGGTCGAACTCGACCGGGTACCGCTCTCCCCCACCATGCCCCGGGCCTGTCCGAGAAGGACGCGGGACGGCCCGCATCACGAACGCGGCAACATGAGGGGCTCTCTTCTCGCCGGTACCTGTCTCGTGCCGGGGGGATCGGTGAACGCGGGGCGACAGGCACGGAGGTTTGCCGTCGGCACACGCAGGAAACCCTCGTTCGGAGGGGCACATCCTGCACCGATCGCGCGAAGGGACGCACGATGGCAACTCCACATTCTCGTCCACCCCGGATCCACACCCCTGTGAAGATCGCGTCTCTGATCGTGGGGGTGGCGTTCCTACTCGTCGGCCTCCTCGGTTTCATCCCGGGGATCACCTCCGACCACGACCAGCTCGCCGGCACCGGCCACGACTCCGGCGCGATGCTGTTCGGCGTGTTCCAGGTGTCGGTGCTGCACAACCTCGTCCACGTGGTGTTCGGTCTCGCCGGTATCGCCGCGGCCCGTGCAGCGTCAGCGGCCGCGATCTACCTGCTCCTCGGGGGCCTGATCTATCTGGCGCTGTGGATTTTCGGGCTGCTGATCGACAAAACCGGGCCCTCCAACTTCATTCCCCTCAACACCGCCGACGACTGGCTCCACTTCACCCTCGGTGTCGGCATGATCGCGCTCGGAATCTCGCTCACCCGGGCAAGTCGCACCACCGCTCCCTCTTACGACAATGAGGTGACCAGGGGTGATGACCGGCGAATCGGGTGATGCCTACCGGGTGTGCCGATGGGGGGCGGGACCCGAGCAGGACTGTGCGCCGCCTGCGCGTGGTTCGAGAGCGACGCGGTAGCCGAGGGATTCGAGTTGACCGATCGCCCGGCTATGGTCTAGGCCGGGGGTGTGGCGGGCGGATGTAGTCGGCGCCGGGGGATCGCGGTAGCACTCCCCGCCGGGGAGCATGTGCCACGCCGCGACGAGCGGCGCATGCTCGACGGCGACCAGGGCCTTGGCCGGACCGCGGTGCGCGGCGATCCGCTCGTACTTCGCCGAGAAGTACGTGCCCTTCCAACGGGCGGGCGTCAGGGCGGCGGTGCCCAGCGCACCCTCGAGGTATCGGATGCCGGGTCGGGTCTTGGTCGATTCACCCGACCAGCGGACTCGTGGACACCCGGAGCGGTTCCGGCCCACGACGCCAGATGCCCGGCGGTGGGAAACACGCTCATCGCACCACCGGTCGCGGCGAGAAAGATCTCGGCGAGAGTGGTCGAGTACCCCGGGATGCTGCACAGCAGCTCCCGCGCTGCCCGCAACGGCTCGATCTCGGCGTCGATGCGGGCGTCGAGCTCGGCGAGGGCGAGCCCGTACCGGTCGATCGGCTCCACGTGCATTCCGATCAAGAACCCGTGATGGTCGGTGAACTGCCCGATCGTCGCCTCGATCAACGCCGGGATCTTCACGCGCATCCGCCCCTTGGCCGACTCCGCGAGCGGCTCGGGATCGCGGTGCTCGTCGCTCAGGGCTTCGAGCATCGACCGTCCCGACACTCCCATGATGCCGGTGGCGACCACGGACAGATTGATACCAGCGTCCTCGAGGACTTTCTCGATCCGCTGCACCACCCTGTGCGGTCGCGGGTCAGCGCGGTGCGGGTGCGGGTCAGAGCAGGCAGGCGGCGGACCGGTGATGGTGGTACCAGCGATCCGCGCAGCAGCCCGTGCGCGCCCGGATCGGCGAGCCAGGCGGCGCAGCTCACCCCGACCTGTGTCCGCCTCCTCCTCCCGGATCGAGTCCTTCCGGATCGAGAGGGCCGCAGGGCGCCTCCGGGTACCGCTCCCGGGCCGGTCCGACCCCCGTCGGCCCACCCCGGCTCCGACGCCCCACCCGCCCGGAACACACAGCAGCGCAGGCAAGACCCCCACCTTCTCGGGGCGCAGCGCGATACGCTGACACATAAGGTGTGCCGGGAAGGCTGGTCGGCGAGAAACGCTGCAACGCTGCCCAGGAGATCCACCATGAACCGCCCACCGCCCCACCCTCGCAACCGAGGACATGGCCCTCACCGTCCCCCTGGCCCGGCAGCGTGCCGGCGGTGCGCGGCCGCGCGCCCCGGGCGCAGGAGAATTACCCGATTCGCCCCGCCTGCCTCGACGAGCAGCAATTGCCCGCCGGGGTCCTGGCCTGCGGCCGTGCTCGCTCCGGCTCCCGGGGTGCGTGCACGATCTCCGACTCGACGAATGAACACCGTTGCCCCTGAACCTCACTCGCGGATACGTGGCAAGGAAAGGACAGTCCGATGCTCGGATTAGGCATCATCGGTTGGATCGTCATCGGCGGCCTGGCCGGCTGGATCGGCAGCAAGATCATGGGTACCGACGAACAGCAAGGTCTCGTTCTCAACATCGTCGTCGGCGTCGTCGGCGGACTCATCGGCGGATTCCTGTTGAGCCTGTTCGAGGTGGACGTCGAAGGCGGCGGACTGATCTTCAGCTTCCTGACCTGCCTGTTCGGTGCGATCATCTTGCTGTTGGTTGTCAAGGCCGTCCTCGCCCGTCGCCGCGCCCACCACTGACCATCAGGGCAGAGGGGGACGCACCCTCGTCTGCGCCGCCAGCACCTCACTGTTCCACCGTGCCCGCAGAATCGATCTGCGCTCCCGGCCGGCGCCGGATGCGGCCGGTCGGCGCGCCGCACCGGCGAACCGGGCTACCCGAGCGTCGACCTCGAGGTCGGCACGGGACCGGTCGGCCCTCGTCTCTGCCCCGGATCCCGTCGCGGCCGAGTCCGGCCACCGCACACCGGCCGTGGACGTCCCGCAGCATCCCGCGTCCCGTGGTGTGCCCGTGCGTTTCTCCCGCGCCGCCGCCCCGTCCGCCGGGTCGATCCGCCAGAGAATCTCTCCCGCCCGAGGGAGCCGCGCTGCGCGGGCAGCCGGCCGCTCGAGTCCGACCGAGACCGCCTCCGGTGACACCCCCGGGGCAGGGTGCGTGGTCGGCGGTGCCCGCCACGACCTTTGTCTCGTGCGGGTGTTTTGCCGGATCACGATGGTGGCACCCGCACCGTATGAGAAACCGGACCCCCTTCCTGACTGCGCTGCTCGCCGGTGCGCTGTGCGTCGTGCCGGCCTGCGGCGACAACGACTCGACCGACTCCCCCGACACCGGCAGCCCGCCCGGCAGCCCGGGCGCGATGGCCACCACCGCCATCTCCGGAGTGGACAGCGCCTTCGACAAGACCAAACTGGCCGCCTTCGTCGCGGCATTCCGCACCGGATACTCGGACCTGGCACAGAACCGCAGCGACGAGGACATCGAGCAGATCGTCATCGCCTCCTGCACCGACCTGGCCAACGGCGTCGACGAGCAGACCGTCACCGTGCGGATCCAGTCGCTGGCCGCCCACGAGGGCACCGAACCGACCCCCGAACAGGCCGAACGCCTCTACGACCTGGTCACCCCCGCCTGTCCCTGAGGCCGGAGCCCAGAAACACACCGTTGCCGCCGGTGCGCACCCTCGGCCGCGGACCCTGTCCGCGTCCCGGTCCGGGCGTCTTCGCGCCGGTACGGACCCGGCCGGGGCGGGCCCCGGGGCATGCTGCTCGCCCGCACCCTCGCGCACCGGCCGGCGCCCCGGACGACTCGATGCGCCCGAAAACGGGTATACCCACCGGATGAGGCCGGTGCAGGACCGGGCCCGCATCCCCGAGATCCGGGCCGGTGCCCCAGCCCGTCCCCTCACCTGCCCAGGGATTCGAGGGGTTCGGCAGCTGGTGTGCGCACTGTTGACCTGTGGCGCGCTCTGCCTGGCCGGCCCGGCAGCGGCCGCCTCACCGACTCCGGACGATCTTGCCCACGTTCCTGCGCGCACCGCCGTGACCTACATCGACCTCGACCGCCACCAGTCGACGGGTACCGACAACCACACCGAGGCACGTCCCGGCCTGTCCACGGTGAAGCTGTACATCGCCGACTACATGCTCCGACACGGCGACGGATCGACCCGGGACCGGCAATTGGCCCGGCAGATGATCCAGGACAGCGACGACCACGCCGCCTCCCTCGCCTACGCGAAGTACCCGCAGTCCATCGACGCGACCGCCGCAGAATTCGAGCTGTCCAGCACCCACGGAGACCACAGGTGGGGCATCTCGACGACGAGCACCGCGGACACGGCCGCATTCCTCGAAGCGAAGAAGACCATCGATCCGGCAAGTCCGATCCTGGACTGGATGAGCACCGCCGCACCGGTCGCCGCTGACGGCACCGTCCAGGACTGGGGCACCTTTCTCGTGCCGGGCACGGTGGGCACCAAATGGGGATGGTCGGACTACGGCCCCACCGTGGTGGCCTCCACCTCGTTCGGGGACGACTTCGTGATCGCCGCGATCACCTACGGCACGATCGACGAGCACACCGGCGACATCCTCGATGCCCTGCCCGACACCCACACCGACTCCTCCGACGCCGCCGCCTGACCCGGCCGCACCCACCCCCGCCGGGGACGGCCAGCACCGACGATCACCCGCCGCCGCTCGACCGCCTCCCCCGGTCGGGCGGGTCAGCACCACCGGCACTCGCCCAGATGGCGTCGCCCCCGGCTCCGCTGCCCCGCCGCCGTCGGGTGACCGGTGAGCAGTGGTCCGCGATCCTGAGGCGGCAGACGACAGCGGGAAACCTGCGTTCGCGGCTGAGGAACGCTTCCCTGCGCCGCCACCCGCCTGCTGCTTCACGGCCGGACAACGGTGCCCGTGCAGCCGGTGACGCACACGATTCGACGGGCCACCCCAGCAGCGGTGCGGTCCGTCGTATCTTTGCCGACCCCGGGCACACACGGGGCCCGGTCCCCGCTGCGCACAGCGCTCCTCGCGCCGGCACCGGCGGGCACGGCGCAGGCACGCAGGGATACGGAAAGCCGGTGACCGACCCGGAAGGACAAAAAATACCAATCGGCCCGTTATCCGGTAGACTGCAGGCCGGGTCCGCCGCGCCCGAGCGCGCCCGAGTACGAACCGTTCGGTCCGAGGAACGGGCGGACGCGGCGATCCCGGGTCTTCGCGGCGGCCGGAACTGACAGCAGCGAGGGGTAGCGCCGGCCGCCGTGAAGCCCCGGGGATCACCGCAGCCGAGCGTCCACCGCAGACCGGCACGAACAGACACGGATGCCCTGCCCCGGGGGGTCGGGCAGGGCATCCGCCTCGGGCACTTCACCCGAGTCCACAGCCCCACCTGCGGGGGGAGATGAGGCGGGCTGTGGCAGTTTCTGCACCCAGTGTCCCCACCGGTGCAGCCCCAGCATACCCGTGCGGGTGCGGTCCCCCTGCCGGGCCCTCGTCCGCAGCGACCCGCCGTCGACGGGTGCCGACACCTTCTCTTCCCGCCGAATCCGGCCGCCCGAAGGACGGTCGTGCTCGCGGGGCCGTCGGCCATCGCCCGCCGGGATGGCGGAGCGATGGTCTGTACCGCGCGGCGGCACCGCGCCACCCGCACCCAGGGGTGTCCGGCCCGGTATCCCCTCGCCGGAGGGGAACTCCGAGCCGAGCAGGGGGCGTGGCCGAAGACGCGCCGCGGCCGAGGCGGTGCGGGTTCGCAACCGTGGCCGGCGCCACCACCCGAGACCTCCCGTCCGCGACATTCATCCGAATTACCCTGACGGCACGGTGTTTCGGAACAATACCCTGAGGTCGGGTCGGGAACTTCGACGTGAGGGAGAGCCCGATGTCTGCCGGAATCGATCGGGACATCGCGTTCGACGCGTTCCTCGGGTGGGCGAGCGTGACGTTCGGTCGCGGTATCGGGGTGAGCTGAGCATCCTCGCTCGAGCCCCGGGGTCCCGGTTCCTCGCCCGCAGTGCCGGATAGTGCTGCGTACGGGGGGGTCGACGAGGGGGCCGGTTCGGTGGTCCACGCCAGGACAGGTGTTTCGTCGACGATTCGGGTCACGGCTCGTTCTCGGGTGCGGGATCGCTCATCCGGGACCGGTAGTCGCGTAGTTGTTTCTCCCGGAACAGTGCCCGGTGCCGCGCCAGGAGCGCGTCGGTTTCGTGCTGGAGGCACCGCTGGTGTCGCACGATGGACAACTGGATCGCGGTGCGGCGCTCGCCCAGGTTGGCGGCGCGCAGCGCACAGGTGGGGTCGTGCAGCAGGCGGGCGGCGAGCCGGTCGCTGCCGATCAGCGCCCGGTCGAACGCGAGCCGGATCGGGTCGTCGGCGCCGAGGGCGCGGGACAACACGAGGTCGTCGACCAGTTGGAGCGGAAGCCGGATCAGCCCGTACCCGAACCGTGCCATCACTCCGGGAAGTGTGAGCAGTCCCACCCGGCCGATGCTACGGGCGGCGCCATGCGCGTGGGGCACACTCGCTTCCTACCGCCGTGCGTGCGGTGGAGCTATCCGCCACCGAAGCGGCCCGGCGGCCCGGCGGCGCGGCCCGCGGGCGCGCACCTGACGTCGCAGCCGCCGGTGCGAGCGTGCTCGGGTGAGCCGTCCTGACCGCAGGTCGCCTCTGCCGTGTCGGAACAGGTACCGGTGGTGTCCCGACCACGGGCGGCACCGTCGGCGCAGCGGCGGCCGGGCCTGCGCCCGTCCCGGTGGAGCGACGGTGTCGTGCCCACCTCGGGCAGGGCCCCCGGCGTCCGCCCGGTCACGGTCTCCCTCGATGTCCGCCGCCGAGAAGCGGATACGGACCGTGGGGGCGGCGGGCGCCACCGGGTCGGCGACGACGACGGTCGGCGCGCCCGGCTCGGCGCGGTACGGCGCGGACTCCGCACCGGCGGCATCGCCGCCCTGCTACGCACAGGCGTACTCGACGGTGTTGGCAGCACGGCCTCCCGGACGGCAGGCACGCTCGTGCCGCGGTGCCCGGCATCGATCCGTTGCCGACCGAGCCGGTCACCGGAGTTCCCGACGCAGCCCGGTGGCCTGCCGCGCAACGGCCGAGGCGCCGCCGATCAGGGGTGCAGAAGCCGCGCAGGGACGTGGGGGCTCCGCGTGCGCCCGCTGCCGGTCCGAGCCCGGGCCACAACCCCACCGGCGGCACCCCGCAAGCCCCGAGCAGACCCCTGTGCTGCGCCGACGCTCGGGCACTACCGCCCTCCCCGGCACCTCGAGCTGTTTCCTGTGTCCTTAGGTAACCCTGTGCCCCGGGAGGGGGGCTTGCTACCGTCGACGGTGTCCGTGACCCCCACGCGACCCACCGGAGGAGACCGATGACGTCCCCCGCCACACCCGAGAACCCCAAGACTCCCCAGTCGTCGCCGGCGACACCCGAGAACCCCAAGGCTTCGCGGTCGTCGGCCGCACCCCGGACGGCCGCGACCACGCCGCCGGTCAGCGCGCCCCCGACCGCCCCCGACGAGGTCGGCGAACTCGAGCGCGCCGCCGACGCCGCGAGCGAGGCCACCGAAATCGCGGCCGCGCTCGTCGTATCCGGCACCGAGACCGAGGCCGGCACCGAACCCGAACCCGGACCCGAGACCGGTCTCGCCGCGACCGTCGCGGACGCGGCCGGGCAGTTCCGCGCCGTCAACGACAATCTTCTGGCGACCGCCAAGCTGACCGGCACTCTGACCCTCGACACCTACGAGAACACCCTGCGCACCCTGCTCGCACTGGAGGAGCGGGTCGGCACCCTCGGCGGACCCGGCTGGATCGGCGAGTTGACCCGGGCGCACGTCGCGCTCGTCACCTCGGTGAGCAGTCCGGTGTTCTCCGCGGCCCGCCACGCCCTGCAATGAGCCCCTGACCTGCCTCCCGGGCCGGCCGCCGGGGGTGGCCGAGCGGGGGGTCGGTCTGGAGCCAGCGGCACCTGCCGCACCGCTGCCCGGCAGGGACCGGCGGCAGTGCGAACCGGGGCCGGTGTCGTCGACGGTGAGCCGACACCGGGCACCGTGGGCCTCCGCGCTTGCCAGCGCACCTCCCGCGCGCGAGGGCCAAGAACTGTCGCAGTTGTCCCGGTGAACACCCACCTCGCCCTCAGGCCCGGACAGCAGAAACCCGCCCCAGCCGCCACTCGAGGTACTTGCGCTTGATCACCCGGGGTGCTGATCGACGACGACGGGCGGGGTTGAGCCGGTCGAGGAGTCGGCGGAGGAACTGGAGCCAGCCGGGGCTGTCGCTACCGTGTCGGTCAGGGGGAAAAGACCCCGGGTGGGCGAGGGTCCGGCGGGTGATCCGGAGCGCGGCGACGAAGCTGATCCGATCGGGGTCGTGTCCGGAGTGGGCAGCGGCCTCGGCCATCAAGGATCGGATGGCGTAGTGGCAGCACAGGTGGCCCCAGATCTCCTGGAGCACCAGGTCGGGGGACTTCGATCGGAGCACGGTGCGTGGCCCGCGCTGGTGGGTTTTGAGTTCGTCGAAGACCAACTCGATCTCCCAGCGCTGGGAGTAGGCCGCGGCCAGGTCGGTGGCGGACACCGCGGCGGGATCGAGCAGGGTCGTGAACAGACGGTAGCTCGTGGGGTTCTCGCGGCCGTCGTCGACGGTGTAATCGATGACGCGCACGCGCATCGGTTCGGCACGTCGAGCCGCGGCCGAGTGGGTCTGACGCAGGTCGGCCAGCCAGGACCCGTCGGGAAGATCCTCGACATGGACCGGCTTCGGCGCGGACCTGTCGGTGCGGATGCGCCACAACAAGTCCGCGCCGGTGGCGGTGGCGCTGCGCCACAGGGCGTAGGAGAAGAACCCGCGGTCGGCGGTGAGCAGCATTCCCGGCTCGAGCCTGTCCAGGAGCCTGTCGGCGAGTGCCGTTTCGGACTGGGTGTAGGTGCCGACCTCGGCGGCGAACACAACGTGGGTGCCGCACTCGGCCAATGCGACGACCCGAGCCTGGGGAAAGGCTGCCTGCTCGCCCTTGATCACACCCGGGCGGCCGAAGTGCTCGTGGTTCACGGGCGTGTCGGCGACATCGAGGCACATTCCATCGAGGGCGACCAGCCGACGGCCCGCCAGCCACACGCCGGGTGTCTGCTCGCCTCCGACGGGCTTGGCGACTCGCTCGAACAGGGCGGCCACTGGCTGTGCGCCGAGTCGTACACGTGCCTGGAAGATCCCGGACTTGTTGCGGCCGTCGTCGTGGACACCGTCGAACTCGGTGTACCGCAGGTGCAGTCGGGCGCCGGGCAACCTGTCGACCAGGTCGCTGAACTCGACGCGGCGCACGTGTTCGTAGGGCGAATGGTCCACCTGCAGGACGGTCACCTGCCGATCGGGATCGTGGGCGAGCAGGTACTGCAGCGCCGCGATCGTATTGGTGATCCCGATCCCGGCGGCGATGAGCAGCAGCGGGGCGTGGCCGGCTCCGATCACCAGGCTGCCGAAGGGGTGGGAGACCACGAGATGCTCACCGGCGCCGACCCGGTCGGCGAGGATGGGTGAGACATACCCGTTCGGCACCCGTTTGACCGACAGCGCCCACTCGTGCGGCCTGCGGCCGCGGGTGAGGGTGTACTGCCGGATCTGTTCGGTGCCGTCGCCGAGCGGCACCCGCACGGAGATGTACTGGCCGGGCAGATAGGCCGGCAACCGCTGGCCGTCGAGGGGCTGCAGGAACAGCGTCGTGGCATGCGCGCCGTCGTACTCGCGGGCGGCGACGACGACCGTGCGCCACACCTGACCGGCGGACACCCCGGCCCTGTCGTACAGACGGGATTCCTGCTCGACGAGCGAGTTGGCCATGAGGGTGTAGACCTCGTCCCACGCGGCGGCGACGGCGGGGGTCACCGCGTCGCCGAGGACCTCGGCGACGGCCGCGAACAGATGGGTGCGCACGATCTCGTAGTGGGCGGCCTGCACCCCGAGCGAGGCGTGCTTGGCGGCGATGCGGGCCATGATCGCATCGAGGTCGGGGTGCTCGTCGGTGGCGAGGAGCGTGGCGAAGGCGGCGACCGCACTGGCCAGGGCCTGTTACTGGGTGCGGCTGTGCTGATTGGCGCGATTGAACAGATCGGTGCGCAGCGCCGGGACCGCGGCGAACAATCGGCGGTAGAACCTCTCGGAGATCTCGGGCAGGTGCGCGCCGAGCACCGGCAAGGTCGCTGCGACGATCGGGCGCGAGGTCGGGGACAGGATGGCGGCGGCTCCTTGGCTGATCCGGTCGGACACCCCGACCCGTGAAGGACGCACCGAGAACGAGCGCAGGGAACTGCCCTGGCATGCGGTCGGTCCCGATCCGGCCGTCGCGGCGCATGCTACGACGTCGGGACCGGCGACCTGCCCGCCGGGGCGCCCTCGCCGGGCTGCTCATGCCCCCGAGAGCTACCGGACATACCGCACCGATAAGGTGCTGCCGCTCCCCGGGACGAGGCGCGCCCGACCGCCCGGATGCACCCCCACCTGCAGCCGTCCCGACCCGCACACCCGGCCCCGCGGCAGGTCGAGGCCGCCGTCATCACCGCATGGGCGCCGCCGCCGAACCTCGACCACGCCCCCCGGCGGCGTGCGGACCGTACCGCCGGCAGGCCCGGGCCGGGTGCTCGGTCGGCCACCGGCGCACCGCGTTCGTTCCCGAGGTGACCCTCGTCCATCCCCTTCCCATGCTTCGGTGGTGCCGAGCACGCGTTCCGCCGTCCGGACGAAGCCATATTTCGGAAAATTAGTGACCTCCGTACGATTCCGATTCTACATGGTGTGAGGCGGAGCCCGGCCCGGGCTGAGCCCCTGCATCGACCGGTGGCCCGGATTCGGGGCCTCGACACCGGCCCGAGGAGCCCGAGCGCCCGGTGCCTCACGCTCTAGGCGGGGGCGATCGACCGCTTCGACCGAGTGCGGCGAGCCGCCGCGGCGGGGGCGACCGAGGTCGGCGAACCTGTCGACCCCGACGGGCTACCCCGGAGCCTTTTCTCCGACCCCGTCCCCCACGATCACCTCCGTTTCGGTATCACCCCCGGTGACCCGCCGCGGCGCCCCTGTGGTGGGAGCGGGCCCGTGTTCCGGAGATGCGAGAGACTCCCGCGCGTGCTCGCGATTGCGTGGACGGCTGGCCTCCCGCGTGCCCGGCCCCTCGGTCCACGACCCCCTGCCGATACCGCTCGGTCCCGGCCGGCGCGGCTGTTCGATGCCGCAGCACGCCGGCGCCGTCGCGGGAACGGGTGGGTCAGCAGCGGATGGGGGCCGGCTCGCCCCGCAACCGCGCCGCCACGTACTCGTACGCCTCGGGGAACCCGACGACGGCGGTGGTCATGTGCTCGGAGATCTCGTACGGGACGAACGTCAGACGGGCACCGGCAGCGCAGTACCGGTGCGCCACCTCCGCCACCGAGTCGTACGGCGTCAGCCCGTCGAGCGTGCCGTGCCACAGATACAGCGGCGCGGTCGGGGTGTCCCGGAAGTAGCGCAGACTGTTCTCCCGCAACACCTGACGCGCGGTCGCACTCGTCCACAGGGTGGTGCTCGCAGCGAGCTGTCCGGCACTGCGGAACGCCCCGTGGAACAGCAGAAAACGGCGGCACTCGTTCGCCACCCAGTCCCGCAACCACAGGCCGGTCTCGTTCAGCTGCGAGGAGACCGGGAACCGGTGCGGGTACTCACGTTCGAGACCGATCGCCGCGGCGAACGCGAGCCCGAACCCGGGGTGCGGATCGAAACCCAGCCCCCCGGCCATCTGCTCGAGGTCGGCGGGAACACCGCCGGCCACCACCGCGGCGAGGTCGAGTTCGGGCGCATAACTCGGCGCCAGCGCGGCCGCCCACGCGCTGGCCATCCCACCCCCGGAGTACCCGGCCAGCGCCACCGGGCTGTCCGCCAGCCCCAGCTCGGCGACGCGCTGCACCGCACGCACACCATCGAGGGTGATCATCCCGCCGAGCCTGGCCGCACCGTAGGCGCCGGTCGGCCCGAGGTGGTCCGGCACCGAGACGGCCCAGCCGCGTTCGAGCGCGAGATACAGTCCCGGCGACTCCTGCAGCTCCAGGTTGAACAGCGAGCGCGAGGGCGCGCACTTGGTTCCGAGGGAAGTGACGATCGCCTGGTACGACACGAGCGGTGGGTGGGCCACCCCGCGCGGCAGCAACACGGTCGTGACCGCGAGGATCGCGGTTCCCCGTCGAGTTCGTCGACCGGAAGGCCAGCTGCCACCCGTCGGTATCGGCGTACATCCAGGTGTCGATGCGGCGGGTGCGCACGATATCGCCCGGGCGGAGAGCGCCCAGGTCGGCCGGGGCGAGATAGAACGGGTCGGGGTCGGGTACGGGGTAGGCGGGCTGCGCAGACGCCGGCAGCGCAATCGCCGTGCCGAGCAGCACTACACCGAGAACCGCCACGAGGAATCCGCTCGCGCGTCGCCACATGAGTTTCCACTCCCGCCGGAGCAACAGCACGCTCGGAACCCTAGCCGACCGGCGCGGGCCGGCGGCACCGATTGCGCGAGTCAAACATCGGAATCCGGGGGCAGACGCTCGGCGTCAGGAGCCGTTCTCCCCCAAGTGTTTCGACCCGAGCACCTGGCACCCGCGCCGGGACGGGGAGCACACCCGGGTTCAGCGCGGCCCGGTGGGGTTCGAGGTCGTGGCGGCGGCGCGGAGCTCGCGCAGTTCGGTGCGCAGTTCGTCGGCGCGGTCGCGGGCGGCGTCGACCTGGGCGCGGGCCGCGGCGGTCTCGGCGCGGGCGGCCGCGAGGTCGGCGCGCACGGCCTCGGTGCGGTCCCGTTCGGCGGCGACCTCGGCGCGGGCGGCGGCCAGGTCGGCGTCGAGTCGGCCCGCGGTGGCGGCGGCCTGGTCGGCGGTGGCGCGGAGCCGGGCGAGCTGGTCGCGTTGCTGTTCGGCGAGGGCCTCGAGGTCGGCGGTTCGCCGACGGTGCGCCGCCTCCGAGTCCTCGAACCGGGTCGTCCACGCGTCCAGGGCCGCGGCGTGGTCGGCGCGCAGGCGGTCGAGTTCACTCTGGTGCTCGCGACGGGCCGCGGCGAGTTGTGCGGTGGCGTCGTCGGCCTGCGCGACGGCGGCCGCCGCGGCCGCATCGGCGTCGACGCGCTCGTCCAGGGCGGCGTCGAGTTGCTCACGCAGACCGGCGATCTCGGCGCCGGCGTCGGCGCGGACCTTGTCGGCGTCGGCCTGCACCCGGCGCAGGTGCGCCTCGAGCGCCGCCGGGTCGGCCAACAGCGCGGTGGCCGCGGTGATCGACGCGGCCACCTCGCTCAGCCGGGCGAGCGCGGCCTGGGCTTCCTGCCGCAGCAACGGAACCGCCTCGGCCAGGGTGGACACGGCCGCGACCGGATCGGTCGGGGTGGCCGCCTCGATCCGCTCGGCGCGGGCCGCCTCCTTCTGCCGTTGCCGCCAGGCCCGGACCCGCTCCGCGTCCGAGGCGTACTCCCGGCGCCGCCCTCCCCTGGTGCCCTCCGCCATCGCCCCGCCCTCCCGCTCGCCTCCTGAGTCCCGATCGATGCTATACCGTACGTATCGTTTCGTACGTAATGTGCTACGTACGAAACGATGGGTCGAACAAATTTCGGTACGGGGGTGGGTGACACCGCCCGTTCCCTCGCCGGAGGCCGCGGCGATGGTCGCCCCCTCGGTGGCGCGCGGGGTGGGTCAGCACGCCGGGTCGAGGCCGCCCAGGCCGGGCACGCAGTCGTCGACCGCGGCCGCGATGGTGGCCTGGTGTTCGTAGTCGTCGATCCACTCGAGCACCCCGTCCGGGCTGTCGGGGCCGGCGCTCAGGCCGATCCGGAAGCGAGTGTCGATGCGCAGACACACGTACGGCGACGGGCGCCTGGTCCGGTGGGTGGCGGCCGTGATGCGGCGCAACGCGGCGGCGCCGGCGATCACGGCGTCGACTTCGGTGGCGGCGGTGCCGGATTCCTGCGCGACGGCCGGATCACAGGTGACGGTCCAGGTGTGCACGAGCGGGTCCCTTCTTCGGGTCGATGCTGCCTTTCGGTGGACGCCACTGTGCCCGGCCGCTCCGGCCACGACCGGGCCGGAGACGGGCAGCGGGCCCGGTCCTGTGGAGAACCGGGCCCGCTGTGGACAACCCACATACGGTCAGCGGCCACCGTCGAGGGCGAGGGCCTTGTCGTCGGCGGGCAGCAGCATCGACCGGGCCACCTGCACCGTGCGGGCGAGTTCGGCGACGAAGGCGCGGTGACCGGCCCGGTCGAAGAACCGGAAGACCAGCGGCCCGGCCTCGACGTCGACCCAATGGATGTGACGGCGACGCTGCGGGTCGAACGCCCCACCAGGGGTGATCTTCGACGGCGGCACCGTCGACCAGTTCACCGTCACCACATGCTCGTCGGTGGCGAAGCGGTCCGGGCGCAGCAGGAACTGCTCGGGCAGCACCGTCGTCACCCCGTCGGCGGCCGGGCGACGCAGCACCGCCACCAGGCCACGGACCACCGCCGGGTCGGTGAAGACCATCCGCACCGCGCCGATCGTGGCGAACACCGCCGCGGACGCGGTCAGCGCGCTGGTCACATCCAGCCGCACCTGTTGATCCTGCCCGGCGATCAGGACGGTGGTGCGGGTGGTCAAGGACGGAAAGCTCGGGGTCTGCGGCGCGGTCATGGCGACCTTCCTGCTCGAGGTGAGAACCGGCGCGGGTCCGCCCGTTCTTTTGCCCTTCTGGCAAGGAGATGACGACCGGCATGAGGGCCGCGGAGTGCAACTTCTGGGACGGAAAATCTCGCCGCAGCGCAGCGGAGGAGAGAATTTTCCGGGCCGTCAGGCCGCGCAGCGCCCAGGGGTTGCGCGCAGCGGACCGCCGGTCACAATCGGATGGCCGGAAGGGAAAAAGAAAGCTCTTCGACAGGGCGGAGCGCAGCGGAGCTCGTGTAGGGTCTCGAAATCCGTGGCGGAATCTCACGGCGAGTGGCGGGCCGGTGGCGGATCCGCCACCGTTGTGAGACACGCCCATCCGAATGCCCGGTTGCCGGGTCGGCAGGGTTGATCATCGATAATGAGGGGCCGTGGTGGTGCGGCCCGCTTCGGTATCGAGGTTGTCTGATGGCCGTTGATCTTGATCCACGTCCGACATCTGTCGTGACGCGCGTCCGTCGTAGGGCCGATGGGGTTGAGGCAACGGCTGTTTGGGACGAGATCGCCCCGGCGGAGTTGATCGACGCCGCCATACCGTGGCGACGGTTCCGTTGGTATCACGGTCAGAGGCACTATTCCGGCGCGTACTGGTCCAGCACAGAGCGTGCGCTGGTGATCTATGAGTCGCGTCTGGAGTTGGCTCGACTGCTGTTGGCCGACTTCGATCGCTCGGTGCACCGCATCCTCGCTCAGCCGTTCCTGCTCGAAGCCGACGTCGCGGGCGCGAGACGACGGCACGTGCCGGACTACCTGCTGCTGCGCGATGATGGTCCGATTGTTGTTGACGTGAAACCCGCTCGGCTGCTGACGAAGCCGGAGGTTGCATTCACCTTCGCGTGGACTCGACTGGTGGTGGAGTCACGTGGATGGCGTTACCAGATTGCCAGCGAACCGGCGGAGCCTGAGTTGAGCAGTATCCGATTCCTGGCCGGCTATCGCCGTGACTGGCTGTTCGACGAGGGAGTGCTGGCAGACCTACGATCACTCGACCTGCACGGTACGACGCTCGGTGAGGCCGTCCGATGCCTGCCCGACCAGCCGGAAGCTGTCGTCCGCTCAGCTGTCCTGCACTTGTTGTGGCGGCAACATTTCATGATCGACTTGAGCAAACCCCTGAGTTCGCGCAGCGTGCTGGGAATAGGTTCGTGAGCGGCGCGGGTGTGCGGGTCGGTGTCGGGACTCGGTTCATCTACGACGGCGAGACCGTCGAGGTGGTGGAGATGGTGTCGACCGCGGCGGGCAACGAAGTCGTCGTCAAGGAGACGGCGGGCGGGCGGTATCGACGTGTCGCCTTGAAGGAGCTCATGGCGTGTGAGCGTGTTCGGGTGATCCCGGGCGGCCCCGGCCCGTCGAGCGACGACGATCAGGAAGTCGCCAGCGTGGTGCTGACCCAGCTGACTGCGGCCGAGCGGGAGCAGCTTGCGGTGCGAGCGGCCCATGTGCGTGAGGTGCTCACCGGGTATCGGTCCGGGAGTCCGCTGATGGCTGGCGCCGGCGAGCCGCGCCCGCACTATGCAGTGGATGTTGCGTTGTCGGACCGGTATGCAGCGAAAGCGGCCGAGTTGGGGGTCGGTGTTCGCACGATCGAGCGGTGGGTCGGCAAGTTCCAGAAGTTCGGCGAGGCCGGTTTGGCGGTGCACCGCGAGGTTGCTTCCGGCACAGGTTCATCGAGGACCGATGACAGATGGGTGGAGACGGCCCTGGAGGTGATGGTCGAGCACACCGATCAGTCGCGGCCGTCGCGGACGATGGTGATCGAGCGCGCGAACGCCCGGGTGGTGGCCCGGTTCGGGGCGGGCGTGGTGCGGCTGCCGTCGCGGGCGACGGCGTTTCGGGTGCTTGAGGAGTTGGAACGGCGGCATCCGACGTTCCGGTTGAGCACCAAGCGCAACCGGGACATCGCAGCCCGCCCGGACGGGCCGTACGGGAAGCTGCGCCCGACCCGGCCGGGTGAGTACCTGTTGATGGACACCACCCGGTTAGATGTGTTCGCGCTGGATCCGGTGACTCTGCGGTGGGTGCAGGCCGAGCTGACGGTCGGGATGGACTGGTACACCCGCTGCGTCGTCGGTATCCGGCTCACGCCGGTGTCGACGAAGGCGGTGGACGCCGCGGCCACGTTGTATCAGGCGTTCCGGCCGCGTCCGGCGGGCAAGGACTGGCCCGCGCACGCAGTGTGGCCCGAACACGGCATCCCGCGGTCACTGCTGGTCGACGTCGAAGCAGTCGACGGGCCGATGGCCGGGGCGGCGAGTCCGGCGCTGGCGCCGGAGACCATCGTGATCGACCACGGCAAGATCTACGTCTCCGAGCATCTGACCAGTGTGTGTCAGCGGATGGGGATCTCGATCCAGCCGGCCCGGTTGCGGACCGGCCGCGACAAGGGGCCGGTGGAGCGGTTCTTCCGCACCCTCCGGGAGGACCTGTTGCAGGCGCTGCCCGGGTACAAGGGACCGGACGTGCACTCGCGTGGGGTGGCGCCGGAGTCGGAGGCGTTCTTCTACCTCGACGAGTTGGAGGCGATCATCCGTGAGTGGGTGGCGGTGGTGTACCACCACCGGCCGCACGAAGGCCTGCTCGATCCGCATCTGCCGTCGGTGAAGATGTCGCCGGCGGTGATGTTCGAGCACGGCATCGCCCGTGCCGGCTACATCGAGGTTCCCCGCGATCCGGATCTCGGGTACGAGTTCCTCGAGGTGGAGTGGCGCACCCTCCAGCACTACGGGTTCGAGGTGCACGGCCGCCGCTACCACGGCGAGCTGCCGCCGGGATGCCGCGACGGCGGTAGCCCGTACCCGGACCGGGGCAAGAGCAAGGGCCGGTGGTGGCCGCTGCACGTCGACCCGGACGACATCACCCGGATCTACCTGCGGGATCCGACCTCGCGGAGGTGGTACCCGCTCGAGTGGGAGCACGCCCGGTCGATGCAGATGCCGCTGAGCGAGGACGCGTTGGTGTTCGCCCGCCGGTTGGCGCGAGCGAAGTACACCTACCCCGACGACCGGATCGCGGTCGCCGACCTGCTTGAGCGCTGGAATCTCGGCCTCGGGTCGAGCATGACCGAGCGGCGGATGGCGTTGCGCCTGGCGCGCGAGGACGCGGCGCTCGACCTCGAGCCCCCGCCCAGGCCGCACGATGCGACCGGGCCGACCTCGGTGACGCGTCCGGGCACGGCGGCGGCGGTCGACGCCGCACAGGACGGCATCGACATCGGGGACGACGACGCCGAGGACGAGGCAGACCTGCCCGGCGACGGCGACTTCTACGCCGATGCGCTGGAGTACCTGTGACCATCGCACTGATCCGGCAGCGCCTGCAGGACTACGCGCCGCTGGGCAACGTGGCGCTCTCCCGCAAGGAGGGGTGGCGCAGTTTCGCCGAGGCTCCCACCCTGGTCCCGCCGCAGGTGTTGACCCGCCGGCAGCTGCGGGCGCTGAGCGCGGACGACGGCGAGGTCTACAACCATTTCCGGCAGCTGTGGCACGCGAATCTGGGGCCGATCCGGACCCCGCAACTGACCGCCCTGCACGAGCAGCTGTCGACCGTGGTCGACAGTAACCTCCAGTTCGGCGACAAGGCCAAGGGCGCAGTCGCGATCGACGCCTACCCCGGTCTGGGCAAGACGACATCGGTGCTGGCGTTCGCCAAGCAGTTTCACCGCCGCGAGCTCCGGATCAAGGGCCCCGACACCCGCGACGGCCACCAACGGTGGCCGGTGTGCCGGGTCGGGTTGACCGGCAACACCGGACTCAAAGAGTTCAACCGGGCGATGCTTGAGTTCTACGCCCACCCCGGGATCACCCGCGGCACCAGCGCCGACCTGTCCCGCCGCACCCTGGACTGTGTGACCTCCTGCGAGACAAGACTGTTGGTGATCGATGATCTGCATTTCCTGCGCATGCACGCCGCCAGCGGCGTGGAGATCAGCAACCACTTCAAGTACATCTCCAACGAGTTCCCGGTCACCATGGTGTTCGTCGGGGTGAAACTGGCCGAACGCGGCTTGTTCGCCGAGGCGCAGATGGCGCGCCGCACCACGCTGGTGGGGATGCGGCCGTTCGTCGTCGACACCGACGCCGGCCGCCACGAGTGGCGGACGATGCTGTTGGCGATCGAGCAGGGACTGGTGCTGACCGACAAATACCCCGGCATGCTCGCCGACGACCTGTCGGACTATCTGTTCGCCCGCAGCACCGGCCACATCGGGTCGCTGATGGTGTTGATCAACCGCGGCTGCCACCGGGCGGTCGTCACCGGCCGCGAGCGCCTCGATGTCGAGGTGCTCGACACCGTCAGCAACGACGAGGACGCCGAGACCGCACGGCGAGAACTCGCGTCCGCCCTCGAGGCGCGCCGGATCACCACCCGGCCGACCCGCCGACGATGAGCGGGGTGCGGTCCTTGCCGATCCGGGTGTCCCCGCTGCCCGGTGAGGCGATCGACTCCTGGCTCGAGGCGATCGCACACCGCACCGGCACGGCGTTCGGTGACCTGGAGGCCGCCCTGCACCCCGACAACGCTGCCGGGCGGGTTCGACGCCCGAATCTGTGGCCGGTGCATCTGCCGCCACGGGACGTGGACGCCATCGCCGCGGCGGCGGAACTGCCCGCCGTGGCGGTCGAGGCGATGACGTTGGCCCGCTACGACGGTGTCGCGCTGTCGCTCGAGGGCCGCAAGGGGCGCGCCACCGTGGGATTTCCCTGGGGCCGCGGGCGCCGATCCCGATACTGCCCGGACTGCTTGGCCGAGTCCGGCGGGCGGTGGCAACTGCTGTGGCGGCTGGGGTGCGTGTTCGCCTGCATCGAACACAGCTGCGTACTGGTGGACGCTTGCCCGCACTGCGGACACCTTCAACGGGATCGTCGGCCCCGTGGTACGGCCGTGCCGAGTCCGGGCCGCTGCGCACACCCGAATGTGGACACCGCTCACCGAAGTGGGCTCGCCCGGTGCGGAGCAGACCTGGCGTCGGCGCCGGTACTGCGACTGCGCCCGGATCATCCGGCGCTGCGCGCCCAACACCTGGTGCTCGATGTCCTTATCGCCGGGCAGGGCACGTTCGGGGTGTACGCCGACGACCCCCACCCCGCCCGCGCGGTGCTGGCCGATCTGTACGCCCTCGGCTCTCGCGTCCTCGCCTACGGCACCGCCGGAGAGATCGCCGACCGGGTTCCCACCGACCTGGCCCACGCCTTCACCCGGAGCCGATTGTCGTCCGCTTCGCCAGCACCGACGTCGACCCGGGGCTCGGAGCTGGCCGCGGCCGGTGGGGCAATCGCAACGGCGGTCGCGGTGACCACGGCCGCGGCCGTACTGGATCGGCCCGACATCACCGACGCCGGCGAGGCGTTGCGGTGGCTGGTGCACGGCGGGCGGCGTCTGGGCCGGCAGGTCGATGCCGGCACCGTGTGCGACTGGGGCAGCGCCACCAGCACGAGGCTGGCTGCCACCCAGCTCGCCGCGCTGCGGCCGCTGTTCGCCCGCGCCGTCGATCAGCTGCGATACCGCACCGCGGCCGCCGTCCCGAGCTACCCCGCAGGAGGCGACACCGCCATAGATGAGGCCGCCCGCCGCATACCCACCCTGCTCTGGCCGGAATGGTCGCTGCGGTTCACCGTGCCACCGTGCAGCCCGGCGCAGGTCCGACCGGCCCTGTCGGCGGCACTGCTGCTGGTGGGCACCGCCCTCACGGTCGGCCAGGCCGCCGACCGCCTGGCCTCGGCGGTCCGCGCCGCCGGGATCACCCGCACGCTGGCCTGCCTGCGGAACTCCCCTCGGTGGGACGACACCCTCACCGCCCTCACCCGGCTGGCGGACCACCTCAGCGCCGAGCCGCCCCCGATCGACTACGACCGGCGCCGCCGCCTGGACTACCGCACACTGCTGCCCGACGAACTGTGGGACGAGATCTGCCGCCGAACCGGAACACCGCCCGGTGCCGGCCAGAAGGCGGACTTCGCCCGCTGCGTGCTGTTCGAACGACTCAGCGGGCTCCCCGCGTCCCGGTCCCCGTTCCTCGCTGCAGGCCACGACGTCCGTGCGAAACTGTCCGAGTTTCCGCGCGCACTCACCCCCACCTTGGCCCCGCGTCTAGACGAGGCGGCCCGACGGTTCCTCGAGAACCACGGACTGGGCGCAGAACCGGTCTCCTGGCACCCACCACCGCATCTGCTCGACGGGCTCCATCCACCCGGACCCGATCCCACCACCGTCGACCTCGCCACCCTCCACGACTTGACCCGCCGCGACCACACCGCACTGTCGGAAATCGGGCGGCAACTCGACACCACCCTCGATGTGATCCGCCACCTCCTCGAAAAACACCCTGCTCCCCCATCACCCACCGCCGCACAGCGGACCGGACGATACGCGGCCCGCAGAACGGCCGAGGAAGCGTCGAGCCGTTCGCAGTTCGTCGACCTCTACTGCGTTCAACGTCGCACCCTCGCCGAGATCGGGGCGCTGATCGGAGTCAGCAGGGAGGTGGCGGGACAGCTGGCACGACACCACGGCATCACCACGCAGACCGGTCGGCCTCCGGTCGACCCGGAATGGTTCCGCAAGCAGTACGTCAACCAACGGCGAACACTGCGGGAATTGGGACGTGACGTGGGGCGCGATGTGCCGCAAATGGGCCGGATCGCGAAAAAGTACAGCATCCCCATTCGCCCGCCGGCCGAGGCCGGCCGTGCGCGCCCGACCGAGTAAGTCACCCTGCTGAGCAAACCACCCCCCGGCGAGACTGCCGCGTCGTCGCCACATGAGGAGGTCGTGCAGGCGCGCGCCCCGGTCGCACCGCGACTAACGTGAATGGATGGGCAGGACCGGGGGACGGCTCGTTCGGGCGCTGATCAGCCACGACAAGGAGAACAAGCCTCCCGGACCGATCCACCTGGCCTTTACTGTTGCTCCAGTCCTGATCCTGGTATGCATCTACTACGACTGGTGGCCCTCGCGCTACGGAAGCTCGAGGTGGGCCGACCCGTTGTTGTTCGGCGCCGCGGCATTGCTGATCCTCGCCGTCGTAGGGGTGGTGTGGGCGGTGCGGACCTTGTATGTCATCGGCGCGGACCGGCGGTGGTCGTGGTGGATCGTGCCGGCACCGGCGGTCGTACTCGCCACCGCCGCCGCGGTGATGCTGGCGCCGCGACCGTCGTTCGACGACACACGTGCAGAGTTCGAGCAGGTGGCGCGCGAGTTGTTGGCCGATCCCGAGCCGCTCCACAGCTACCTCGAGATCGGCCGGTTCGACATCCGCACCGCCATGTCGGGCGACGACGGCGTCGTCTACTTCATCGAGGACGGCGGATTGGGACTGACCGTGAGCAGCGGGTGGGCGTATTCCCCCCATGGTGTCCCTCCCGGTTTCGACGATTTCACCGCGACCCATCTCGGCGGGCCCTGGTACGAATTCGTATCGGTATGGCGGACATGACTGTCCCGCTGTCCCGCAGCGAGATCGGTCACCGACGACAGCGGGCGTCCTCCCGGCACCGCCCAAGGCCAGCGAAATCGTGCTCGCCCCTGCTGTGGCTCGGTGACACACTGACCTCATGGGCGCGGTCGGCGATGTCGCAGTATCGGTGCTCCAAGCGGCGGGCGTGACACTGACGGCGGGGCTCACCGATTCCGAGATCGATTCTGTTCATGCTCGTTTCGGGGTGGGTTTCGCCCCTGATCATCTGGATCTGCTGACAACGGCGATGCCCGTCGGAAAAAGGTGGCCGAATTGGCGTGATGGCGACGACGCCGAGCTCAAGCGCATGCTGGACTGGCCGGTCGACGGCTTCGTGTGGGACGTGCTCCATCAGTCCGTACTCTTCTGGCCGGCGTCGTGGGGCCCACGTCCGACAGATGCGGTCGAGGTCGAGCGGACGGCTCGCACGAATCTCGCCCAGTGGCCGGCGCTGGTGCCGATCTACGGACATCGATATCTACCGGCGGCGCCGGCACCACCGGGGTGTCCGGTCTTCTCGGTGTATCAGACCGATGTCATCTACTACGGCCCGGATCTTGTCGAGTACCTGCGAAACGAGCTGAAGGTTGGGGCGATGCCACGGCAGGAGTGGACGTTCAGGCAGCGGGTGCCGTACTGGTCGCAGTTCGTCGAGGTGGCCAACCGCGCCGAATGCATGTGATCCGACGACATCTGGCCCGCTAGTCGAAAATGTCGACGGCGATTCTTGCCGGGTCCGGAAGGGGCGTGACGCGGAACCGCGGGTACTCGGTGCGCAGCCCGACGAAGGATTGGGTGGCTCGCTCGTAGCTCGGTGTCAGGTACACCTCGACCACGCTGTGGGCGGTGGGCTCGGCCAACGGATTCGGTCCGCTGTACGCGGCGATCCCGCTCTCAGCCGAGGAGACCGTGTCCAGGAAGGAAACTTGCAGAATCGATCGTCCGTTGATGCGCCGCGAGGTTTGTTTGCCCCGTTCGGTTGCCTCGGCCACGTACTCGGCCCGCCACAGCGGTGCGTAAGTGCCGCCGAAGACGTAGACGATGCGGTCGAAGCCGTCGTGCCGTTCGATGTGCACACCGCTGGCCGTCACCCCGGCGAGTGTCGGCGTCACCGTCGTCGGTCCGTTCGCACTGGTAGGAACCTCGGACGGCCCCGGGGTGGTGGTCGGGACGGTGGGCACGGGGATGGTGGAGTCGGCAGTAGGCGCCAGAGGTGAGCGTGGGACCTGCGGAGACAGGGCACCGGCGCCGGACTGGGCCGACGGGACCCGGTCCCAGGGGATCGAGGCGGTGTCGGGGCTGCCGCCCGGTTCGTCGGTGGACTGACAGCCTGCAGCCAGGAGGAAACAGGCGGCCGCCGCGAACGGCAGCAGCCCGCGTTGTCCGCCCTTCATGATCTCCAGTATCGGCCGATCGCCACGATATATGCCACGCCCGGAACGGCCTCGGTCCCGCCGGGCGCCGACGTCACGCGGCGGCAACGGCCGATGACGGTGGTCGGCAAACCGGGTGACCGCGCAGCATCGCCCCCCAACACGTTCGCTCTGCGTCCGGCCGGGGCGAGGACAGCCTGGGGGTGGCCTTTTCCTTTGCGGCGTTTCCCCGCCCGCGCCGAAATATGATGGCGAGACCGGTTTCCGGGATTGGGGGGACGTATGGATCTGCAGCGCGGAAGACGCGGAGCCGATGGGCGGGGCGGGGTGCGTGTGTTGTGGCCGTATGTGCGTGAGCATCGCCGGTTGCTCGGAGCGGCGGTGGTGTTGTCCATGGCCGCCGGCGGACTGAGTCTGGTGCAACCGGTGCTGGTGGGCCGGATCATCACCGCGGTGGGTGACGGCGCCCCTCTCGATGGTCTGGTGTGGGCACTGGTCGGACTGCTCGCCGTCGGCGCTGTCCTCGGCACCGTCGAGTACTACCTGCTGCAACGGACCGCGGAAAGCGTGGTGCTCACTGCCCGCACCGAGCTGATCAGCCACCTGCTGCGGTTGCCGATGAGCGAGTACCGCAGCCGCCATGTCGGCGACTTGGTCTCCCGGGTTGCCTCGGACACCACTCTGCTGCGCGCCGCACTCACCGATGGCCTGGTCGAACCCCTCGGCGGGATCCTCGTCCTGGTCGGATCCCTGATCGCGATGATGCTGCTCGACCCGGTCCTGGCCGTGGTCACCGTCCTCGTCGTGGCGATCGTGGTCGCCGCGTCACTTCAGGTCACCCGGCGGCTGAGAGCGTTGACGTTCGAGACCCAGTCCCGGCTCGGGGACCTGACCGGCGACCTGAACCAAACCCTCTCGGCGATCAGCGTCGTCCGCGCCACGGGTGCCACCGACCGCGCCCAGGCCCGGCTCGGCGACCGGGTCCGATCCGCGTTCGATGCAGGCGTCCGCGCAGCTCGATCCGGCTCAGCGATCCAACCACTCCGGCAGATCACCGGGCACGCATCATTGCTCGTCGTCCTCGGCGTCGGTGGTTACCGTGTGGCCACCGGTCATCTGACTGTCGCCGAACTGGTCACGTTCATCCTGTTCATGTTGTTGTTCATGGGCCCGGTGAATACCGCCTTCACCGCGGTGCAGTCCGTCGCCGCCGCCCTCGGCGCCCTGCAGCGCATTACCGACATTCAGCAGATCTCCGCCGAGGACGCCACCGACACCATCCGGCACCGGCAACTCCCGGCACCGTCGGAAGCACCGATGCTGCGGTTCGATGGTGTTCGGTTCGGGTACCGTCCGGACCAGCTGGTCCTCGACTCGGTCAGCTTCGCCGTCGTCCGCGGCTCCCGGACCGCGATCGTCGGGCTGTCCGGTGCCGGCAAATCCACCATTCTCGCCCTGGTCGAGCGGTTCTACGAGGTCGATCACGGACGCATCGACGTTGCCGGGGCAGACATCACCGACCTCCCGCGGTCCGTGCTGCGCTCGCATCTCGGGTATGTGGAACAGAACGCCCCCGCGGTCTCGGGCACCGTCCGCGACAACCTCACCCTCGCCGCACCGGCGGTGACGGACGAGCAGTGCTGGACAGCCCTGGCCACAGTCAACCTGCGCGACCGGGTCGCCACCGAGGCCGAAGGGTTGAACACGCAGATCGGCGAGCACGGCATCCGCCTGTCCGGGGGTGAACGGCAACGGTTGGCGATCGCACGCGCACTGCTCGCCCGACCACCGCTGCTGCTCTTGGACGAGCCGACTTCCAGTCTCGACAGCCGCAACGAGGAGATCTTCCAGACCGCACTCGAAGCCATCGCCCCCGACCAGACCGTCGTCATCGTCGCGCACCGGCTCGCGACGGTGAAGAACGCCGACCAGATCATCGTCCTCGACCAGGGGAAGGTCCGGGCGGTGGGTACCCACAACGAACTGCTCGGTACCAGTGAGCTCTACCGCGAACTCGCGCACCACCAACTGATCGGTACCCCCAACTGAACCATCCGTTGTATCCCACCGCCATAGAGAACCGGGGTCACGGGCCGAGGTTGATGGTCAGGCGCGCCAATTCCAATGCCGCCGCACACGGGTCGGGCTCCGCCGCAGCCGACCCGTTCTGAACGCGCCAGGTGGTGACCGCAGTGGCGGCGGCTGACACCACGCAGTCACCGGAGTCTGGCCGGATTCGGTGATAGATGGTCGTACACCACGACCTCCCGCGGTCTCGGAACAATTTCGACGGGCTACGTCGTGTCGGGCCGCTGCCGAAGGGTGCGGCCCGGCATCGCCGTTCCCAGCACCGGCTCGGCCCATGAAACGGTAGCGCCAGACTGAAGAAGTGCCAGGAAATTGAGACAGAACACGGTGGCCTCACCGCGAGACACTCGACAAGCGCCCAGGTCTCAGCTAATCAAAATGCCAGCGGCCGAGAGACCCTACAGCTCCACTCTCGGCGCCGGAGGCGACGCAGGACCGACCGGTCCTGGTGCGTGTGGGCAGGTAGGCGTGTCTTGCTAGCTAGGCCCAGCGACGGCAAATCTCCTGGAGCCGATTTCCGGTATCGTGAGCGAAAATCCGGCAGCATGGTCGACGGCGGTGCACCATGAGCGATGATCCGGGTTCGTCAGGCAGTCCGCACTGGCAATCCCACGAGCCCGAGTGGCAATCTCGGGGGCAACAGTGGCAACCGCATGCCCAGCAATGGCCGCCCGCCGGTGGGCGGCCTCCGGGTCCGCCGGGTCCTCCACCTCCGCTTTCGCGGGGTGGTGGCCGTTGGCCTCTGTGGTTCGGGTTGCTCGCCACCGTGTTGATCGGTGTGCTCGTCGGCGGCTATCTGTTGTTCGTGAGGGGCGACGCGGATGAGGGTGAGGTGTTGCTCGAGGCGGCGGCATCCGAGGGACCGTTTCCCTGGACGCCGCCGGTGGTGCCTCCCGATGCGCCGACCACGCTGCCGGAGTCGATGCCGACGGTGGCTGCCAGTGCGCCGGATCCGGGCCGGCCCGGATTGATTGCCGTGCCGGGCGACCGAACCGGAATCTACGGTGGCTCCCTCGAGTTGTCGGTCTGTGACAAGCCGAGACTGATCGGCTTTCTCGAGCAGAATCCGGGGCAGCGGGCCGCGTTCGAGGAGGTGTTGGGTATCACCGACGTCCGCGCCTATGTCGAGTCGCTCACGCCGGTGATTCTCGGTTCCGATACCCGGGTGACGAACCACGGGTACGAGAATGGCCGCCCGACCCCGGTGCAGTCCGTACTGCAGGCCGGGACCGCAGTGCTCGTCGACGACCGCGGTGTGCCGCGGGTGCGGTGCCAGTGCGGGAACCCGTTGTTGCCGCCGCAGCCCACCGCAGCAGCCCCGAAGTACAGCGGGCAGCGGTGGCCGGGCTTCGAACCGGACAAGATCATCGTCGTGCAGCCCGCGGCGGCGCCGGTCATCCAGCTGACGGTCATCAACGTGGTCACCGGGGCACCGGTGGTGATCAACGTCGGCAGCGGGACACCGCGGCAACCGACGACGACGCCGACACGGACCACGCCACCACCACCGCGGACGACGCTTGCGCCGCCGCCACCGCGGACCACGGTCGCGCCGCCGCCACCGCGGACCACGGTCGCGCCACTGCCACCACCGCCGCGGACGACGGTGGCGCCACCCCCGCCCACACAGCCGCCGACGACCCAGGCGCTGCCGCCCGCCGACTGGAGTATGACCGCAGAAGCTTTCCGCGGTCAGGACGGAGGTCAAGTGTCGTTCGACTGTCCGGCCGGAGGAACCTTCGGCTCCGTGTGGGGCAGTGGCACCTATACCGACGACTCCAGCGTGTGCACGGCCGGTGTGCATGCGGGAGTGATTTCCCAGCAGACAGGCGGCGTGGTGGTCATCGTGATCTCTCCCGGTCTCAGTTCCTACCAAGGGTCGACGGCCAACGGGGTCACGTCCCAGGACTGGGGCAACTGGTCCGGCTCGTTCCAGGTTGTGGGCGGAGGCTGAGCGTCATCGGCCGGATCCACCGTGGTCCGGTAGTTGCAGCACTGTGTTGCCGTCGGTGACGACGAGATCGTCGGTGGCAGTGACCGCGACCCAGATCGGGCGGTGAAGGCCGACGAACGGGACGACGGTCGGGGTATCGGCACCGGCCCGAAGCTCGACGATCCGGCCGTTCAGGTAATCGGCGACGAACACCCCGGTGGAATCGGCCGCCACACCGGTGGGGGATGCCAGGCCCGTGAACGGCAGCACGGTCTGCTCGGTGGCGCCGGCGGACAGGAAGACCACACGGTTGTTGTCGGTATCGGTGACGAAGAGATCTCCGGCAGCGTTGACCGCCACCCCGACCGGCCCGTGCAGGTCGGCGAACGGCAGCACCTGCGGGTTCGCAGCGTCCGCCGGCAGAGCCACGATTCGGTTGTTGTTGTTGTCGGCGACGAAAAGATGACCCGCGTCGCTGACCGCCACGCCGGCGGGCCCACCAAGATCGGGGAACGGGAGCACCGTCTGGGTCGTGGTTCCCGCGGTGAGTTCGAGTACCCGGTTGTTGCGGGTGTCGGTGACGAAGACGTCGCCGGCGGCATTGGTCGCGACTCCCGAGGGGTGGTCGAGATCGGTGAACGGGAGGACCTCCTGGGTGTCGGAGCCTGCGGCCAGTCGCAGTACCCGGTTGTTGTTGCTGTCGGCGACGAAGAGATCTCCGGCGGCGTTGACCGCCACGCCGACCGGATAGTCGAGGCCGTCGAACGGCAGGGTGGTTTGCGGTGACGACCGGTTCGGCCAGGCGACGAATACCGCTGCGGCACCGACGACCAGCAGTGCGAGTAGGGCCAGCGGCAGCAGCACCCGCGCCCGTTTGCGCTGTGGGGGAACACCGACCGCCGGCGGCGGTTGCGGTGGCGGAGGGGGAAGCGGTTGCCGACGCCGGTGGGAGGTCCGGTGCCGACTCGTCAGGGTATCGGGTGCGCGGTGCACGTCCGCCGCCGTCTGCGTCTGTGTCTGTCTCTGCCTCTGCCTCTGTCTGAGAACTTGCTGGGCCGTCTGAGTAGACGGCATGGTCGACAGGGAGAGCTGAACGCCTGCGGACAGTGCGTGGCAGCTCGGCAGCCGATCTTCGCGGCGCTTGGCCAGAGCCGCGGAGACGATCTCGTCGATGCTCTGCGGAAGATCACCACGCACAGCGGTGATCCGCGGTACGGGTGCATCGAGATGGCCGCGCATGACTTCCTGGGTGCTTCCGGTGAACGGTGGGCGACCGGTGAGCAGGCAAAATACGGTGCACCCCAGCGAATACACGTCCGCGCGGGGGTCGAGTGGGATGCCCTGGAAAACCTCGGGCGCCGAATACTGCAGGGTGGCCACCAGCGACCCGGTCTTGGTCAGGTGCTGTGTCGCATCGAGCGCCTTGGCGATACCGAAGTCGGTGAGCAGCACCCGCTCGGGTTGCCTGGCGCCCGACGGGCCCAACAGAATGTTCGCCGGTTTGACGTCGCGGTGCAGCACGCCCTTCTCGTGCGCATAGTCCAGGGCTTTGGCGGTTTCGGCGATGATGTGTACGGCGCGCGGTGGGTCCATCGGACCGTCACGCAGGGCCACCGCGGCATCGGTTCCGGCGATGTATTGCATCGCAATCCAGTGTTGACCGGCTTCCTGGCCTCGGTCGAATACGGACACGATGTTCGGGTGTTCGAGGCGTGCCGCGTGGTCGGCCTCGAGCTCGAAGCGGGCGCGGAAACTGTCGTCGGTGGTCAGGCTCCGGTCCAGCAACTTGAGGGCGGTGTAGCGGGGCAGGTGAGGATCGCGAGCGAGGTAGACCGCGCCCATCCCGCCGACACCCAACACCCGTTCGATGGTGTAGCCGGCGAACACGTCCCCCGGCTCGAGTTCCGCACCACCCATCGGCAACACCGCCTTCGGTTTGACCGCTGCGCTGTCTGGGAGCCACTCGGAGTGTACGACTCCGCCGACTGACAGGGCCCGGCAGAGGTCAAGTCCCGTGGGGGTTGTCCCAGGACAGTCGCCGAGAGCGGGTGCGCCTGGCTGTACCCCGCCTGCGAACGGTGGCCGCATGGCCGTTTGTTCACGACACGGTGTGATACCGCTGGAGCCGAAAGGAGGAGGCGCGGGGGCCCGGCCCGGGACAATGGGCCGACGCCGAGCAGGGGAGAGCCGGAATGAGTGAAAACACCGCGTCCGAGTGGGTCGAGCAGTCCGCGAGGGACGGCAGCCCTCACTGGGCGGAGGGGTCCACGAAGAGAAGCATTGCGGACTGGGCAGAGGCCTTCGAACGGGAGCGATCGGGCTTCGAGTAATCCCGGAGCGGGAGTCCGCGTCCCGGCTCACGGGACTGAGCTGAGCAAGGTGACGCACGAGCGCCAACCGTGTCTACGGCATGCTCGCTTCCCAGCGGGAAGGCACGGAAGGCACGGAAGCCAGGGGGCGGTCCACGGCCGCGAGGAACTCCGCCACCCGCGCCGGCAGCACCGCCGCAGAGCGACGGACTACCCAGCGGTGGCAGCGGTCCGTGGGGGTTACGCCAGAGGTAGCTGCAGCGGGCGGTAACCCGTGTTCCGGCCAGCCAGAACACGACGTCAGACCTGTCGGGGTTCGCCGGATCGTCGATCACCTTAAGGTTGGAGATTGGTAGGAGGATCATATCGATCCCGACGGTGTTCGCGGACTGCGCCGACGGAGCGGGACATCTCCCTCGTGCGCTCATCGTTTGAAATTACTGCTGCACAATATGAGTGGGAGTGATTATGATTACCCATCACGTTCGACCGGAGTTCACGGACGATACTTCTCCCCCACCGCTCACACTGGCTCGATGCTGCCGTGCAAACAAAGGCCTTCGCCAGCGAATAGTTCGGACGGGCTCCGGCATCACGGTCGGGTGCCGTCCATGTTCGAAGTCGCGACTGCAGTACTCCATAGGGAATGGCCAGGATCCGGCCGAGAAAACGGCGGTCCATTTGCTCGACCCGGCCCACCGAAACCGGCCGTCCGTATTGGCGCGATGACCTATCGTGAGTGTTACAGGTTTACACTCGGCCGAGGAGCGGGCATGGCAGACGTACCTGATCTCTCGAAGCTCTCGAACGAACAACTCGAGGCTATCGGCAACCAAGTCCTCCGCACACTGGCCAAACGCCTCCGGAGCGGCCCCCGCGCCGATCCCATCGGCCCGTACGACAAACACACCAGCAACCACCTGCGCAATACGATCGTTGCTGAGGAAGAGTCCGCGCCGTTCTTCGAATGAGTACCGTCGCGTCCCACCGCCGCGTGCATCTGCACGAGCGCCGCTTGGCGGGCTTAGGCACGGGAGCATATGGGGTGCCGTGCTGCCGGCGTCGGCAGATGACGCGCGGCCGATGCAGGTGGAGATGCGCACGGCAAGCGAGACACCGATCCGGCGGCACCTGGTGTGCGTCGGCACTCCGGTCAAGATCACCGAGACAAGGATGGTGCATCGAGTGAGCACTCGTCCGCGGCTGCCCGAACACATCTCCCAGGTCGTGCTGAAAGTTGCCCAGCGCTGCAATCTGAATTGCAGCTACTGCTACGTCTACAACCGGGGCGACGACTCCTGGCGCACGCGACCGACCTATCTCTCGCCACGGGTCGCGCACACGCTGGCGCAGCGCATCAAGGAGCACTGCGCCCGCCACGGCGACACGTCGTTCACGGTCGAACTGCACGGCGGCGAACCGCTGCTGTTGGGGCGCGCCCGCATGCAACGCCTCGTCGACGTGGTCCGTACCGGAGCCGCGCCGGTCAACATCCATTTCACCCTGCAGACCAATGGCACGCTACTGGACGTGGACTGGCTGGAGTTCTTTGCACGGAACCGGATTTCGTTCGGCCTGAGTCTCGATGGGCCACCGGAGATCGCCGACCGGCAGCGCGTGACCCGCAGCGGGGACGGCTCGACCCAGCGGGTGCTGGACAACGTCGCAGCCCTACGTGCCCACGGTCACCTGTTCGACCAGGTCTTCGGCGGCTGCCTGTGCGTCGTGGACCCCACCCAGAACGGCGCGGAACTGGTGGATTGGTTCGTCGAACAGGGCTTTACCGCATTCGACTTCCTGCTCCCGGACGGCAACCAGGCGAACCTGCCCGACGGCTGGACCGGTGTCGAACCGTACACACGCTTCCTGCTCGAGGCGTTCGACCACTGGTACACGCTCTCGGCGCCGCCCCGTGTTCGGTTGTTCGAGTTGATGCTGCTCGGGCTGATGGGTGAACGGCCCGTTCTCGACGGTCTCGGCGGCGACCTGCGCGGGCTCTGCGTCGTCGAGTCGGACGGCTCCATCGGTGCCCACGATGTCATGCGCATGTGTGGCGGCGTCTTCTCCCAGGACACTTTGACGGTGTTCGAGAACTCCTTCGACGACCACGCCGAGGCGTACCGGATCGACGCCATCCAACAGCCCAGCGCAACCTGCACCAGCTGCCCCTGGTTCGACGCCTGCGGCGGGGGCTATCTGCCGCATCGGTTCGACGGGGCGTCCTTCGACAACCCGTCCTTGTACTGCACCGCCCTGTTCGCCCTCGCCGAACGCATGCACCGGGCACTGCACGACGACCTGCCGTCCGTCGTCTGGGCGGACAGCCAGCCGATCGAGATGTCCGGATGAGCGAGGTGGCGTGGGCCCGGCCGTTCAGCTTGCCGACTGCCGACATGGACCCTGCGATCCTGGACGTGGTCGCGGGCACCTACGGCGCGGCGGTCGCGGCCGCATTGCTCGAGCACTGCCACGCCGAGATCACCGCCGCCACCAGCGGCGTCGTCGAAGTGATCGACGCATGGAGCCGGCAGCCCCCCTCGTTTCGGACCACCTGGCACGAAGCTTTCGGGCAGGCCGAACTCGCGATCGCCGGAGAGTCCGATCCCGTCGCCGCCGCTGTCGCAATTGCCCTGCGCCTCAACGAACTCGGCTACGACGGGCACTGGCACGCACGGCTTCCGCACACCCACCTGCGGGTCGCCGGGATGCCCCTCGGCACCGTCGAGCGCATCGAGGCAAGTCCCACAGCGATCGTCGCCGACGGCGTCCAATTCCGATTCCAGGACGGAGGATGGACGGCGGCCGACCGACGACCCCGGCTCACGTCGGTGGGATGGGACAGCCGCATCTGGCTACTCGATGCGGCGACCGCACCGCAGTTCGATGCGGTCACGCCCCTCGCCGTGGTGACGCCGCAGGCAGCCGAGGACTTTCGACACGCCCTCGACCTCGCCGAACGGCTCGGGTACCGACCGTGGATCGAAACGGTGCTGCGCGCCCTGGTGATCGCGGAGAAGGAAGACACCACACGGATTGCGAGTGGGAGCACCGTCGCTCTACCCGGCGTCGTCGCGATATCCCATCCCGCCAGCCTGTTCGACATTGTCGAAACACTCGTCCACGAGTGCGCGCACCAGTACTTCCACTTGTTGAGCCGCTACGGCGCCTTCGACGACGGCTCCGACACCGCGCACTATTGGTCGCCCGCCGCGCGGGCCATGCGGCCGGTGCATCGAATCCTGGTCGCCTACCACGCGATGGCCAACGTCGTGGTCCTGTTCGATGCGATGCGAGAGGCCGCTGTTGCCGACGACGGATACGTCGACCGCAATATCGGCACCGTCCTGCGGAAGGTCCGCGAACTCGATGCACCACTGCGCGGTAATCCCGCGCTCACCGCCCTCGGACGTGCGCTCTACGAACCCCTCGCCGAGCGCGTACAACACCTGCAGACCGGTCACCCGTCGGCGGGTCGCAGCGCCTGAGCGATGAACGTGCGCAGCGCCTCCGGTGCCGCCGCCGCGTCGCCCTCGATCGCCACCTCGACCCGGAACGTCCGCACCCGGTCAGGCGCGGCGAGCGGCGATGCCTGGGGTGAGGACGAGGTGCCGAGCGGACCGGCCGGCGACGCGATGGTGAGTGGGACCTGCGCGAGGAACCCGGCAAGGTCACGCCCGAGGGTCAGAAGATTCGGGGTCTGCGTCGGTGGCATCGATGCCCGGATCCTCTCGTGGAACTTTCGATAGTCGCCGGTGAAGCCGCCGTCGTTCCAGACGTCCAGCAGCGCCGCCGTGAACGTCCCGTGCCCGTCGGTCTCCATGGCCGCCTGATTGTCCTGGCACGCCGCCATCAGCAGCACGGCCGCCGACACGTCTCCGTCGGCGGGCCGCGGCGTGCGTTGACGAATCCGGAGATACCGATCGCGCTGCGCGGCAACCGCGCGTGCTTGCTCCTGCGCCGGTACCGCCCGCACGGCGAAGGTTCGTGCCGACGATCGTGCCGCAGGTGCGCGATGTCGTGCGGCCACATCCGAATAGGACGCGCGAGCCTTCGCAGAATTCTCGAGGACCTGACGATAGAACTCCCGGATCACGGTGCCGCTGTGGCAGCTGTCGGAAACGACGACCACACGCACACCCGCTGCGAACGCGGTCAGCGCTTGGTGGATCTCATCGTCGAGCACTTCCCGATCGAACAACAGCCACGTCTCATCCAAACGATCGGCTTCTTCGGAATCCGACGTGGGCATCTGGCCCCCGTGCCCGGCGTACGTGACGACGCAGATGTCACCGGCCACCAACTGTGTCGCCGCGCTGCGCAGTGCCGCAAAAACCGCGGTCGACGTGGCCCGACTCGAGAGCAGGACACAGCGTTTGAAACCGACGGCACCGGTGAGAGCGGCCATCGCAGTCGCATCGTTCTCCGCGCCGTCGAGCGCGCCGTCCCAACCCGCGTATGCCTGCGGGTCGACGTTGTCGAGGCCGATATGGAGCGCGAATCCGGTACTCACGGTTCTCCTATCGGGTTAGCCGCCTCGAGAGTATCGCTCGGCCGTGACTTGCGGACCGAAAACGGCGGCCGTTCACCCCTGACCCCTGCACCCGCTGCCAGGGTGACCGCGCAGCGATCCGGGCCTCGTGAGCACGCACTCGGTAGAGGGCCCTCTGATCACCACCCCAGTCCTCCCAAGTGGTCACTCTCCTAGCGTGGTTAGTGTCCGCTTCTCCAGTGACGCACCTGTTGGGTGACGAGCGTCGTCGACACCCATTCCGTCCGATCGCGTTGCTCACCTGTCGGCGGTCTCACCACTGCCGGTTGCGCCGAGGCGGGCAGCAGGGTTCGAACTGCACCCCTCACCTGGTCGGCCGCCTCACCGCACCTGCCGTCACGCCGGGGGTCGGGCGGATGCACAGGACACGCCCTGCGAGGATCCACCGGCCGGCACCGCATGGGCAGGCGTACCGGTCGGTCGAAGTGCGCCTCCTGCGCGGATGCGGCGCCGGGCCCGTCACCGGTATCGGTCGCCGACGGCTGCGGTCACCACTCCCTACCTGCACCGGGCCGTCGACTGCGGCACGGATCTCGCACGGGACGTGTCGGAAGTGTCGGCGATACAGTGCAGGAGCGACCTCAAGCGCGTCGCCGGCGCCCGGAGCGGACCGAGGGTCACGTCAGATACCGCTGAGGAGCGAGCATCGGTATCCGGTCGGTCCGGTCCACGGCGGCCCACAGTGCACGGATCTCCTCGTCGCCGGGATCGATGTGCCCCTCGCACGCGAGAAGGTTCTGTTCGAGGAAGCCGCGAACGACGGAGGTGTCGACGTGGCCGTCCAGCCGGTACGCCGGGCTGGCCGCGAACACCATCAGGAGCAGGTCGCGGACGCGGTCGGCGTCTTCGTGGAGTGCGGGTTGGAAGTACGGCACCGGCAGGATCAGGGCACCGAGCGCCTCGTAGAGCCGCAGTCGAGCAACCGGATCGCCGTACTCCGTGGCGGGATGGACGCGGGGATCTTCGACCTCACCGACGATCAGCAGCGGCGAGAATCGGCTCCCCCACCGGATCAGCGATTCGCTGATCAGGCGGCGGCCGACCCCGCCGCCGCGCAGCCCCGGGGCCACCGCGACATAGGAGACGAGCAGCACCCGGCACTGGGCGAACCACTCACCGACGATGCCGCCGACCACCTCCCCGGCCGCATCGAGGGCGACGACCGCACACGTGTCGCCGTCGGGACCGGCGACGGCGTCGAGGAACTCCGCGCGGTCGACCAGTTCGGAGCGGGGAAACGACAGGGTGAGCACGTCGTCGTACAGCGCGGCGAGCTGGGCGTCGTCGACTTCGTGTTCGTCGCGCACCCGGATGTCCAAGACCTATCTCCTTCGCCGGTAGAAGATGACCAGGACGACGCTGAGCGGGAGGAAGACCACGAAGAACACCGCCAACTCGAACTGCTCTCCGGACATGATCTCGATGTTGGAATCGCCGCCGATTATCAGACTGTGGACGTACGAGAAGAGACCGGCCAGTGAGAGCAAGGCGACGAAAGCGAGCACCGACTGGATGGCGTTCTCGTAGCGGCGCCTGCGTTCGTCCTCGAGGGTTCGCTCGTACTCCACCATGTATGCGTACAGGTGATCGGTCTGCTCAATCTTCCGGTCGAGCTCGGCCATCAGCCGGGGAATGTCCGCGGTGTGCATGAGATTGTCGAGGAACATCCGGTGCGCATCGGAACGGACCAGGTCGACCGAGCTGAGCGGGGTGCGCTGCGCACGGACGTGCGCGATGAACTCGCTCAGATTCAGCCGGGTCTCGTCGATTTCAGATTCGTGCCGGCGACGCTCAGGCTCTCGCCACTTCGCGAGCTGGACCAGTGCGTGTCTGTGCATCAGGTCGAGCTGTCGGCGCCACATCCGCAGCAGCGCGGGCAGCGTGGCGATGTACTCGGCCATCTCCATAAAGCTGAGGTAGCCCCAGTTCGGTGCTGCCGGCAGGAACAACACCGTCGTGTTCGCGGACCTGCCGGCGAAGTCGCAGTCGAAGCGGCTCTCGCCGAGCAGGTTCGGCACCTCCTGCGGGGTACGGGTGCAGATCCACTCCTCGAGGGTGATCGGTACCCGCTCGATCGGCTGGAACAGCAAGGACCCGGCCAGGTTCCGGAGGTCGTCGATGGTCGCGGGCCGCTCGCCGCCGCACACCCGTACCGAGGCCGCCCGGATCTCGACGACCGCGTGGTAGTCGGCATCGACATCGATGTGCGCACGAACCTGTGATCTCGTCGGCGGCTCGCCGTTGGCTCCGCTCACATCGTTGAGACGGACAGCGAGGCTCTCAACTACGTCATCCACGTAGTCGGCTACTCGGGACCATTTTCGGGCACTGCCGCCGCGGATCGCTTCCGGGCCCATCCAGGTCGAGCCGCGGCGCAGCGCTTGGTTCAGTTCGTGGAGCGAGAGCGTCATGACCGGGGTCTGCACCCGCACGTGATGGTTGCCGAATCTGCCCAGCCAGATTTCGACGTCGAGTTCGGGCAACTCGATGAAGTGCCCGGGCCGCTCCGGATCCGGGGCAGTGGTCGTCACCGACAGCCCCGGCATCTTCACCACGGTGCCGTGGCTGGAATCGGAATCGAGTGCGGGTGGGGACCAGATGTCCGTGAGCTCGAGGCCCATCTCCACCGCACTGCGAGGCGTTTCGCCGGCGAGATTTGGCCTGGTGCCGTTATCTTCGCCCCACAGTTCGAGCGCGTGATGTCCGGCGTTGTTTCCCTCGGTGGCTGCGGTGCCGTTCGGATCCGTCTTGGGGAGTTCGAACCCGTCGAGGGTGAAAGGATAGACGTAGGTCACGCGTGCTTCTCGAATCTGGAGGATGGGTGAGCGCGGATTCGTCAGCCGGTCACGAAGGATCGTGAGCAGCCGGCGGTGGGCCCGTAGCTGGGAGGCGTACACGCTGTCTCTGAGAAGACGGGAGTGCTCGGCATGCGAAAGGCGTGCGATGGTTCGGGTCAGTTCCGCCGCTGCTGTCGGGCCCTTGCTCTGCGCGCGGATGACGGAATCCGCCATCGCTGCCAGGCAGTCGAAATAGCAGATGTCAACCTGCAGCACGTAGGTGACCAGCGCACCGAAGCGGGTCGGATGGCTGAAGGGGGTGGGACAAGCAAGCTGTCGGAGTCGAACCAGCTGCACCCGAGACTGGGACACGACTTTACGGGCCTGCTCGGCGAGGTCGGACGGGCACGAGCACAACAGGCTTTTTTCGACCGCCATGCATACCGTCACCGTCGCGGTGTGCCGTACCAGAACATCAACCGATAGCCGGCTCAGCTGGTGGCCGGGGCGCCACGCTTTCTGCACGACTTCGATCAACGCCTCGATCGAGCGGTGATCGAGGCTGATCTCCCACGACTTCAGGCAGCGCATGTAGAGGTAGTAGGCCTGCAGTTCGGCGCGGCGCGGCCACGCCGTCGGGTCCTGCCACACCCGTTCGAGCGCCTCCTGCAGTTCGGTCCTTGTCTGCGGCTTCTGCGGCCGTGACACGAACCGGTCGATTGCCTCGACTGCCACCCCGGCCTGCTGGGCCTTCCTCCGCGCGGTATCGAGCGACCAAACTGCTAACTCGTTCCGGCATTCGGACCACCAGGTGGACATCGGGCCCCCTCCGAAATCGGACATCCCTTGACGCACCTGCTGTCGAGTGTGCGCTCCCGATCCCCGGCGCGTCCCGCATATTGCAACGCGGTCCGTGCCATGCGACCTCTCCGGGCCGGACTGCGAAAGCCGATTGGCTGCAGAAGTTCCCCCGCGGCACCCCGGTCCGCAATGGACCGGGGGCTGTTGTCCTTGATCGTCAACCCGCTGACCAGTCGACGTCAGGATGCCTGCACGCGACGCTCCTGCGAGGCTGGGGAGCCGATGGCCGCCCGAGCCGGTCGGGTGTCGGTCTTCCGGAGGATCCGGCCCTGGCGCAGTACTCGCCCAGGAGGAGCGGTCCTCGAACGTGATGGCGAAAGCGGTCGGTGCCCGCTTCCCGCATCGGGTCCTGACCAGCACCCCATTTTCGTATTACACTAATTCGTATGGCTGACGAGACGATCAACGGAATCCCCGTCACCGACGAGATGATCGAGGGATGGGCGGACGAAGCGGAGGCCGGCTACGACGTCGCTGCCCTGCGTAAGCGCGGTCGTCCCACGATCGGAGAGGGCCCTGCAACCGTGATCCCGGTCCGCATGGACGAAGCCTTGCTGACGGCGTTGAACGCTCGTGCAGAACGAGAACATGTATCCAGGTCAGAAGCGATTCGGGAAGCCATCCGTGCCTGGACCCGGGTCGCGTGAAAACGCACAAATCCGCCCTCAAGCACGGAATCGACGAAACCGACAGCCTCTACGCGGCCCAGCACTACGTCTATGCAGCCGACCTTGATGACAACAACCCCGGGCGAGAGTTCCGGCTCGGTTTCGACCCGAAAGGTCGCCTCCTGGAATTGGTCGTTCTGCGCTTCGACAACGGGAACGAACTTCTCATCCACGCGATGAAGGCCCGCCCGCAGTACTTCGACCTACTCCCCTGAGTGCTGACCGCCGGTCCGATGATCGCCCTGGAGGCGCTCGTCGAGGCGTCACACCGACCGGATCCGAAAGCGCCGTCCCAAAACAAATGAGACAAACATCCGCCTCGACATCCAGTATCCGCTGGGAACAACTTCACCTATCCGGCGAGTCGTTCGGCTATCGGGGCATCGATCGGAATTCGCTGGGCGTTCTGGGGTGACCGGTGGTGAGGCCGTAGATTCGGGTAATTTTTTATCTCCGTATCGTGCAGAATCTATATGCTGCCCTGAGGGGTTCTGCCCTCCCGCTATGTCCCCCTCCCTCGCCGACCGTGCGGCCGGCAGCCAGGTAATCCCTGCGGCCCGGTCGGGCCGCCCGCGTCGGCACCGGTCGGGCCGCCCGCGTCGGCACCGGCCTGCACCGATTCGCCCCCTCCCACAGCGCAGCTGCCGGGGCGAGGCCCCATTCCGAAGGGGTCAGCTCGCCTCGGTCGATTCCGATGCTGCGGACGCGGCGCGCACCTCGCGCAGTTCGGTGTGTAGCTCGTCGGCGCGTTCGCGGGCGGCGTCGATCTGGGCGCGGGCCGCGGCGGTCTCGGCGCGGGCGGCCGCGAGGTCGGCGCGCACGGCCTCGGTGCGGTCCCGCTCGGCGGCGGTGTCGGCGCGGGCGGCGGCCAGGTCCGCGTCGAGTCGGCCGACGGTGGCGGCGGCCTGGTCGGCGGTGGCGCGGAGCCGGGCGAGCTGGTCGCGTTGCTGTTCGACGAGGGCCTCGAGGTCGGCGGTTCGCCGACGGTGCGCCGCCTCCGAGTCCTCGAACCGGGTCGTCCACGCGTCCAGGGCCGCGGCGTGTTCGGCGCGCAGGCGGTCGAGCTCCTCCTGGTGTTCGCGGCGGGCCGCGGCGAGTTGTGCGGTGGCGTCGTCGGCCTGCGCGAGCGCGGCGGCCGCGGCCGCGTCGGCGTCGGCGCGCTCGTCCAGGGCGGCGTCGAGTTGCTCACGCAGCCGGGCGATCTCGGCGCCGGCGTCGGCGCGGACCTTGTCGGCGTCGGCCTGGACCCGGCGCAGGTGCGCGTCGAGCGCCGCCGGGTCGGCCAGCAGCGCGGTGGCCGCGGTGATCGACGCGGCCACCTCGCTCAGGCGTGCGAGGGCGGCCTGGGTTTCCTGCCGCAGCAGCGGGACCGCCTGGGCGAGGGTGGTCACGGCCTGGGCCGGATCGGTGGGGGTGGCCGCCTCGAGCCGCTCGGCGCGGGCCGCCTCCTTCTGTCGTTGCCGCCAGGCCCGGACCCGGTCCGCGTCCGAGGCGTACTCGCGGCGCCGCCCTCCCCTACCGCCGTCGGTCATCGCCCGCCCTCCGCTCGTCTCCTGAGCCGTCCGCATGATGCTATCTCAATCGTAACGTTTCGTACGTAACATAATGCATACGAATGATCGGGTCGAACGACCCGATACGCCGGCGGGTGACGCCATCCGTTTCCCCTCTCGCGGGACCGCGGCGGTGGTCGCCGCCCCTCGGCGCGCGGGGTGGGTCAGCACGCCGGGTCGAGGCCGCCCAGGTCGGGCACGCAGTCGTCGACGGCGGCCGCGATGGTGGCCTGGTGTTCGTAGTCGTCGATCCACTCGAGGACCCCGGCGGGGCTGTCGGGGGCGGCGGTGAGGCCGATCCGGAAGCGGGTGTCGATGTGCAGACACAGGTACGGCGACGGGTGGCCGGTCCGGTGGGTGGCGGCCGTGATGTGGCGCAACGCGGCGGCGCCGGCGAGCACGGCGTCGACTTCGGTGGCGGCGGTGCCGGATTCCTGCGCGACGGCCGGATCGCAGGTGACGGTCCAGGTGTGCACGAGCGGGTCCTCCTTCGGGTCGGTTCTGTCTTCGGTGGACGCCAGTGTGTCCGGCCACCTCTGCCACGGCCGGGGCGGGCAGGGGCAGCGGGCCCGGTCCTGTGGAGAACCGGGCCCGCTGTGGACAACTCACATACGGTCAGCAGCCACCTTCGAGGGCGAGTGCCTTGTCGTCGGCCGGGAGCAGCACCGATCGGGCCACCTGGAGGGTGCGGGCGAGTTCGGCGGTGAAGGCGCGGTGACCGGCCCGGTCGAAGAACCGGAAGACCAGCGGTCCGGCCTCGACGTCGACCCAGTGGATGTGACGGCGACGCTGCGGGTCGAACGCCCCGCCGGGGGTGATCTTGGACTGCGGTACCTGAGACCAGTGCACCGTCACCACATGCTCCCCGGCGGCGAAGCGCTCCGGGCGCAGCAGGAACTGCTCGGGCAGCACCGTCGTCACCCCGTCGGCGACCGGGCGACGCAGCACCGCCACCAGACCCCGGACCACGGCAAGATCGGTGAAGACCATCCGCACCGCGCCGATCGTGGCGAACACCGCCGCGCTCGCGGTCAGCGCGCTGGTCACATCCAGCCGCACCTGTTGATCCTGCCCGGCAATCAGGACGGTGGTGCGGGTGGTCAAGCTCGGAAAGCTCGGGGTCTGCGGCGCAGTCATTGCGACCTTCCTGCTCGAGGTGAGAACCGGCGCGGGTCCGCCCGTTCTTTTGCCCTGCTGGCAAGGAAATGACGACCGGCATGAGGGCCGCGGAGTGCAACTTCTGGGACGGAAAAATCTCGCCGGAGCGCAGCGGAGGAGAGAATTTTCCGGGCCGTCAGGCCGCGCAGCGCCCAGGGGTTGCGCGCAGCGGACCGCCGGTCATCATCGGAGGCCAGAAGGGCAAATCAGGCTCTTGTGCTGGGCGGAGCGCAGCGGAGCTCGATTCGGCGTGCGCCGCAGGCGCACCACGGAGCCCCCCGAGGCACTCCGTCCGTGGACACCGCCGGTTCGCGCAGCGAGATCGCGGTCGCAGCTGCTCGTGCGCACCCGCCAGGCCGGCCCGCATTCCCTCTGGTGTGGGGCGGGGCAGTGGTCGTGCCGGCGGCGCAGCCGGCACGACCCTCTCCCCCGCGCTGTGCCGGTGCCGCTGGGGTGTGCCGATCGGTGACGGCCCGGCGGCAGGTCTCGTTCACCCGGGGCGGGGCGGCCGCAGCCGACCGAGGCCGGACCGCACGGCCTGGCACCATCTGAGGAAATGCGCAGCGGGGCTGGGGATCCCGGTATCCGGTGGTGGCGCGCGAGGCCGGGAGGCATCCGCACTCCCGCGTTATAGCGCTACAACGCCCGAATCGGTGCCGGGAGGCGGCATCGGTCCGGCTCCGACCTCGGAAGAACATGCCGGAGCTGCGTCCTACGAACCGACCGAGCAGCGGCTGGCGGCATCGCGGCGATCCGGGCTGGAGATCCACCTTTCGAGGAAATAGCCGTCGCGCCCGCGGCGGGTGAACGTGCGCTGCGCCGCGGCCGGTGGCGGTAGTCGTGCCGTTCTCAGATCGGCGCGGGCGGGGTGCCGGGGGCGTCGATCCGGTCGGGTTACAGGTCGAACAGGGAGAACTGGGCGGCCTGGGCCTTGGTCTCGGTGTCGCGGCGGTGCCGGTCGGCCATGGCGCGGGCGAGGGCTTCGGTGCAGCCGAGTTCGGTGGCGACCTCGCTCCAGTCGTGGCCGTCGTGGCGCAGCTGCCACGCCCACTGGTGCAGCTGTTCGTCGGTCTCCATGCCGGGCGCCCCCTCGATGACCGGGGGCGATCGCGCCCCTTAGCTCGTGAGCTGCCGCGACCGTAACCGAGGCGGCACGGATTCTCCGGCAGGCGCGCCGAGCAGACATCCACCCGGTGGGGGCCGTGCGTGAGGCACACCGACAGTACGGCCCACGCCGCACGGCCGTAGAGCACCGGCGAATGCGGGGCGGGACCCGTCGCGGTGATCGGTGACAATGCCGTGGGCCGGAAACCGGAGGAAGAAGGTGCAATGCCAACCGTGGAGATCTTCGTCGACCAACCGAACACCATCGGCGCCCTGCCGGTCACCGTGGCCCACGTATACGGCCACGACGTCGGCTACCTGCCCGGACTGGCGATGCGCCGCATCGCCGACCTGTACCCCGGACAAGCAAAAAACAGACGCCCGCGACGCGTTCATCGTTGCCGATACCCCCGTACCATGCCGCACACCCTGCGCCGGGTCTTCTGCCGTCGACGAGGCGCTCGCGAACCCCGTGGTCCTCGTCGGATTCGACGACGATCTCGCCGGCGAGGCCACCCGGGTCAGCAACCGGATCCGCGGTCTACTCACCTCCGTCCACCCTGCCCTCGAGCGGGTCCTCGGCCCCCGGGTGACACACCCGGCGGTTCCCGGATCCTCTCCCGCTGCGGAGGACCGACCGGAATCGAACAAGGCGGGCAAGCGCACACTCACCGCGATCGCGGTCAAGCACGCGCCCCGCATGGGCATCCGGCTCGTCGGCGAGATCCTCACCGCCCTCGACGAGCAGACCGTGGTGGTCCCCGGCACCCAGGCCGCCGAGACCATCGGCCCCAAACTCGCCGATAACCTGAAGGAGACCTCTCAGCAACGGAAAGCAGTCGCCGAGGACGTGGAGAGGACCCTCGATGACCACCCTCTTTCCCGGGTCCTGACTTCGATGCCCGGCATCGGTTTCTTCGGCAGCAGCCCGGATCTTGATCGAGGTCGGCGACGGCTCCGCCTTCGCCTCTGCCGCTCACCTGGGCCGCCCACGCCGGCATCGCACCGGTCACCTGGCCGCCCACGCCGGCATCGCACCGGTCACTCGTAAATCGGGCTCATCGATCCGTGGGGAGCACCCCGCCCGCTCCGGGAACAAAAAGCTCAAACGCGCCCTGTTCGGAGTCCGCGTTCTCCGCCCTCCACTACCCCGCCAGTCGCGCCTACTACGACAAGAAACGGGGGCGAGCAGAAGAAGCACACCGCGGCCCTGATCTGCCTGGCCCGGCGCCGCTGCGACGTCCTCTACGCCATACTGAAAAACAAGGAACTCTACCAAGCACCGCTCCCCTCAGCGGCTTGACGGGGACCATAGGGACACCCCCGGTGGGTCGACATCTCATCGCATCGACTTCCAAGACCTCACTGACCATTGAGTGCTTACTCGCTCGGCGCGAGTCGGCCGTGTTCCTCGAGGTAGTGCCGGACGGCGTCGCGATCAGGTAGGGGAGTGCCCGGCAGTCGAAGTTTGCCGGCGGGGCCCCCGCCGGTGAGGTGTTGAAACACGCGATCGCTGCGAAATTGTCGGCAGCATGGCATTTGCGGATGAATGAATCCGCCCAGGGTGTAAAACTCGGCGAGGGACTCGTCAGAGGCGGCGGCGAGTAACACGATCTGGTACTGCTCGGCCCACACCAGAACCTGATATGCCAGCTCGTAGGCCGACATCTGCGCCGCCTGCGCGCGTTCACCGGTCCCGCGTGGCCAGTAGGACCAGCCGGTCAGCTGTACACATCCCGGTAGCGGTACCAGGCACAGTTGGCCGCCAGCGTGGTCGGAGACGTAGACGGCGCGAAGCAAGTAGCGGTACGAGTAGGGAGTAATGAACGCCACTATGCCCACCCTGAGGATCGCCAGTCCGACCCCAACCCACGCCAGCGCATATCTTGCTCGCAGTACATCGACAAGGCGGAGCGCGAGTACCCCCAACACAATGCGGGTCCGCCACTTCGGAACGAACTTGCCTTGGGCTCTACGTTCGCGTTCTACAGCGCGCTGGGCTCGGTAGCTGGAGGACCATCGGTACCGGCCGCCGTGCATGCGGGTGTATCGGTCCGCAGCCTCGGCGAGCTGCCGCCACTGCTCGCGCTCTCGTCCATCTCTCACGAGCGACCCCTTTGTGTTCCGGTGAGTCAGGCCGGTAGCCCGCCCCTCAGCGCGCGTGTCATCAACCCAGCCCTGCCTTCAGCGAGGTCGACAGAATCCATACGCACGGAAACGTTGCGAGAAAAGCGAAGAGAAAACCGTTGAGGCCCATGATGAGGGCCGTGGACAAATGGAAAGAGCCGACCAGCACGAGGAAAGCAATGAGCACGTTCCCGCCGATGAAGACAGCGACGGGAAATCCCATCTCGAAAAGGATGACCGACCAGCACAGGATTGTGCTCGCGGCGCGCCGATCGCGGATCAATCGATATGCGGAGCGGTGGCCGTAGGATCGGGTACTCAGAATGCCGGGAAGTGCGGTTCCTTTCCGCCATTCGGCCGAGACGCACTTGCTGGCGCCGGCGATGAAATATGCTAATGCTGCTTGCCCGCCGATGAGGCACGCCGCGAGACGCGCGTCGATGGGGCCGGGCACGGCGGCGGTCAGGGCAACTGTCACGAAGATGACGAGCCACATGTGGTAGGCGCCGTCCAATCCATAGACGGTGCGTAGCGCCAGGATGACCAACGTCAGCGCCACTGCCGCTGTACCTGCCTGCACGAGAGGGAAACCTGATGGCGCCAAGGCGGTCACGGCCAGGGCCGCGGTCAGCGAGGCGCCGGGAATCAGCAGGCCTCGTGCCGATTCCCGGAAGATGCCGTCGAGGATCCGGCTCGACAGTCCGGTAGCGGTCCAGCGGTGTTGCAGTCGGATGATGTTCCAGGGGACAGGTCCTGCATCACTGAGGAATCTGGGGCGGGCCAGCAGTTCGAGGAGTTCGATGGTCAGCCCGGTGCACGCTATCGCGACCGTGATTCTCACCGCCCATTCCGCCCCCATCTGGTCACACCGCGTGTATCCGTGATGCGAAGACAGGCTGCACGGTGGGCGAGGCGCCGGAGTCCGCTACGATCGCAAATTGAAGGAACTCGACCAGGGCGTATTCTTTCGCTGCTCGGCTCGCTATAGAGCCCAGCAGCAGGTATGGAATGGTTAACGTCAGGGTTTCCGAATTCGCACCTCGCGAGTTGGATTCGGCGATCAGATCATTGGTCAAGTCGTAGATTGTTTTGGCGAAGCGCTTGTCGGGATTCCAGAGGAAACTAGCGATCCCTCTCTCAGGTTTCATATCGGTGATCTCACGCCAGGGGCCGGCGCCGCCGGCTCCGGCGTCGCGCCACACGAGATGCAGATCTTGGACCCCGGGTTTCGGCGCGAAGAATGTCCAAATCGGCACGAAACGAAGGAACATCGGCTGGTCGAATGCCCGTAGACGACCCATGCGCGGATGGGTCGTCAACACCCGCAGCGTGGCGAGGACAATGACCGCGAACCACGTGGAAAACACCACCAGTACCGCCGCGAAGACCATCCACCCGCCGGTGCTCATCAGGCGCCCCCTTCTGCGCCGATTAGGTAGTCGCTCCGGTTAAAATTCGGCGTCGGGCGTCCACGAAATCGCTCACGGCAGCGTGGTGGTCGATCATCCGATCGAACTTCTCCGTCGAGGCGAAGTTGTTGATCGCCTCGACCTCCCGGTCCAGCGCACCACTGGGGACCTGCGACAGCACGAAGGTCGCCACACCAACCAGAACCCAGGTGGTCGCGTCCTCAAGGGGTGGCAGGTCGGCAAAATCGGGATCACTACGCACCAAGGCGGTCTCGAGATCGGTCAACCGCGCCGGCCACACGACCACCACGGCGTCGTAGCCGGGCGTGTCCGCGTCCGCGGGGCATTCGACGAGAGCGAACAGATTGGGGTCGATCTCGGCGCCGGAATGCGCAAGCCGCCGGACGTCCAGCCTTGCCCCCTCGGCCGGCCCGGAACTCTCGCAGAGGACGTGGGAGCGGTATCGAAGCTGCAACGACGTCGGCGCGGACGTGCCAGGGTTATTGTGCTTGGACACACCATTGCCAGCCAGGACTTCGGATTGCAGGTCCGCGGCAGTCACCGGCTCTGGTCGGGCGCAGACGTCAAAAATTCTGTCCAGTAGTTGCGATCCCTTGGGCGCGATGAACACGGCGATTTCACCTGCCGCACTGGTGGATGAAGAACCATGCAGGGCCGCCACCCTGGGCCGCGAAACCCGCGGCATGCGCTGCCGCTCGGCGCTACTCGCAGTCGCTGAAGCGATCGCGCTGCTCGACCGTTGGGCCTTGCGGTTGGCAGGGTCGTCACGCACGAACATGATGAGGCCTCCTCGGTGGTCGCCCCTTTTTCAGTCTGAATGTCGAGAGCGGAACAACGCAACCCTCCGCGTTGACTCATCCAAAATGCGCGCGTAGAGGTAGTCGTTGCCTCAAATGAGAATGCGCGCGTACGGTGTGCCTGCCGTGTCCGGCCTGGGCCGGGCGGTAGGCCCGGACGATGGGGCTGTCGATGAGTGGGCGCAAGGCCGTGACCAAGACGATCGCGACGCGGTACGCCTGGGCCGACAAGGCCGACAAGGGCATCATCCTCGACGAGTTGTGTGCCACGACCGGCTGGCACCGCAATCACGCCCGTAAGGCGTTGACGCAGGCGTTGCGGCCCACCGCGGTCAGGCGACGCACCCCGAGATCCCTGAAGTACGGCTCCGAGGTGATTGCGGCGCTGCGGTTCTGCTGGGCGGTGTTCGGTGCGCCGGCGGGTAAACGTCTCGCAGCGATGCTGCCGGACCTGGTGCCGACGCTGCGTCGGTTCGGCGAGCTGAGCATCGACGACGTCACCGGCAGAATTGTTGGTGTTGATGTCGGCGGTGACCATCGACCGTCGACTGGCCGAGTTGCGATCGTCCCAGCCGGGTGGACCCAATCGTTCCGGAGTTACCCATACTGTCAGCGGAGTAGCTTCGGTTACGTGTCAGCCTTGAAGAAGGGCCCCGACCACACACTGATCAAAAATATCCTGGATGGTGCAGCGACGAACGCCCAAGGTCCAGACGGTGTCCGCGGTGCCATCCCGGCCGGAGCAATTCGAACTGCTCTGCTGACGTGCGCGAAATCTGCTTCGCGACCGGACCCCCGCGGCCTGGTATTGATGGGCGCCGAGATACACGGCGCCCTGGATTTGTCCAACCTCTCGACATCCATCCCGCTCCGGTTCGTCGACTGCGTGTTTCGGCACTCCGTATTCGTCGACAACGCGAGGCTCATAAGCTTGGAGATCACCGACTGCGAGTCCCTGACCGACAAGACCGTGATTGTCGCGGAGGGCATGACGGTCACCGGCGATCTGGTGCTCGACGGGTTCATCGCCGTGGCCGGCAGCGCCGAGGACAAGATCAGGATGTCCGGATCGTCGATCGACGGCGGGCTGCTCGTCAGGAATGTGCGGCTGACGAACACGACGGGTACCGCGCTGAGTGCCGCGCGAATCTCGGTGAAGCGGCTTGCGTCATTCATTTCGCTGACCGCGGAATCCCAGGAATCACACAAGGGAGCCGGGGATGCCGTTCGGCTCAGCGAGGCCCGATTTCACGGCCGGCTGAACTTCGTCGGCGCGCGGCTTACCAGCCGCGGTGGCCGTGCCCTTGTAGCGGAATCCCTCCTCGTCGGAGGCGACGCACACTTCGAGGATTGCCGGTTTGTCGCCCGCGACGAGAACGACGCGGTCCAGCTTGACGGTTCAAGGTTCGAAGGGCAATTGTCGGTTACAGGCACGCACGCGGAGAGCCGCCGCGGCACAGCGCTGGGTGCCGACGGCATCACTGTCGCAGCCGGCGCGTACTTCGTGGAATCCTTCACGGCGACGGCAACCGGGTTCGCTGATGCCGTTAGTCTGACGGGCGCGAAGGTTGGAGGCGATCTATCCTTCGCCGGCGCGCACCTGACGGGATCTTGGGGAAACGCGCTGAACGCCGATCGTATAGATATCGGTGGAAACGCATCGTTCGCGGCCGGGCTGCAGGCCCGGACCCGCGGAGTACAGAAATGCGCCGTCAGGCTTGTCGGGGCCAAGATCGGCGGCAAATTGTCCTTCGAGAGCGCGTGTCTTGACGCCAAGCACGGTATCGGACTGTATGCCTCACACGTCTCCGTAGCCGGTACGGCTGAATTCACAGGCGTCCGTTCGTCCGCCGGTCTGTGCGCGATTCAACTGGGCGGTGCGCAGTTCCGTGCGCACGTGATCTTCGACCGCGCCAGTCTTACCGCCGGATCGATGGAAGCGCTGGCTGCAGAGGGTATTCGGGTCGATGGCCAGGCGACCTTCGCCAATGGTCTTCGTGCCAGCTCGAACAGTGAGCAGCGTCCTGTCGTCGCGTTGGGTGGGGCGAGGATCGGCGGTCAACTCGACTTCACCGGGGCGCGACTGACCGATGCCCGTGGCACAACCCTCGCCGCGGACAGCCTCACTGTTCACGCTGATGTGATCCTCGATGACCTCCGTCCCGGTCCCGGATTTCGGTACCCAGTCGTACGGTTTGTGGGCGCACATATCCGTGGCAAACTCGATTGCCGTGCCTTCGATGTAGGTGCGTGCGTATCGGAGCTGAACCTCAGATACGCCGAGGTCGGCACACTTCGGCTCAATGCCGGGTACGGCTGGCCGGGATCCAAGTGGTTGATTCTGGATGGACTGACCTACGAGGGAATACCCTCGAACGACATGAACGTCGACGGGTGGGTCGACGCGCTGGCGAACCGGACGCCGAGTTATTCGGCGCAGCCGTGGCAGCAGCTGGGGATGGCGCACAAGGAAATTGGACATGACCAGGACGCAATCCGGATACTCATCTCCCAACGAGTGGATTATCGCAACAGAATACTGCGACCGAAGCTTCGGAATCAGCTGCATACCTCCGTCCGGGGGCGACGCGAGCTCCGAGACAGAGGTGCGACACTTCGGTTGCGTCTCCTCTGGTCCCGGATCCTCGAAACATCAACGGGATACGGGTATCGCAGTCACAGGGCCTTCCTCCTTCTGCTGGCAGTCGTTGTCATGTCGATAGGATTGACCCTCGGCGCGGGTCGCGTGCACATCCCCACCGCACCTCCGACGGAACGCTACGTCGCCCAGTTGACTCGGCTCACCGGACTGGAGGGCGAACCGTGTTCACTCAGCGAGCAGATCGGACTGGGACTGCAGATCGGGCTTCCTCTGATCAAGACACCAGCAGGTGATCGCTGTCGGTTGGACACAGAATCGGGATGTGGTCAGACGTTTACGGTGTTCAGCTGGATTCTTCAAGCGTTGGCTTGGCTCTTCGCGACACTCGCAATCGCCGGTTACACCGGCCTCATCCGAAAGTTGTGACGTCCACATATCGATTCATTCCATCGCTTCGTGGACACCACGCTGATCGCAGCTGGCGAGATGAGCAGGAGTGAGGGGGTATGGCCGCCGGAATGGAGGGGCCTGCATATCGCGGTCGGAGAGCGAGCAGCCCGAGATCTGGCAGACGCCACACGGCGGTTGACATGCCTGCAGGGGGCGTGTCCGGCCACTCCTGGCTGCGTCTCGACATGTAGATTCCCGCATTCCATTGTCAACGGCAAGGTGGTTTCAACCGGTCCATGCGACGAGCTCGTCCAACTGATGAGGCTCATCGAAAGTGGATCTGGCGCACTTTCCGTGAAGGTCCTGACGTGCCCCTGATCAGGGACGACTCGGCATAGACCAAGATCATCATGGTGTGACCTTGCGCTCCTGGCGGCCTTGCTGCCGCATCTGACCGACGTCGTTGTCGACGCTGTCCGCCTCGTCGAGTCCACGATCCGGATCCACGCCCACCCTCACCGCAGCGAAGCACGGTGCCCGAAATGCCACACGCCGTCGAGCCGGGTCCATTCCCGATACCGACGCAGACTGGCCGACACGACAATCGGTGCCCGCCCGGTCGTACTCGTACTGACTGTGCGCCGATTCTTCTGTCTCAACACCGACTGCAAGGCAATTACATTCGCCGAACAGATAGCCGGTTTGACGAAGCGGTGCGCCCGCCGCACTACGGTGCTCGACGCAGTGCTCGAGGCGATCGGTCTGGCGATGGCCGGTCGCGCCGGCGCCCGCCTGGCAGCCAGGCTCGGGATCACGGTCGGCCGCGACACCCTGCTGCGAACGGTGCGCGCGATCCCCGACCGGCCGATCGGCGCCACGCCCGTACTCGGCATCGATGACTTCGCCGTCCGCCGCGGACACGTCTACGGCACCGTGATCGTGGATCTGACCACGAGCCGGCCGATCGACCTGCTTCCGGACCGCACCAGCGAGACCGTCGCCGCATGGCTGCGGGAGCATCCCGGTGCCGAGGTGGTGTGTCGTGACCGGGCGGGGGCCTACGCCGAAGCCATTCGCGTCGGCGCGCCGGATGCGGTGCAGGTCGCCGACCGGTGGCACCTGTGGCACAACCTCGTCGGCGCGGTCGAGGACACCGTGGTTCGGCACCGCGCTGATCTTCGCCCACCGACCGAACCCGTCGACCCCGGCGAGGTCGTCACCGACACCACTGCCAACGAGATCGACTGTGGTACCAGCACTACAAATGCCGAGTGGCCGGACGGCCGGTTGATCACCCGCACCAGGGAACGGCATGCCGCCGTGCAACAACTCGTCTCGAACGGGATGACGATCTCGGCGATCAGCAGGAAACTGAGCCTCGACCGCAAGACCGTTCGCCGCTTCGCCCGCGCCCATGACGTCGACGAACTGCTGACCACCACCCGGATAGCAGGACCCACCTTGCTCAGCGAACACGAAACCTACCTGCGTGACCGCTTCGCCGCGGGGTGCACCGATGCCGCCCGCCTGACCGCGGAGATCACCGAACGCGGCTACCGAGGCAGCGCCAAGACCGTCCGCCGGTTCCTGGCACCACTGCGCGCTGCGCACCGGACGCGGCCGGCGCCACCGCCGGCGCCATCCGCCCGGCAGGTCACCGGGTGGTTGACCTCTCGACCCGACCGGCTCACCGACGCAGACAGCCGCCACCTTACCGACATCCTCGAACGCAGTCCCGCACTGACCGCCCTGCGCGAGCACGTTCGCGGCTTCGCCGAGATCATGGTCGAGCGGCGCGGACTCGAACTCATCAGCTGGATGACCAGCGTCGACGCCACCGGATCACCGGCTCTGCGGTCCTTCGCCGCCGGCCTGCGCCGTGACCTCGATGCCGTCACCGCCGGGTTGACCCTCGAACACAACTCCGGGCCGGTCGAAGGGCACGTGAACAGAATCAAAATGCTCAAGCGGCAGATGTACGGGCGAGCCAACCTCGACCTGTTGCGGAAGCGCGTCGTCCACCTCGAATAGTGAAGCGTGGCAGAGGCTTCACGGAAAGTGCGCCAGATCCATTTTCAATGAGCGCCATCACAACCTTCCTGGCGGTTGCCGCGCACGCATTGCAGGGTGTCGTCGGTCCAGCCCTTGGGGTGGTGGTGCCCACGTGTCCCTCCACCGAGAATCAGTCTCTGAGGGCGACGTCGCCACAGCTGCCGTGCTGTCGGTGTTCCCGCCAATAGGGAGACAATACGATGCCATTGGACCGACACAGCGAAATCGGCGGCGCCGTGACCCACTCCGAGCGCGAGAAGGCGCCACGCAGCTGGGAGTACGATCCCGGCTTCTACAGCCGACTCGAGACCTGGCTGGAGTTCTGGGACGCCAACACCCCCACGAGCTGGTCGTCGCCGCGACAACTGTGGGGCTACGGCGCATATGTGAACAAGCCGGGCTACCACGGATCGGGGCGGGCCGTCGATATCAGCCGCATCTTCGTCATCAAGGACGGCACGCTCGCGGAGCGGTTCAACGGTCGCACCGACCAGTGGGGCGGCCTCACCCCGGGACAGCGCTGGGAAATGCGCAGGAAGTACTGGGCCACCAGCGCCAGCCTGCACTATCACTTTTCCGACGTCCTGACCTACCACCACGACCAGGCGCACGAGAACCACATCCACGTCGACAACGGGCGTTCGGGCAGCGGGAACTCCCGCTTCAGCACCGGCCGCAGAAATCAGGTGTGGCATGTCCAGTCGTGCTGCCGGTACGTGTGGGGATACGACACCGGCATGGACGGGATCTGGGGGCCGGAAACGGACACGGACTCGCGTGCGGCGCTCGAGCGGATCGGCAGAAGCGGTGCCCTCACGACGTCACAGGCCAACTGGCTGGCGTTCAACCGCGCCACCACCCGGTTCGGTACGCGCAGGCAGACCTACTGACCGTCCCGCACCCGTGAATGCTCACGTGTTAACGCAGGCCTGCACCGGATCACCGCCAGTACCGCTCGAACGAACCGATGCTCTGCCCTCGTGAACGACCGCCGCCCGCCAACGAGATCATGTCGGCCCGATCCCGATACCTTGAAACGTTTCGTAGTACGGAGAGTCCGCGAGCTCGCCGTCGGCGTTGTAACACCGGACGTACACATCCGTTCCCGGGCGTCGACCTGTTGCGCTGCTGGAGGGATTCCAGGACTCGACCTTGCAGTAATAGCCCGGCCCGAAGGAGGGGGCAGCTCCGATCCACACCGAATTCGGTGTCGACCGTATCTCGCTGTGATGGATCCGGTAGAGCCCGACGCCCCTGCGGTAGGCCGTGTTCGTGCCGGGGTTCTCGATGATGGCGCCGCTGTTGTAGGAACGCGCGGGCGTGTAGGAGGTGGTACTGGATCTGTTGGCGTGGGCGCGAGCGCCCTGATGGGTGGGACTGATCCGGGTCACGGCGTGGTCGTAGTTGAGGACGAAATCGGTGTTCGCGAGAGTGACCCCGGCCCAGCCGGAGACATCCACCAGCAGTGATGTCGGATCCGTCGGGGAAGCGATCGGCGGGCCGGCCTGGCAATGCGTTATCCCCGGTCCGAGTGCGGTGACCTGCGCGAGACCCGGGGTCGGGGTTCCGAGCCGCGGAATACTCACCCGGTAGATTCCGGTACTTTGATGCCGAATCGTCGGCAATGCGCTGGAAGCGGAGTTGAAGGACATCCAACCGTTTCCCGCGGTGAACCGGCCGTCCGATGTCTCCTTGTAGTTTCTCGCGATCGCCGTACCCTCTGCTGTGGTCTCGAAGAACGCGGCGGGGCCCGCCAGCGGCGGAGTCCCCTCCAATGCCTCGCCACTGAACGAGAGCACGAACTTCGAGTTGACGGCCGCGCCTGCCGCGTTGACGCAGGAGACGAACATCCGCGAAACCCAGCCGAGGCGCCCGTCCGGCAGCCGTTCGATCGCTTCCGGCTCCGGTCTCTGGTAGAACTTGCACCGTGCGTTGTCGGTGCCATACGCGACGACCTGCGCTTGGCGGGCACGGAAGGGATTGTGCCCGCCCACCGTGACTTGATACCGTCCGGTGTCTTCACGGAGGACCCCGATGGTGGGTGAGTGGGGTGACCGATCCCTCCAGTGCGCCCTCCAGGTCGGGTTCGGCAGGAACACCTCGCCGAGCGGTGCATTGTGTTGATCCACCCATGCGAAGTCTTGCCGGCCGCCGGTAGTCATTCTATTTCGTTCCTCAACACCGAATATTGCCGTCGTCATTCGAGTCCGGGTGTGGACTCGTATTCCCCGCTGCAGCCAAGCCGGACCCTGTCGAATAGTCGGGACCGGTTGGTTCCACTTCCATCGTCCGCGCTTCACACTTCGATGTCACGGACTGTTTCGACCGCTAATCACTCATCGATGAGGAGAAAACGAAATCCCCGCTCGGTCTCCGACGGGTGACTCACCTCTGTAAGGCTGGCAAGCGCCGGCTCAGCACACTCGCGACCAAGCACGCCCCGCGGATGGGCGCCCGTCTCGCCGAGGAGATCCTCACCGCCCTCGATGTCCAGAGGGTGACGGTGCCGGGTAGCAACGCCGCCGAGATCATCCTGCCGAAACTGGCCGATTATTCGTTGAAAGAGGTCTTGCAACAACGTAAGAGCATTGCTGAAGACGTGGAGAGGATGCTCGACGATCACCCTCTTTCCCAGGCCGGAGATGTCGATGCCCGGCATCGGCGTCAGGACAGCAGCTCGCATCCTGCTCGAGGTCGGCGACGGCTCCGCGTTCGCGTCCTCGGCATACCTGGCCACCTACGCCGGCATTGCACCGGTGACCCATCGGTCCGGCTCGTCGATCCGTGGCGAGCACCCCGCGCGATCGGGTAACCGCAAACTCAAACGGGCGCTGTCCCTGTCTGCGGTCGCGGCGTTGCACGACCCGACCAGCCGTGCCTACTACGACCGCAAACATGCCGAGGGTAAGAAGCTTGGGCGCCGCGTTGATCTGCCTGGCACGGCGTCACTCCGCGATCGGGATGATCAGCCCGGTCGAGTTCGAGGAGCAGTTCACCCAGGCGGCAGAAGCCGCTTGCCCCTGTGTCCGCTGGACGGGGTTCAACCCCACAGGATCTCGCGGCGCTCACCGGCGACCTCGCCCCGGTCGGGGCGCTCGAGACGGTCCGGGCGATGGTGGACCGTCCGCACGCACACGAGTTGCTGCGGGCCGCGGATCTGATCGCGTACGCCTATACCGCGGGCGGGCAGCTGCGGTGCGCGATCGACTCGCTGGTCATCGTGCACCGGGTGCCGAAGAGAAGCGCAAAGGCCGGGCGACCACGCAAAACGTGCGGGCTCCCGGCCTCACTTTCCTGACTCTTCGCCAGGACCCTCTCAGGATAGCTGGAGGCTTCTCCCCCACCGCCCCGCGACACGTCTTCGGATATGTCCACGGCAACCGGGATCGGGCCTGCGCAGCGGCCCGGGCAGCCGAACTACGCGGACCCGCCAGGGTGCTGGCCACGGCCGCGTACCACCGTCCCTGGCCGTCGACATCCTGACTGCGATCGCCGCATCCCCGAAAGGCCGGTGCCCCGGCGTCGGGGGTGAAGCGCCGGGGCACGGGGCCCGTACGGTCGGGGGAACCGTGCGCGACCCAGGGCGACGGTACACCCCGACCCACCGACCGTCTCACGTCCCGCGGCGGATGTCGGACCGGGCGTCGTACGTTGCTCCTCGAACGCCCCGGCACCCCACGAACCGGGGCGTTCGAGGAGCAACGGGAAGCGCTGACCGAGCACGCGGTGCGGCTTCTACCAAGTGTCCGGCGATGAGACCGAAGGACTCGAGTGCTACTCCACAGTCGTGGCCGGGTCGTTGATGTGGGATGCCCGGCTCCTACCTCGGCGCTTCCCCGGAGGTCGCCGGGGATGGCGACTTCCTGCGGGCCTGGACGGCCAGCGAGAGCGGGGCTCGGATTCCCGCAAATGGATTGGTCCGCCGACCTTGACGATCTGCGGCAGACCGCTCGCACACTCTGGGAACTGATCTGCACCCTGTCGGACTGACCCGCTACCTCGTCGAGGTAGTCCTCAAACCCCCGCTAAATCCACCTCTAACCCTGGGTGGAGCATTTTCCCACCTGAAGGTGATGGTTTTGCGCTGCCGGGGTCGAAAAGATGCTCGTAGGTATTTCACCCGACGCGGTATCCGCCGGCGCCGCCGGCGGATACCGCGATTTTCACTTTCCACCAAATGACCGATGAGGGAACACCATGGCACTCGGTGACGGGATCCGCCGCAACATCGCATCCATCGATCCGGAAGAGCGTCGGCTGCTGCGCGACGCGTTCGTCGAGACGAACCGTCGCTTCTTCCCGGGCAGCAGGGACGATCGGGTTCCCGGGCACGTGAGCTGGTGGTTCAAGCAGGACGAGATCCACCAAGGCACGCACGTGCACAATGGCCCGGAGTTCCTGCCGTGGCATCGCGTGATCGTCAACGAACTGGAAAAGATGCTGCGGGAGATCAATCCGCAGCTGTCGCTGCATTACTGGGACTGGACCCAGGACCCTCGCCGCATCCCCAACGCCAACCTCGGCGACGGACGGACCGGGATGCTCAATCTGTTCACCGAGGCGTTCATGGGCTACGGCGGAGCCACGCGTGCTCCGATCGGCGAGCCCTGGCTCACGGCCGGGTACTACGTCACCGGGGCCCGGTTACATCGCGACGACACGAACAATCCGGCCGATCCGCCACGACTGGTCCAGCGGCACGTCTCCGGCTCGCCGGCATCAGCCGAGCAGGATGCGGCGGTCCTCCGCGCCGACGACTACGCGGACATGCGCCGTCGACTCGAATCGGTCCACAACGCCATGCACGGATTCGTCGCCATGGGCGGACAACACATCTCGTTCCGCGACCCGTTCGTGTTCCTGCTGCACTCGAACGTGGACCGGCTCTTCGCACGCTGGCAGACCGACCCGAGGCACCGGGAGCGGTTGAACCCCGCCACGGTCTTCGGCACCGAATCGAATGGGGACCTCAACCTCAACGTCGAGCCCTGGTCCGGCGGCCTCGCCATCCGGCCATGGGCCGCGCCCGAGAACCTCGGCAGACCGTTCACCTACAAGCATCCCTCGGTGGTCTACCCGCCCAGCTACGACACCAACATCGGAACCGAACCGAACCTGCGCGGACTGTGCACGATTCAGCACAAGCACAACCACCGCTTCCTCGACGCCTACGAGTCGTCGGATCGGGACTTCGCGGTGGTCACCCGTCTCGCGCAGACCGACGGCAGCCAGCGCTGGCGATTCACGGTGGTGGCCGGCGTGTACACCATCCAACAGGTCAGTACCGGCCGCTTCCTGCATGCCAACAGCGAGGCAGGACATCCCTTCGTGAGCATGGAACAGGCGCAGAACAGCGACAATCTGCGCTGGGTGATGGTGCCGGTCCCCGGCCGCCTCGATGTCGTCCGGTTCCAGCACGTGAGCACCGGCCAGTTCCTCGACGCCAACCAGGGCGGATTGTTCGGATACTCGGCCGTCACGATGCCGACGCAGAACGACGACAGCCAGTACTGGGATTTGAGCGTTCCCGCTCCCAACACGTACAAGTTGCAGCAGAAAAGCAGTGGCCGCTTCCTCGACGCCACCGAAGAGCAGTTCGGGGTCTCCACGCAACCAGCGGAGACCGACACCTCCCAGCGGTGGGTCCTCCGCTCGGCCGGCACCGTGTACACGATCCAGCACGAACGCAACGGCCGGTTCCTGGACGCCCACGAGGACGCAGCGAACGACTTCCGCTTGGTGACCCGCACCTCCCAGAACAACGACAGCCAGCGATGGCTGGTCCGACCGCTGAGCAGCGATACCTTCACCGTTCAACAGCTGCACGGAGTCCGTTTCGTCGATGCCTACACCTCATCGACCAACGACTTTTCGGCCGTCACACGCACCGCCCAGAACAACGACACCCAACGCTGGGTCATCCGGTCACTGCCGGCCAACTGACGAAGCAGAGTCGACCGGTGTAACGAAGGTGTGCCGACTGGCTGCCCGTCCGCGACGAGCAGTGGCGCACGCAGATCACCCCACGTAACCGTCGACCTCTCGAGTGTGTACGCCAAAGCCGTGCGGGAGACGCTACCGCACGCCGAGCTGCTGATCGACCGGTTCCACCTGGTCAAAAAGGCCGAGGAGGTCGTCGATACGGTGCGCCGGCGGGTCATCCGGCCCCAGCGGGACCGACGCGGACGCAAGTCCGACGTCGAATGGATCAACCGACGCCGACCGCTGCGCGGCGCCGAGACCCTCACCGACGAGCAGCGCACCGAGCTGTCCACCAAGCTGCTCGCCGGCCGCCCCCGCGAGGAGTTCACCGCCGCCTGGATCACCAAGGACCTGCGGCGGGACCTGCTGCCTGCACCGCCCGCGGTGGGCTGCGCTACGAGATCACCACCTGCCCGGTATCGGTTCTCCAGGTTCCTCGCCGCCGGCACCCACCGAACCGAGCGTTCGCCCCTCTCAGGACCACCTCACCCCGGCCTCGACGGCCGACATGGGGCGGTGAGCCGATGGTGACCTCGCAGGTGCCTGGTGGCAGGCACCTATTCCGATGTGCGGTGACCGCCGGTGCCGGGGGTGCAGTCGCACGGGATCCATCCCACGAGAACGGTGTTCCGCGTGAGCCGGTGCCCCGCCGTTATCTAGCCCCTGCCTGGTGATGTCAGGAGTTGTCCGCGGCGGGCGGGGGTGTCGATGGCTGACGGTTTACCGGAGTTGTTGTCAGGGGTTGGTCGTAGCGTGAGGCGGCATGGTGGATCGGCTCACGTTTGAGGTGGCGGAGGCTGTGGATCCGGCCACGATGCAACCGCGGTGGGTGGTGGTGGGCTCGGATGGGGCCCTGCACCGGGAGGCTTCGCAGTGGCTCGATTTTCTGATGGCGGCGGGTCGGTCACCGAACACGGTTCGTGAGTACGGGCGGCGGGTGGCGTGGTTCTTGTCGTGGTGTTCGGCCGTGGTGGACTGGCGGTGCGTGGGGCTATCTCAGCTGGTGATGTGGCGGCGGTCGTTGAGCGTTGATCCGACGGCGCGGTCGGCGGCGTCGGTGAACGTGTGCATGGTGGCGGTGCGCTCGTTCTACGAGTGGTGCGACGGCCATGAGCTGTTGGCGACCGATGTGGTCGAGAAGATGACCCGGATCAAGTACTTCGCGCCCGGCACCGCGGGCGGGGGTGAGCACGGTGCCAGGCGTCGGGTCCTGGTCGATCAGCTGCGCACGCACCGGTCCGGTACCTCGCCGCCGGCGTGGATCGACGACGAGGCAGCCCGACACCGGCTGGAGCGGCTGGAGCTGCCGTTGCGGGATCGGTTCTTGGTGGATCTGCTCTCGTGCACCGGCATCCGGGTCGGGGAGGCGTTGTCGTTGTTCACCGCGGATGTGCATTTCGGCGGTGGTGATCGTCGGTTGGGGTGCGTGTTGGGCGATCCGCACTTTCATGTGCGCGTCGCCAATGCGGTGGAGAATCGGGCCCGGGCCAAGGGCGGTCCTCGGGCGCTGTTCGTCCATCGCGATCTGGTGGACGGCTACATCGACTATGCGTTGGAGCGCCGGCGAGTGTTGTCGCAGCGAGGTGTGGTCGATCGCTCGCCTCACGTGTTCGTCAACCTCTACGGCGACGACCGTTGGTTGGGGCGGGCGATGTCGTACACCTCGGTCAAGCGTCTGATGGACCGCTGCTCGAAACGCATCGGATTCGACATCCGCGGCCCGCACATGTTGCGGCATACCTTCGCCACCCGCCTGGTCCGCGGAATCGACTGTGAACCAGTGCCGTTGGATGTCGTGCAGACACTGCTGGGGCATGCCTCACTGGACTCGACGCGGGTCTACACCCACGACACCGAGGCGGCGATGAAGGCCGCCACGGTCGCGATGACCGCCCGGCCGGTGCCGTCGATGGGTTCGGGGCGATGAGCACCGCGGCATCGACGCTCGGTGCCGACGCCGAGGACGCATCGCGGTGGCGCAGTCATCTGGCGACGAGGATCGATCCGTCGTGGCGGCCGGACGAGTACGACCACCGTCGCTTGCTGTGGATTCCGGCGGGCGCGGATCACCGGTCGTGCCGTCGACGCGGGTGCGGTCGCCGCACCCACCGCGACGAGCTCTGTCCGGCCTGCCGGAGTGAGCGGTCCACGACCGGGGAGCACGGTGTCCGTTGTCGGGTCGGCTGTCGTCGCTTTCCGACAGCGGCGGGTTTGTGCGCGTCGCACCACCAGGGGTGGCAGCAGGCCGGGCGGCGAGCGGGACATCCGGTGACGGTGACCGAGTGGATCGGCCGCACCGGGCCTGCGGTGTTGCCGCCGGTGCCGCGGTGCGTGGTGCCGGGGTGTGGCCGCGACCGGCGCTCTCGCACCGGATTGTGCGCCCGTCACCGGGCGGCCTCTCGGCGGTGGATCGCGGCGTGGAACCGTGAGCACCCGGACCTGTCTGCCGACGTCGATCTGTGGCTCGAACGCCGTGCCGAGCCGCTCGAGGACGACTCCGGCACCGTGTTGGGGTCGCCCACCGCGGTGCTGTTCGGGCTCATGCCCGGCACGTCGGGGTTGGAGTTGGTGATGGCGTTGCAGTGCCGCGATGGCGAGGGCCGCCACGACTTCGAGCCGACGGCGGTACGCACCATCTATCTGCACATGCGTCGCTACGCCGTCACCAGTTTCCTTGCCCTGGAAGAGTTCACACGCCCCTCACTCGGTGACACCGAACGCCACGTCTCGGCGCTGGCCGGCGATGTGGTGCGCCGGGTCGCCGCGGAACACCGCCGATGGTCCGGCATCGATGAGCGGGACCCGAGGCTGATCCATCTGGCCGAACTGGATCTGACCGATCACCGCCGGCCCGGACCGAGAGCCGCTGCGGATCTGCGCGGATTCCGCGCCGAGTGGATCGTCGCGGCGCTGACCCACTGGCTGCGCCACAGCCGCCTCAATACCAGTACAGCGGTGCGCATGGTGGGGGCATGGCGCCTGGCCGACGAGGTGCTGGCCGTGCGCGATCGTCCACCGGACCAGCTGGGAGCGAGCGACATGGACGCCGTCGTGCGGGTCGTGCACTCCCGGTGGGACTCGGTGATCGAGCAGCGCCGACGACTGCAGATGCTGTGGCAGCTCATCGCCTATGCGCACCGGGTCGACGAGCTTGCCGACGTGTGGGATCGGATCTCTCCCCAGTTCGGCAAGAACCCCGTCACCCATCGGCCCCGAGCCTCGGCGATGGGGGCTCCCCCTTGAGTGTGGACATCCTGAACACTGGGTCGTGAGGATCCAGAGGAAGAGATGTCACTGATGGTGATGAAGGCATACTCGGCGGAGTTCAAGGCAGATGCCGTCGCGCTGTACCTGTCCGATCCGAGCCACACCTTCGAGGGCATCGGCAAGGACCTGGGGATCAGCCGGGAAACCCTGCGCAACTGGGTCCGCGCCGAACGCAAACGCCGCGGTGCGTCCGGGACCGTCGAGCGGGCCCGGAAGCCGGCGCCTGCTGGCGAGGTATCGTCCGAGTCCGTGCTGGAGGAGGAAAACAGGCAGCTCAAGGCCCAGATCCGGAAACTCGAGACCGAACGGGAGATCCTGCGCAAGGCCGCGAAGTATTTCGCGGGCGAGACGAACTGGTGAGCCGCTTTCAGTTCGTCGACGACCACCGCGACACCGTTTCGGTGAAGTGGCTGTGCCAGATCCTCGAGGTGTCCCGTTCCGGTTTCTACCGATGGCGGGCCGCAGCTGCGGCCCGCGCCGAACGCGCCCGCGCCGACGAGGAGTTGGCCGTGCGGATCCGTGGGATCCACGCCGACTCCGACGGCACCTACGGGTCCCCACGGGTGACCGCCGAGCTCCACGCGGACGGGGTGGTCGTCAATCACAAGCGGGTGGAACGGCTGATGCGCGAGCATGGGATCGTCGGCGTGCATCTACGCAAAACGGTGCGCACCACCGTCCCCGAGCCGTCCGCGACCCCGGTGCCGGACCTGATCCAGCGGGATTTCACCGCGAGCGCACCGAACACTCGGTACGTCGGCGACATCACGTATCTGCCGATCGGTGATGGTGACTTCCTTTATCTGGCAACGGTGTTGGATCTGCATTCGAAACGGCTGGCGGGGTGGTCGATCGCCGACCACATGCGTACCGGGCTGGTCACCGACGCACTGCGGGCCGCCGCTTCTGTGCGCGGTGCCGCCGGTCTCGACGGTGCTGTCTTTCACTCCGACAACGGCGCTCAGTACGCCTCGGCGGAGTTCGCCGACGTGTGCCGTGAGTTGGGTGTCACCAGATCGCGTGGTGCGGTCGGAACGAGCGCGGACAACGCCGCCGCCGAATCGTTCAACGCGACGTTGAAACGGGAGACACTCCAGGGCAGAAAGCGCTGGAACAATGCGGGTGACGCGCGGGCCGCGGTGTTCCGTTGGATCACGCGCTACAACACCAGAAGGAGGCACTCCACTCTCGGCCAGATCTGCCCGATCGAGCACGAACAGCGGTCGGCTACGCTGGCCACCGCCGCATAGGAACTGGTGTCCACACGCCGGGGGGAAGCCCCCCCGGTCACCGATTGCCGGGTTGCTGTCGTTGCCCGCAACGCGGTGCACGGCCATGAGACGCGAACTACGGGGTTGCACCGTCCTGGTACGCCGCGCGCATGAGGCGTGGAGCCCGCAACTGTGTCGCAGACGTGGCACCGGACGCTGATGCGGCGTTATGTGAAGGCATCGACGTACCAGCGGCCGTCGAGGTGGGCGGTGGTGACGGTCTGGGTGCCGCGTTCGACGGGTTGTCCGGGGCGCATGACGGACAGGTCGACCAGGTACACCCCGTCGGACAGCGCGGTGATTTTCTGGCAGTAGTTGGTGCCGAGCGGGACGGCGTCGATGAACCGTTGCAACTCCGGACCCGGCTGCACCGTGGAGGTGGGGGTGGCCAAGGCGCGCGCAGCCTCCCCGTTGCGCTGGTTGTAGTAGGCGAAATTGAACGCCGCAATCACCCCCACACCGGATTTCTGATCGCCACGATCGGCGCGGCACTCCCCCGCGGTGTCGTGCCGCTCCTCCACCGGGTCCGGTTCGGGCAGCGAGAGGATCGGCACCCCGTTCTCGTCGACCGGCGCGGCCGAAGCCGGGGCATCTGTGGGGGACGCGCTGTCACTGCCACCCAGGTGCCCGATCGCCACCGCCCCAGCCACCACGACACCCGCGACACCAAACACAGCCGCGATCGGCGTCCCGCGCCGCCGGCCCGCTCCCCCGTTCTGCGACGCGTTCGAACGCCGGGGCACCGGCGTCGCGGCCCCAGACTGCGTGGCTGCCTCGCCGGGGCTCGCACCCGCGGCGGGTGAACCGTGGAGAAGGTCGCTCACGGCCGGATGCCGAGCGGGCCGGCGGCCGACGTGCGGTCTGCGCATGGTGTACACCCCCGTTTGTGTTGGTCAGTGGCCGTGCGTGGTGATGCCGTCCCCGACAGCGCCCGACAGCAGGTTGCCGGCCAGCCCCGGGGTCGCGTCGGCGAAGAAGTCCGTCAGGACCGAGTCGACCTGGGCGATGACCTGCTCCCCGCCGGGCTGTGTGGCCACGACGCCCCGGACCTGCTGATCGACCACCGGCGCGGTCTCGACAGCGTTGTGCACCGTCGAGGCCGCCGCCTGACCGACGGGTCCGGAGTTCTCCCACTGCGCGAGCGTGTCCTGGGTCTGGGCCGCCACGGCGTCGTGGTCGATGTCCGGTACCGCGATCTCCTGCGGCTGCCCGAGGTCACCGGACCCGAAGTTGGTGCCGGCCGCGACACCGGCCGCGGCCCCGGCCACCGCACCGACCGCCGCCGCGGGAACCCCGGCGGCGGCCGCCCCGAGCGCCGCACCGGTCGCGGTGCCGGCCACTCCGGTGGTGACCACCGGCAGCCCCGGGATCGGGGTCGGGACCATTCCGCCGAGTGCCGCGCCTCCGAGGCCGCCGATGGTGCCGCCGACCAGGGCACCGGTCACGGCGGCCGGTACGCCGGCGGCGGTCGCCCCGGCCACGGCGCCGGTCGCGCCGCCGGCGATCTGGGCGGCGGCGAGGCGGTCGGCGCGGGTGGTCTCGACCCCGATCGACCGCCAGAACGTGGAGACCTGGGCCTCGACGACCGCCGAGGTGTTGTTGGTGCGCTCGGCGTCACGGTCCGAGACCCAGTTCGGCTGCGCGAACACGGTGTCCCCGAACCGAACCTTGTTGCGTGGCGCGATGATCGGTGCGGTCGGGGTGACCGGGGTCGGCAGATGGAGTTGCTCGAGCGGCACCGGCTCCACGGCGACCTCGTCCTGCGGGAGGTAGGCGTCGGTGTCGTAGTCGTAGTTCGGCATCGGCCGCCACTGCACGTTCTCCGGCTGGTATTCGGCCGGTGGGGCGACCCAGTACGCCGGCTCGGCGGGGAGGTCCGGCACGGACGACGTGTCGGGCTCGGGTGTGGGCTCCGGTGCTGGGGCGGTGGTGGTGCCGCCCTGGCTGGTGCCGCCGGTGACGCCGTCCTGGGTGCTGTCGCCGGTGACGCCGCCCTGGAGGGGTTCGGCGAGGGCGGACGGGGCCAGGGCGATGCCGGAGGCAAGGGCCGCGGTGGCCACTGCCAGCACGGTCGCGGCCTGGGTGCCGTGGGTGCGGCGGTGACTGCGTGCGCGGGCCCGGCGGGCGGCGCGGTTGTCGGAGGAGCTGGGGGTGTTCGTCACAGGGGGTGCCTTTCGTGTGGGTCGCCCGGGTCGGGCGCTGAATTGGGTTGCACTGGAGAGGTCTTGGGTGGGGTGTGTCATCCCTGGTGTTGGCATCCGACTCGGGCAGCGGGCCGGGGTCTGGGCGTCAGCTCGTGCCGGGCGCCATGAGCTCGACGGCGGTGGCCGCCAGGACGGCCAGCGCGTCGCGGGTGGGGCGTCGGAGCCCGCGGAGGGTGATGCGGTCTCCGGCGGCGAACCGTGGCTCGAAGGGCATCCGGCACACCGGCACCCCGAGGGCGGTGAACGCGTCGACGGCGGCGGTTTCGACCACCGGTGCGTCCCCGGGGCCGTCGGTGATGACCACGACGCTGCGGGTGAGCACGTCGGAACGGACCGTTGCCATGGTGTGGAGGGTGCGTTGTGCGGCCGCGGCGGCGTCGTGGCGCAGCGGCACGGGCACGATCACCGCGTGCGCGGCCGCGATCGCCCACCGCCACCGGTCGGCGAGGTGGGAGTTGCCGGTGTCGACCACCAGCAGCTCCCGGTACCGGCCGAGAAGCGCGGCGAGCCGGTCGACGTCGTCGTAGCCCGAGGCGCGGTCGGTGTCGGCACCGGCGGCGAGCGCGTCCTCGCCGCTCGGTTGGCGGGCCAGATACCGGGTCAGGGTCCCCGAGTACACGTCGGCGGCCGCGTCGAGCTGGGTGAGCAGGCTGAGGGCGTTCTGCTCGTGGGTGGGTGGGGTGGCGATTCGGTCGGCGAAGCTGGATCCGGCCTCGCCGAGGTCGACGGCCACGACGCTGCCGGCCCCGCGGTGGGTCGCGACGGTGGCGGCCAGGGCGAGGGCGAGTGGGGTCTTGCCGACGCCGCCTTTGACGTTGACCACCGCGACCGTGGCCCGGTCCGGGAGCGGCCCGGTGAGCGCGGCGGCGGCCTGGCGCAGCCGTGCTTCCCGGGACGAGGGCCTGGGCGTCAGTGTCGCGCCGAGCAGGGCGTTGACGCGGCCCCGGAGCCCGAGCCGCGCTGGCTCGCGCGCGGCTGCAGGCACGCTGGGTGCGGCCAGCGTCGACACCGCACCCCGCGGGCCTGCGCTCGGCGGGGCGACCGGCCGGCCCAGTCTCGGTGTTGCTGCGGGTGGGAGCGGGTCGGCGGCCATCAGCACCGGCCCTGCAGGGAGGGAATCCTCCGGTGCCGTCGCGTCGGTAGACGGTCCGGGCTGGGCCGGTGGTGTGTTGGGGGTGGGGATCGGTCCGCTCGGGGTGGAGGCGGTGGCTGTGCCGTCGGGGGTGACGGTGACGAACTTCGTCTTGTCGGCCTCGCGGACCGTCACGTCGACCGGTGCGGCGGTGGCGTGCGCGTGCTGGGTGCTGTGCTGGTGGATGGCGGTCCACAGCGCGGTGCGATCGGCCGCGGACAGCTGCACCACCTCGGTGTCGGGAGCGGTGACGCGGGCGGTGGTGGCGGAGGTGATCTCGACATCGAGCGTGGTCATCACGCGCCGGTCCCGCTGAAGGCCGACACGCCGGCCAGCTCGGCGTCCATCTCGGTCACGATGGCCTCGGTGCGGTCGAGTGCGGCCAGTGCCTCGGTGCGGGCCTTGCCGCCGGGCAGCGCCTCGATCACCGCGCGCCGCGCCGTGACGGCGGTGGTGATTTCGGCGAGGCGCTCGCGGGTCAGTTCCTGGTCGTCGCTGAGTTTGCTCAGCCACCCCGGCACCACCTGCTTGAGGTACTGGCGCAACTCGGCGATGACCGGGTCGTTGGCGCCCTTGACGAGGAACGGTGCGCGCAGCGCGGCCACGTCGTCGGTGGTGGGGGTGATCGACTGGGAGATGCGGCGGCTCATGAACGGATTCCTTTGCACTGGATTCGACAGCTCAACAACAGGAAGAAGCAGGGGCGGACGCTCACGGCTGGGGTGAGGGGGCGGTGGGGGCGTCGGGTTCGGGCAGGAACACCACTTCGGTGGGGTCGAAGGTGATGGCGGTGTTGCGGCGGCCTTCGCGGATGGTCAGCGTCGTCTCGCGCACGTCCCCGGTGTGCGGGTCGTAGGTGACCTCGACTGCGTGGACGGTGACCGCCACCAGGTGGGAGGTGCCGTCGTCGATCAGCACCGTCATCCCTTCGGTGACCTGCGAGGCCGGGATCGCATCGGCTACCTCCTCCTCCCCGTCCTCGGCGCCGGCGATCGAGGCACCGGCCGACCCGGCGGGTGTGGTGGTGTCGGTGCTCGGGTCACCGGTCGGGGCGCTGCCGAGGGCGATCGGCTCGGGCGCACCGCCGTGCGAGCGCGCCCGCCTCGCCAAGGCGCGCTCGGATTCGAGGAACTCGCGCAGCTCGGTGCTGTAGAGCGCGAACTGCGGCGCCTCTCGCGGCGTCAGGCCGTCGAGGAGGGCTTGGTCCGCGGCGGTGAGTTGGGTCCACTTGTTCGGGTGGCGGTCGACGTTCGGGGTCCACCACATCTGCGCCGAGACCGGGGTGCCGTCGGGGGCGGTGACCATGCCGCGGCCGGGGATAGAGGTGTCGACATCGCGGCCGACGTGCGCATCGCCCCACATCATCAACGCTCCGTCCTGCGACAGGTTGCCCAGGCTGATGCGGGTGCCGAAGTTGTCGCGCGCATTGCCCGAGCTCGCCCCGAACAGTGACGCGTCCGGGCGCTGCACCCCGAGCAGCAGCCGGATGCCGGCCGAACGGGCGAGCACCGCCAGATCCGCCCACGCCCCGAGCGGGTCGAGTTCTTTGAGCTGCTCGCGGGTCTCCTCGTCGCCGGTCTTGGCCAGGCGCTGCCACTTGCCGGAGAGGATGAAGAACTCATCGAGCACCGCGATCAGCAACGGCAGCTCGGACGGCTCGATCTTGTTCACGTGCACGTAGTGGTTGCGCGCCATCATCTCCGCATGCAGCGCGCGCACGAGCATCGCTGCGCGCACTGCGTCGTAGACGATCGCCCCGCACCCTGGATAGCTCTCGAGGCCGTCGAGTTCGATCATCTTCGGATCGACGCCCACGAACGGGATTCCGCGGCGGGCGGCCTCGGTCAGCAGGGTGCGGATCACCGAGGTCTTGCCGCCGCCGGTGGGCCCGACGATCAGGCAGTGCGGCTTGTTCGAGCGGGTCGAGACGTCCCAGACCATCGTGGTGTCCGCGGCGGCGGTCGCGTAGGGCAGGTGCCGCAGGTTCTCGTCGATCAGGGCGAGCGGATGATCGACCCGTGTCGGCAGCGGGGCTACGAGCGTCATCACCAGGTATCCCTCGGACGGGGTCCAGGCGGTGGTCCAGTTGCGGCCGGATTCGTGCTCGCCGGCGAGCGCGGCGAGGGCTTCGTCGACTTTGGCCTGGAAGTTGGTGGCGCCGGAGTTCATCGACGGGGTGAAGGTGATCTTGTAGCCGGTTTCGACGCCGTGGTCGTCGATGGAGGCGACCGTCACGGTGGGGTTTTTGAAGATGGTGGTGGCATCGAGCGCGGACTGCAGCGCGATGTGCCGCGTCGAGCGGGTTTCGGGTGGCACGGGGGTGCGGGCGATCTGTAGTCGATCGCGGTGGGCCTGGTGGCGCACGGTGGTGGTGTATCCGGCGGGGCTGCGGCCGACGGTGGCGCGGACGGCGGTGGTGAACTCGTCGAGTTCTTTGGGGCGCACGACCGCCCCGCGCGGCAGCCGGATGGTGGCGCGGCGGACCGTGCGCCATCGGGGTGGGAAGCCGACGGTGATCTTGACCGGTTGGTGGCGGGTGCTCTGACGGAGGTAGGCGTCGAGCGTGACGCGGTGCCGGTGCACCGCGAACCGGTACACGTCGAGGGTGATCGTGGCGGCTGCGGCGGCGAGTAGCAGCCATCGGTAGCTGTGCAGGGTCGCCATCACCGAGACGGCGGACGGGTAGTCGGCGAGGGTGGTGGAGAGGTGGGGTGCGGAGCTCGCCAGGGCTGCGGCCACGAGCACGGTCGGCGAGAGCGGGGTGAAGCGGCCGACGGAGCCGGTGCCGGGGGTGTCGGTGCCGGCGTTGGGGCGGCCAGCGCCGGAGGGTTTGTGGCCGGGTTCGCCGACGACGCCGCGGTAGGTCTGGACCAGGAAGTCCTTGACCGGGTCGTGTTGACGTGCGCTCACGCGCCTTCCCTTTCGCCTCGTCGATCGCGTCGCGCCGCTCACGGCGTGCTGTCGTGACCGGGACACTGACAAAAGTGGGCAGGGGTCTCAAAGTGGTCTGTGGATAACCGCTTTCACCCCCGTGCACAGCACGCGCCTCGACGGTCCTTCGACATTGCGTGAGGAGGCCCTGGCGACCGTGCCGACAACGGTGCGCAGTCCTACCCGGTATCGCCTCGGCGCGGCCGGCGTGCCCGTGCTGCCGCAGCGCCTGGAGCGGAGGGCTTCGAGGTGCTGCCCGCACCGCCTGATGCGGGCGCGAATAAGCGTGTGACACCGCGCGGATGGCAGCGCCTCACCGCGCGGTGCGTGAGCGTGGTTGCGGCCGCTGCGCCGAGCCGCTGCCGCGCCCCCTCTCCGGGTCCTCCGCGAGCGGTGCAACCGCCCTTATCCGTCGTGTCACGGCCGGGGTTGCGCGCGTCTCCGGTAGCGGGGCAATAGTGCGGTCGAGGGCGCTCGCTCGAGCGCTCTGCCGGGTGGTTCCTCGAGCGCTCGACACAGCGCGTGACATGGAAGTTCCGAAACCGACTGGCGCGGCGCAATTTCCGGAACTACACTCCCCCCTAGCCCCGAAGGGGCGGGGGGAGTGACCCCGCAGGGGTGGTCTCGCGCAGCGCGTGCCGGAGCGCTTCTCTCGACCGCCCGCACACACCACTCAGTCGAGCCGCGAGCCACCCGCTCGGTCGAGCACCGGAACTCCACCGCTCCGTGGCGCACTCCTCGCACCTGCGTTGAGGACGTTTCACGACCGTTCCTGCCCGGCGCTCTCCCCCCTGTCCATGGCGGTTGACGCATCGGCCGCACCCCACCCCGATCCGTGTGAGTTCGTGCCGGTCCCGAGTCACCGGCCCGCCAGGCGCTTGCCCCGTGCCCATTTCGCACTCGATACGGACCTGTCGCACGCCGGCCCGAAACCGCCGTCGTCGAGGCGCTGTGCAGCAGCAGGTCGGCTCGCGCATACCGCGTCCTCCGCCGTGCCGTCTCGGAGCTCCGCGCCGCCGTCGTGCGCCGGGCGCACGCGGGAGGACGCCGCGGATGTCACTGACACTCCGCCGAGGCGCTCCCTCGTGCGCCACGGCGGTTATCCACAGGCCTGCTTGGTCCACCAACGGTGGCGACTTACGGTCACGCCCAGCCACGTTCGTGGTGTCCGCCCGTGCTTCACCGATGGAGAGTGCCATGTCCCTCGCGTCCACGACCGTCGATCTGACGCTGGCCACCGCGCCGTTTCGGTCCCCGGTCGGTACCGCCGACGTCCTCGCCCAGCAGACCGAGGTCAACACCGACACCCTCAGACGCTGGATCGAAGGCAACGTCATCTTCGTCATCTTGATCCTGATCGCGTGCGCGCTGCTGATGGGCGCGCTGCGCGCCAACCTGTCGAAGGTGCTCACCGTCGGTGGCCTGTCAGTGGTCGGCCTGGCCTATCTGGGGGTCGCCTCGAGCGAGTCCGCGGCCAAGGGCGTCGGCAACTGGCTGCTGAGCCTGCTCGGCATCAGCGCCTGACCCCACCCCATATAGGAGAACCGGACCGACGAACCGGACCGAAAGGAGACGCCGGCGTGATCGACACCGACGACCTGCTCTACCGGGTGGACTCGCACTACCTCGGCCCCACCGGCAAGACCATGCCGATGCGGATCCGCTACACCGCGGCCGGGCTCGGCGTCGCTATCTTCGCCGCCGTGTTCGTCACCGCCCGGGCCATCGTCCACGCTCCACTGAGCTTCAAATCTCTGGTGGTCATGGTGGCGCTCACCGTCGTGCTCACCTCGAAGATCACCCGTCACGTCGGCCCGGACCGGCCGGTGCGCTCGGTGCTGCGCGCCGCGTGGAACGACCTGACCGCACCCCGCCCACCCAAGCCCGGGCACGCCGTCACCGTGCCGCTGCCACCGCGGACCACCGCCCTGACCGCCGACGGTTGGGCTGCTGGTGTGGTGTTCGCGGCCGGCACCGACCGCGACGACGCGAGCGAAAGCGAAAGCCGATGACCCTGCCGAACAACGACATCGCCGCCCTCTTCGACCCCAATGTCGACGAACCCGTCCCGGTGATTCCGCCGGGCGCGCTGCCACCGTCCTGGGCCGCAGTCCGCACCACGACCCACCCCGCGACCACTGACCGTCATGCCCTGGCGTGGTCGCAGGCCCCGACACCCCACCTCCCACCGGTCACCGAGCCCGCTCCCCCGGCCGACGAGAACTCCCCGGCGCCGCACACGCGACGACGCTCCCGGCGCGGCCGCCGGAGCACCGCACGCGGTGCGGCCGCGGAGCTGGACCGCCAGCGGCAGGCCGCGGCCACCCGCGTCGCGCGCGAGCGCAAAGCGGTGCGGTTGGCGCTGACCGGGGTCAGCGGTCACATCACCCGCACGCGCACCACCACCACGGCGTGGTTCGTCCAGCCGCCCGGACCGTGGAACATGCGCCCGACCGCGCGGCAGCGCCGCTACATCCGCAACGAGGCCCTCGTGCTGACGAACCTGTCCACCGCCGGCGTGACGACGCTGCACCGACGCCTGGTGCGCACCCCGTGGCCGGTGCGGCAGTGGGCCCAGGCCCACGACGGGTGGGCCGAGCCGATCCCGGACATCCCGGGGGCGCTGTCGTGGGCGGACTACCTGCACGGGCACCAGCACGCGATGTTGTGGTCCAACCCCACCCTCAAGGGCCGCTACTGGGGCATCGACCTGCCCGCCCGCTCCCTGCTCGGCCAGGCGCTCGACGCCACCGCCGACGCCCTGTCCGCGGTGATCGACTGGCCGCTGCTCGGCCGGCTGGCCCGCCTGGTGCGGCGGTGGGCCGACAACGCCTTCACCCGCGAGCAGGACGCCCTCGCCGAACACCTCGCGACCGTGGAGCGGATCATGGCCGGCGACGGGGTGCGGGCACGGCCGGCCACGGCCGCGCAGATGGACTATCTGCTGCGCCGCTCGGCCACCCTCGGGCTGCCCCTCGACGTCGACGGGGTCATCGCCGGCGGCGGCGACTGGGAAGCCACCGACATCGCCGCCCTCGAGGACCTGACCGAGGTGTCCCTCGAACCGGGCGACGGCTACACCAAAGTCACCGGCCTGGTCGATGGGCGCGACTACACCGGCTACGTCATCGTGCTCACCGTCGGGCGCATGGCCCCGCTGCCGATCCCGGAGCGCATGCTGCCCTGGCAGGTCATCGGCGACCCCTCCGGCGAGCCGCTCGAATGGTCCGAACGCATCCGCTTGTTCGACAAAGCCCACACCACCCGCGCGATGCGTCGGCTCACCCACAAGATCCAGGCGCAGTTCGACCACTACACCGTCGAGCACGACGAGGTCCCGCCGCAGGAGCTGATCGAACAGCACTCCCGCGCCCAGCAGGTGCTCTCCGACATCGAAGAAGACCACTCCGGACTGTCGGTGCGCACCGAAGGCTGGTACCGCGTCGTCGTGGTCGGCGCCACCGCGGACGACGCCAAACGCAAGGTCGCGCTGCTGCGCGAAAGGTACGCCCCGCACATCAGCCTCGAACACGAACACGGCCAGTTCCAGCTGCTGCGCGAATTCATGCCCGGCGAACCGCTGGCCAACATCGCGCACTGCCGCCGCATGAGCGTCGAATCCCTCTCCGCCGGTATGGCCGCCGTCGGCGACCGGATCGGCGACCGCACCGGGGTGGTGATCGGCCAGACCGCCTCCATCGCCCCCCGCCCGGCGGTGTGGGACCTGTTCGCCGCCCACGAACGCAAACACAAGTCCGGCCTGACCCCGATCGTCGCCGTGCCCGGGTCGGGCAAGACGTTCCTGGCCGGGATGATCGTCTACCAGGCCGTGCGCGCCGGCGCCTACGGCGTGATCCTCGACCCGTCCGGGCCGTTGAAGGCACTGGCGCACCTGCCCGAGTTCCGCGACATCGCCGACGTTCACGCCCTGACCGGCCGCACCTCCCGTCCCGGCTCCCTCAACCCCTACCGGGTGATCGTCGATCCCCGCCGCGACGATCCCGAGTACGACCCGAGCGGTCCGGACTACCGGCGCGATACCGATCCGGCCGCAGCGGCCGCCGCGCAGTACCACGCCGATGTGCGGGCCGCGGAAGCCGAGCGGATCTCGGTGGCGGTGTCGGTGCTGAAGATGATGCTTCCCCCGGCCCGGTTGGAGATGGAGCTGGCCGAGTCGGTCCTGCACACCGCGGCCAACCGCGTCGGCGGCGAACGGCACCACAACCTGCGCGAAGTCCTCGACCAGATCCAGGCGATCGCCGACACCGACGAAGACCTGGCCATGCGCACCTGCGCACGCAGCCTGTTCCAGGACCTGGATGTGATGTCCAACCTCGCCGAGGCCCGGGTGCTGTTCCCCGAAAACCCCGCCGCAGGGGATGTCGACGACTTCGACAGCGACGTGCGACTGACCATCTTGACGATGCCCGGACTGCAGCTGCCACCCGAAGGGGTCGACGCCGCGCAGTGGACCCCGCAGCAACGCATGAGTGGTCCGCTGATGCACATGGCCGCATGGTTGGCCAACCGCCTGGTGTACGAAAAGCCCCGACAGGTACGCAAAGTGCTGTTCCTCGACGAAAACAAATATCTCGAATCCACCGGCGCCGGCCGCACCCTGAACCTGCGCATCGCCCGCGACTCCCGCAAATGGAAAGTCCGCGCGCTCGTGTGCTCCCAACTCCCCGACGACTACCTCGGCACGGGCGGCACCGACGACAAGTCAGCCCTGGCATACGAGGTGATCATCGGCGACCTCGGCGGCAACGCCCACGCCATCGAAGGCGCCCTCAAACTGCTGAACCTGCCGCTCGGGCAGGGATACGAATCGATCCTCGCCGACCTCGGCGGCGGTGGCGAGGACACCCTCGACGAGGACACCGACACCAGCTACCAGGACCAGGCCCGCCGGTTCATCGTCAAGATGGCCGACGACATCGAACTGATCCGCTCGGACTGGACCCATTACGTCCACCTTGCCCATGTATTCGAGGCGTTGAACTCCAGCACAACCCGCAACGCGCTCGGCGGTCCGTCGTGAGCATCGCGGCCACCCCTCTTCTCCCTGCGCGGCCATCACGAGCAGTTGCCGACCGTTGGGGACGCATCGTGGCTGTCCTAGCGCTGGCTCTACTGCCCTTGCTGGGTCCCGCTAGTCCGGTCGCTGCTGCGGGAGGGTTCGATTGCAAGGATGTCCCGCAGCCCGAATTCCCCAACAGCGCTTTTCCGAGCCTGCTCGACTCCACCAGCGCCGCCCAAGAGCCCACGGAAGGCGGCACCGGATACCAGACCTATGGCTGGGCCGGGTTGAATTGGCACACCTACGACTTAGGCTGCGGTGAAGACTTGGTCCGTGCTCCTGACGCGGTCAGCGATACTGCTCTGGGCAATACGTTCTTGACCATCGGCAAATCTCTGGCAGCCGCCGCGTTCTGGCTCGACGACCAAACCCAGACCACCGCAGAAGGTGACCGGCCGTCGACCATGCAGAAGTTCGACGAGATCGTCGTGTCGATCTCACGCGGCATGTCCGAGGTCTACGCGTTGTGGATCGGGATCGGACTCACCGTAGTGGCCGCAATCATCCTGTGGAAGGCACTCAAGGCCGACAGCGCAGGCGTTACCCGCACCGCGGCGCTGGCTGCCGCTGCGTTGACACTCGGGGCGTTGATGGTCGGGGCTCCCCAGAAAGCCATCGAAGTTGCCGACGAGACTTTTGGGTCGCTGATCACCGATACCCAAGACCAGATCTTCTCGGTCTCATTCGGCGGTGGCGGCGGCTCCGGTACCCTCACAAGTGGACCCACTGACCCGCGCAATGTGTTGTTGGACAGAGTTTTTCTCGAGGATTGGCGCAGAGGCTGGTTTGGCAGCAACTACGACGACGATGTGAACCGGTTGGGCCCAGATCTGCGGGATGCACTGGCGTTCAGCTACGCACAGCAGCGTCAGGTCAGCGGTAATGCCAATGCCCAGAACGCACTCGCCGAGGAAAAGGCCGATAAGTTCCGTCAGGTGGTCGACAGCCTTGGCGGTGACAACGCCACCGGGGTAAATCTGCCCTACAGCACCTTTCAGGGTAAGGACTCCGGCCGCACCGGTATCGGTTTGATGGCCATGGTCAAGCTCGGCCTGCCGTCGATCCTGTGGACCGGGGCGTCGATCCTGAAGATCACCGCGCTTTTGGCCATCCGGTTCGCCATCCTGTTCGCACCCATCTGGGTGCCCCTCGCGGTCGCCCACGGCGGCACCCTCGCGCGAGTGATGCGGATGCTGGCCTCGGCCTACATGTGGGCCGTCGCTGGCGCTGTCATTGTCGCGCTATACCTGATGGCCTTGGTACAGCTGTATATCACCGACAACCACCGCATGGATGGCTCGTGGCGGCTGTGGTTCATGATCCTCCTCACCGCGATCTGCTGGTTCATCATGCGTCCGTTCAAACGCCTGTCCCAGACGTTCACCGCCAATCACGCCAGCGTCTTCAACCGTAAGACCCGCAGTGCCCAGCAATCGCTGAAGCACAAGCTGTTCACTGGTGCCAGCGCCGTCGTGGGCGGCCCGGCCGGCACCATCGCTGAAGAGGCCGTTGGAGCGCTGCGCAAGGCCACCCGCGGTCATGCCACCGAGCGTGACCTCGAAAAGGACTCGGTTACCCCAATCCGCCCTGAAGGACGTGACCTCAACCACCGACGCCAAGTCGATGCCACTCGCGCTCGGGCCGATGCCCACAAGCAGGCCCTCAGTCGGAAAGAGCGGCTGGCAGCGTCAGGCGTGTCCGTCCAGAACCGGAACGATCGCCACGCCGGCATCGCTGCCCCCGCCGACAGCGCGGCAGTCCGGAACAAGCCGGATGACCCCGAAACCGAGCCGGCCACCAACCACGGTCTCACTCCGCATCGTCAGGCCGGCCAGACGCGCGTCGACCGTATCGAGATCGATCGAACAGCGCGAGGACAATCTGCGCCGACTGGAGCCAGGATAGGTCAGCGATGGGACGGCGGGGAGCAGGCGGCGATCGCGCCGATGAAGGTCTACACGCCACGCCGCGGCAGAAGCTCCTCCGATGGAGTCATACCCATGGTGGCGATCCCCGCACCGCGCCGCCCACAGGACCTGCCTCCCACGTCTGTCCGGTTGTGGGATGCCTCGTTGCCCCGCTCCGACCGTCCTGCACCTGGTCACGACTCAGACAGGTACGGCTGATGGCGACCTCACCTGGTGGTCCCGTATTTGCCCCACTCCGCCGGTGGGTGCTCTACTCGCGCACCAATTTGGCTCTGGCAGCCTTGGCGACCATCGTGGCGCTGTTTCTCATCGGACAGGTCGTCGGCGAACCACCTCCCGCAAGAGAGCCAGATTCGCGCGACTCTGCTGCATCGGTCCCGGCCACCACCGACGCAATACCGGTCAGCTACGAGCTGGTCGAAGTCAGTGAATCAACCGTGGCCGGCAAGACCACACAGTGGACCACGTCCAACGCACCGGCCACGGCCATGGCATACCTGCACACCTTCCTCGACCCATCGCCCTCGGACGCCGACTGGATCAATCGTCTGGCTCGCTACACGGCCGACGAGCCCGGCATGTCGTTCGCTGCCGCACGCCCCCGAGTGCCGGTGGCGATCACCGGGTCCACCCGCAGTGAGCTGGTCACAGGGGAATCGGGCCAGCGCCTCGTACGCATCACCATCCCGACCCACGCGGGGCCGGTGCGGATCACTGTCAAAGTTCTCGGCACTAGCTCCGGCCAGAAATGGGCCGTCGATACGCCCTTGCCCACCGTCGACCCATCGACAGTCGCAGCACTCGATCCCTCTGCCGTCGCCGCCCCCACCACGACTTCGTTGGCACCTATGACAACCTCGGCATCGTCCTCCACATCGGCTGCATCCCCCTCCCCGTCGACACCGCCCATCGCCACATCGGCACCGTCCTCGACGTCCAAGGAGGAACGCACCGAACGTGTCCCTGATCCGGTCCCCGTCCCAGGGCAGCTACCCATCCCTGAACTCGACACGCCGATCCCTGGGGCACTGTGAGCATCCGGCGCGCCGCGCGGGCGCTTCTACTGACCGGTGCCGCAACGGTGGTCTTCGCGTCCACCAGTTGTTCCCTCAACCAGGTGCCGGTAGTGCCGAAGGACCCGTGCCGGACGGCTCCAGCGCACTCCGGCCGGATGGATGGTGCGAGCGAGACGACGCTCGAGCCGTCCGGTCCCATCCAACAGCCGACAGCCGAGGGCACTACCCGGCTCACCTCGGGCTTCGGACCGCGATGGGGCACCGAACACCGCGGCATCGACCTCGCCGGCCCGGTCGGGACACCCATATATGCCGCCCTCGACGGGATCGTCGTCGAATCCGGCCCGGCCAGCGGGTTCGGCAACTGGATCGTCATCGACTCCCTCGTCAACAACCAACCCGTCTCCACCGTCTACGGGCACATGTATCCCCACGGCCTGCACGTGCGCGAAGGACAGCACGTCACGGCCGGCGAGCACATCGCCGACATCGGCAACGACGGCCAGTCCACCGGCGCGCACCTGCACTTCGAATACTGGAACGGCGGCCGCCTCCAAGGCGGCACGGCCATCGACCCCCTGACCAAGCTCGGCGGCGCACTCGCCGCCTCCGGTCCATTCGGTGAGACGGTGAGCCTGTCGGCCGACAGCTCGAGCTCGGTGCAGTCGCGCCTCGACTGCACCGGGTTCGGAGTCGCCGGCGCCGGTGACCTCGCCGCCGGCGTGGTGCCGCCGGAGTTCGAGCCGTGGGTGCGCAAAGCCGGCAGCCTCTGCCCCGGCATCCGCCCACCGCTGCTCGCGGCCCAGCTGCATGCCGAAAACCGGTTCCGACACGGAGCGAACGCGCCGATCTCCCCGGCCGGCGCGATGGGCCCGGCACAGTTCATGCCCGGCACCTGGGCCACCTGGGGCAAGGACTACGACGGCGACGGCAACTCCGACCCGAACTCGGTCGGGGACGCGGTCATGGCCCAGGGGCACTACCTGTGCGCGCTCTACGACCAGGTCGAACGCTCCCGCGCCGCAGGTCAGATTACCGGGGATCCGGTCGAACTCGCGCTGGCCGCCTACAACGCCGGGTTGGGGGCGGTGCGCTCCTACCGAGGCGTCCCACCGTACGTCGAGACGCAGAACTACATCGCCACGATCATGGCCGGTAAGGCCCGGTACGAATCTCCGGCGGCCGCCGGACGGCTCGTCCCCAACGGTTCGCGCGACGGCGCGCAGGTCGTCGACGCGGCCCGCCAGTATCTGGGCACTCCGTACGTGTGGGGCGGCGGCGGCACGTCCGGGCCGAGCGACGGCGGGTTCGACTGCTCCGGATTGAGCAGCTACGCAGTGCATGCTGCCAGCGGCGGCACGGTCCCCTTGCCCCGCACCTCCGAGCAGCAGTGGAGTATCGGAACTGAAATCCCACTCGACCAGGCCGAGCCCGGTGATCTGGTGTTCGGATCCTGGGGCCCGAACGGGCCGGGACACGTCGGCATCTACGCCGGCAGTGGTCAGATGGTGCACGTACCGACCACCGGGGAAGCTGTCCAGGAAGCCCCGATTCAGCCAGGAATGAAAGCCCGCCGGGTGATGTGAGCGATGACGGGACGCGTCGTCTGTTCTGGTCCGGGGCAATTGTGGAAGTTCGACGTCTGGAGCTCTAGCCATGACAGTTCACAAATTCGTTCTCATTGGGGGCCTTGCCGGAGCGGCAATTGCGCTGGTGGCTTACTCCGTGTTGGGCCACGGCGACACCGGTAACGTCCATATCGCAGCACCAAGGGCGTCGCCGCACGAAGCCATACCGACCACCTCCCCGGTTGAAGCCACGCTACCCGATATGGACTCAGCGGGGCTGGACCAATCCGAGGCGGCGTTCGAGGCAGAAAACGCTGCGCGCCAAGGGCTTACCGTGGCGTTCACCTGGTACCCGGAGACTGACGCCACCGCCAATGATGCCTTCGCCCGCGCGCGCCCCTGGCTCACCCACTCCCTCGCCGAGCGCATGCTCGTCGATGCACGCACCGAACACGGCCCCAGCTTGCAGTGGGGCCAGTGGGCCAGCAAGGGAACCAAAGTCGTCGCTGACGTGAGTATCGGCTGCTCAGGATGCCCGCCGGACAGCAGCACCGCACTCCGTCGTGTGGCCACCATTAGACAGACCGCGATCACGGCCGACCGTACTGAAGCCATCGACTCGGACATCACCGTATGGGTGACGTTGACCAAGAACGTCGATCAATGGCTCATCGACGAGATCCACTATTAATCGCGATGTTCAGCAATACTCACCGACCTAATTGGAGCGACTACCTCATGACCCGGAAAGCTTTTGCCATCGCGTTGATCAGCGCTGCCACAGCAGTCGGTATGGCCGCGTGCAGCAGTGAAACCACAGGAGACAGCGTCCCCGACGGTCCAATCACGATGGTGGCTGACGCGCCTGTTCGTCCATTTGACAGCAGCGGGCTCATTGCGCAGGTTCAGCGCCGCAACGTCACTGCAATTGTTGAGACCGTTCGAGCACGCGGCGGCAACGACGATGACATCCTTGCCGCGTTGATCGCGGGAAAGGCGGAGACCGAGTGGCTTTCCGGTGGCTCGAACGGTACACCGGGAGACTTGCAAGACATCTACGGTTGGTGGTTCAGGTACAACCTCGCCGTCGACTCCACAGATGCCGTCGTTGCCGCGACCCACTCCTTCATGGATGTCGCCGCTACTGTGACCGGGAACGAAAACGACCCGGTCGCGTACTCCCTGGCTGTCCAACGCGCTGATCCTCGCCGATATGACGAGAAGTACCACTTCCCCGGAGAAGGACCCACCGCTGAAGCGGCATATGTCGAGGCGCTGCCAATCGCTCAGGCTGCACTCACGGAACTATCCAACCAGTAGGGGTTCAGGCACGACCACGGACGCGTCTGAAGAGTGACTGTTTCTGGAGATAATCACCAACCTCACGTCTTGTGGATAGGGCAGTGGATTCTGCGGTTCCCGATATGGTCCGGCAGACTCGGGTCTATGACTTCAGTGGGGAGCCATGCCTCGGAGAACGCAAACGCCAACGCCAGGGCAGGGAGCAGAGAACAAGTGAACACCGAGATGCCGCATCCGTCGTGGCGGTTGCCGCTCCTCGGAGATGTACTGCGCCTCGATCCTCGGCGACCGGTACAGCGCGAGGCACAGTTCGTGCGCGAGCTCGGGGACGTGTTCGAGATCAGCATCGTTGGCCGCAAGGTAGTCGTGGTCGGTGGAGGCGACGCGGCAGCGGAGGTTTTCGACGAATCCCGGTTCGCCAAGGCGGTCGTCCCACCGGTGAGCAACCTGCGCGAGCTGGCCGGGGACGGATTGTTCACCGCGTTCAACAGTGAGCCAGCCTGGGCCCAGGCACACAACGTGCTGATGCCGTCGTTCAGCCAGCCGTCGATGCGCAGCTATCACGATGTGATGGTCGAGTGTGTCGACGGGCTGTGCGAATATTGGGCCGATCAGGCCTCCCACGGTCCGGTGGACGTTTCCTCGGATATGAATCGGCTGACGTTGGAGGTCATCGGACGCACCGGCTTCGGGTACAGCTTCGACTCGTTCTCGGCCGGTCGGCATCCGTTCGTCGAGTCGATGACGCGGGCGCTGTCGTTCGTGTCGCAGTCGGCGAACGATCTGCCGGTCATCCGGGAGATCTTCGGGTGGAAGGCGTTGCGCCAACATCCCAAGGACATTGCGCTGATGCAGCGCACCGTCGACGAGGTGATCGCGGCACGCCGCAACGGCCAGTCACCGCGGCAGGACGACTTGCTGCAGCGGATGCTGGAGCACCCGGACCCGGAGACCGGTGAGCTGTTGTCGGATCAGAGTATCCGCAATCAGGTGCTGACCTTTCTGGTGGCCGGGCACGAGACGACGGCAGGCCTGCTGTCGTTCGCGCTGCACTACCTTTCGCTGCATCCCGAGATGGTCGAGCGAGCGCGGACGGAAATAACCCAGGTGCGCGACGGCAGCGGCCCGCTCCGGTTCGAGCAGGTGGCGAAGCTGCGCTACCTCCGCCGTATCGTCGACGAGACACTGCGGCTGTGGCCGTCCGGCCCGGCGTTCTTCCGCAAGGCCCGGACGGACACGATGCTGGCCGGCTACCCGATGGGCAAGGGCCAGACGGTTCTGGTGGTGTTGCTGGCGTTGCACCGCGACCCGAAGCTGTGGGGCGAGAACACCGAGACCTTCGACCCGGACCGGTTCCTGCCTGCGGCCGTGCGTGCCCGTCCGGCCCACGCGTACAAGCCGTTCGGGGTAGGGGCTCGGGCCTGCATCGGCCGGCAGTTCGCGTTGCATGAGGCGGTCCTGGCGCTGGCGGAGATCCTCACTCGTTTCGAGGTCGCGCCGGTGCCGGGCTATGAGATGTCGGTGACCGAATTGTTGACGATCCGGCCGGAGAACTTGCGGTTGGAGCTATGCCTTCGTGAGCGATAATCCTTTTAACGGTCGATCAGTTTTGTTTTGGTTATAATGCCACCTTGCATCGAGAGCGAGAACAAGGACGGGGGTCCTCGATGGGCACGTGGCATTTGATCGAAACGTTGGCCGAAGGCACGGCAACCCTAGTTGCATCCGACGGTCAGCCGAAGGAACTGACCTCAATTCGGCGGCTGCCCCCAGCACCAGACATCCAGCTGGAACCCCTGGTGGCGCACGTCCGGCAAAGCCGCGCGCCGTTCGACGGGGTGTTGGCCTCGGCGAAAAAGCGACAGTCGTGGCGGATCTATGCCTGGCCGATCATCGGCCCGTTCCGCGAAGTCCACGGCATTCATTTGTGGATCGGAGATCCGGACGAGGAACCTACGAAACGGCGCCTCACCTCGGGCGTTGCCTGGATGGTAAAGGAGATGCTGATCTACCAGACGTGGGAGTCAGGGGCGATGTCAGGCACACTGCTCGAGGACTGGCTACCCACGGCCACGCCTGCGGATTACATCAACCGTGCAATCCACTTCGAGCGGGAAACCGACTTTCTGAACCTGGCGCTCAACCCGCGACCTGGAGGAGTGCTGAGTACCTGGTTCTCGGTCCGCCACGACCACGGTCATGCGATGCAGTGGCAGGTCGTGCTGCGCTCGATGGAGGACAGCTCCGGGGTGCGGGTGCTCTACCACGACACGTCCGATGTACTGCCGCCGTCAGCCCCTTCCCTCGCAGCTCTCGGCCTGCGTGATGGCCTACTGGGCGCGGAGGTGTACGTTGCGCTGCTCGAAGCCCGGCGAGGCATCATTGCGATGTGGATCGGTCGGCCAGCGCCATGGGTGGAATGGCAGTATTCGCACGTGACCGGCCCAGTAATATACCCAGAGGATCTATCGCGCCTCCAAGAAGCAGCCCGGCGCATTGAGAACGGTGCAGCACCCGAGGTCACCGAGCTTGTCCGACTTCATGGAGCCGGCGGCGCGTGGGTCAAGGCCACCGTGACGCTGCGTCCGTTCCAGCTGCCCAATCGGCCACCACACGCAGATCTCCTCCTCGCCCAGATTGCTCATGCCGACGGCCCTGAGCCGATCCAGTAGGGCCGGAATTCATGACGGCATCGAAACCAGGGGCCCATCACAATACGTGGAGATATTTTAGGGAGCCTTTCTAAAGTCGACGCACCTCGTCCTGGCGTGTCGCGCGGTCACGCTCCCATACCGTCTTGATAAGCGAGGGCTTAACGCCATACAAGTTCGCCATCTCGTTTGCCCGGCTCTTGTCGTAATCCTTGCGCCCTTTCTCGATACGGCCGAGCACTGTTGCAGAGATGCCGAGTGCACGAGCAGCTCCCTCTTGCGTGAAGCCGGCTAGCGCCCGGAGATCTCCCAGAGACTGTCGCGCTGAAGGTATGGGGGCTAGGTCGGGGACGGTCACGTTGAGGACCTCCGCAACACGCTTCAGCAGAGGTGGGGTAGGCGAAGCCCTCCCGGTTTCCCATGCGGAGACGGTCTGCTCAGAGACGCCTGCCGCGTCGGCAAGGTCAGCCATCGTGAGATCAAGGGAATCACGGTATCTGCGCAGGCGAGCCCCACTGAAGCCACGCATCCCGCTTCGTGCCAACTCCACTCCCAGGTCTTCGGTACTTCCGCCGCGCACCATTGTGCCGCCCGGATGCGCCACGTCAGAGCGCTAGTGTTTAGAATTATGGGGTGTTACTCTAGGGGCGCAATCAAGAAAACCCTGCTACAGGAGGAAATCCTGGGGAGGAGAGGCAGCGATGGTGTTGCACGACTCCAACGACTCTGCCTACCATCCGGCCGCGCCCCTAATGGGGTTTCCCGAGGTCTGTCGCGGTCGGCCCGGACGTAGCACCAATGCAATGGCGGAGCTCTACCCAGAGCTGGCTACGTAGTCGGGGGACACATGCACATCACCGTTCATCTGGGCATTCACCTATGCCCCATGCCGCTTGTCGCATTCACAGGTCGCGCTGGCGACGTCACTGCCCCTTTTCCTCAGAAGCTGCAAGGCACCCGACGGCAGCCCGGGGAAGTTATGGAACGCCATCCGGATTCGGCGCTGCCCAGCACGAGCCTCATAATGCGCGACCCGGATTCCCTTCATCGGCGGATTGCTTCGTTCCTGACTCTCCAAAAGGCGCCAGCCCGTTGACCTCTCGAAGACAGAAAAGAGCGCACGCATATAGGGGCGTGGTCCCCGGCTGTTCTCAGCAGCCGGGGACCAAGAGCCATCCGACTGTTCTCAGCAGTCGGAGAAGCAACGAGACCACTGGGTTCATGGCCCAGAAGGTCTCCTGTGCAGAAATGAGGACTCTGCCATGCATACGTTAACCGGTGCCCGCGTGGCACGCCTAGATCCGGCTCGCAATAGCGACCAGACGCCACCGCCGATGGGGGAACTACACCGGATCGTGGCTGCTCATACTCGCACCGAAGCGGGTGAACGCTGCTCGTCGTGCGGGTTCGTCTACGACAAGACCCATCCGTTGTGTCCGGAGGCCGCTAAGGCCCTGCGTGTGCTGGCCGGCCGCAGCCCCCGGCAGCACAGGACCGGCGCGTCTCCGTTGTCGGCATATTCGGACACGGATCTGCTTCGTCTGGCTGGGCAGCATCGCCCGGCACGTGGTGGACATCGATGTGCTCGCTGCGGCCTGTCGTATACCGGCGGGTGCGCGGAGTGTCCGACGTTGCGCGCTGTGCGGGGCGAGCTCGAAGCGCGTGGATTCGTCCCGATGACCGGCCGCCCCGGTCGGGGCCTGTGCGCCGGTAAGGGCCGGTGGTGGGAGATCGAGGGCAACGGCCCGACGGAGTGGAAGCGGGCCATCGACACCTGCTACGGGTGCCCGTTGTTCGCCGCCTGCCACCGGGCCATGAACACGGCGATGCAGCGTGGCGAGCCGCCGGCCTCGCTGATCATGGGAGGGATCGCCTTCGACTCGAACAGCAACGTCATCCCCACCACTCAGCTCGATGCGTACAGCCAGCGCCGCGCCGGCAAGGGCATCTCGAACCGCCCGCCCCGCGAGGTGACGGGACAGGGTCCGGACGGTCGGATCGGGGTGAGGGCGGCATGAGGGGCGCGATTGCCGACATGGTCTTGGCGATGGCCGATGGGCGGCTCGAGGCCCCGGCGCCGGATACCGCCGATCCGGTCCAGCGGTGGGAGTGGTTCGCCGATCTGTACACGCATCCCCGCTGGGGCCTCGTCGCCGCCGTCTCAGCCTTCCCCACTGACCTGGGTGATGTCGTCGCGGACGCGTGCCGCGCGGTACCGCACCAGCACGGCGGCGATGCGTTGATTGCCGAGCGGTGGGGGTGGCTGGCGCACCGGGCGCGCACCCAGTTGAAGCAGACGGTGTCGGTGGCTGAGCTGCACGCGTGGAGCGCGATCACCTTCACCGCCCTCGACGCTGACGATCACCTGCACGGTCGGCCGTTCGGCGGCACGGAGGCGGTCACCACCGTCTTCAGTGCGGTCCTGGCGGCGCAGCCCCCGGCGCTGGCGGGCGAGCTCATCGCTGCCGCGGTCGACGGGTGGTCGGCCCGGTGCCTGCAGGAGGCGGGGTGGATGGCGTGATTGACATTGTCTGCGTCGACCGCAGCGGTCGACGCTGGGCCTTGGTGCCGGTCGGTGGCACGGTGCGGGCCCGGCTTGTTGCCGGCACCTGCTCGCCCGCGGTGATGGCGGTCGACGAACTCGTTCGCGCTCATGGGCCGCTGGTCCTGTCCCTCGCCGCGCACCCGCAGTGCGCCGGGGCGTGTGCCGCGTTCGTCGACACCGTCGATCTGGTCGCCTCGGATCCGGAAACCGCCTCGGTAGAGCAGATCCGAGCGGTCAGCGCCTTCGCCCGCCGGATCCTCACCGCGGACTGACCCTCCCGGCGACACCCCGCGTGCGATACGGCCAGGACCCGACCCACCATTCACGGTCCGCGCCACCCTCGTTCGCTCGTGTCGCCCAGCCGTCTCCACCGTCGGGAGAGGGTCTTCTCCCGGGTGGGTCTCTATCGCCATGTCGTGATACCCAATTCCACAGCGCAGACCCCTCACCACACGCGAGAGCACCACCGCTTCAGTGGTTTCGGCGCAGAAAGACCTCTGGGGAGGACCCCACTGGGATCCTCCCCATCTCGCAGCGACCGCTTTCGCCGAGCGGCCCGCACTTGAGGGTGAGTTTGCGGAAGTAGCAGCTTCCCCAAACTCGTACTGCCACATCCCCGAAGGGACATACCTTGCCAGGTACGTCTCAGGGTAACGCACACCCTGAACCGGACACAACGAACCAACCCACCATCACACCCAGCGCGCCCGCGCCCCCTTCGCGCACCCCCGCCCCACCACCGAGTGACCGCGAGTGGGACACCCTCGTCGCCCGGGCGACCGCGGCCGTCGACACCCTCCACTCCCTCAACATCAGCACCGGCCAACGCGGCCGCAGCTTTACTCTGCCCGTCCCCGACGGCACACAAGCCTGCATCCCCATCTGGTCCGGCCGCACCGTCTGGCTCCGCCAACTGCGCCATGCCCTCACCACCCACTCCGGTCGAGAAGCCCTTCGCGAGCAGCACATCAGCGTCGACCGGCTGATGGCCGTGGCTGCAGCCCACGCCCACTACGCCGACTCCGGCACCGGCCGCAGTGTCACCGCTTCCCGCACCACCCTCGCCACCCGGGCCGGCGTCTCGGTCTCCACCGTCAACCGCGCCCGTCGCGTCCTACGCACCCTCGGCGCCGCCCACGAACTCGTCCGCGGCCGCACCCTCACCCACGCCGAATACCTGGCCGCCGAACTCCACCACGGCGGCCCCCAACACCGCGCCGCGTCCGTCTGGGCGCTCAGCTCCCCCGCCGCCCTCGTCGCCACCACACCGCGCACCCCACCTCGACGCCGCCACCGCAGCCGCGCACACACCCGCACCCTCCGCTACCGCGCCCGGCACCCCCGCCCCCACACCACCACCGCGGCCGGCACAGCATCGGCGCGTCCCCAGGTCCGCGGGCGTGACACCCTATCCCCTGGTTCTTCTGTTCAAGAACTTCATCTTTCGTCTGGAAGTACTCACCAACGCGCACGCGCGCGCACTCTCACCACAACCCGATCACAGCCGCGACCGATCGGCCTGCAACGCGCCGCCGCCGCCCTCGTCGCCGCAGCTCCGGCGGTGACCCCGCACCGCCATATCGGCACGATCTGCGACGTGTTGACCCGCGCCGGCATCGACACCACCCGCTGGAGCGGCCGCGACATCGCCCACCACCTCACCCGCGACACCGTCGCCCGCAACTGGACCTGGCCCGCCACCGGCGAACTGCATTCCCCCACCGGATACCTCGCCTGGCGCCTGCACCGCGTCGACTGGACCGGCCCCTCCCCCACCGAACACGCCCACACCGCCCGGAAGCAGCGCCTGCGCGAGCACGCCGAACGCGCGGCCGCATGCCACCGTCAGCGCCAGACGATCGCCAGCGCCGAGCACCGCGCCGCGATGCTCGCCCAGTGCCGCCGCACACTCCGCACTGCCCGATCCCACGCGCCGGACTCGCCGCCGCGGCATACCGAACCGACCGGAACGCACAGTGCGTGCATCACCACATCGGACAAACCACACGCTGAGGCCCGATTGGACTAATATCGTGGACAGTCCACTCGCCCCTGTCGACACTGACGTCTCTTCTCCCGCCCGCACGGCACCCTGACAGGATCCAGGATGTGCACTGGCACCAGCGGTTTGAGTAAGAGAGTTGGATATCGATACGGTGACAAGTGGATACGATGGATAGGAAAGGACGGGGATTGTGGCACTACGCACCATTGTCACCTACTACGACGATCTCGACGGCAAGCCGATCGACGACGGCCTGGCGCAAACCTTCGAATTCACCGTCGACGGAGTCACCTACGAACTCGACCTGCGGCCGGCCAACGCCGACGCCTTCCGTCAAGACCTCACCCACTGGATCACCATCGCCCAACGCCAAAAGCGCGACGCGACCCGGCGACCCCCCACCACCGGAACCCGCAAGCGCCGCAAAACCGTCGCCGGCACGAAAGAACAGCTCGCCGCCATCCGATCCTGGGCCAAGACACACGGCTACCAAGTCTCCGACCGCGGCCGCATCCCGCAGCACGTGATCGACCAGTTCGAAGCGGCCCACCGCTGACCACCGTCCCCGAGCAACTCCACCGCGCAGGTCCTCGACTGCATACACACCGCCGCGCGAGTACTCACTGTCCGCACTCCCTGGTCAGCCCGACACACGGACACGCTCACTGACGCCCCGCCCTGCGGGGCGTCCCCACCCTCACAAGACCCCACATGCGACGCGATCACCACGGGCGGTCGACTCAGCACATGGCGATGCGTCCCTCACACCCACGCTCACGACGCCGCACGACAGGGGCTCATCCGCCGAAACGCGGTACGCCGCCGACATCGCGGGGCTTTGAGAGCCACTCATCGGCCATCACGGCCCCCACACTCGACATCGATGGGGACATCATGACCACTCCCGGCACCTACCGTCAGACCGGACACACCACGCAGCAACCGCGACACACCGGCCACCCGGGCGGGACAACACCGCCCACGCGCAGCACCCACCGCGCCCCGGCCCGATACGACGCTTCCGGTTCGGCCGCGCACCGGCCATCGCGCCCGCACCCCGACGGCCCCACCTACACCGAAGCGATCCATCAGCAACTCTTCAGCGACTTCCGCCCAGCCCGCCGATAGGCAGCAGCCTCGTCGCGGACCATGGATCCACCGAGCCGGCGAGTGACCGCGTGGGCACCCCGGTCCCCGCTGTACTCACCGATGCGCCCACTCCCCGGGAATGCTCACTCACCGGAAATGCTCACTGCGCATCCGGTTCCTCGACGAGGCGCCGGATATCGTCGAGCAACCGCCCAGCCTCCCCGGTGTCGTCCCCGGTGACGTGCGCATGCAGATTCAGATAGTTCCGCACCCGGTCGAGCTGGTCCTCCGCACGCTCGGCACGCCGTTGCGCGAACTGTGCCGCGTCGAACAGGCGCTGTGATTCGGTGTCGGCTGCATCCAGTGCCTCGAGCAGCAGCGGATACAGCGCCACCATTTCCTGCACCGTCTCACGCGACAGGTTGCCACTGCCGGAGTCCTGGTAGTTCTGCCAGAGCAGGCGGGCGTTGGCACGCTGCACAGTCGTCAAGGTCATCGCATTCCTCCTGATCCAGCTGTCATCTCCACGTCCTGCTCCCCACGATCCTCCAAGATCACCGTCGATAACAGGAAGGCCTGGACTCCACCTGCAGTGCTCACCACAACGTCTCTGTCGACAGCGCTCCGTCGAGCACGCCCACCCGATACGCGACGGGCTCGGCTGTGCCTAGCCGCGCGTTGACGGGCCCTTCCACTGCGTAGTCAGTCGGGCTCGGGTGACCACACAATCCCCCATGCGAAAAAACATATGTTTCCCCATGCCTTGACCCATACCTTGACCCATACCTCGTGGAGGTGGCGACCTTGCCGTCTTCCTGCGGTCGGCAGCGCTACGCCCCGCCACGGCCGGGGAGCGCAGCCCGGATCCGTGTCCACCTGGTCACACCATCGAGACATCGCACCCCAGGATCGGCCATACGGCTCCACCTGATGCAAGCCTCGACTTCACCCGACCGGACCCACGTCGATGATCGCCTCACCCAAGGGCACACCGATTTACCGCGGTAAACCGCAGCTTCTTCCTCGCGAAGCAAGCAATGGGCACCTGCCAATAAACTTCGGTTCCAGCCCATCGGTGACGTGCTGCAACGGCTCAGCCCCAACGACAGACACAAGTTCAGATACTCACCGCCGCAACCGTCGCCCGCCACCGCACACACTCCGACACCATCACCACGACCGCCCCCGCCCGTACGACGGCCCCGGTATCGCGCCCGGCCGGACCCGCCCCTTCGGGCCACCGCCGAAGTCGCGCCGATCGAGCGGGCGGAACACCGCCCCCGCCGAAACAGGTGCCCACACCGGTCCGGGGTGCGCGTCAGGCCAACTTCCGGGCCCGCCCGGGCACCCGCCGCCGGTACCGCAGCACCAGGGCCGTTCGCGCCGCGGCGGCGACAGGTCCGTAGGGCAGGGAGAACCCAACCCAGAAGACGGTCTCGGCCGGCAGCAGCACCAGCGCCAGGGCCGCGCCGGCCCGGCGCTGCCGCCACAGCAGCGCCCCGGCACCACACTCGGCGGCGCAGACCACCACGAACGCCGACAGCAACGGCACGGTGGTGCGGATCCCGCACCGGTTCTCGAACACGCCGTGGCCGTAGGTCGGATAGCCCAGGAACGTGGCGATCTCGCCGTGCCGGACCAGGTGCGCGATCGCGTAAAGCCCCGGCAGCCCGAAACCGAGCCCCGAAGACCACGCGAGGACGGCGGCGGATCTGGCCAGCACCTCGTCGCCGCCGGGGCGATACGCAGAACCGAACGCCGTCCGTTCCATGATCCGCAGAACACGACTGGGCAGGGCTACCGGGGTGGGAGGCAGGGTGCTCCGGCCAGGGCCTCCGCATCTAGCCTGGACATCACGGTCAGCCAGATATCTGTCCGAGGGTGAAGAGATCGTTGCCCTCCGTCCACCCAGGAGGAGGCCGCTAATCCGAAAATGAGGCGACCTGCGCACGGGTGCGAACACGTGCCAGCTCCCGGCGGAGCGGGCGTGTCGTGGTGCGGGTCAGGCGGCCGGTGTCAAGGTGACGGAGTACCCGAGGGCTTCGAGTTGACGAATGTGACTGTGTTTCCGTCTGTCCGGATCGAGGTGGCGGGTGAAGTGATCGGCACCGAGATCGGCAAAAGCTGCGTTCTCGTCGGAGAGCAGATGCCAGACGATGATCAGGATCGAACGCCCGACAGCGACGATGGCTCGCTTCTTCCCTCGTCGTCTGGCGATCCGCCGATACCTGGCACCGAGAAACGTGTCGGTGCGGCCCGCAATCACGGCGGCCTCTCCTAGAACCCGGGCAAGGTAGCGGTTGCCGTGCCCGGTCGAACCGTTGCCCTTGGACTTACCCGCGGAGGAGTGGACACCGGGAGAGAACTTCGCCCAGGAGCACAAGTGCCCGGCGGTCGGGAACCGCGACATGTCCACCCCGATTTCGGCGAGAATGATCGCGGCGGCCACCAGCCCGATCCCCGGGATCTCATCCAGTTGCGCCGCCGCCTGCGCGAAAGGGACCAGCTGCGCCTCGATCTGTTCGTCGACCGCGGCGATGTCGGCGTCGATCGCATCGATCCGGCCCAGCATCCGCGTGAGCAGGAACGCGTGGTGGTCGTCGAAGTGCCCACTCAGCGCCTCCTCGAGCAGGCCGATCTTCGCCCGCATCCTCGACCGGGCCAGCTGTGCGAGGACTTTTCCGATCCCGCTCGCCGGCGATCAATGCGGCCATCATCTCCCGCCCGGAGACACCGAAGATGTCCGAGGCCACGACGGAGAGTTTGATGCAGGCATCCTCGAGCAGTTTCTCGACCCGGTTCTTTTCCGCTCCGCGGGCACCGACCAGGTCGACGCGGTAGCGGGTCAGATCCCGCAGCTGACGGATAGGACGTGGTGGTACGAAGCTCGGGCGCAGCATCTGTCGTTCGGCGACCTTGCACAACCAGACCGCATCGAGGACGTCGGTCTTGGGGCGTCCCGGCAGATGCTTCACGTCGCGGGCATTGACCAGCCACGGGTCGAGTCCGTGTGCTTCGAGCAGGTAGAACACCGGCTTCCAGTAGTCCGACGTCGCTTCCATCACCACGCGTTCGACACCCGACTCGACGAGGTGGTTGGCCAGTTCGGTCAACGCCCGCGTCATCGTCGTATGGGTGGACACCTCCTGCATCCGTTTCCTCCGATTGCCCATAGCGGGAATCCGGACACAGCACACCACCTCGGCCTTGCCGATATCGAGGGCGGCGACCCGGGAGATGATCTGTTCCTCGTCGTGAGACTCGATCAGCATCGTGTTCTCCTCATCGACGCACACCGTGTGATCGGGGTGGTCGCCCGTGGGGGTCACCGGGGTGAAACAGAATCTAATCCTCGTGCTCTACAACCATCGGCAACAGTGAAGGGCCCACGGCGTGACCCCCAACGCCCGGCTAGACGACGGCCTCGAAGGACCATAGTGGCACGGCGTCGACGGGCGACCACCACACCATTTTCACCCCGGAACGGGCGTCCCGACAGGGACATATTGGCTAGACGACAAAGCCTGCCTCGTGCAGGGCGATGAAAGCGATGGTGATCGCCATCAACGCGTACACGGTCACCATCGCCACTTTGGCGGTTCTCTCGCTCGTGGGCGGAAACACCCGGAGAACCGGCTTCGAATACGCGACCGGTCGACGCTGTTGCGACCGCGAGGTGAGTGCGAAAGCTGTGGTGACAGCACCGCTACGGTACGGCTCCGTCGGATTCGTAGTCATCGCACACATCCTCTCCGCGCCGAACTAGCCTCAATAGTAGGCGCGTGAGGTGCCACGGAGCGCGCGGATAGTGGACAGGGTGCCAATCGCGGCCGGCGGCCGCATGGGGCACTGAACGGATCGAGGCCCGGCAGTCCCGACACGACTACCGACGAAGGTGGCCGCTGCCGTCGGTCGCGCTCGTCCAGCGCGTGTTTCCTACGCCCGACGGGCAGCACCACGAGACCATCGCGAGCACCTGCCCACCCGCGCCTCACAGACCGACGACGAGCCAGCACAGGCCCTCGCCGGACGCATCGAGCACCTCCACCGGATCAGCAACGCCCCGTCACGGACGTCCTCGCCGATTTCGCGCAGCGCTCCAGGTCCACAGCCCCCGCGACCATGCTGCTCGCCGAGCTCGACCGCGTCGCTGCCGACCGCCGCGACCTCACCAACCCCGACGCCACCGAATGGACCGCTGCGCCCGTTTCCGACACCGAGACCAGGCGCGGCCCCCGAAGAGGACACCGAGGTGGGGACGACCCTGACCAGCAGCCCCGCCGGGCGGGACGTCGCGGCGATGAGCATCGTGCCCAGCAACACCCGGCGTGGCGCAGGCGGCCAGATAACCCAGTTGCCTTGTATGCCTTGAATATCGGCACGGTCTCCGGCAGCCGGGCTCACCTGGGACGGTGGTCGGGCATCCACACGGTGTCCGGGCCCGCGGAAGGCGGCCCGAGCCGCTTTGCTGCAGGTGCGCGGTTACCGCCGCAGGAGAGGCGCGCCAGTCGTAGTCGGTCCGGCTCACGCTCAGTCGCATGAGGTGCGCTGTTTGCCGGTCGTCGGTCAGCCGCCATAGGGGCGGGTGATGATCTCGAGGTTGTGCCCATCCGGGTCGGACCAGTACACCCCCCGGCCGCCGTCGTTGTGATTGATCGTGCTGGGCTGCTGGTGCCCGGGATCAGCCCAGTAGTCCAGGCCTCGCTGTGTGATCCGCTCGAAGATCCGGTCGAACTCGTCCTCCGAGACGAGGAAGGCGTAATGCTGGGGCGAGATGTCCCGGCGGGCGTCGAGGAAGTCCAGCGAAACGTCGTTGCTCAGCGGCAGGACCATGAAATGGCCGAAGGGTTTCGGGTCCGGGAGCCCGAGGATGTCTGCGTAGAAGCGCGCCGAAGCCGCGCGGTCACGGACGTGGACGATGGTGTGGTTCAGCTGCACCGACATTGAGCACTTCTCCTGAAATCTATGGGGTAAGAGCGGCCACGTGTCGGTCGCACCGACGCGGTCGCGCCAGTCCGGCTCGCCCGGCACACGGTGTCGGGTGACCCGAGCCGACGTGGGCCGCGGCGTGCACGCACTGATGGATCCCCAGGCGACCGCGCCTGGCATGAAGCCGAGGCCTGGGACCGGTGAGGCCGTCTCGTCCCGACGAGCTCTCCGAACCTCGCCCGCGAATTAGTCGGGGCTGTATCAATGCGGTCCGGGGGAACGAGGTCATGCTCTTCCCATGGGAGGAGCCACATACGCATACACGTGTTGCAGGTAGGGGAATCATCAATTCGACCATCATCCGGATTATTCCGGTCCTTCACAGTTGAGGGTGTAGTCGCTGGTTGGATGGTGGCTGGCGCGTCGGTCCCGGGGCAGGTGTCGAGGTCTTCCGAAGGCGGAGGTTCCCACACCGCCCATCTGGAAGACGTCGACGTGCCTGACGCTACCTTCGGCTGCCCTGACCTGACCACGTTCTGCCCGTCGGCGTGCTGCGCGTGCACGTCCTGCTCCGCGGTGGGACGCCGGGGCCGCAGATGCTCGACCAGTTCCTCGACTGGATTCCGGCCACCCTGCTGCATGCGGAGCTGAGCAGCTACCGCCCGCTCGGACAGGTCCTGCTGGGCGGTTCGGCGTGGCGGTCGCGACAAGGACCATGCTGCCCTTCCACCTGCGTCGACGTGTGCGGATCCGCGGGCGGCGATGCCGTGCCGGGCCCGGACAACTCCCACACTCCCCTCACTAACAGGACGATATACTGTTAGTGACTGTTAGGAGGTGGTGGGAATGACCGATGTGGAGGACCGCTACCTGGCCGGTGAGGTCGACTTCGAAAGCGCCGCCGCCGATGCGCTCGACACCCCAAGCATCGATCGCCGCGATCTGCTGCCCCTGCTGCACGCGCTGCGGGTCGCCACACACCCCGCCGCGTCCCTGGCCGCCCACGAGGCCGACCTCCTCGACGCGGGCGGCGCGCCCGAATCCCCTCTCGCCCTGGCCATCGCCGTCGCCGACCGGACCGCACGGATGCGTCGCCTGCTCGACAGCGCCCTGACCGTCGAGCAGGCCGCCGAACGACTCGGCGGGGTCGGCGCCTCCCGCGTCCGACAGCGCGTCGGCGACCGCAGTCTGTGGGCGATCAAGCGAGCGAACCGGCTGCTGCTCCCCGCCGTACAGTTCACCGACGACGGCCAGGTCCCCGGCCTCGACGCCGTTCTGCGGGCCCTGCCCGAAAACATGCAGCCCCTGTCGATCCACGGTCTGCTGACGACGCCGCAACCGTCCCTTGTCGTCGACGGTGCCCCGAACTCGGTCCTCGACTGGCTGCTCACCGGCGGCACGGTCGAGGACGCCCTGTCGGTCGTCGACCAGTACCTGGCGGCCTGAGCCGCCGATGCCCCCAGCACTACCCCACCCGCCGGGTGTGAAGGCGCTCCGCGCGGACGGAATCACATCCGACGAATACCTCAGACTCGACACCGACACCCTTCTTTGGCGGGTGCACCCCACCAGCGGCGAACACGTCCTGCCGTGGAACAGGCTGCGCACCTTCGGTCCGGTCCTGCGGTTCGACCCGCACCCGATGCCGCGCAGGGGCCACGCCCGCCACGGGGTCTGGTACGGCGCCGCCGATGTGCCCGGTGCGTTGGCCGAGGCGTTCCAGACCACCCGGGTGATCGATACCCGCACCCGTGTCCCCTACCTGACCGCGGTGCGGTTCACCCGGCCCCTGCATCTCCTCGACGTCGCCGCCCACGGGCCCGGCCGATGGCCGACTCGCGTCGGAGCGAACTTCGCGCTCTCGACCGCGGCACACGGCATCGCCCAGCACTGGGCGCGCACCATCCGCGCCGCCCACCCGGATCTCGACGGGCTTGCCTACCGCGGCCGGTTCGCCGGTGAACTATGCGTCGCGCTGTTTACGCCTGCCGGCCCAGCGTTCCCGGATCGGCCCGAGATGACCCTTCCCCTCGACCACCCGGGATTCGCATCACGGTTGGCCGGAGCTGCCGACCGAATCGGCTACGCGATCGAATAACCGCCCGATCACTCGAGTGCTGCGCCCACCCGCCCTCGGACAGGAGTATCCCTGGGAGACAGAGGGTTAACCCCCAGGGATACAGCGGACAGGCAGAGGGAGTGTCAGACCTTGCGGCGATCGCGGTCCCCTCACCAGTCATCGCAATCGTCCTGAAAACTCGTCGAGCTGTCGAACGAACACCTCACCCTTCCCGAGCTCAGTACCGTCGACGATCGGCACCTCCCGCCCGGCCACCCGGTAGACGTAGGGCGAGCACTGGCTCTGCGTGGGTGTTCGCACCACAATCTCCTGGTCACCGACGCGGCCACCGACGTCAACGACCTACGAGTGCCGCCAGGCAACTGCCTGGAGGAGCTTTCCGGCGACCGGGCAGGACAGTACAGCGTGCGGATCAACGATCAGGACCGCACCTGCTTCGTCTGGCGCGGCACCGCCGCGCACGATGTCGAGATCACCGACTACCACTGAACGACGACTCAACCCAGTACCCCACCCGCCACCATCCCCCCAAGGACACAACGATGACCACAGATCTGAACTCCCCCATTCACCCTGGCGAGATCCTCACGGTACGCCGGCCGGACCGGAACCTGCCGTGCCCGCCGCCCTGACACGGTGACAATCACATGCTCGCCGCGGACCCGCACATCCGAGGCACCGACATTGACCATCTCGGCGCCGGCCAGACCGGCCCCGACACCGAGGGCCACCGCCGCAGCCAGACCCCGCCGGCGGACCGCACTTGCCTGGCCAGGGATACGGAAGGCGCTCGGTTCCTCGGCCATGATGCGGAGCTAAAGTTTGGGCTCTATTGCTCTGAATGTGGATGACCGGACCTGTGGTATGGCCAGGTAGCGACGGGGTGGGCGCACGGGCCGGCCCGTAAGGTCGAAAGCTCCTACACTCATCCACCTGCTGGAGCTGACCCGTGCGCGCCACCACACTACTCACTCGACTGCTGTGCCTGCCGAACACCACCGTCCGCGACGTCGAGATCGTCGATGACCGGGTACGGGTGGCGGTGCGTCCGCGATGCCACCGGATGCAGTGCCCGCACTGCTCCTATTCGACCCGTCACCGCTACGACACCCGTGACGTCGATTCGTCGTGGCGGCACCTGGACCTGGGCGGACGCGTCTGCGTGCTCACCCTGCGGCGCCGACGACTGCGCTGCCCGGAGCACGGGGTGTTGGCGGAGGCGGTCGACTTCGCCCGCCCCGGATCGGGGTTCACCCGCGACTTCGAGGACCTGGCGGTGTGGCTGGCCACCAAGACCGACAAGTCCACCGTGTCGGTGTTCTGCCGCATCACCTGGCGCACCGTCGGTGCCATGTGCACCCGGGTCGCCGCCGAGAAGCTCGACCCGGACCGGTTCACGGATCTGGTCGACATCGGTGTCGACGAGATCTCCTGGCGCCGACACCACAAGTACCTGACCCTGGTTTCCGACCACGACACCGGGACGATCGTGTGGGGCACCGAAGGCAAGTCCGCCGCCGCCCTCGACGAGTTCTTCACCGACGCGTTGCCCGCCGGCGCGGCCGAGAAGGTCGAGGCGGTGTCGATGGACCTCGGTCCGGCCTATCGGAAGTCGGTGCGCGAGCACGCCCCGCAGGCGACGATCTGTTTCGATCCGTTCCATGTCGTCAAGTCGGCCACCGCCGCGCTCGACGACGTGCGCCGCCGGCAGTGGCAACTCGCGCGCACCCTGTCGGACAAGCAGATCGCGAGAACCTACAAGGGAGCCCGGTGGGCGTTGTTGAAGAATCCCGACAACCTCACCGCCACACAGAGATCCACCCTGACCGAACTCAAACGTCGCGGTGGCGCTCTGGCCCGGGCCTACGAGCTCAAGGAGGCGTTGCGGGCGGTGTTCGCCGGTGACCTCGACGTCGATCAGGTACCCACCATGCTCGGACGATGGTGTTCGTGGGCGCAGCGGTGCCGCATCCCGCAGTTCGTCAAGGTCGGCAGAACGATCCGGGAACACCAGGGCGGTATCCTCGCTGCAGTTACCCGGGGACTGGCCAATGGACGCCACGAGGGACTGAACAACAAGGTCCGGTTGATCATCCGCCGGGCCTACGGATTCCACACCGCGGAGAATGCGCTCGCGATGGTCATGCTCACCTGCGGGCCGGTCACGCTGACTCTCCCATACCACACCGACCGTCACCCACATTCATGACAAGAGAGCCAAAGTTTGCACCCTGCTGTCCGCGTACACCCTGACGTGACGGTCCACGTACAACCTCATATGTAGGTGTTCGGCGAGTCCTGCCGTTACTCGCCCACGGCAAGGGCCACCCTTCGGTTCGTCTACCGCCAAGTTGACGAACCCGAAGGGTGGCCCTTGCCCATGATCCTCGATGGAGAGTCCTGGATGAACATCCGCCGTTTCACAGCACTGCACGAGGCCGGTGCAACCTACGCCGAGATCGCCCGTGAATGCGGCTGCGATTGGCGCACCGGGCGCCGCTACCTCGCCGCCGACGCCCCGACCACCCCGCCGAAGGGCACGTCCCGGGCCGGGACACAGCCCCGGGCGATCACCGACGAGGCCGCCGCGGTGATCGAACAGATGCTCCGCGCCGACATCGGCCTCAAGGCCTCGGTGATCTGCGAACGTCTCGCCGCCGACTACCACATCACCGTCCACTATCAACGCGTCAAAATGTTCTGTCGCACAGCATGTCCCGTCATTGCCGACGAGTTGGAGGCGGACCGGACGCTGCCCTCGGGCGGATTGCACCGCCGCTTCGACACCGTCCCCGGGGCGCAGGCCCAGGTCGACTGGGGTGAGGAAGGGGACCTGTTCGGCTCCGGGCGCAAGGTCTACTCGTTCCACATGGTGCTCTCCTACTCGCGGGACCCGCTGACGCTGTTTCACCCACAGCATGGGTCTGTCCGCGTTCTGGGGAGCTCACATCCGTGCCTTCGACCACTTCGGTGGTGTCCCGGCCACCGTCGTCTACGACCGCACCAAGACGGTGGTGCGCCGCCACGTCCGCCCCGCTCATGCGGTGCCGCTGCACCCGGCTGCGGTCGCGTTCTCCGGTCATTACGGGTTCGAGATCGACGTGCTCGGCGCCTATCGCCCGACCGGGAAGGGGCGGGTCGAGCGGCAGGTCGCGATCGTGCGCGATCACGTGCTGGCCGGCCGCACCTTCACCGACCTGGCTGACGTCGACCGGGCGTTCGCCGACTGGGTGCCGATCCGCCGCGGTCAGGTCCACCGCACCCTCCCCCGCACGCGGGCGGTGCCCCCAGGTCAGCTCATCGGGGAGCGTGCCGCCGTCGATCACGCCGCGTTGCGGCCGTTGCCGGCGCAGCCGTATCTGGTGGCCGATGCGCACCTGCGGCGGGTCGGCAAGGACGCGTTGGTCTCGTTCGAGGCGTCGTTGTACTCGGTGCCCGCCGACCGGGTGCGCGCCGGGCAGCGCGTCGAGGTTCGTGCCGGGACCGACAGCGTCGCCATCGCCGCCCTGACCTGCGACGGCGGGCAGATCCTGTGCGTGCATCCGCGGGCGACGACGAAAGGGTCGTGGATCGTCGATCCGGCGCACTGGGCCGGCCTGCCGGACGGGCACACCCGCGCCACCACCGTCGACCCCGACCCGCACCCCGGCCACGTCGTGACAGCTGCCCCGTCGGCCCCGGCGCCGGTCGAGCTGCTCGAGCAACTGGTCGCGGCGAAAGTCGGACACGTTCACGTCGACCACCGCCCCTTGTCGGTCTACGCCGACGTCATCCGACCACACAACCACCCTGGAGAGACCAATGAATTCCCTTGTCACCCAACGTATCACTGACAACGCCCTCAAACTCGGTCTCGGTCACACCGCCGAGACCGCCGGCGAGGCTGCCGCCCGCGCCGAGACGGACTCGATGGGCTATCTCGACTTCCTCGACCATCTGCTCGCCGAGGAACTGGCCGTACGGGAATCACGGCGCTTCCGCACTGCGCTCGAGCTGTCGGCCCTGCCGCACCACAAGACCCTCGACGAGTTCGACTACAGCTTCCAACCTGGCCTCGAGCCACGCCGGGTCCGGGACCTGTCGACACTCGGATTCGTCTCCCGAGCAAGCAATGTCGCCCTCCTCGGCCCACCCGGAGTGGGCAAGACACACATCGCGGTGGCGTTGGCTGTCGCGGCATGTCAGGCCGGGTACTCGATCCACTTCACCACCCTCGACGACCTGGTCCGCAAACTCAAAGCCGCCGATGCGGTCGGGCGGTTGCCCAAGCAACTGAGCAGCCTGATGCGCCCGTCACTGCTGGTGATCGACGAAGTCGGCTACCTGCCACTCGACCGGGAGGAAGCCAACATGGGGGCACCTCCCTGCACGCAGTGCTCGGGGGAGTCTTCCAGTTGATCAGCCGCCGATACGAGAAGGGCGCGACGATCGTGACCAGCAACAAATCGTTCACCAAAGCGCACTTGTTCGCGCGAACAAGTGCGAGGTGGCGCCGAAGTGTCACGGGTTCGGTAGCCGGTCGGGGTCGACGTGGTCTGCGAGGTAGATCAGCGCGGCTTGGGGATCCATCCCGAAAGCAGCAGCGACGAGCTTCGGATCGAGGGTGTTGACCAGGTCGACCAGGCGAGTGCTGCGGATGGTGCGAGGTGGGTATCCGCAGTCGTCGAGGACGTGGCTGAGATATGCGGTCGAGGCGGCCGCCCGCCCGGCCTTGGTGCCCTTGGTGACGATCACGTGGGGGTTGGTGGTCCGTTGTCGGTCGCGATGAGCAAGGCATAGATCCAGGACCGACCAGGTGGCAGGGTCCAGCGGCACCGGGTGCGGCTGCTTGCCCAGCTGCAGGGTGTGGTGCTGCGAGTGGGCGTCGCTGCAGCGCAGAAGCCGGGTCTCGCGGCTGGACGCGCCGTGCAGGAGCGCGAGCATCCCGACCAACGCTTCGTGCGGGTGGACTGTCGGGTCGGTGGTCCACCTGCGGAACAAGGCGCGTTGCTGGTCGCGAGTCAGGGTGCGCCCGCGAAATGCTTGGGACTCTCTGGCTGACAAGTTGCTGCTGGGATCGACGAGGAGCAGCCGACGGGACCGGGCGAATCGGAAGAACTGACGTAGTACGGTCAGTCGCCTCTTGCGGGCCCTGACGAGCGTGCTGAGGAATGCTTCGATGTCGTTGACATCGATAGTGGACCAATCTTGTTTTCCACGTGTGTAATAGAGAAAGTTGGCGAGATCGCGCATTGTTGCCAACGCGACCTCTATCGTCTGGTCGCTGCGCGGCCGGGTTCCCGCTACACGGGCGCGTTCACGAGCGCGCAGCAAGTGGTCCGCGAAGGATGCGACTGCGGGACGGAGGGGCTCGGCGATCGCATCGATGCGGCGTTGCCGACGACCTGCAGCGAGTCGTTCGGGCTGATCGGTGGGCATCGCCAGACCGTGCTCGGTGAAATAGTTCTCCAATGCCCGTGCCAGCGAGCCCATCGACCTGCCCGGCTGACGGGAGCGTTCGAGCACGGATTGCGGATGGTTGGGCTCGTTGTCCTCGAGTAGTCGGCCGAGGGCGGTGATCGCATTACAAGCGCGACCGGGACAGTATCGAGCAGCGAGGTAGACGACGAAATCTGCTAGCCAGGAAGGCTTTTCATCCAGTCGAGCGGCGAGCGTATCACCCTGGATGAAGGGGCGGTCCGGGTGACGTTGCCAGCACCGCGAGCACATGCCACGAGCCTGATGCCGACGCAGTTCCCCGCAGCTCATGCAGATCCTGGGCGGGTCCTTCGGTGGGCCTGACCGTGAACACGAGCCACACCATCCGGTTGATTCCCGTAGATAGCCGGGCTTCCCGCACCGCGGACACGGCTCCTGCCGGGCGAGCAGGTCGGCGCGGCGGCGGCAGGTCTTGCATAACCGGGCATCGGCGTTGCGGACCATGTGGCCGCACTCGGTGCAACGCCTCGAGCACAGCACGCATCGGCCGGTGGTCGGCACCAGCACACGATCGCGACCGCAGTCGGGGCATCGTTGCCGGGCCGAGCGTTCTCGTATCCGACGGATGCACAAGCAGCACCGGTCTCGCCCGATGATCCCCACTGGGGCGCCGCACCCGACACAGTCGCGTTGCCGTTTTCCCATCTTCCACAACCCATTCCGGACGGCATCAGGTCACATCGGCGGCATGGACCGACCTCGGGAATTGACGGACTGCGCTTTCGCCTGCGGGGCCGGCACGGGCGCGGCTGGGGACTGCTCAACCGGGGCGGTATCGATCTCGAACAGGTCGTCGGGCGTGCATTGCAGCGCCGTGCACAGAGCGATCAGGGTGGAGAGTTTGATCTGACTGGGTTCCTTGGTCAACAGTGCCGACACCGATGCCGCCGACATGTCCAGGCCGGCCTTCTCGGCAAGTAGCCGGCGCAGGTCGGCTCCCGTCCAGATCTCGCGCTGGGCCGCGGCCATGCGCAGTCGCCATCGGATTCTCATTCTTGACCGTCCTCTCCGCTCAATTCGGCCAACGTCGAGGTGACCGCACGCCGATAGGCATCCTCGATGAACGTGGCCGACGGCCGCACATACCGCATCGTCGAACCCACCGTCCAGTGACCGAGCAGTTGTTGAATCGCAACCAGATCCACGCCGCGCTCGTAGTTGTGAGTCGCGCAGGCTCGCCGCATCGCATGCGGACTGAACCGATCGGCGAGCGGTCTGCCCTCCAGGTCCATCAGGTAACGCAACCGGTTTCGGATCGTTCCGCGGTGCAACGCGCCGCCGGACTCGTCGGCGAACAACACCTGTGAGTCCGGAAACCTGGGCCGCACATCCGCGAGGAACCACCGCAACACCAGGTCCAGACCGTCGAGCATCGGCACCCACCGCGGTCTGGGACCGGACGTGTGGGCACCCTTGCCGAATCGCACGTGCAGCTTCCCGAACGGGCCGCGACCGAAATGCAGATCCGCAACCTCCAGCAGTGCAGCCTCTTCCGACCGCAACCCGGCGTGATAGAGCGTCCGGAACAACGCGTAATCCCGGGCAGCCGGCGCGCACTTGCGGGCATTGGCGATCCGGGACTTCATGAAGTCGAAGAACTCGTCCACCCGTTGCGGGGTCGGCGGAGGCAGCAGCGCCGGAGAGTCGTCACCCACGTGACGGGACGCGTTGAACTCGTCGACCGGGCACACCAACCGCACCCCGAACCCGGCCTCGATCTCGGCTGCTTTGCGGACCTGCAAGAACCGGTGGAATCCCTTGAAGATCTGCACGTACTCCCGGCGGGTCGCTGACGCTCGACCTGCCGCCGCGAGATCACCGACCACCCGATCGATGTCGTCTGCGGTGACCTCCCACGCCGGGCGCCCCAGCGCCGCCAACATCCGCTCCAGCAGGCCAACATCGTTGTCGATTGTCACCGGGCTGAATCCTCGCGCGCGCCACGACGCGACGAACGCGTCCACGCACTCCCGCTGAAAGACGAACGGATCCGCGGTCACCGGACCGGCCGGCACGGCGCTACCCGGAATCAATCGCAACCCGTCCATCACCAGCACACCTTCTTCACACTTCGATGATTCAGGCGACACCTAACATACGCCGATAACACCTTGGGAAGCAGTGCGACACGCAGAACGTTGATAGGACCAGCTAGCAGCATCTTTCCGTCAGAACGAACATATGCGCGCCCCAGATGAGTGGGGCTCGGTCCTCGGCGACGATGTCCTCGCCACCGCCATCTTGGACCGACTGCGGCACCACTGCGACGTGCTGACCATCAACGGGCCCAGCTACCGACTCAAGGACCGCCAAGCCCTTGTCACCAAGCCCGACGCCCCGGCACCATAAGACCGTCGGGCACCGACACATGAGGTCGTACCCACAACGACAGATGAGGTCGTACCCGGACACCTGCGGTGAGGATCAGTGCGCTACCGGAAGGTAGAGGTATCCCTGTTCGCGCGCTGTGTGGGAGTCAGCTGCAGGTTGTGGACTCGAGGTCGACGGGTCGGACATGCCGCCGTCGTCCACCAGCGGACTACTTTCTTTCCTGGTTTCATTTTCTTGGCTGCGGGTCAAGCCGGACAGCCACGAATGCGCGCGGGCTATCGCCGCGTTTGCTGCCCAACCCGATTATCCTCACACTCTGCAACGGGGACGCTGCAGCACCTCGTTGATGAAAATCCGGCAGCCCGGTTTGCGCAGTTCGCCGAGAGACACCATGCCTTCGTCCATCCGACTATTCGATATCACGATCTCGCCGGGACGCGTCACAGGGCCTGTTCGAGGTCGGTGAGCAGGTCGGCGGTGTCTTCGAGTCCCACGGACAGTCGGACGACGCCGTCGGTGATGCCCACGGCTGCACGACCTTCCGGGCCCATCGCCCGGTGGGTGGTGGTGGCCGGGTGGGTGATGAGCGACTTGGAGTCGCCGAGGTTGTTGGAGATGTTGACCAGCCGCAGGGCGTCGAGGAATTCGAATGCCCGCTTCTTCGCTTCGCTCTCGGATGCGTTCAGTGCGAAGGTGACGACGCTGCCGCCGCCGCTCATCTGCCGCTTGGCGAGTTCGTGCTGGGGGTGCGATTCGAGGTACGGGTACCTGACCCAGTCGACCGCGGGGTGGCCCTCAAGGAACTGGGCGATCTCGAGTGCGGAGCCGACGGAGTGCCGCTAGTAGGGTGTCGCTGCTTAATTCTGTTTTGTTTCGTTACGGTTGGGGCGGCAGGCTTCCCCTTCCCCTCTGCCGGTCAGGACTGTTGTCATGCCTTCGCAGAAGAAGCGTCCGGTGACGTTGAGCTCGGCTGATCGTGAATTCTTGGAACGATTGACCACCACCGGGGTGCATCCGGCCTCGATGATCCGACGGGCCCGGATGTTGCTGGCGCTGGACACCTCGGCCGGGGCGGTCGATGAGAAGAAGGCGATCGCAGCACGGTTGGGAGTCTCGGGTGAGACGGTGCGACTGGTGGCCAAGCGGTTCGCCGAGACCGGTCAGGACGTGGAGGCCACGATCGGGCGCAAACAGCGTGACCTCCCGCCGGTGCCGTCGCAGATCACCGGCGAGATCGAGGCCAGGTTGATTGCGTTGGCCTGCTCACAGCCCCCGGCAGGACATGCCCGGTGGTCACTGCGACTGCTGGAGAAGCACGTCGCCCTTGTCGAGGACATCCCCGACCTGGACCACTCGACCATCGGCCGGATCTTAAAAAAGGCTCTCTTGTCATGAATGTGGGTGACGGTCGGTGTGGTATGGGAGAGTCAGCGTGACCGGCCCGCAGGTGAGCATGACCATCGCGAGCGCATTCTCCGCGGTGTGGAATCCGTAGGCCCGGCGGATGATCAACCGGACCTTGTTGTTCAGTCCCTCGTGGCGTCCATTGGCCAGTCCCCGGGTAACTGCAGCGAGGATACCGCCCTGGTGTTCCCGGATCGTTCTGCCGACCTTGACGAACTGCGGGATGCGGCACCGCTGCGCCCACGAACACCATCGTCCGAGCATGGTGGGTACCTGATCGACGTCGAGGTCACCGGCGAACACCGCCCGCAACGCCTCCTTGAGCTCGTAGGCCCGGGCCAGAGCGCCACCGCGACGTTTGAGTTCGGTCAGGGTGGATCTCTGTGTGGCGGTGAGGTTGTCGGGATTCTTCAACAACGCCCACCGGGCTCCCTTGTAGGTTCTCGCGATCTGCTTGTCCGACAGGGTGCGCGCGAGTTGCCACTGCCGGCGGCGCACGTCGTCGAGCGCGGCGGTGGCCGACTTGACGACATGGAACGGATCGAAACAGATCGTCGCCTGCGGGGCGTGCTCGCGCACCGACTTCCGATAGGCCGGACCGAGGTCCATCGACACCGCCTCGACCTTCTCGGCCGCGCCGGCGGGCAACGCGTCGGTGAAGAACTCGTCGAGGGCGGCGGCGGACTTGCCTTCGGTGCCCCACACGATCGTCCCGGTGTCGTGGTCGGAAACCAGGGTCAGGTACTTGTGGTGTCGGCGCCAGGAGATCTCGTCGACACCGATGTCGACCAGATCCGTGAACCGGTCCGGGTCGAGCTTCTCGGCGGCGACCCGGGTGCACATGGCACCGACGGTGCGCCAGGTGATGCGGCAGAACACCGACACGGTGGACTTGTCGGTCTTGGTGGCCAGCCACACCGCCAGGTCCTCGAAGTCGCGGGTGAACCCCGATCCGGGGCGGGCGAAGTCGACCGCCTCCGCCAACACCCCGTGCTCCGGGCAGCGCAGTCGTCGGCGCCGCAGGGTGAGCACGCAGACGCGTCCGCCCAGGTCCAGGTGCCGCCACGACGAATCGACGTCACGGGTGTCGTAGCGGTGACGGGTCGAATAGGAGCAGTGCGGGCACTGCATCCGGTGGCATCGCGGACGCACCGCCACCCGTACCCGGTCATCGACGATCTCGACGTCGCGGACGGTGGTGTTCGGCAGGCACAGCAGTCGAGTGAGTAGTGTGGTGGCGCGCACGGGTCAGCTCCAGCAGGTGGATGAGTGTAGGAGCTTTCGACCTTACGGGCCGGCCCGTGCGCCCACCCCGTCGCTACCTGGCCATACCACAGGTCCGGTCATCCACATTCAGAGCAATAGAGCCTTAAAAAAACGACACTTCGTCCTCACCTGAAGAAGTGCTGGACCATCCCACCCAAGGCGAACGCGGAGTTCACGGCTCGGATGGAGGATGTCCTGTCGGTCTACGCCCGCCCCCACGATCCCTCTCGCCCGGTGGTGTGCATGGACGAGAAGCCCTACCAACTCCTCGCTCACGTGCGTGACCCGATCCCGGCAGCCCCGGGCCGCGACCGGCGAGAGGATTCGGAGTACGTGCGGCAGGGGACCTGCTCGATCTTCTGCTGGGTCGAGCCTCTGGCCGGCTGGCGGCGTGTCGATGCCCAGCCCCGGCGCACCAAGGTCGACTGGGCCCGGCAGGTCAAAGAGCTATTGTGCGTGGACTACCCGGACGCAGAGACGGTGGTGCTGGTGATGGACAATCTCAATACTCACGGCATCGGATCGCTCTACGAGGCCTTCGAGCCGGCCGAGGCGTTCGCGCAGCGGCTCGAGATCCACCACACCCCCAAACACGGCTCGTGGCTCAACATCGCCGAGATCGAGCTCTCGGTGCTGACCCGCCAGTGCCTGGACCGGCGCATCGAGGACCTCGAGATGCTGGGCGCCGAACTCACTGCCTGGCAACGGCAGACCAATGCCGATCAACGCCAGGTCCAGTGGCACTTCACCACCGACGACGCCCGCATCAAACTCCGCCACCTATATCCCAACACTTAGAGGATGTCTCATTTGGCCAGTTTCTTGAAGCAGGTCAGCGCAGCAGCGAGTTGGAGAAAGGCAGCGAAGTGCTCACCGTGACGTTCGTAGCGCATCGTCAGCCGGCGATAGCCGCTCAGCCACGCCAGGGTGCGTTCGACCTTCCACCGGTAACGGCCGAGGCGCTCGCTGCTGTCGACGCCGCGGCGGGCGATACGCGGGACGATGCCCCGTGCCCGCAGCCACCGGCGGTGTACGGGATAGTCGTAACCCTTGTCCGCCCGCAACCGGCCGGGCCGGCGGCGACGCGGACCACGACGCGATCGCACCGCCGGAATCGCAGTGACCATCGGCTGCAGCATGACACTGTCGTGGGTGTTTGCCGAGGTCACCGCGGTGACCAGTGGGATACCATCGGCGTCGGAGAGGATGTGGATCTTCGAGCCGTTCTTGCCTCGATCGACCGGGCTGGGACCGGTCAGAGAGCCCCCCTTTTCGCCCGGACGTGCGCGGCGTCCAGGATCGCCGCGGACCAGTCCAGGTCCCCGCCGGCGCCGAGGCGGTCGAGGATTTGGCGGTGCAGCTCGTCGAACACCCCGGCCTTTGCCCAGGCCGCGAAGCGGCGGTGCGCGGTCGGGACGCTGACCCCGCACGACGGTGGCAGGTGCCGCCAGGCGCAGCCACTGGTGAGCACGTAGACGACGGCGGTGAACACCGCCCGATCATCGAGCGCCGCCCGGCCGCCGCCCTGCGGCCTCGGCGAGAACCGAGGCAGCAGCGGTTCGACGATCTCCCACAACGCATCCGGCACCAACCGAGTAGACAACGCATCGACCACGCCATGCATCATGCCGTACACAGGATCCGACCCATACAAGACACGCTCTTAGCGGCGACGGTCTACTAGTCTGGTTGCCTGAAGAACACCCAGCTCACGAGGGCGCGGGCCTTCTTTCAATCAGCGATCCCCCAAAACGATCGACAATCAGATCCGAATCAGCGACGGTGGATCGAGGTTCAGTCCGCCATCAAACTGGGCAACCACAGGGCAAGGTCAGGAACGAAGATTAGGAACACGATCAGGCCGATCGCAACCATGACGAACCAGAACGTCCCGCGGAAAATGTCCATAAGCGAGATGTTGTGGCCGAGGTTGACCGCTGGATCCTTCACTATTCCGTGCACGACGAACGAGAGCATTCCCACGGGGGGCGTTACCATGCCGATCTCACACAGGAGTAGGAGAAAGACTCCGAACCAGATGAAGGAGACGTCGAACTCCGCCAGGATGGGCAACAGGATGGGGACCGTCAGAAGCATCAACGACAGTTCGTCCATCAGCATGCCCAAGATCAGGAACATCACGATCAGGAGGAGCAAGAACGCGGTTCGACTGAGGCCGAGGCCCGTGACGAACACAGACAGTTGCTGCACTACGCCGCTCATCGCCGTGAATGTCGTCACGAAGTGGACGCAGACGATCAGCAACATGATCACTGCCGTCGCGGCCACGGTTTGAGCAAGTGCCCGTGCGATGTTCACCACGAACGCCTTCAGCCCTTTGCGACGAGACAACCAACCACCAATGACGATGGCGGCCAACGCTGCGAGAGCTCCCGATTCCGTCGGGGTCACCACTCCGCTGAGCACACCTCCGACGATGATCGTCATCAGCAGTAGGAGCGGCCAAGCGCGTCCCAACGCACGTACTCTGGTTCCCCACGTGTATTCAGACATATCCACCGCAGGTGCCAACGTGGGGTTCAGCTTCGCGCGGATGACGATCGTCACAGTGAAAAGGAGCGCCAAGAGGAGTCCTGGCACCAGCCCGGCGAGCAACTGCGGACCGACTGGGGTTCCTGCGATACCCGAGTAGATGACCACGGCGATGCTCGGCGGGATCAGCATCTTGAGCATCCCGGCAACGGTCACCGTACCGGCAGCCATTCGGGGCGAGTATCCGGCACTGAGCATCTCTGGCACCGCGAGTCGCGCCGTCGCGTAAGTCACGCTGAGTGTGCTCCCGCTCGCGGACGACAGTCCGGCCCCAGCGACAATCGTGCCGACCCCGAGTCCACCGGGGAGACGCCCGATCCACTGCTTGGCTGCGTCGAACAAGACCGTGGCCATTCCTGTCTGGACCACCACCAGTCCCATGAGGATGAAGAGCGGAATCACGCTCATCGTCCAACTCGCGACAGCGCCCCTAGGAACTTCCTCAAGCATGAAGACCACTGCCGACGTCCCGCCGAGTTTCCATGCCCCCAGCAAGGCGGGGACCGCCATTGCGACAGCAACGTGCACTCCGGCCATCATCATCATCACCGTGAGCGCAATGGCCAGCACCCCCACGACTTGCCGCTCCAGGGGGACGAAGAGCATAACCAGCGCCAGCACGACCGATGCAATCGCCACTACTAAGAAAAGTGCGATGCCGGCAGTCCCGCGACGTCTCGGCGGACGTACGGCCGCCTCCTCCGTCAAGCCGTCCGTTTCATCGCGGGTAAACACCGACCTGCCGTCTGTGACGCTCATTTCAGATCACATCTTCTCCGTGCGACACCCGGGCCCGGCCCATGGCGATCTGGATCATCGTCGCGACACTTTGCAGCATGAGAACGGCCGCTCCGACTGGGACAAAGAACGCGCCGGGCCAGATGGGGATCGACGTATCGGCTACCAGGGCCGCCTGTCGGAGTTCGAAGCTCTGCACCGCGGCCTGCCAACCGTAGAACATGATTCCTGCGGCGAGAACCGCCAGAAGTGCCGTGGCCACCACCTCCGCGCCGCGCTGCCACGCCGGGGGCAGCAGATCCACGAGGACTGTCGGGCGAATGTTGTCGTCGCCCATCTGCGCGAAGCCCAAGCCCGCCAAGACGAGCACTGTCATCCACCAATACTCCGTTGTCTCCAGAGTTCCGGGGAGGGGACTATTGAAAACGGTGCGTGCCGCGACATCGATCATGAGGTGAACCATCATGACGACGCATGCGATGGCTCCGACAACCATCAGCGCCTGCGACAGTCTGTTGACAGCCCGGACGAACCCCCCTGGCGGTCGGAACAACTGAGCCTCCTTGACGGTGCTCATACGTGCTCGGTCTTCTGATCGACCACCTCGTCCTCGGCGCGGAACCAGAGTTCTCGGGCGATCGGATTGTCCAGTTCCTCGGCGATGTGCCCGACCAGTCCGACAGCTCGTGCCATCGCGCCGAGGCCTCGTGCGACACGGATGTCGAAACCGAGCTCGCAGAGCAGTGCCCCGACGGCGCCCGTGGCGTTGACCGGGAGGACGCGGTTGTACTGCCGCCCGGCTTCCGCGGAGACTGCCTCCATCAGCGCAACGTAGAGCCCGCGCAGACCGTTCTCCTCGGCGATCTCGAACAGACGGGGAGCACGTGGATCGACCGGCTTGTGTACCGGATGTCCAATGCCGGGAATGGCTGATCCCGCTGCACGTGCATCCGTGACGATCTTCTCGGCCACCGCGGGAATTTCGTCGAGCTCGGTCAAAGGGCTGATCGCTTCCGACAACATGCTGGCCGAGCCTTCTGCCGTCCCGATAAAGACACTTCCGACGCCGAGAATGCCTGCTGCCACCGCGCCTTGGAGAGACTCGGGAGCGCCCAGATAGGTGAGCCGGGCTGCCATCGCGCTGGGGGTCATGCCGTGCTCGACGAGGGTCACCAGCAGGGCATTGAAGACCTGCGACTCGCGCTCATCGGGAAGGCGGCCCATGACTTCCAGGTATGCCATGTCACCGAAACTGACATGGCCCAGGAGTTCGCTGGGCAGATCGCGTCCGCGAACGACGATCTTGTCTGCCGTGCTCCAACCCATCTCGGAACTGATCGGCTTGCGAGGTCGCGCCATGGTGAAAGTCCTTTCAGGGCGTTCGTAGGGGAGAGATCAGTCCCACGTCGCAGTGGGGAAGTCGGCGGGCGTGGTGGGGGCATCACCGAAGAGTTGGGCGCGACCGGCGATGACGTCATTCATGGTCAGCGGCTGCCCGTCCTCAGCCTCCAGCACGCCCTGCGGGGTCCAGGTCCGCATCCACTCGACTCGTCCACCACCGACGATGAAGACCTGACCGCTGACACCGGCCGACTCATCACTGGCGAGGTAGCTGATCATCGGTGCGACGTTGGCGGGCCCCCACCGGGTCGAGGTGATTTCGCCGAAAGTCCCTTCGGTCATCCGGGTTTTGGCCATCGGCGCGATCGCGTTGACGCGGACGCCGTATTGCGCGAGTTCTCGGGCGGCCACGGTCGCCATCGATGCGATACCTGCCTTGGCGGCCGCGTAGTTGATCTGCCCGGCACTGGAGTACAGCCCCGAACGCGACGAGGTGAGCACCACGCTGGCCGGCCGCTTCTCGCCGGTCGTCTTGGCGTTCTCCCGCCATCGCTTGGCGGCGTAATGGAGCGGAAGGAAATGCCCACGCAGGTGTACACGCTGGACGCTGTCCCAGTCTTCGATGGACATGTTGAACACCATCCGGTCTCGGAGAATGCCCGCATTGCACACGAGGACGTCAAGGTGGCCGGTGCGGTCGAACGCTTCGTCGATCATCGCCCGTGCCTGCTCCTCATCAGCCACGTCGGCGGTGTTGGCCGACGCCGAGCCACCTTCTGCCTCGAGAGCCTTGACTGCCTGCATTGCCGCGGATTGATCGGCGCCGGTACCGTCAAACGCGCCGCCCAGGTCGTTGACCACGACATGGCCACCCAGGGACGCCATGCTCTTCGCGTACTCGAACCCGAGGCCGTTGCCCGCCCCTGTGATCAGGCAGGTCTTGCCGTCTAGTGTCACCATGTCTGCTGTTCCTCTATAAGGTGTGTGGTTTGTTGTCGTGCTGGGTGTCAGGCCGCCGGGCGGCGTCGCAACATGAGTGTCATGTCGCCCGACTGGACAGTCTCGCCGCGCTGGTTGACAATCCGTACCGCCCGAGTGAGGATCCCGGCTCCGGGATCCTTGGTCTCCCGCATGGCGGTGATGGTGAACTCGACGTGGATCGTGTCTCCGAAGAAGATGGGCTTGCTGAACCGCCAGCCGTCGATACCAAGGAACGCGATAGCTGTTCCGTCAAACATGCCGGTACGCGCCAGCAGTCCGGTCGCGACCGAGAGTCCGAGGACGCCGTGCGCAATGGGCTGTCCGAACGATGTGCTGGCAGCGAACTCACGGTTGGTGTGCACCGGGTTGAAGTCGCCCGACAGGCCGGCGAAGGCCGCCACGTCGTAGTGGTCGATCGTGCGTCCAGGCGCCGAGAAGTCCTGGCCGATCTCGAAGTCCTCGTAGTACTTGCCCATCAGAGGTCTGCCCCCTGAACCGAGGCCGGACGGGCGTTGGAGAGCAGAGACCTGGCGGTGCGCATCAGTGAACCTTTCTGGAAGAAACAGATACGTGTGGATGGTGACGGCTCACCCGACGAGCGACTTGCCGATGATGTGCTTCATGACCTCACTGGCACCGCCATAAATCGTCTGAGGTCGGCTGTCACGCCACATCCGGCCGATCATCGTCTCGGACATGTAGCCGTAGCCCCCGTGAAGCTGGAGGCACCTGTCGACGACTCGGACTTGGTTCTCGGTGCAAGCCAACTTGACCATCGCGGCCTCGTCCACGCCCAACTCCCCATCGTTGTGCCGCTTCACGCAGTCATCGACGAAGAGCCTGACCATTCGGGTCTGGGTAGCGAGCTCGGCCAGCACGAAGCGGGTGTTCTGAAGGTCCGCGAGACGCTTACCGAAGGCCGTGCGTTGCCGGACGTACTCGATAGTGGATGCGAGTGCCTGTTCCGCGGCCGCAACTGCTCCCACAGCGATGGAGAGACGTTCCCGGGGAAGGTTGTCGACCAGGTGGGTGAAGGCGAGATTCTCTTCACCGAGCAGGTTCTCGGCCGGCACCTCGACGTTATCAAAGAACAACTCACTGGTGTCCTGGGCGTGCATCCCGATCTTGTCGAAGTTGCGGCCCCGTGTAAAGCCCGGCATGCCACGTTCGAGAACCAACAACGACAGTCCCCGATACGGATCGTCACCGGTACGAACGGCAGTGATGACGATGTCTGCGGTCTGGCCGTTGGTGATGAACGTCTTCTGGCCGTTGACCACGTACCCGCTGCCAGTGCGCCGGGCGCGGGTGGAGATGCCGGTGAGATCGGATCCTGCCCCCGGCTCAGTCATGGCAATGGCAGCCACGATCTCGCCGCTCACCATGCCAGGCAGCCAACGTCGCTGCTGCTCAGGCGTTCCCAAGCGCAGCAGGTACGGCACCACAATGTCGTTGTGCAGCGTGATCCCGAACCCACGCAGAACCCGCGCATTCGTCTGCTCGCCAATCACCGCGTTGAAACGGAAATCATCGGACCCACCGCCGCCGAACTCGACCGGGACCTCCAACGCGAGGAATCCCGCAGCGCCGGCCTCCTTCCACACCGAACGATCCACCACCCCGTCCCGCTCGAACTCATCCCACCGGGGGACGACGCACGCGTCGAGAAAACGGTCGAACGAGGCACGAAATATCTCGTGGTCAGAGGTCACAAGAGAACGCTGCACCTGAACTCCTAAATGTACGGCCAATTAGCTCGATACTGATCGTGACTAATCGATATGTCAATAGTTGAGTACAAATTAATTTAGTAGACCATGGTTCTGTCGGCCGTGTCGATGACAGGCCTGCCCTCCCCATGGCGAACCTCGGTAGTCCCGCCGACTCGTCGTCGATGCAGCCGGAGGATCCGTCGCGCTTCGCGGTTCGGCGAGCGCGACGTGCACCGGACTGCCTACAAGGTCCGGACCAGCGTGGCGGCCTGATGGATGGCCTCTTGAAGGGTCTGGCCACCGTTGGCGTCACCGACTACATGAACATTCAGGTTGCACTCATCGGTCAGGTAGTCTGCGAGCTCGCGCTCGGGTGTCCGATAACCCGTCAGCACTACGGTATCGGCCGCGAAAGTCATCGTCCTCGAGGTCCCGAGCGGCGTCGCTCGCACCTCGACCGGGGTGATCTCGTCAATTCCCATATGAGGCACGAAGGTGAAGTTCGCCGCCATCAGCCTCTCCCGGATCGGCGCGACCGTCGCAGCCGGCATCTCCTCACGCGCACCTAGGGAGCCATGGGCAGACAGGAAGGTGACCGCGGCCCCTTGCTCCAGCAGTGCTTCGGCGACGGACAATGCCTCGTAGCGTCCCCCGTCGTCATAGACGACGGCGTGACTTCCGACGTCGGCACGTCCCCCGAACCCGAAGACATCCCAGCTGCTGTACACGTGCTTCGAGTTGCTCCCCGGAATACGACGACGAGGGAAATTCGCTTGGAAACCGTCCGTTCGGGGTGTCGACCCTGTCGCCACGATCACGCAGTCAGGTTCGGCAGCGACGACGAGATCCGGATCGACCGGCGACCTGAGTCGCACCTTTACCCCGAGACGTACGAGCTCGTCGGCCAGCCATTGGGTGATGACTGTCATGTCGCTTCGATGGGGCGCGCTCCCGGCGATCTTGATCTGACCTCCCAGGCGGTCCGTGAGCTCGTGAAGCTCGACCGAGTGGCCCATCATCGCCGCCGTCCGGGCGGCTTCCATGCCCGCCGGTCCCCCTCCCACGACGAAGATGCTGCGTGGCGTCGCTGCAGGATCCGGTTCGAATGGGACGACCGATTCCCTCCCGACCGCCACGTTGACAGCGCACTGCAAGCGGCCCTTGGCCTGGGTCATACCCATGCATCCCTGGCTGGCTCCGACACACGGCCTGACTTCGGCCTCGCGGCCGGCTCGCGACTTGTTGACCAGATCCGGATCGGCCAGAAGCGCTCGGACCATCGAGACCATGTCCGCCTGACCCGAGGTGACAATCTGCTCGGCATCCGCAAGGGTCATGATGCGGCCAGTGACAATCGTAGGGATTCTTGCGCGCTGGGTCACGACAGTACTGTCGGGCAGTTCGTATCCCAGCGGCTCGTCCATCGTGCCCGACAGCTTGTGGTACGCGTAATACGAGCCCACCGAGACATCGACGAAGTCCAGATCTTCCTCGACAGCGGACACGATGTCCGATGCCTCAGCAGTACCCATTCCGCCTTCGAACTTTTCGTCGGCCGAAATGCGGATGCCGACCGGATAGTCCCGTCCGACCTCCGAACGCACGGCGCCGATGATCTCACGCAGGAATCGAAGGCGGTTCTCGAAGGAACCACCATATTCGTCTTCACGCTCATTGGTGGCAGCCGAGAGGAACTGTGCGACAAGGTAACCATGTCCCGCCTGGATCTCGACTCCGTCCAGGCCGGCGTCGCGACAGTGTGCGGCGGCTGAGGCATAGCCTGAGATGAATTCATCGATCATGCCGCGAGTCAGGGGACGTGGCACTAGGCCGGTGTGCGGATTCACCACAGCGCTGGCGGACCAGAGCTGACCGTGAGGGTTCGGCAGCTGGTTGCCTCGGTGGACGAGCTGCACGAAGATCTTCGCGCCATGCTCGTGCACGCCGGCGGCGATGCGCTCGGCCCCCTTCCGAATGCTGGGGTCGTAGAACGGGAACTGAGCCGACGACGTGGGGTGGATTCCGCCCCACGCCAGGAACTGCAGACCTACACCGCCCTTGGCACGGGCTGCATGGAAGGCCACCAGGTCGTCGTCGTCCTCGGCCCATGGGAGACCGGCACCGTGCGCCGCCCTTGCGATCCGATTCGGGACGGTCACGCCTCCTAACCGGATCGGCTCAAAGAGTTTGTCGTACATCGTTCCCTCCGAGGATGGCCCCGCCCATGACGGCATAGTCGGCATCAATGCGATACATCGAGATGTTCACGCCGAGGTCATGTCCCAGATCTTGTATCGGATGTCGGCGACGTCGATTTCGGTTCCGTTCAGGTCGCGGAACTTGGCTACCGGGTTGCCGTCGAAGTCGAGGCGTTGGATCTCGGTGACGCTCTCCTCCTTCTCCAGGAGCGCGAGGGTCTCCTCCATCGAGTCGACGATGAACCCGATGTGGTTGACCCCCCAGGTCTTGTACTTCCATTCGCGGTAGGCATCACTGTCCCCAGGGGAGATCATCGTGATGGCGTGTCCTCGGTCATCGGCCATGTTGATGACCTTCATGTTCCACTCAGGACCCGGGTCCATGTCGGCGACTACGCGCATACCGAAGACCCGCTCGTAGAAACCGATCGTCTCGTCCATATCCTTCACGAACATTCCAATGTGCTGAACGTATGCCATCTTCTTAACCTTTCTGAGTGGAGCTTGTTTATGCGGTGGACGGTTCCGGGGGACTGGCCTCGATGAGACTGCTCCGGTCAAGGGATCTGCGTCCGTCCATTGTCGATGTCGAACCCCGGGACGCCCGGCTCCAAAGGAATGCGAACTGTGTTGATGAGGATCGCGAGCATGAGGTAGTGCCCGACGACAATCAGCACCTCGAGGAGCTGTTCTTGCGTCAGAGCACGGTCGAGTACTTGCCACGTCTCATCGGTGATCTGAGCGCGCTCGCGGCACTCATCCGGGACCCTGAGGAGCGCGGATTCCAGCTCATTCCAGAGCGGGTGGTCGGCACCAGTCCTGACCGCCTCAATCTCGTGGGCGGACAGGCCTGCCGCGCGCGCCACCTCCACATGACTCCCCCACTCATATTCGCACTGAGTGACCCAGGCAGTGCGCAGGACCAACAACTCTCGGTGTCGCACGCTGATCTGCTCACTCGAGTTGAGGTGGCGCGCGAATTGACGCCACGCACTGTAGAGGTCGGGACTCCTCATCATCGTGGCGAACAGATTTCGCCCTGACGCGCCGTTAACGGCGCGTGCGGGCAGGGTCGCCAGCAAGGCCTCGTCATCCTGGGGCTCGATGCGGGGTGGCTGAGCCCCCGAGCTGGCCGTCATGACACCCTCCGAGAGAGCACTGCGGCAGCGTCAAGCTGGCTCAGCAGGTCGCGTTCAGTGCGTGTCGCAGCCTCGATCGCCTCATCTTTGATGAGGCCATAGCCACGGATCTTCTCAGGAATGCTCGCCAGCTCGACGACGGTGTCATAGACCTCCGGCCGCAGCTGGGCGAGTGCGCGGCTCATCGTCTCTCGGTAGCTCCCGATCAGTGCGCGCTCGCGGCGCCGGTGCGGCAGGTAGCCGAACACATCCAATGGTGTGCCGCGAAAACGTCGCCAACCGGCGAGCAGCGCGAACAGTGGGAAGATCCACGGGCCGAAGGTGACCTTGCGGACCCGTCCGGTGTTCTTGTCGGCGGGCAGGAACTGAGGCGCGAGGTGGAGGGAGACCTTGTAATCACCCTCAAAGGTCTTCTCGAGCTGACGCCGGAACGACGGGTGGGAATACAGGCGTGCCACCTCGTACTCGTCCTTGTACGCCATGAGCTTAAACAGGTACTGCGCGATAGCGCGTGAGAGGGGACCCTCGCTCCCCATCACCGAAACCTCACGACGTCGCGCCTCCGCCACGAACGCTCCGTACTGTTCGGCCAGCGACCGGCTCTGGTAATCGGTCAGGAACTCCTTGCGCCGTGCGACGAGTTCGTCAAGTGAAGCCGGCTCCGAGCTTCTCGGGGCAGCGCCGTCCTCCGCGAGAAGCCCGTGGACCTCGGCCTGACGGGCTGCATATACCCGTCCCCACGAAAGGGCGTCGAGATTCATCTTTACGGCAACGCCGTTGAGTTCGATGGCTCGATTGATCGCATCCAGCCCAACTGGAAGTGCACCACTTTGGAGGGCGTAGCCGACCATGAACATGTTGACCGCGACCTCGCTGCCCAGCAGTCGAGCCGCGACATCGGTGGCCGAGAAGCTAACGCAGTGCTCAGCGCCCGCGGTCTCCTCCAGCAGGTCAAGCATGCCGTCGGGGGAGAGCTCCAGATCAGGCGAATGCGCAAACTCTGCAGTCGGCGTGATGACGTCGTTAACGATAACCTTCGTGCTACCGGAACGGATCACCTCACGAGAGGTCTGGCTAGAACCGACCACAAGGTCGATGGCCAAGATCAGGTCGGCCATCTCCGGACCGATCCGCTTGGTCCGCAGCACCTCGGCATTGGGCGCAACTCGCACATGGCTGGTCACCGGACCGTTTTTCTGCGCCAGACCGGTGACATCGAGGACCGTCGCCGCCTTACCGTCCAGGTGAGCCGCCATGCTGATAATGGCGCCGACAGTGACGACACCAGTGCCACCAATGCCGGCGACCAGTGTGCTGTGTCCATGGTCGCACTCCGCCATCTTCGGCGCGGGCAGCCCTTCCAGCATCGTGCCTAGGGCGTCTTGACGCAGCCCCGTCGGCTTGCGCAGGGTGCCGCCCTTGATGACCGCAAAGCTCGGGCAGTATCCGTTCAAACAGGAGAAGTCCTTATTGCAGGCATCCTGGTTGATCTTGCGTTTCCGGCCGAACTCAGTCTCGAGCGGTTCTACAGCAATGCAGTTGGACTGGGTACTGCAGTCACCGCAGCCTTCGCAGACCAACTCATTGATGAGCACCCGCTGATCAGGGTCCGGAAACTTGTCTCGCTTACGAAGTCGCCGCGCCTCGGCGGCACAGGTCTGGTCATAGACCATCGCGGAGACGCCGGGGGTGTTCCGCAACTTCTCTTGCACCGAGTCCAAGTCCCGCCGATGGCGTACGACGACCCCGCGCGGCAGGTCACCTCGCTTGTAGCGCGACGGATCATCACTGACCACCACGACCGGATCGACATGCTCCGCTAGAAGTTGGGTCACGATGTCAGGGACGATCACCGTCGAGTTCACGCTCTCGCCCTCGATCACCTGTCCGCCAGTCATCGCAGTAACGCCATTGGCCAGGATCTTGTACGTCATCGTTGCTCCGGCGGCCACTGCTGCACGGATGGCGAGCAGGCCCGAGTGGAAATACGTACCGTCGCCCATGTTTTGGAAGACGTGGCCCGTCTCGGTGTATGGCTCGATACCGATCCAGGTCGCGCCCTCTCCGCCCATGTGTGTCCACGACGTCGTCCGTCGTTTGGGATCCCCAACCGCCATCGCATGACAGCCAGTCCCTCCGAAGGCGATGCTCCCCTCGGGCACGTTCGTGGAGGTGTTGTGAGGGCATCCCGAACAGAAGGCCGGCGTGCGCTCCAACTGGCTCGCCACCGTGAGCTGAAGAAGCCGACGCTCCGCCTCCAGCTCCACCCCGGGCGACACCTCCGACATCCACCTGCGCAGGACCGACGCCACGAGCGTGGGGCTCAGCTGCCCAGTCTGAGGAACGAGAGCACGCCCGTTCGTGTCCCGCTTCCCCTGCAATCTCGGACGCATGCCGCCGCTGTACAGAATCGAGGCCACCTGCTCCTCCAGTACCGGCCGCTTCTCCTCCACTACAAGTACTTCATCGAGGCCGTCGACGAACTCACGCAGACCTTCGGGCTCCAAAGGCCACACCATCGCGACCTTGTAGATCGACAATCCGATCTCTTCACCACGCGCCTCATCGATCCCCAGATCGGCCAGGGCCTGCAGAAGATCTGTGTACGCTTTGCCGGCCGTAATGATGCCGATGCGTCGGTTCGTCGAGTCCCTCGAGATCCGGTCGATGCGGTTCGCACGCGCGAAGGCATGGACCGCTGGGATCCGGACGTCTATCGCGAGCCGTTCAAGTTCACGGCCCGGTCGGTCCAGGGCGATGTGGCGCTCGCCGAACTCGTCCACTGGCAGGTTCGGCTTGATGTTTAGCAATCCGGCATCCACCGACGCGGTGGTTTCGACAACATCGGTGACACAGCGCATGCCGACCCACGCTCCCGAGAACCGTGACATCTCCCAACCTAGCTGGCCCAGTTTCAGGATGTCCTGTACATCAGAGGGATACAGGACCGGGATACCGCAATGAATCAACGCATGGTCGCTCTGATGGGCGAGCGAGGATGATACCGCGCCGGGGTCATCACCGGCGACGACCAGGACTCCACCCTTGGATGAGGCACCCGCGAAGTTTCCGTGCTTGAGTGCATCAGCGGACCGGTCGACGCCAGGGCCCTTGCCGAACCACATCCCGAACACGCCGTCGACTCGAGCACCCTCCAGTAACGGAACCTGCTGCGTACCAAGAATCGCGGTCGCCGCGAGATCCTCGTTGACTCCGGCACGGAACGTCACATGCTTCTGCTCCAGGGTCTCGGACACCTTGGTGAAGGCAAGATCCAGCCCGGCCAGCGGAGACCCCTGATACCCCGAGACGAACCCCGCCGTGTTGAGACCTTCCCGGGCGTCCAATTCGGCCCGATCCAAGCACAGTCGCACGAGGGCGTCAGTCCCACTCAGGCGCACCTGACCCGAAGTGCTGGCGAAACGGCTTGCGAGATCATAATCCATGATGCCCATGTCGCGCACTCTATCGAATGCACAGTGAATCCGATAGTCCAGTGCAAAACTAATTTGCCTACCGACCGGCGCCGATGTGTGGGCCATGCGCGGATGCCGGAACGAAGCGTCCACGCAGCAGACCGCCCGCCAGCACGCCCCTCGCAGTCCTGCGGACCGCAGCTCGGTGCGATGAAGGAGCGGGGCCTCCGCTCCTCGAGTGTTCCCGGGGGATACGGGGGGGCGCTCACCTACGCGACAAGGGAGGCGCCGATGAGTGAGTTATGACGGAAAACAGTTCATCGGGATCGACCTGCACCGGCAGCAGTCGGTGATCGTCCAACATACCGCCGCCGGCGAGCAGCTCGGCGCGGTGCGGATCCTGAGGCGATCCGGCCACACTGGCGTTGCAGCTGGAGAAGGCAGGAGAGCGCCCGTAGGCGGTGCTCGACGCCATCTACGGTTGGCACTGGGCAGTCGATGCCCTACAGGCTGCCGGCACATCAGTGCATCTGGCACACCCGTAAGGATTGAGGGATTCCGATACCGTCGAGGGAAGAGCGATGTACGTGATGCCGCGGATCTGGCGGATCTGCTGCGAATGCACCGACTGCCCGAGGCGTGGAACGCGCTCCCGACTACCCGCGAGTTGCAGAAGCCGATGCGGTACCGCGCCAAGCTGGTGGCGCTCCGAGTCGGGGCTGAAGGCCCAGGTGCACGCCGTGCTCGTCTAGACCGGGGTGTCGATCCTGGTCTCGGAGCTGTTCGGGGTCGCGGGCCGCGAGAAGCTGAATGAAGGCACCACTCGGTGAGATGTACGCACAGTGGGTATTCTTCCCTCTCTGCTTGAGCTGATCGACGTCCTCGACGAACACGAGGTCCGGTTCGCTGCCCGAATTACCGCAGAACTGAGCAATCATCGCGGATGTACGGCGATCCAGGCCCTGCCTGGAGTGGGGCCGTCCTGGCTGCGGTGTTCGTCGCCGTGCACCGCTTCGCCGGTCCCGCGCGCCCGTGCTCTTGAGCCGGATTGACCCCGAAGCACGGCAAGTCCGACACCGTGGGCGCATTACCAAGCAGGGCGGCAGCCTGGGCGTTGGGCGGCGGTCGGCGTCCATCCTACAGGGATGACAGGCGTGTTTCCTTGCGCACCTAAGTGCCTCGACAGTGGCCTCGATCATGGAGGTGTGCCACAACAACACGCTCAGGTTGGGGCTGTGGCGCCGCCCGCTATACTATTAGCATCTAGATTATCTCTCTGGGGATAATTTAGGATGTGGAGTATCAGGGATGTTTCTCTGTCGTTTTGACGTAGCAGCCGGCGAAGCTGGCCGCGTGATCCACACATGTACTACCAGAGGAGCGCGGCATGGCCACTCGAAAGAGCAATGGGACGAAGCAGGGACAGGAGGCCCCTGTGGGGCAGCTTGATCTCCAGGACCCGCTCGAGGTAGCGATGACCCAGCTACGGGAGGTTGGCTTCCCCAACAGCGAGATGTTCGAGTTGATGACGTCGCTGTACCGATTGCAATCCATGGTCCAGATGCGCATGGAGGAAGCACTCAAGCCTTTTGGAACTAATCTCACCTGCTACTTCGCACTCGTTACCCTGTCAATTTGGAAGAACGGGCTTCGACACAAAGAGTTGGCAGACTACCTAAAAATTCACCCCACCACGGTCACCCTTGTCGTCGATGCGCTCTCGCGTCTCGACCTGGTGGAACGACGTCCCTACCCCATGGATCGCCGGGTCTCGCTCGTATTCATCACCGAGGACGGACGTGCTTTGCTGGCGCGCGCGAGCGCAGCCATGGCTGCCTACAACTTCGGTTTGCCCGACAGCGTCTTTGACATCGACCGCGGCCTCCTTCTGGAACAACTGGCACACCTTCGCGTCGCTCTGGGTGACACGGTCCGCGATCAGACCGTCCGCACCCAAGACAGCACGCCTGACTGATCGTTTCAGGATGCCTTTCGGAATCGCCTCAAACAGATGATGCTGCAGGTGAGTTCGAGCAGCCCTTGGTGCAGGTCGGCGCGTACCTCGGAGCGAACGCGCAGGCGCCTGAACTGGTGTAACCGGGCAAGTGTGCGTTCGACCACCCAGCGGACCTTACCGAGACTGGAAACCGTGCGAAGTACCGCGAGGGCCGATCTTCGGCGTGGTACCCCTGGATGCGCAGCAGATGCCAGACATCCAGGAAGGATCATCCTAGCTAGTAGCGTGTCGCTGCTTAATTCTGTCCTGTTTCGTTACGGTTGGGGCGGCAGGCTTCCCCTTCCCCTCTGCCGGTCAGGACTGTTGTCATGCCTTCGCAGAAGAAGCGTCCGGTGACGTTGAGCTCGGCTGATCGTGAATTCTTGGAACGATTGACCACCACCGGGGTGCATCCGGCCTCGATGATCCGACGGGCCCGGATGTTGCTGGCGCTGGACACCTCGGCCGGGGCGGTCGATGAGAAGAAGGCGATCGCAGCACGGTTGGGAGTCTCGGGTGAGACGGTGCGACTGGTGGCCAAGCGGTTCGCCGAGACCGGTCAGGACGTGGAGGCCACGATCGGGCGCAAACAGCGTGACCTCCCGCCGGTGCCGTCGCAGATCACCGGCGAGATCGAGGCCAGGTTGATTGCGTTGGCCTGCTCACAGCCCCCGGCAGGACATGCCCGGTGGTCACTGCGACTGCTGGAGAAGCACGTCGCCCTTGTCGAGGACATCCCCGACCTGGACCACTCGACCATCGGCCGGATCTTAAAAAAACGACACTTCGTCCTCACCTGAAGAAGTGCTGGACCATCCCACCCAAGGCGAACGCGGAGTTCACGGCTCGGATGGAGGATGTCCTGTCGGTCTACGCCCGCCCCCACGATCCCTCTCGCCCGGTGGTGTGCATGGACGAGAAGCCCTACCAACTCCTCGCTCACGTGCGTGACCCGATCCCGGCAGCCCCGGGCCGCGACCGGCGAGAGGATTCGGAGTACGTGCGGCAGGGGACCTGCTCGATCTTCTGCTGGGTCGAGCCTCTGGCCGGCTGGCGGCGTGTCGATGCCCAGCCCCGGCGCACCAAGGTCGACTGGGCCCGGCAGGTCAAAGAGCTATTGTGCGTGGACTACCCGGACGCAGAGACGGTGGTGCTGGTGATGGACAATCTCAATACTCACGGCATCGGATCGCTCTACGAGGCCTTCGAGCCGGCCGAGGCGTTCGCGCAGCGGCTCGAGATCCACCACACCCCCAAACACGGCTCGTGGCTCAACATCGCCGAGATCGAGCTCTCGGTGCTGACCCGCCAGTGCCTGGACCGGCGCATCGAGGACCTCGAGATGCTGGGCGCCGAACTCACTGCCTGGCAACGGCAGACCAATGCCGATCAACGCCAGGTCCAGTGGCACTTCACCACCGACGACGCCCGCATCAAACTCCGCCACCTATATCCCAAGACTTAGCGGCGACGGTCTATTAGCATCTGCTCCGCCATTTCGGCACCGACACCGAACACAGCCGTTGTTCGGGGCGCGACCGCCGCGGACAACGGAGCGAGGTGCCGATCTGCTGTGCGGGTTCCATCGTGCAGCGCGGTGATCCAGCGTGCGACGGCGCGCAATGCTGCTTTGGTGGAGATGGTCGGATCACCGACCCGGTCGTCGTCGATGCGGAACGCCGCACAGCGATCAACCAACTGCTGCCCGCGTAGCCCCCGTCCAGTCAGCGCGCAACTTCGCGGGTGCACTGACGATCACCTCGTGAAACTGGTCGAATGCCGCGGTCCGCGCCTTGATTGCGCCCTTCCGCGGCACCCGCAGCACCCGCAGCACACGGATAGCCTCCACCGGGTGTTCTGGCATGCGTAGAACTTTGAGTGCGACGACGCCGGCGTCGGCTGGACCGGACTTGCCGCGGCGGTTCCGGCGTCGCGGGCATTCGACCTCGACGACCGTGATGCCGGCCGCGCTCAGCGCGGCTTGAAAGCAATAGGAGCATCCATCCTGATGGACGCAACCCTTGAGGCTTAGCGTCCAGGCGTCTCCTACCCACCGAAAGAGGCCGACCCGATGTAGCCGGGCCTCAGGACGGTGTCGGATTTCCGCGGCCGCTTGCATCTCTCGCTGGCGACACCTCAGGCCCGAGGCCCACCCGCAACGTACAAGACCTGCCCGGATACAAAACTCGCGTCGTCACCGACCAGGAACGATGCCGTTCCGGCAATGTCCTCCGGGCGACCTACGCGGCGTACCGGGATCTTCTCCGCTGCCGTCGCCTTGAAATCGTCGAACGCCACCCCCAACCGCTCCGCGGTCGCCGCAGTCATGTCGGTCGCGATGAACCCGGGAGCGATCGCATTGACCGTCACCCCGTACGGACCCGCCTCGATCGCCATGGTCTTGGTGAAACCTTGCAGCCCAGCCTTGGCCGCCGAATAATTGGCCTGCCCGCGGTTTCCCAGTGCCGAAGCAGACGAAAGGTTCACGATCCGACCCCATCCTGCTTCTCGCATGTGAGGAAGTACTGCCTGAGTCATCAGATACGCCCCCTTGAGGTGAACGTTCATGACCAGGTCCCACTCCGAGTCAACCATCTTCACCAGGAGGTTGTCGCGCGTCACTCCAGCGTTGTTCACCAAGACGACGGGCGGCCCCAGTTCAGTAGCGACCCGTTCTATCGCACTGGTGACGTGCGCTCTGTCGGCCACGTCAGTGCCGATCGCTAGTGCCTGTCCCCCATCGTCGATGATCTGACCGACAGTCTCGGCACACGCAGCCTCGTCGAGGTCGAGCAATGCGACGGTGAACCCGTCCTGGGCGAGCCGTTTCGCCGTCGCTGCCCCGATTCCACGTGCGGCTCCGGTGATGACGGCCACTCGCCGGACCGTGTGGGATGTTTCGCTCATCGCTTCTCCAATGTTCTAACGGCCTTGCTATCCCCGTAGGTCGGATCATCCCGACCAAGTGACGGCTCACTCATCGGCCGTGATACTTCGGTACACGCTTGTCCTTGAAGGCATCAATCGCCTCTAACAGGTCGTCCGAGCCGAGCGTGGTCAGCTCCTCCGCACCCGCCAGGGCGGCCACCTCCGCGAACCGGGCTGCCATTACCTGGTTGAGCGCTCGCTTGGTGCCACGGACGGCCAAGGGGGGCAGGGCGGCCAATCGGGCCGCGAGTGCCCGGGCCGCAGGTAATACGTCCTCGGCGTTGTCGACCAGGTCGGTAACCAGGCCCCAGTCATGGGCGAGCGACGCGGGGATCGGGTCACCGGTGAGCAGATAGCGACGGGCGCGCAGCATGCCTGCCGCCTGTGGCCAGAGCAGGCACCCGCCGTCCCCGGCGACCAACCCGATCGCGACATGAGGGTCAGCGAGCTTGGCCGATGACTTGGCGACGACGGCGTCGCACGAGAGAACGAGGCTGGCGCCCAGTCCGATGGCATCGCCCTGCATGGCCGCCACCACCGGCACGTCGAGCTGGGTGAGTGCCTCGAGGAGCCGGAGTCCTTCCCGCACTGTCGCGTCACGCGTAGGCAGATCAGCGTGGCAGCGGGCCATCCATTCGAAGTCGCCGCCGGCGGAGAACACGTGCCCCTCCGCCGCAAGGACAACCGCTCGCAGCGACGTGTCGTGCGAAAAAGTCTCAACTGCCCCCACCAGCGCGTCGTGCAACTCCTGGTTGACGGCGTTGCGCACCTCGGGCCGACGCAGTGTCACTTCGGCGACGTCACCGTCGCGCTCTACGGTCAGGTAGTGCCGTAACGTCATGGTTTCCTTTCGGAGGGTGGTGCCGGAAGTGGTCGCGATAATGCAGAAGACCGGCTTCGGCGAGGCGCTCTGTTTGCTTCCAGCGCAGCGTCAACGGCCCCGGTGGATCCGCGCCAGCTCGGTCAGGTTTCCCTGGACCATCAACTCGTCCGCACGCGCGCGCCGCAGCGCCGACCCGATGCCGAACTCCCAGGTGAAGCCAACCCCGCCGTGCAACTGAACTGCTTCGCCGCACACCAGTGTTGCTACCCGGGTCGCCTCCATTGCAGCAGCGAAACAGGTACATTCGTCATCAGGTCGGCGAGCCGCTTCGTAGGCGAGCGCCTGCGCCGCCTTGAACGACACATACGCGCTTGCGCAGCGGTGCTGGAAGGCTTGGAACGAGCCAATCGTAGTGCCGAACTGCTCACGAGTGCGTGCATAATCGACCGTTGCCTGCAAGGCTCCTCGAGCCGTGCCGATAGCGTCCAGCGCGATCACCACTGCTCGTCGCCGCCGCCAGATATCGACGAGACCCACCCCGGTTAGGGGCACCGCGGCCGAACGGTCAACCATGTGGACAGTGAGAGGCCGCGTCGGGTCAAACGCTGCCATGGCCGTCGACGACAGGAGCCCCTTCTCGCGCGACACGAACGCCGCGGATACCCCGCCACCAGGGGAATGGATCGGCAGCAGCAGATAATCGGCCTCCGGCGATCCGGTAGCGAGAACCTCGTTCTCGTCGGCTGCAGCTAAGGGGTCGTCCACCGCAAGCGCGACCTCGGCGTCTCCGCGGACGATGCGCTCCACAGCACAGGTCACCGCGTCGGAACTTTCCGCTGCAGTCAGAACCGCGAGTGCAACGCCGGCGGTCCAGCCAAGATCGGAGTCGGCGCGGACTTCGCCGCAAGCCTCAAGCACGGGTGCCAAATCCGCGAAGGAACCGCCTGCTCCGCCCAAGTCTTCGTCCATGCCTATGCCGTACCAGCCAAGGGCCGCGGTCTGTCTGCGGCCTGCATCTGCGCTGGCCAGATACTTTCGTGCGACCGCGGCGAGCTCGACGTGGTCCGGGGTCCACCCAGCAGGCATGTACACCTCCGGTCCGCTCATCGACGCACCCCCCGCGGCAGGCCCAGGACACGCTGAGCGATGATCGTGCGCTGAATTTCGTTAGAGCCACCCGAGATCGTGAGACCCCAGGAACCGAGCCAGTCAATGCTCGAGTGGCCGCTGACCCAACCCTGAAAGTGCTCGACAGACGGGTCGATCAGTGCCGTAGTCCCCCGTTGCAGCATCAACAAACTGGTCGCGTCCTGAAGCAACTCCGTGTAGGCGACCTTCAGCGTGGACGCAGCACCCCCGGAGGTCTCGTCGTCCATCATGGAGCTGTAGGTCTCGAGCGCCAGGGCACGCACCGCGTAGGCTCGAGCCAGCATCCGCGTCAGCTCACGCGACCGCGCCTCCTCGTGCGAACAGGTCGAGGACAGTGCCTGTTCAAGGTTGAACACGACTCGCTCAATGAGCTCTACGCCGAAGGGGCCGCGTTCGGCCTGGAGAGTAGTCTGGGCGATGCGCCAACCGTCGCTGGGGTCGCCAATAACACAATCCCCAGGGATGCGCACTTCGTCGATGAAGATCTCGCAAAACTCGCTATGTCCCGTGATCTGCCCAATCGGACGCACGTCAACGCCGGGAGCTTTCATGTCCATGATGAAGTAGCCGATCCCTTCGCCCCGTACCGAATCCGGGTCGGTCCGGGCAAGAAGGAGACAGTGGTCCGCGAAAACGGCGTTGCTCGACCAGATCTTCTGCCCCGTGACCACCCAGCCGTCGCCGTCAGGCACCGCCTTCGTGCGTAGAGACGACAGGTCACTGCCGGCCCCTGGCTCCGAAAATCCCTGGCACCAGACAGTTCCCGAAATTGCCTGCCGAATAAACCGCTCGCGCTGCTCAACGGTACCCGCCTCCAGTAACGTCTCCGGCAGGTGGCGAAGCGAGATCAGAAAGGCATCCAGTGTGGGTGCATCAGCCCGTGCCCACTCTTCGAAGAGCACGATCTGATGAGCCATGTCGAGCCCGCCACCGCCCCACTCCACGGGCACGTGCGGAGCCCCGAAACCCCGCCTGTTGAGGATCGTCAGCCAAGAACGCTGCCGATCCAGGTGCTCAGCGGAATCGATACCAGGAGCGCGGGGGTCTTCTTTGGGCGACGGTGCGTTGTCAGCAAACCATGCGCGAACGTCGCCCCGAAACTCAGCAAGGACTGGGTCGAGGACGCTCATTGGGCGACAACCCCCAACGTAGTCGCCGACACAGGGACGACATCGAACGTGATGATGAGCGCCGTGAGCGGCGCAGAGATACAAGCCCCTGTCATGGTTGCACGATCCTCCAGCCGGGGTTCGATTCGGACTGCAAGCCGAAATGATTAACGGATGAAACTAGACGATTACCCACTTGTTTAGTCATCGACTATCTAGTGTCGAACATAGTGGTCCTGGCTACGGTCCGTCAAGGACCGTCCATAAATTCAAAACTTGTCTCTTAGAGAGCATCTGAGAACTCGGTGAGCGTCGGCGTGTGACAGCTGAGATACGGCGAGCTCCTGGTAGGTCAGTGAGTGCTTACGTCCCTGCCCTACCAGGAGATCACTTGCCATCTTCACCTATCGCGCTGTGCCCGTCATGCCCTACCCCCGATCAGCTCGGTGGACACCGGTGCGCGGTGTACCCGTCATCGTCGGTGACCGACGCGCAATGGGCATTGCTCGAGCCCCTGCTCCCACCTTTCGGAAACACCGAAGGTCGAGGTGGCCGCCCCGAAAAGCACTGCCGGCGAGTGGTCCTCGATGCAATCTTCTACGTCGTACGGGGCGGCATCGCATGGCGGCAGCTACCGGCGGAGTTCCCACCGGCGAGCACCGTGTGGGCGATCTTCGCCCGCTGGGTCCGGGCGGGGGCGTGGCAGCGTATCCACGACGCCCTGCGGGACCGCACCCGTGTCCGCGGCGGACGCCACCCGCTGCCGTCGGCGGCGATCATCGACTCCCAATCGGTGCAGGGCGCCGACACCGTGGGCCGGTCGAGTCGTGGATACGACGCCGGCAAGAAGACCAACGGCCGCAAACGTCACATCGCGGTCGACACCAACGGACTGTTGCTCGCGGTGGTGGTGACCATGGCCGGGATCCAGGACCGCGACGGTGCGGTGCGACTGCTGGCGGCGGTGCGGGCCCGGTTCTCCACCGTCGAGCTCGTGTGGGCCGACGGAGGCTACGCCGGACGGCTCATCGGCTGGGCGAAACACGTTCTTGCACTTGCGGTCGAGGTCGTCAAGCGCACGGACGACAGCAGAGGATTCAAGGTTCTGCCCCGCAGGTGGGTGGTCGAGCGGACCTTCGCGTGGATCTGTAAACACCGTCGCTGCGTCCGGGACTACGAGGCTCGGCCCGACCACCACGAGGCGATGGTCTACATCGCCATGATCGCCACCATGTCGCGCCGACTCGCCAGTACCGCCTGAGCCGAACGGAGTTTTCAGATGCTCTCTTATGAACCAGATCCCCTTGCGGCATGATGCATGCCGTGGTCGATGCCTAGTTCTCCCGGTTGGTGCCGGATACGTAGTGGGAGACCGTCGAACCGCTGCCACCTGCGTTGCCACGCTCGCGCAGCCACCGGCGGTGGGCAGTGGAATCGTAGCCATTTTCTGGGCTCTACTGACGTGACCGTGGGTGGGGTCCGGCCGTGGTGGAAGCGCACCGACGATATCGCGGCGACCAGCGGTGGCAGCATCACGGCGTCGTGGGCTTTCGCCCCCCCTTCGCGGCTTCCTGCAACCCGCCGGCGCACTGACCTGCTGGAAGAAACACACCGGGTAGGGCGACGTCCTGCAAGAGGGCGGAAAGCCCTGCTTCGATGATCCTTGGCCATCGAAACAGGGCTCAGGCAGCCCCAATCAGGGGGGGTGTCAGGATCTGCCCGTGTCCACACATGGAGGGCACGCCGCCTCGCCCACTCTGCATGCACACCGCTGGCCCAACGTATTACCTGCGGTGGATGATTGTGGGACGAGCTGTCGACAGGTATGGCCGTCCTCCCCGGCAACCACATTCGCTGTCGGCATCGATACACTACTCAATTTTGCTCTACAACACCACCATTCACCTCGGTCGGCGTCTTGGTACATCACCTGCACATAGGGACCGACCGTTGGTCGCCGATGTGGGCAAACGCCAGCTGCGACAGTTGCGTCCCCGGGGGACGCGGAGTGCCGGTACCAGGGCGTTGGTGCGAAGAGCCGCGTGAAGCAGGTGCTGGCCGCGGGCGTACGAACACCATCGCCGTGAACGCTGCGCGATCGTCGACCGAAGCACATCTCGCATCGCGGTGCGCACCATCACCTCAGACAGGCTCTTAATTCAGAGGGCAAGCGATTCAGGCAGCCCGATGGACTGGTACTCGACGTAGCTGTCGATCCCCTCGACGCCGAGTTCCCGGCCGATGCCGCTCCGCTTGAAGCCGCCCATCGGGGCGTCGTTCCCGGGCGGACAGCCGTTGATCTCGACGGTCCCTGTGCGAATCCGCGTGGCAATCTTGAGGGCCCGCTCGGGGTCTGAGGTGAAGATGGATCCGCTGAGCCCAAACGCGGAGTTGTTGGCAATCTCGACGGCTTGCCGTTCGTCGTCGTAGGGAATGATGGCCACCACAGGTCCGAAGATCTCATCCTGGGCGATTCGCGCGTCGGGGTCGACATCGGCAAACACGGTCGGTTCCACAAACCAGCCTCGCTGCTGCGTGTCAGGGCGTCGACCCCCAGCGACCAGGCGCGCTCCCTCCTGATGTCCTTGAGCGATGTAGCCCTCGACCCGCTCTCGCTGGCGGCTGGTAACGAGGGGGCCCATCTCCGTGGCCCGGTCCATAGGATCTCCCAGCACGATCGCGTCGGCCGCGGCGCCGAAGCGGTTGGCGAATTCCTCTTGCCGGTCTCGGGAGACAAGGATCCGAGTCTTCGCATTGCAAGCCTGCCCTGCGTTCGTGAACGACCCGCGCTTGACCGCATCCATCACCGTGTCGAGATCTGCATCGTCCAGGATAATTGCAGCCGACTTGCCACCGAGCTCGAGACTGACACGGCGCAGATCCTGACCACATAGGGCACCGATGCGCTGACCAGCGGCCGTCGACCCGGTGAAGGTGATCTTGTCCACGCCGGCATGGGTTACCAGGCTCTCGCTGGCTTCCCGGTCTGCGGGCACGACGTTGACAACACCGTCGGGCAGGCCTGCCTCCTGGAGCATCTCAGCCAAGAAGTACGCGTCGAGCGGAGTCTCCGGCGCAGGTTTGAGTACGACCGTGCAGCCAGCCAGCAGCGCAGGTACCAACTTGAACATCATCACCATCTGAGGTGCGTTCCACGGGACTATCGCTCCGACGACGCCCACCGGTGCGCGCCGAACCAACGCCTGTCCGTTGGTGGAGCGTCGATGCTCGGTCCATGGGTACTGCTGGGCGAGTCGTGTGAAGCTGTCCAGAATCATCCTGGGCAAGGCCGACTGGAGGGACTCGGTCAGCGAGATCGGGGTCCCCATCTGCATGGTCCCCAGTTGCGCGAGAGCGTCTCGATTCTTGGCGTAAAGGTCGCTGAGGCGCCGAAGGACATCAACTCGTTCGCCCAAGGGAGCGTGGGCCCAGTCTCCCTGGTCGAATGCTGTCCTCGCCGCGAGGACGGCACGATCAATGTCGGCTCGGGACCCGCTGGGGACCTTGGCGACGACCTCCTCGGTAAAGGGCGAAACGACTTCAATGGTGAGGTCGGAATCCGGCTTGACCCAGCGCCCTCCAATGAAGAGGGTCTCGTGAATCGCTGACTCAACCGTGGGCCTTGTTGTCATCTGCGTGATCGCTCCTTTGCGATTGGCGTGGCTCGCTGTTCAGGACCGGGATCGATAGACTGAGGTGTGTCTGGCCTCAATTCGGTAGTCCGCCGGGTCAATAGCCGGTCAGGGCCGGTCGTGCTCATGGTTGTGTTTCTGTCTTCCCTCGGCGGTAGTCGAGCCGGCGTTGGCGGGCGGACGTCGCGACGTCGGCAGATGGCTTCACCGAGTCCTCAGTGTTCCGCGCCCGGGTGACGTAACCGATCCTGGCTGGAGCCTGCACGTGTTGCACTTGTCTCGGACCTCATCGAACTTGGACGCCATCGTGCCGGGGCCGGTGCTCAACTGCAGGATGGGACCCCTCACTCTTGCCGTGCCCGAACAGGATCTTGATCCAGGTCTGCTCGGGCGGGATGCTGGGTCGGAATCGACGGGTGCGATGAGCTTGTCGAATCGACGACACGCTCTCACACCTCACTTCCAGTGATCAGCACTTTTAGGGCGTGTAGTCGCGCACCTTCAGGTACCCGCCCGCATCGACGCGCAACTGGAGCCCCGTGACGAAGCGAGAGTCGTCACAGGCTAAGAAAAGGACCGCGTTCGATACGTCGTCAACTTCCACCCAGGGGACACCACCAAGCGCGTTCATCATTGGGAAGGTCTCCAACGCGTCCTCCCTCGTCGGTTCGGCGAGATCGGGCCGGAAGCTCTTGTACATGGGTGCGCTTTGCAGCATATCGGTATCGCAATTCGTTGGGTGCACAGCGTTGACGCGGATATTGTGTGGTGCCAACTGCAAAGCAAGGTCATGAACGAATTGTGCGAGGTATTTCTTCGAGCTGGTGTAGCCGGCGCCACCAGGGCCATTGGCATCTGGCCCTGCATCACGGGTGAGAAAGGCAGCCAAGGATCCGGTGCAGATTATCGAGCTGCCCTTACCGAGGTGCTGCAATGCAGCCGTCACCGTATTGGCCACTCCGATGAAATTGACATTCACCGCGTCCATGAAGCCGATCGGCGGAACATCTGCGCCCAGCGGGGCGATGCCAGCGTTGGCAACCACGATGTCGAGGCGCCCGAACTCAGCAATACCGTCGTTCACCGCCGAACTCAGCGCCACAGGGTCTCGCACGTCGGCCTGACGGGCAACGACGCGACGGTCGAGTTTTTCGATCAGTCTTACCGTTTCGTCGAGATCCTCAGGGCGCGACAACGGGTAGTGCACCGTGGCGATGTCCTGGCACAGGTCGACCGCGACGATATCTGCGCCCTCCTCGGCGAGTCGCAAGGCGTGGTTGCGGCCTTGCCCACGCGCAGCCCCCGAGACCAGCGCGACCTTATTGTCTAGCTTGCCCACTTCGTTTTCCTCTCATTCGAACTGCGCAACCGGCCCTCGGCATAACTCAGAGCCTAGAAGAAATAGACCTTTGCTGACGCGTCGGCGTATTTGCAAGCGCAGTAGTCTGACCATAGATTGTCTAATGCCACTCGAATTTCTCAGCCATGACGCGTATGTTTGGGCGGCGTCTGACATCCGGCCTGCGCTGTCCTACTGACAGAATCAATCCTGAGACGCAACCGATGATGCCGCAGGTTCCAGAATGTCCTTGGTGTGCGCAGAACCGTTCCCGTGCTTCAGCGGCGTGAATACGAGGACGATAAGGCCCAATATGCCGGCGCCGATGACAAAGAATGACGGGGCGGCGAGGCTTCCGGTAGCTGCGACCAACGACGCAGCGATGACCGGCCCGAATCCGCCGGCAAGCGCCGTGCCGGCGTTCTGACCGACTGCAGCGCCCGTGGTACGCACCTCGGTCGGGAATATATCGACGAACAACTGCACCGCTGCGCAGTTATAGAACGGCACCATCGCCATAAACACGAAGTAGAGGACGCCGAGCAGGAAGATACTTTCAGTCAGAGTCATCAGCAGCAGGAGCGGATAGGTCAGAACGACGGACATGCCCAGCCCGAGGGCTAGCGTGAACCGACGACCGAGTCGGTCGACCAGCATGCCCGCTACCGGGCTGAGCAGTGCCGAGCCAAGGACGCCGATACCGGCCAGGAGATACACGCTAGTGCTCGGGAGCTCACGGTTCACCACGAAGTAGCTGGCAAGGTAGGTCAGGCCCAGGTAAGTGGGCGCATTGATGGCGACCGCGATCAGAAACACTTTTCCGACGGACCGCCAGTGATTACGGAAGAGGTCAACGAGCGGGATCGTCTGCTTGATCCGGGCCTGTGCGACGACTTTCTTCTCGAACTCCTCCGACTCGTGGATCTGCCTCCGCAGCCACATCGAGGCGATGGTCAGCGGGAGGCAGATCAGGAACGGGATGCGCCAGCCCCAGGTCACCATCTGCTCCGCAGACAAGACGGAGGAGACAATGGCGACCACGAAGACTGCGGACGAGAACCCAATGAATGTTGAGCCAACGACGAGTGAGGTGTGAAATCCCTTCTTCCCTGCCGGGGCAGACTCCGACGTGAAGGCGACAGCACTATAGAGCTCACCCCCGGCGGAGAGTCCCGACGCCATCCGTAGCAACAGCATCAGGATGGGGGCAGCGACGCCGATCGTGGCGTACGTCGGCAGTAGGCCGATCAGAGTTGCTGATACGCCCATGGTCAGGATCGTGCCGACCAGCGCTGGCCGACGTCCCATCCGGTCGGCGATCCAACCGAAAAAGACCGCCCCTAGTGGCCGCGCCAGGTAGGCGACACCGAATACCGCGAAAGCCGCGATCAGAGACGCCGCAGCCGAGTCGGACGGGAAGAACAGGGGAGCGAAGGTCGCCGCCAGGTAGCCATAGATACTGAGGTCGTAGAACTCGATGGCCGAGCCCACACTGGCCGCGGCGGTATTCTTCCGCGACATACGCCCCTTTTTCACGGGGCCGCGGCCGGATGTAGCCACTGTTTCACTCATTTGTTTACTCCTTGGGGCGGCTTTGCCTGTGCACGAACGTCACTCGCCCGGCCGGGGGATGTACCGGCTTGACCATGCGCACAACTAGAGTCCACATTTATCGGACCCTCGACGATCGTGTGATCAGCACAATATGGCTTCGCTCACACGTGGTCAAGAGCGCGACGACCCTCGCGCACGACAGCCGCGAACGTGACCTGGTTCCTCACCCATCGGTAGCCGCGAAAATGACGGGTTCCGGATCGATGATGAGGAGATGGGATCGGATCTGTCGAGGTCAACGACGGTGGAGGTCACCCGCAAGTACGCCGGGCAGTACGCCAGAGCGTCGAGGAAGGACAAGGGCCGAGTGCGCGATGAGTTCTGCGCGCTGACCGGCCCGTCACAGGAGCAGGCGCGGCACCTGCTGGTCAAGAGCGCCACCAGGACTCCAAACGCGACCCGGATCGATCGACGAAAAGCCGAGCCGCGCAATTACAGTAACGACTCTCGGGAGGTCCTCGAACACCTGTGGGCCCTGTCGGGCGGCTGGTGCGGACCGCATCTGGCCGCGGGAATGAGCCCGCTGCTGGACGCGCTGGTGAACTGGTCTCGATGGTTGGACTGCTGAAGTAGTCGTGGTCGACCGGTTCCCCCGGTCAAGAGAGCCAACGAGGTCGTCGACGCGGTACGCCGGCGGGTCACCTCGACCCAGCGCGGCCGGCGGACGCAAGCCCGACGTCGAATGGGATCAACCGACGCCAGTTGTTGCGCGGGGCCGGAACTCCCACCGGCGAGCAGCGCACCAGGTTGTTCACCAGGCTGCTCGCCCGCGGATCCGAGTGAGGAAATCACCGCCGTGTGGGTCGCGAAAGAGCTCCTGCGGGATCTGCTCGCGTGCACCACGCGCCGGTGTGCTGCGCGATGAGATCCGCGCCGCCCTGCATCGGTTCTACAAGTTCTGTGCCGCCCGCTCGGTGCCCGAGGTCACCGCGCTGGCCCGCACCGTCGACGCCTGGCAGGACTCGATCGTCCGGACCATTGAGACGGGACGTCGATGCCCAGTGAGGGCTTGGGCCCGTTCGTCAGCACGACGGTGCACCCCGTGGAAGGGCAGGGCGACCCGAAAGGTCGTCCGGGCCGGGCTCACCATCAACGACATCGGTGTCGTCGAGAACAACGAAGCGTCCGCTCCGGTTCCACGCGCGGGGCAGATCGAACTCGGAGAAGACCTAGGCCGGATCAATCCGCTCGGTGGAGTCACCGCCGTGGGACATCCACTCGGTGCGTCGGGCGCGATCCTGAGGACCCCGCCTCATCCATCACACGCGCGACAAGGGTATCGGGTACGGTCCGCAGACGAGCTGTGAAGGCGGACGCACCGCCAATGCCACGATCTACGAACTCGTCGAATGAGTTGGCCGCCCGGTGGCAGATGATCCCTCGGGCCGGTTCCGCAACCCCGAACCGGCCTGAAGGAATTCATCCCTCGACGCAGCTACAAGCGTTCCGCCGAGGGCCGCAGGTCTCGACTCCGTCCCGCACTGCCTAGCCACGAACGGAGCAGGTCGGCGGACGACGTGGCGGTGGCGGAGTATCCGACGGGAACGCGCGGGGTCCATCCACCGCGACCGTCCGGCTCGAGGATACCGCGGTCGCGGACCTGCGGATGACCGTGCGACTCGGCCAGGTCGAGAACCGGTGTCAGGCAAGCGTCGGTGGGAGCAGCGATCTCGCCCCACTCGTCGCGGGTCTTCGTGGCGACCGCCGAGGCAATCCTCTCACGCAGTGCAGGCCACACCTCCGGGTTGTGGCGCCCCTGCGCCAGTTCGGGTTCCAGCCCGAGAATCTCGAGCAGGACGGCGAAGAACGAGTCCTCGAGCGCTCCGATCGCCACGAACTTTCCGTCCGCGCAACGGTAGACGTCGTAGTAGGGAGCGCCCGTGTCGAGCCGATTGGTGCCGGATTCGTCGGACCATTTTCCGGTAGAACGATATTCGTGCAGCATCGACGTCAGGTACGTGGTCCCGTCCAAGATGCCGATGTCCAGGACCGTGCCTCGGCCTGTGCGGTCCCGCTCGTACACGGCCGAGAGTATGGAGGAGACAAGATACATTGCTCCGCCACCGAAGTCACCGAGGAGGTTGGCCGGTGGCGTCGGAACACCTCCGCTGCGCGTCGCGGAGTGTAGCGCGCCCGACAGTGCGATGTAGTTGATGTCGTGCCCGGCGGTGGGTGCCGCCGGACCCGTCTGACCCCACCCGGTCATCCTCGCATAGATCAACCGGTCGTTGACAGTCGCGAGATCGGCGGGGCCGAGGCCGAGACGCTCCATCACGCCCGGCCGGAATCCTTCCACCAGGACGTCGGCGGATCGGATCGCGTCCCGGACCAACCGTAGGGAGCCCTCATCCTTGAGATCGACTTCCATCGGTATCCGATTGCGCACTAGCGCAGGGATCTCCGCATTCGGACGATGCAGAGTTACCACGTCGGCTCCGAGGTCTGCAAGCATCATGCATGCGAACGGTGCGGGCCCCAAGCCGAGGAACTCGACAATCCTCAGACCTTTCAGCGGTGCAGGAGATTTCACAGACTCATTCCTTCGAATCGATCTGGCCTATTGGGCGGTGGTTGGTCGAGCGGACCCTCGCCTGGCTGTGCAAGCACCGCCGCTGCGTGCGCGACGACGAGACCCGCCCCGGCCGTCACGAGGCAATGGTGCACGTCGCCACGATCATGACGCTCTCACGCCGACTCATCCATACGTCGTGACCTCGCCCCGGTGTTTCAGATGCCTTCTCACCGGTATCGAGTAGTCTTACCCATGGTGGGCGTGCGGTCGCTGTCGACGCAAGGTGGAACGATATGTGTAGTGTTCGGGCAGGAAGTAGCTGACGGACAGCTCGGTCGGTTCGCCCGCATCGTTCGAGTACAGCCGGTCCACCCGCAGCAGCGGATGTCCGGGCCCGCAGTTCAGCTCGCGCGCAACCTCTTCCGTGGCCCGCGCGACGGTGATCGTCTGTGCCGCCTCGACGATGGGGTGCTCGAGGTACGGCTCGAGCAGGCCCATCACCGTGTTCCGGCTCGACGCCCCGGCCGCGAGCTCCGAAGCGCCCTGCACGTGCGCGGCCACGTGATCGGGCAGGTACACGGTGGTCAGCGCGAACGGGATCCCGTCGTGCACGCGGCGCAGCACCACCGCGTGCACCAGATCGGTGTCCAGGCGCAGCCGGCTCGCGGCCTCGATGTGCACGCCGCGGCGCAGCGGCGCGACGATCTCCATCGTGGTGTCGGCGGCGAGGTCGAGCAGGTCCTCGATGGAGCCGAGCTGGCGCCGGTAGCGCCGCCCGTCCTCGTTGGCGAACGTGCCGCGGCCGGGCACCCGGTAGACGACGCCGTCGGCGACGAGGTCCTGGAACGCGCGCCGCACCGTCTGCCGGCTCAGCCCGTAACGCTGCGCGAGTTCGGCCTCGGTGGGCAGGCGGACGCCGCCGCGGTACTCACCGGCGTCGACGGCCTCGCGCAGCCGTCGCGACAGCTGCGCGTACGCCGGTTCCGTGTCGCGTTCGCCCATGACGACCATGAATCCTAGTGACGGCTGGTCACAGGCCGCCGCGGGCCACCAGTTGGGACGCGATGACGCCCTTCTGGATCTCGTTGGTGCCCTCGCCGACGATCATCAGCGGGGCGTCGCGGAAGTAGCGTTCGACGTCGTACTCGGTGGAGTAGCCGTAGCCGCCGTGGATGCGCACCGCGTTCAGCGCGATCTCCATCGCGATCTCCGAGCAGTACAGCTTGGCCATGCCGGCCTCCATGTCGCACCGCTCGCCGCTGTCGAACTTCTCCGCCGCGTAGCGGGTCAGCTGCCGCGCCGCGGTGAGCTTGGTGGCCATCTCCGCCAGGTAGTTGCCGATCGACTGGTGCTTCCAGATCGGCTGCCCGAAGCTCTCGCGCTGCTGCGCGTAGGCGAGGGAGTCCTCGAGCGCGGCCGCTGCGACACCGAGGGCGCGGCACGCGACCTGGATGCGGCCGGTCTCGAGACCCTTCATCATCTGCGCGAAGCCCCGGCCGGGCTCACCGCCGAGGATCGCCGTCGCCGGGGCACGGTAGCCGTCGAAGCTCAGCTCACAGCTCTCGACGCCCTTGTAGCCGAGCTTGGGCAGATCCCGCGAGACGGTCAGGCCGGGCCCGTGCTCGACCAGGACGATGGAGATGCCCTTGTGCCGCGGGGTGGCGGCCGGGTCGGTCTTGCACAGCAGCGCGATCAGCCCGGCGCGGCGGGCGTTGGTGATCCACGTCTTGGCGCCGTTGATGACCAGGTCGTCGCCGTCCCGGCGGGCGGTGGTGGTCATCGCCTGCAGGTCCGAGCCGCCGCCGGGCTCGGTCAGCGCCATCGTCGCCCGCACCTCACCGGTCGCCAGCCGCGGCAGGTACGTGCGCTTCTGCTCCTCGGTGCCGAACAGCGACAGCAGCTTGGCGACGACGGTGTGCCCGCCCATCGCGCCGGCCAGCGACATCCAGCCGCGGGCGAGTTCCTCGGTGACCTGCGCGTAGCACGGCATCGACACCGGCATCCCGCCGTACTCCTCCGGCACCGCCAGCCCGTAGATCCCGATCTGCTTCATCTGCTCGATCCACTTCTCGGGGTACTCGTTTGCGTGCTCGACCTCCTGCACCGACGGCTTGACCTCCCGGTCGATGAACTCGCGCACCGTCTTGACCAGGAACGATTCTTCGTCGTTGAGGTTGTAGCTCATGGGGACTTCTTCCGTGTCGGGGCACTCCACAGCGCCACCAATTCGTACGGCCAAAGTTTGGGAAAACGACCGAATGTCACTCCGCGCAACGGTGTGACGCACGGGGCATCCACGTTGTATGGCGAGATCGCCAGTCCTTGAAGCTTCGTTGCGCTTCCCCAAGTCTCCCATATTGGCCGTACATTTGTGGCATTGGGCGCCGGTGAGGGGTGGAATGTCCATCCGCTCCGCCGAGCGATGACCCGGAGCCGGCGCTCTCGGCGTGCCACTGTAAAGGTGATCAACTGATTTGTATTGTCGCAGAACTGCAGTTATGTAATTATGGCCGCACATTTGAGAGGCGGAAGTATGGCTTTGACGAACACCCTCCCCTTGGCCGGCATCACGGTCGTCAGCATCGAACAGGCCGTTGCCGCCCCCTTCGCGACGAGGCAGCTCGCCGACCTGGGGGCCCGGATCATCAAGATCGAACGTCCCGATACCGGGGACTTCGCCCGCCGGTACGACGAGACGGTGCACGGGGAAGCGAGCTACTTCGTCTGGCTCAACCGCTCCAAGGAATCTCTGACCCTGGACCTGAAGTCGGAGCAGGGGCTCGACATCCTCGAGCGCCTGCTGGCCAGCGCCGATGTGTTCGTGCAGAACCTTGCGCCCGGGGCGGCAGCCCGGTTGAAGCTCGACGCCGGTTCGCTCGCCGAGCGGCATCCCGGGATCGTTATCTGCGACATCTCCGGGTATGGCAATACCGGTCCGTGGTCGGACCGCAAGGCCTACGACATGCTCGTCCAGGGCGAATCGGGGCTGATGTCGCTGACCGGCACCCCGGAACACCCCTCCCGCGTTGGTGTGTCGATCGCCGACATCGCCGCCGGAATGTACGCCTATAGCGGCATACTTGCCGCCCTGTACGAGCGTCAGCGCACCGGCATCACCCGCGCCGTCGAAGTTGCCCTGTTCGAGGCGATAGGCGAATGGATGGGCGCGCCGGCGTACTACACCGAGTACGGAGGTTGGCAACCCGACCGCGTCGGTGCCGAGCACGCCACGATCGCCCCCTACGGTCCATTCCCGACCTCGGACGGCACCATCCTGCTGTCAATTCAGAACGAACGCGAGTGGCGCACCTTCTGCACCGACGTACTCGGTGACGAGTCACTCGCCGACGATGCGCGGTTCGCACGCAATTCGGCGCGGGTAACGCACCGCCGCGAGTGCAACGAGGCCATCGCTCAACGCTTGCGCCGGTTCACCACCGAGGAAACGTTGGCCATGTTGGACAAAGCCGCGATCGCCAACGGCCGACTCGGGACCGTCTCCGACTTCCTAGCCCACCCCTCTCTGGAGGGACGTGATCGCTGGCGTCGGATCGACACTCCGGGCGGCCCCGTGCGTGCCCTACTGCCGCCCGCCACCCTGAGCGGCGTCGAAGCACACCTCGGTCCCGTCCCAGCTCTCGGCGCACATACGAACGACATCCTCGCCCATTTGGGCTACGCCCCCGACGACATCGACGCGTTTCGTTCCGACAGCATCATCTGATCAGTGCAGATCAGCCGCGCCGCTCCGACGCACCGCGGGGCGTCCGCCGGGAAACCGCCTGCGCACCACGCGGCCGGCCAACGTCTTCCGGAACATGAACACCGGGAAGATACGTCGCGAACGCGCTGCCCGCACCGTCTGAGCGCTGTGCCCGGTCCGCGTCCCGTGCCATGTGCACAGACATGGAGGGATCAAGACTGCGTCCCACGCCCTATCGAGTAGACGCATCGCTTCGATCATGGCGTAGCGTCCCGTGGAGTGGTGGGGTTTGGGACCGAGCGGCGCGGCTCCGACGTAGAAGGGAACCATCGGCGGGATCTTCGGTGTGTACGGCCAAGCACGCATCGAAGAAAGAGGTCCACCGATGTCCCTTTCCCAGTCTGCCCTGTCCGGGCTGCTCGGGTGCATTCGGTGCCGGAGAAGGAGTCGATCTGATCCGTGAATCGGTCCGGAGGGTCACGGCAAGAACTGATCGAAACCGAAGCCACCGAACAGATCGGCGCCGGCCGTTACGAGCGCACCGAATCACGCACAATCGAACGCACCCGAGCCCGGCCACGGCTGGTGACCACCCCGGCCGACGACGTCGAACTGCGGATCCCGAGCCTGCGCACCGGCTCGGTCTACCCCTCGATCCTCGAACCCCGCCGACGGATCGACCAGGCGCTGTACCCGGTCGAGATGCAGACTTACGTGCAGGGAGTCTCCACCCGCAGCGTGGACGACCTCGTCGCAGCCCTCGGAATCGACTCGGGCATGTCCACCTCCGCCGTGTCGCGGATCTGCACCGGCCTCGGGTGAGGTCGTCGGCACGCTGCGCACCCCGCTCGCTCGAGCACACGACGTTTCCGTACGTCTACCTCGACGCGACCTATCTGCACGTACGCGGGCACCTCCTCGCAGGTGACCTCGATGACGGTCGTGGTCGCCACCGGGATCACCGCCGAGGATGCGTGAGGTGCCGGGCCTCGATATCGGGGGACAGCGAGGACGAGGTGTTCCGGCGCGGCTTCCTCGCATCGGAGGGGGCGCCGCGGCCTGTCCTGTGTCCGGCTGGTCATCAGCGACCAGCACGCCGACCTGGTCGCGGCGCTGCGCCGCTGCTTCCCGGGGCCGGGCAGCAGCAGTGTCGAGGGAATTTCGCGCGCAACCTGCCCGCACGTGCCCCAGGTCGCACTCCGACATGGTCGCGACGGTGTGTCGCACCATCCTCGCCCAGCCCGATCCCGCAACCGCCGCCTCGACGTGGGACGAGGTCCGCGATCAGTTGGCTGGCCGGTTTCCCGAGATCGGTCCGTTGATGGACCAGGCCAAGGCACAGGTGCTGGCGTTCAGCGCATTTCCCCGGGCGCACTGGTCGAAGATCTGGTCGACCAATCCGTTGGTAATCTCTAGGGACACACTCCCGATCCACTTTCAGTGAGCGCCATCATCTCACGAAGTGCTACGCCAACGTGTGGGTGGACGCTACTGATCCGAGTGGACGGGGTGTGTACCTGTCAGCGCTTGGACCACCGCAGCGAGGTCGGCGTCGGTGAGGCTGCCGCCACTATCGGGTCGAGCGGTCCCATTCCTTCGGGGGCGTGTGATTCCGGGCTTCTGTGATCGGTTGGATGACATCGCAGAGTCTCCTTTGCAAACGTGGTGTGCATGGGTGGACGGATCAGCCCTGATCCACCGTCATTGATCCGAGTCTGGTCTCCGGCTGTTTCGGACACTGTTCCGGATTCGGGCATGAGTGTCTCGCCGGTCTGTCCGGCGTTTCCACCGGTGTCCTCGGTCGTGACCCGTTCGGGTCGGCGGTTAGGTGGTGGCTGCGGGTGGGCTGGTTGCGGTGCAGAACAGGTTGGGCTAGACCTGTTTCCATGCCCAGTCGGTGGGTCGATTCAGGTTCAGTCGACGAGCGGAAGAGGTGATCCGGGCCGGGACGTTGATCAGGTGTTTACGCAGCGTGGCCCAGCGGGCGCGGGCGTACCGGGCCGAGGCGGCGACACCGGCGGCGCGAGCAACGTTGAACGCGATCGCCGTGTGCCATCTGCTCGGTGCCTCGACCCGAAGAATGGCAACTCGTCGACAGTTGGGTATCACCTCGTCGTCGAAGTCACAAGTGTCGTTGACAGCGAAGGAACTCCACACCCAGGTGGGGGCTTTCCGGAACACGCCGTTGGTGCAGTTGGTGACTTCCGACGTCCACGCCGGCCTCGTGACCGCGATTGGCACACTCCTGCCGGATGCATCTCAGCAGCGCGGCCGCACCCATTACTCGACCAATCTGATGGCGGTGACACCGAAGGCTTCATGACTGTGAGCGAAGACCCTGCTGCACTGGGCCTACGACCAGCCGGACGCGGACTCTGTTCATACACATGCGGCCGGGCGATCGACGCCTCGAATCGAACCTACCGAGGGTGGGAGACTACCTCGACGCAGCACGAGCAGACCTTGGGAAGTTCAGTCGATATCAGTTGCCCGCGTTGCCGCGTACAGCAGCGGTGAAAGCCTCCAGGTCAAAATCGTCTGGCCCGGTGAGGTATCCATTCAGAATATCGTCCGGGGCGTAGGACTCGTTAGGTTCGCGCCCGACGTTATCGACGGCCACTTCCATCCCCCAGTCCAAAGCTGCGCGCCAATCGTCGATGAACCTGTCCGGATCGGTGACCGTTGCGGGCGCCGTGGAGGCCAACTCTCCCATCACGGTCGCCTGGTGCTCGTCGAGGGGCTTATTCAGGGGCCTGGGGTCCACGAACGTCACTCCCCGTTCCTTGGCTTCCTCCCCGAAGATTCGGTAGTCGTCTAGACCGTTTTGCATCGCTCGCCCAGAGTAGGTGTTCGCCGCATTCTGAATAATCTGTTGAACGTCCGGAGGCAGGCTCCTCCAAGTGTTCGCATTGACGACCAGCACCGTCGCAGCGGTACCGCTCGTCGAAACCGAGTGCCAGTACTTCGCAATGTCCCAAAATCCGTACGCCATCTGGGTTGTCGCGCTACCCATTACACACTGGATTACCCCGCGCTGCATCGCGTCGTACGCCTCCAGGATCGACATCGACACGGGAGTGAAGCCCATGGCCGCTGCCTCATTGGACCACGTTGGCCCACCAGTACGGACCGAGACGCCCTTGGCTTCCTCGGGCGAGGTCACCGGCTTGGTGCACAGCAGGCCGAAATTCGTTCCTACGGTCGGGGCTCCCAATGCCACGAGGTTGTGGGCCTCGATTTCCTGATTCAAGGCGTCCGAGGTGGACCACATCCTGGCCAAGGACGCTCGCGCCTGAAGGAACCCATGGGGGGTGGAGTCGGAACGCAGTGACTGCATCTGCCCGAACCAGTTCGCTACCGGCAGGTCCTGGGGGTGATAGCTGGAAAGCAGCATACCCATGTCCGCCACGCCGGCTTTGAACGCTTGGAGATCCTGATCGCCGGCGACGAGGGAACCCGAGAAGTAGTTCTCGATCTCCACCTTCCCGCCCGTCTGCTCCGCGACATCCTCGGCGAAGGCGGTCAGGGCCTTGCCGTCGGGGGATCCCACAGGCACGGCCGTGTGGAGTGACAGCGTCGTCGGCTCCATCTCCTCGAGAGAGGTGGCTGTCGAACCGCCGCCAGCCCCGGCACATGCACTGAGCGTTAATGCCAGCGCCGCCAGGCCGACCGCGCCGCGCACGGCCTTGTATCTAACGAACATATGGTTCACCTTTCGTAAGAGGCCGACTTCTGCGGCGGGAGTCATGTCGGCTCCGCTGTGGTCGGTGCTGTCGCGTGGGGGGATAGGTGGAGCGTGCGTCCCCGCCCCCGGCCGCTGGGCTCAAGAGTTGGCGCCCAGGGCGGATCGCGACGCCTGACGAGGGGCATTCAGGTGTGCAAACTCCGCGGCTGGGGTGGGGTTCTACTTGCCAAGCGATGCATGTCCTGGACCTTGAGAATGCATGTCCCTACATTTGTTTATCTATCGATGGTCTGTCAAGAGAGTATTTTTCTACGCTGTCGTTGAGCTCAGTAGCGACGGTCCGCGGTCTGCGGCAACGTCGCGATCCTTGGGCTGGATTTTTGACCTGTGCGGCTGACTCCGGCTGGTTCCTGCGCGGTGCGGGTCGGGTGTCCTTCGAGCCGAAGGGTCGTCCGGGACCGGATCGGGAGGGTTTCGGTGTACCGGCCGGGGTGGGTATCGCCTGGGGATGCACCGAACCCGCGGCGGGCCCGGGCCGGGGTCAGCCGGCTGGCGGCCGCGGTCGCTCCCCGGGTCGGCGCAGGTCCTCGGCCAGGGGCCGGAGGAGCCGCAGTTGGGTGTGCGCCACGAGCACGATCCAGGTGCAGCGATCGGCCGCCTCGGGATTGCGGATCTTCGGCACGGTCCACCCCCAGGGTCTGCTTGAACATCTTTGAAGGGGTGTTCGAGGAAAGAAGCGGTGCAGAAACCTCTGCGACAGTCGATCGATGTGACCCCCGCCGATCGTCGGGTTCGACACCACAGGCACACCGGGGCCGGATGCCGGTTTCCGGGCAGATGCTCGACGGTCAGCCGGATCACCGTGTCCTCGACGATCGGTGGCGGACCCGGATGCTCGGACCACCCCCCTCGGTGGGCAAGCCTGGGGTGCAATTCGTTCCACGCATCGGACACAGCCGTGCCGTAGCGGTCGGTCACGGTGGCGGTGGGGGCCGCGGGTGGGGGTCAGGTGGTCGGGTCGGCGAAGCGGAACTGCGGCCCGTGCCACGGTGGGCGCCGGGCCGCCCGGCGGCGGAGAGCGCAGCGCCCGGTCACTGCGCAGCCGTCCAGCACGACCACCGGCAGATCGAGGAGGATGAACGCCGACCGGGGGAGGTCGTAGCCTTCAGTCGAAGATCAGCAGGATGCCCCAGTCCTCGTCGTGGTGCTGTCCGGCCGCCCGCAGACGTCCGACGACGTCCCGGATCTGCGTGGCGGTCACGACGCTCGGGTCGGGGGTGCAGGCGACCATATCGAGCACCGGGGCCGGTGAGGAGCGACCCGGCTCGAGCGTGGAAACGAACGAGTACAGCCAGCCGGGAATCAGCTGCGCCTGTCCCTGGCCGCGCTCGTAGACGTCGCAGAACGACCGCTGCGGGCTGGTGGGGGCATCCGGGCGCAGTCAGGCACTGACATCGACGGCCAACACGATCGCGCCCTCGCGTGGGACCGTCTCGGCAGCAATCATATTCCGTAGACGATCGATATCGATTCCGCCGTAGCCCAGTCCGTCAGACAGGGCACCGTGGCCTCGATGGTGTTCGGTGCCAGGGGACAACTCGACGAGGGTGTGGACCGTACCGCCGGAGCACAGCACCACGTCGGTAATGGCCCAAGTAACCGGCGGGTCGAGTGGTTATATGATCTCCGCTCTCCTACCTGCGATAGTGAGTGGGATGCGGTTCAAAATGAGCCGCCGTGATCCACGTCCTGCTCCCGGGCGCGAGGACCGGGTGCAGGGTGCTATTCCGGGATCCGTTCCGGCGAGTAAGCAGGTCGCCTCCGTCTCCTATATGCCCTCCGGCCGAGCGGGCCACGGCGGAATCACATCGGCGTAGTCGGCGACTCTTCCCTGGAACTGAGGGGGGCGCTTCTCCAGGAATGCACTCACGCCCTCGGCGGCATCCACTCCCTGACCGAGGACGGACAATGCCGTTGAATCCAAGCGGTGAGCCTCCCATGGGTTCGATGCACCGAGCATTGACCAGAGAAGTCGGCGGGAGATTGCGACCGAGACAGCTGAAGTGTTGTCCACGATCTCCGCCGCAAGCGCGCGGGCTGCTTTCAGCAGATCGCCATCCGGTACGACACGCGACACCAGTCGACCCTCCAAAGCTTCGTACGAACCGAACACACGGCCGGTAGCAACCCACTCTGCTGCCTGGGAGACGCCCACCACTCGTGGCAGGAACCAACTCGATGCACCTTCGATTACGAGCCCCCGACGGCTGAAGACGAACCCGAAACGGGCTGACTCCGCGGCGATCCGCACATCGGCCGGTAGCATCATGGTCGCACCCATGCCGATGGCAGGGCCGTTCACCGCAGCGATCACCGGTTTGACGGACGCCGCGATCCTTAGGGACACGAAACCGGCTCCGTCACGTGGGATGCCGGCGACGGTGCCCAGGGCGGCACGCTCGCGAATTCGCCATTCCTCGGCTCCATCAAAAGTTTTCGCGCCCCGACTGAGGTCTGCACCAGCGCAGAATGCGCGTCCTTCCCCGGTCAGAATGACCACACGGACCTCATCGTTCTCGTCAGTCCGGTCGAAGGCGTCCACCAACTCCGTCATCATGAGCGATGAGACTGCATTCAGCTTGTTTGCTCGATTCAAGGTGATCGTGGCAACGCCAGACTCGATTTCCAGCCGGATATCTCGATAGTCAGCCATGGCCCGCAGCCTTCCGTTAAGCGCCGAGTAACTCGGCGAGTCAAGTTGGATTCAGTTCCGGTATGACGCACCGCAAGTGCACTTCTGGCGCACCTGCGGCCAACCTCGAGCGACCACTTCCCTGCTGTGGTGTTTGCCCCGCCACCTGCCGGGGCCACCGGGATGCGTACATCTGCTGGCGTGATCCGCTCGAACCGGCACTCCCATCTTAACGAATGTTCGATTAATATCGCGAGAGGTCGCCTGTTGGCGACCCCGTAGGCACCTCTGCAGGGCGTGGCCGTGGCCATCAGCAACATCCGCGAGCGTTGCCTACGGCATGTCCGTCAATCGCTGATGAGAGATGGTTGTTGTCATGGTTGAAAACGCGTACATCGTGGGCGCGGTCCGCAGTCCCGTCGGGACCCGCAAGGGCACACTGGCCGGAGTCCACCCAGCCGACCTGGGGGCTGAAGTTCTCCGAGCGCTGATGAACCGGACCGGCGTGGACCCTGCCGCTGTAGACGACGTCATAATGGGTTGCGTCAATCAACTCGGCCCGCAGGCCGGAAATATCGCCCGCACGGCGTGGCTGTCCGCCGGCTTTCCCGAGAGTGTGCCCGGCGTGACGATCCACCGGCAGTGCGGTTCTTCTCAGCAGTCGCTCCACTTCGCTGCTCAGGCGGTCATGGCCGGCGTGCAGGATCTGGTCGTGGCTTCCGGTGTCGAGAACATGGCGCTGGTTCCGATGGATCTCAACGCCAAGATTTCCCAGCACATCGGCGCTTTCCGCGAAGGCGAGCGATGGAAGGAACGCTACGGCGACGACGAGCTTACGCAGTTCGGGGGAGCGGATCTGATCGCAGACAAGTGGGGTCATTCTCGAGAGGACCTCGAGAGGTACTCCGTGGAGAGCCACCTACGCGCGGTGAGGGCCGTCGACGAAGGGCGCTTCACGTCGCAGATCACCGAGATAGCCGGCGTCAGCGTCGACGAAGGGCCCCGCCGTGACACATCGCAGGCGGCGATGTCGAAACTGAATCCGGTGCGGGAGGGAGGGAAAGCTACCCCGGCCACATCCAGCCAGACGTCAGTGGGTGCTGCGGCGCTCCTCGTCGCCTCGGAGTCCGCGGTGCGCACCCACGGCCTGACTCCGATCGCCAAGGTCCACACGATGACGGTAGTGGGGTCTGATCCGATCTACATGTTGACCGGACCGATCCCAGCAACGCAGGCAGCACTGAAGCGCAGCGGGCTCACCGTGGATGACATCGACCTCTTCGAGGTCAACGAGGCTTTCGCCTCCGTCGTCCTCGCTTGGGCCGAGTCATTGGGTGTTCCGCTCGAGAAGACGAATGCCAATGGGGGCGCGATCGCTCTGGGTCACCCGCTCGGTGCGACGGGTGCGATCCTCGCCACGAAACTCATCTACGAACTCCAGCGCACCGGCGGCCGCTTCGGTCTGCAGACGATGTGCGAGGGAGGCGGTATGGCGAATGCGACGATCTTGGAGCGCCTGTAGGAGGCGGCTGCGCGAACAGTTGGCGGTTGATGAACTCGCTGCCGTTGTCGAAAGTCAACATCGAGGATCGGGAAGTGCAGAACCGTTGCGATCTCCTCGAGCGCGGTGAGCACCCATGTCGGGCCTGGTTCGGCACCGACCGGTTCTCGGCCGGGCCGGTGGCGATGTCGGTGACGGTGACGGTCAGGGTGTAGTCATGGTCGCCAATCGCGCTGCTGTCCTCGTGCCCGACCAGGTCGCTCTCAGGCGTTCCCGGGTACCGCATCGTCAGACTGCGCCCAGGTGCGGATCGGGACCTGCGACTCGAGCAGCGACCCCGGCTTGGTGTGCGCTCGACCCATGGGGTCGAGCTTGCGGCGGTCCTCGGCCCGTCGACGGTCGAGGACCGTCGCCGACATCGACACCCATAGCACGGCGGTCGTCTCGTCGATGGTCAGCTCACCGACGTGCCGCAGGATCGGCGCCAGTTCCGGTCGTATCGGCGTCAGGCGTTTACCGGTCGGCGCACCGCGCCGCCCAACAGAACCGCAGCGCCGCTACCACTTCGGGCCCGTACTGCGGTGGTCGTGGCACACGCGCCCGGACCGCAGCAGGTCGCAGCGGCTGTATCGGCGCCTCGCGCGCGTGATTGCGGCCCTAGCCCGTCGCCGCACAGCGCCCATCACTGACGAGTGAACACGACTATTTGGAACCAGACTATTGACTCATCACTTAATCTCTCCTATTCTGCCAAGCAGCCAGCATGTTATGGAGGGAGGCTCGTCGCCGAACGGTCACCTTCCTAAGGTCCGAAAGGAACGGCCTCGCCATGACGTTTGCCAGTACCCTAAAGGCACTCGATGTCCACAATGACCTGCTCGACGATCGTGAAGCGCTCGAAGATGTATACCGCGCCAATGGATACCTGTACTTCAGGGACGTGCTAGACCGCCAAGCTGTGGAAGGTGTGCGAGCAAAGTTCATGTCGGTGCTCGCAGATCAGTACGGGCAGGTGGATGCTGGCGCTTTCGAACCGGTCTGGAATGGCAACGATCTCACCGACTTCCCCGGGCGTGTTCCAGAACTGGAGGGCAGCGGTATCTGGCAGGATTTCGTCGCCGAGCCCGCGATCAACAAGTTCTTCGAGAAGGTCGCCGGAGGCCCGGTGATCTGGAATCCGAACATGGAGTACCGGGTCAAGCCGCCACTCGCGGCCGAGTCGGAGGATCCGCTGAAGGGCCGTCACCAGGACGGTTTCTACAACCAGGGCTACCACTTCCGTACCTGTTGGATGCCTTTCACCGAAATGGATGCATCGGTTGGAGGGCTCGCGATAGCGCCCGGCTGGCACACCCGCGGCTTCTTGCACGACACGGATGCCCCTGTGCCCTATCCTATTCCGGCTGGCCTGATTCCTGACTCCGACTGGGCTCGAGCGGACACCTATCGTCCGGGTGACGTGCTGATGTTCTGTGACACGATGCCGCACAGCGGCCTGGACAATGTGTCCGATAGGTTCAGGATCTCCATGGATCTGCGATTCTCCAAGATCGGGGAGGACACCGGAGTCGCCGGCGAGGTCGTCGAGGTCGGTGAGGGGTGGTTCACGATCGACACGGGATCCGAGCAGGTCACTCTGAGGGCGACTGATCAGACGTACCTTCGCATCTTCCTATCGGACCGATACGAACCCCATCAGATGCCGGATATCTATCCGGTTGGCACCAAGGTCCTGTGCGGTCGAGACGGGGACCTCGCCCTGGTCGTGAAGAAGCAGAAGCTCTGACGTCTCCTCGCCTGGCCCGAGCGAACCCGTGCCCACAGTCAAGGCACACCCTAGGCGCCGCCTAGCGACGACCGACGCAGACCCCGAGGAGTTTCCCAGAAACTCAGACAGATCTGCGATCGGACTGCCCCCTGTTTACGCGGACGCACTGGGCGTCTGCCATTATCCAGAGGATCCCGCTCTCGCCCGGCGACGTCCGGATCGCTGGCACGAAGAACTCTTCGGTCAGCTGCGTTCAGCGTACACATCGTCCCTTAATACTTGTGTCCAGAAAGGCGGATGTGCTTTGACGTCGCGCGACGTGGAAGGTGCCGTCAGGTGGCGCAATCGTGCAGCGATTGCGGGAGTAGGGTTCAGCAAGCTGAGCAAGAACTCCGGAACAACAACTGCGACTCTCGCAGCTAAGGCCATAAAGGAGGCGGTGGCCGACGCGGGGCTGTCGCTGAAAGACATCGACGGGATAGCCACACATCATGTGAATGACTGTGTCGCTATGGCTGATATTGCCGCCCTTCTGGGGCTGAAGAATGTGCGATGGTTCCACGACGAGTTCGGCGGGGGTGGGAAGGCACCAGCAATTGTCGCTCAGGCTGGATTGGCCTGCGCTTCAGGAGCTGCTCGCAATATCGTCGTCTATCGCGCGTTGAACGGCCGGTCCGGGGTGCGAATGGGCGGGAGCGGTGGTGACCGCACGATCCAGTCCGAGGAACTCCAGTACCAACGCCCCTACGGAATGATCGCCCCAGCACAAAACTATGCACTTGCGGCCCAGCAGCATATGAGCCGATTCGGGACGACCCCGACACAGCTTGGCACGATCGCGGTCCAGCAGCGGGAGAACGCCGTCCTGAACCCACGCGCGCTGATGCAGGATCCGATAACCATCGATGACTACTTCAACTCTCGGATAATTACCGAGCCGTTCCGGTTGTTCGACTGTTGTCTTGAGACCGATGGGGCTTGTGCTGTTGTCATCACCACGAGCGAACATGCACGTTCCCTGCGCCAGCCACCGGTCAATATTCGCGGATGGGCATGGGCGATCGGCGCGAACGACTTCTCGAACACTTTGGGTGATCTGACTCAGAGTCCTGCACGCATTGTCGCTGAATCGCTGTGGCCCACCGCTGGGCTCGGACCGACTGATGTCGATGTGGCACAACTGTACGATGCGTTCACCTACTCAGTTCTCGTTCAACTGGAGGACTACGGGTTTTGTGCCAAAGGAGACGCAGGGCCGATGGTGGAGTCCGGCGCAACCCGCCGCGACGGGTCACTTCCGGTGAATACACACGGCGGGTTTCTCTCCGAAGGCTACATTCACGGACTGAACCATATCTGTGAGGCGGTAGCACAGTTGCGCGGGCAAGCGGGCGAGCGGCAAATCGATGGTGCGGCAGTCGCCCTCTCCACTGGTGGTCCCGGGTATATCAACGGAATAAGTTCCGCGATTGTTTTGGAGAAGCAGTGATATCGTCCCTCGCGCCGGTCGTAACGGATTTGTCTGAACCCTTCTGGAACGCTGCCAGGGAAGGACGTCTAGTAGTCCAGAGATGCTCAGGATGCTCGCGGCTCAGATTTCCACCGTCGCCTATATGTACTTCATGCGAAAGCATGGAATATGAGTGGATTGAGGTATCTGGCCGAGCCCGCGTTGCGGCGTGGACAGTGACATACCAGGTTTATCATCCGAATCTCGTGGGGAAGACCCCCTACACCGTGCTCCTCGTAAATTTTGTCGAGCAGGAAGATCTCTTTGCCTACGGCAATTTCGTATCTTCCGGACACGTGCCGGAGGACGGGATGCGGGTTCGCGCTGTATTCGAGCCCCAAGCTCACGGATGGACGCTGATCAACTGGCGAGCCGAGGAATTAACCGACTAACCCCCGGGGGATTCGGGACGTCAAGGCGAATGAATTTCCGAACTGTAGCTGACCCAAGCGAACGAGATTGCACGACAAAATGTAACACGAACAGGGGTGCGCATGATCGAATCCATTAAGAGAGTCATTACCGGCGTGGATGACGCCGGTAATTCGACGGTCACTTCGAGTGGCGTTTTGAATCCGGTCTTCTCACGACCCCCGGCCGATGAACAGGGTAAGAGCGAGCGCATTGTGCCGTTGTGGCAAGTTTGGGGTACGCCAGATGGGAGCGTGAGTTTTGAAGACCTGGCGGAGCCAGTCCACGCACCACTCTTCCCGGGTCCGGGAGGGACGCGCTTCCTGGTCTTCGTGATTCCGCCCGACTCGACTGTTGCCGACCCCGTCTATGGCGAGGGGCAAGCGACTGACGACCTCCCTGGGCTTCGAGAGGCACACGAGACTGCCGGCGAAGACGCGGCGTTTCATGCGACAGACACGATCGACTACTGTTTTGTCGCCGAAGGCGAGGTTGTACTGGAACTTGATGGGGGACGGCTGGAGCGGTTGACCCGGGGATCCTGTGTGGTCCAGCGCGGGACCCGCCACGCGTGGCGCAATCCCACCGATCAGCCGGCGCTCATCGTCGTTTCCTGCGTTGGAGTACTTCGCGATTCGACATCTACGACGTCCCAGTAATCTGCTGATTGGCACGGAGGCGCAGGCATTCTGCCCACGTGACGTTTGAGAGAGAGATCTAGCCATGACGACGACTACCGACACCTATCTGGATGGCATTCGCGTCCTTGAGCTTGCCGATGAGCACGGCGAGTATGTGGGCAAAGTGCTTGCTGCGCTCGGTGCGGATGTTGTCAAGGTGGAGCCGCCGAGAGGCGAGCGGACACGCGAGTACGGCCCGTTCTACGAGGACGTTCCAGGCCCTGATCGCAGTCTCTACTTCTGGCACTACAACATGGGTAAGCGGGGCATCTGCCTCGACCTTCGGGCACCGTCGGGCCAGACTGATCTAGAGGCACTGGCGGCCAGCGCTGATGTCATCATCGACGCCCGTCAGCCTGGCGATGACGTTCCTGGATTTAATTTTGATCGCCTCCGCGCTGCAAACCCAGGTTTGATTCATCTGCGGATCACGCCGTTCGGGGAAAAAGGTCCATGGGCGGGCTACGCCGGAAGTGATCTGGTGCACCTGGCACTCGGGGGAATCGCGATGAACTCGGGTTACGACCCCGATCCGAACGGGTTTTACGATACTCCGCCGATCGCGCCGCAAATGTGGCAGGCGTATCACATTGCAGGCGAGATCGGAGTCATGTCGGTTCTGGCTGCGCTGAACCATCGTTTGTCGACTGGCAGGGGCCAGAGGCTGTCGCTGTCGGTTCATCATGCCGTTGCGGTGACCACCGAGTCCGACATTCCCCGGTGGGTGGCGCTGAGAACTCCGTCCATACGCCAGACCGGCCGCCACGCAATGCCGGCTTTGAGTATGCGTGCTCAGTCTCAGACGAAGGACGGGCGATACATCTTGCCCTACGCCACGTATATCAAGAACTTCCCGTCAAGCTGGGATGCTGACGTCGCCATCTTGCGCAAGTACGGAATGCAAGAAGACCTCGACGACCCACGGTGGGAGGACCCGGAGTATCGGGCAGATCACCGCCAGCATCTCGCCGATGTCATGGATCGACTCGTAAAGCGGACAACGTTCGATTCCGGTCTGTGGCGCGAGATGCTCGATGCAGGAGTTCCCTGGGCCCCCATTCGCAGTCCGGAAGAAAATCTCGGTGACGAGCACTGGGCGAAGCGGGGGACTTTCGTAGAAGTGCCGTACCCTGAGCTCGGCCGCACTTTCACCGACGTTGGGCCGCGGTGGCTGTCCGGAGAGGCGAACTGGGCGGCGCCAAGAAGGGCACCGCATCTCGGTGAGCACACGGCAGAAGTGCTGTCGGCGTGGGCGAAGACGCCGATCACGGTTGCAGCGCCTCGGCGGGGTAGCCGTGTCGGGGCCATATCAGCAAGTCGGCCGACTGTTCTGGACGGCGTCCGCGTAGTCGATCTCAGTTGGATGCTGGCATCCGCCGGTGCCGGCCGCATCCTGGCTGCCATGGGCGCGGAAGTCATCAAGGTCGAGCACCTGTCGCGACTCGATGGAATGAGGTCATCAGGGATCTCATATCCCGAAGGTGGTCGTGCTGAGCGAGACAGCGCAGATTCCCCGATAACCGCGCCCCCTCAGGAGTCGGTGAATCAGTCCGCCAGTTTCAATGAAATCAATACAGGGAAGCTGGGTATCTCGCTCAACCTGAAGACGGATCGAGCAAAGGAAATCTTGGCCGATCTCATCCGTGACGCGGACGTGGTCGTCGAAGGGTTCTCGCCCGGGACGATGCAGCGCCTCGGCTTCGGATTCGATCGATTGAAGGAACTGAACCCCTCCATTATCTATGTCCAGCAATCGGGTCTCGGGCAATACGGTCTGTACGGTGGCGCGAAGGCGTTCGGGCCGACCGCACAGGCGTTCTCCGGAATCACGGACATGTCGGGTCTTCCGAATCCCTGGCCTCCGGCGGGTATCGGCTTCAGCTACCTGGATTGGTTCGGTGCATACAATGTGGCGACCGCGACATTGGCGGCCCTCCATCGGAGGAATGTGACCGGTGAGGGATGCCATATCGATGCCTCGCAGGTGGAGGTCGGTCTCTATCTCACGGGGACTGCGATTCTCGATAACTCGGCCAACGGCCGAACGTGGCAGCGCTACGGTAACCGATCACCGTACAAGATCGCTGCCCCGAGCGGAATCTACCGGTGCGAGGGTACAGATCGTTGGATCGCCATCTCGATCTTCACTGATCGTCAATGGGCTGCAGCAATGTCGGTATTGGGCAACCCAGACTGGGCGTCCGACCCTCGCTTCGCAACGAGTCAGGCACGATTCGCGAATCAGGATGCGTTGGATGAGTTGATCGACCAGGAAACGGCCAGATGGGAGCGGTACAACTTGATGTCCGCACTCCAGTCGGCGGGGGTTCCCGCCGGGGTCGCACAGAATACACAGGACCGATTCGAGAGCGACGACCAGCTTGCCGCTCTCGACTGGATGACGGAACTGAATCAGACTGAGACGGGAACGTGGCCTGTCCGCACGTTTCCCGCCGAATTCGAAGAGACGCCGATTCGGATGGGGGGTCCCAAGGATCGTGGCGCACCCAACTACGGTGAGGACACAGAGGACGTCCTCACCCGCATTCTGGATCTGAGCGCCGATGAGATCGAGGAACTCCGTCGTGATGGCATAATCTAGACGGTAAGGAAACAGCGAGGTTTTCTCAGTAGCAACCTGCGTGTTCGAACCTGGCTTAGTTGGAGCGTGTCTCATGTGGACGAAGCTGGTTATGGGGCTCTTCCGGAAATGGAGTGCAGGAGAGGGCGTGAAGATCCGAGGTTGACGCTGGTGTCCTGAGTTAGGACATTACTGGCGGGTAGAAAGCTCGGCAGGCTCGTCACCTGCGCCTTCGTGATCCCGCGAAAGCCGATCGGGACACTAAGCGGGTAGGTTCGGGCGGTGGCATTCGTGCGGAAAGTGCGCACCGCATCCGGCGCGGTCGCGGTGCAGCTCGTGCGCAAACCTGAGTTAGGACATTACTGGCGGGTAGAACACCTGCCGAGGCTTCCACCTGCGCATTCACGACGTCGACGAAGCGGATCGGGACACTAAGCAGGTAGGTTCGGGCCGTGGCATTCGTGCGGAAAGTGCGCACCGCATCCGGGGCGGTAGCGGTGCAGGTCGTGCGCAAACACCGCGGCCGGCACGAGATCCTCGCTCACGTCGGGTCCGCGCATACCGACGTCGAGCTGGGCATTCTGCTCGAACGAGCCCGACACCTGCTGCACGGCGATCAAGGCGTGCTGGAGCTGGATGTGCCGACGCCCGTCGAGCAGATCGCCGATGTTGCCGACTGGCGGACCGGCCAACTGCCCGGCCCGACGACGAGCAAGGGTGGCGAGCTCGCCGGGGCGGGACGAACCGTGCGCACCAGCGCCCGGTTGCTCTACGACGTGCTCACCTTCGTCTACGACGGGCTCGGCTTCGACATCATCGACGACGCGGTGTTCAAAGACCTGGTCATCGCCCGGATCGTCGAACCGACCTCGAAGATCGATGCCCTGCGCGTCCTCGACGATCTCGGCGCTGATCCGGTGTCGTACAAAAGGATTCAACGCCACCTCGCGCAGATCATCACCGGCGACTACCGCGACCGGATCGCCCGCCGTTGCTTCGAGTACGCGGCCAGCACCGGCGGGTTGGGATTGCTGCTGTTCGATGTGACCACCTTGTACTTCGAGGCCGAGAAGGAAGACGACCTGCGCAAGGTCGGCTACTCCAAAGAGCGCCGGGTCGATCCACAAATCGTGGTCGGGTTGCTCGTCGACCGCACCGGGTTCCCACTGGAGATCGCCTGTTTCGAGGGCAACAAGGCCGAAACGCACACCCTGGTCCCCATGGTGCGTCAGTTCCAAGCCCGGCACGACCTCGAGGGCGTGGAGATGGTCATCGCCGCCGATGCCGGCATGCTGTCGGCGGCGAATCTCACCGCTCTCGACGAGGCCGGCCTGAAGTTCATCGTCGGCTCCCGGGTGACGAAGGCGCCCGCTGATCTGACGTCCCATTTCCATTGGCACGGTGATGTGTTCACCGATGGGCAGATCATCGACACCGTCACCCCCCGGCACGCCCGCAGCGTGGTCAACACCGTGAAAAGGCGGGCCGAACCGGTCTGGGATCCGGTTCGGCATCCCACCTCGTGGCGGGCGATCTGGCAGTACACCCGCAAACGTGCCGTGCGCGACAACCAGACTCTCAATGCCCAGGAGGCGAGGGCGCGGGCGGTGGTCGAGGGCACCCAGAAGTCGAAGGCGACGCGCTTCGTCAAGACCACCACCGCAGGTCAGCGACTCGATGATGCCGCGCTGGCACGAGCTCGATCGCTGGTCGGCTTGAAGGGATACGTCACCAATATCCCGGTCACGCTCATGGAACCGGGCGAGGTGATCGGCAAGTACCACGACCTGTGGCATGTCGAGCAGTCGTTTCGCATGTCGAAGACCGATCTGCGGGCACGGCCGATGTTCCACCGCACCCGCGACGCCATCGAGGCGCACCTGACCATCGTGTTCGCCGCTCTGGCCGTCGCCCGCTGCGCCCAGGACCACACCGGTGTGGCGATCGCGAGGCTGGTCAAGCAACTGCGGCCGCTACGAACCTCGACCATCGCCATCAACGGCGCCGTCCAGGACTTTCCGCCGCAGATCCCTGCTGCTGAACTGGAGATTCTCACCCGTCTCGGCTTCGAATCGGGACACTAAGCCAAATGTCCTAACTCAGGCGGTGTTCAAGGATCTGGTGATCGCACGCATCGTCGAACCGACCTCGAAGATCGATGCCCTGCGTGTCCTCGACGATCTCGGTGCGGACACCGTGTCGTACAAAACGATTCAACGCCACCTCGCGCAGATCATCACCGGTGACTACCGGGATCGGATCGCCCGCCGCTGCTTCGAATACGCCGCCGCCCCCGGCGGGTTGGGGTTGTTGCTGTTCGATGTGACGACCTTGTACTTCGAGGCCGAGAAGGAAGACGACCTGCGCGAGGTCGGCTACAGCAAGGAGCGGCGGGTCGATCCACAGATCGTGGTCGGACTGCTCGTCGATCGAACCGGCTTCCCCTTGGAGATCGGTTGTTTCGAGGGCAACAAGGCCGAAACCCACACCCTGATCCCGATCGTGCGCCAGTTCCAGACCCGCCACGGCGTCGACGGTGTGGAGATGGTCATCGCCGCCGACGCCGGCATGCTCTCCGCCTCGAACCTGACCGCTCTCGACGAGGCGGGCCTGAAGTTCATCGTCGGCTCCCGGGTGACGAAGGCGCCCGCTGATCTGACGTCTCATTTCCATTGGCACGGTGATGTGTTCACCGACGGGCAGATCATCGACACCGTCACACCCCGGCACGCACGCAGTGTCGTCAACACCGTGAAGAGACGAGCCGAACCGGTCTGGGATCCGGTGCGGCACCCCACCTCGTGGCGGGCGATCTGGCAGTACACCCGCAAACGCGCCGTGCGCGACAACCAAACCCTCAATGCGCAGGAAGCGCGGGCGAAGGCGGTCGTCGACGGCACGAAGAAAGCCAAGGCCACTCGGTTCGTCAAGACCACCACGGCCGGTCAGCAACTCGATGATGCCGCCCTGGGCAGGGCCCGGTCCCTCGTCGGCCTGAAGGGATACGTGACCAACATTCCGGTCACGCTGATGGAACCGGGTGAGGTGATCGGCAAGTACCACGATCTCTGGCATGTCGAGCAGTCGTTTCGGATGTCGAAGACCGATCTGCGGGCACGGCCGATGTTCCACCGCACCCGCGACGCGATCGAGGCGCACCTGACCATCGTGTTCGCGGCATTGGCAGTCGCGCGCTGTGTTCAGGACCGGACCGGTGTGGCGATCGCACGAGTGGTCAAGCAACTGCGGCCGCTGCGGACCTCGACGATCGCGATCAACGCCGCCGTCCAGGACTTCCCGCCGCAGATCCCGGCCGCCGACCAGGAAATTCTGTCTCGCCTCGGGTTCGAAGCGGGGTACTAAGAGGACATCTCATTTGGCGAGCTTCTTCCAGCACGTCAGCGCGGCTGCGAGTTGGAGAAAGCCGGCAAAATGCTCTCCGTGGCGTTCGTAGCGGATCGTCAGCCGGCGGTAGCCGGTCAGCCAGGCCAGGGTGCGTTCGATCTTCCACCGGTACCGGCCCAGGCGCTCACTGGTGTCGACACCCCGGCGCGCGATCCGCGGAACGATGCCACGCTCGCGCAGCCACCGGCGGTGCACGGCGGCGTCGTAACCTTTGTCGGCCCGCAACCGGCCGGGTCGGCGACGCCGCGGACCACGGCGCGAGCGCACCGCCGGGATCGCGGAGACCATGGGTTGCAGCATGACGCTGTCGTGGGTGTTCGCCGAGGTCACCGTGGTGAGCAGCGGGATACCGTCGGCGTCGGACAGGACGTGGATCTTCGATCCCTTCTTGCCCCGGTCGACCGGACTGCGACCGGTCAAAGATCCCCCTTTTTCGCCCGGACGTGCGCGGCGTCCAGGATCGCGGCGGACCAGTCCAGGTCCCCGCCGGCTCCGAGCCGGTCGAGAACCTGCCGATGCAACTCGTCGAACACCCCCGCCTTGGCCCAGGTCGCGAAGCGGCGGTGCGCGGTCGGGACGCTGACCCCGAACGACGGCGGCAGGTGCCGCCACGCGCAGCCGCTGGTGAGCACATAGACGATCGCGGTGAACACCGCCCGATCGTCGAGCGCTGCCCGACCGCCACCCTGCGGCCGAGCCCGGAACCCGGGCAACAGCGGTTCGACAAGCTCCCACAACGCATCCGGCACCAACCGAGTAGACAACGCATCGACCACGACAGGCATCATGCCGCACAGACGATCCTATCCATAAGAGACACGCTCTAAGCGAAATGTCCTAACTTAGGTCCGAGGTTGACGCTGGTGTCGTTGCCGTAAGAAGGGCCCCGGGCAGTCGAAGATGAAGGGTCCTACGCCACACATCGCGACCACACCGGGAGCCCAGTGTCCGAGCCTACTTCCCTGCCCGCGTCGATCGTCGCCGACACGATCATGTGCACGATCGAACTCGGGGTCACGATCACCGACGCCGCCCTCGACGACCAGGTCACCGTGGTGTTCTGCGATCTGTTGGTCGACGGACCCGACCGGTGCCCGAGCTGCAGCCAGGCAGGGACGTACCGGGACACGATCGTGCGCACGGTGACGGACCTGCCGGTGGCCGGCCACCCGCTGCAGCTACGGGTGCGGGTGCCCCGCTACCGGTGCGAGAGCGCCTCGTGTGAGCGGGAGGTGTTCGAAACACAACACCGATCGTCTGGCGCGTCCCGGCTGGTCGACCACCCGACGCTGCGCCCGGCACATCCTGCGCCGGTTGATGATCGACCGCACCTCGATCGCGGCGATCGCCCGAGAGCTCGGCCTGTCGTGGGACACGGTCAACGCGATCGCGACCTGGGCCACCACGACACTGATCACCACCGACACCTCCGCCTGGAGTCGGTGCGGGTGATCGGGGTCGACGAGCATCGCTGGGCGCACACCCGTGGTGCGGCCGGCGACGGATACGTCACCGTGATCGTGGACCTGACGCCGGTGTTCGACGGCACCGGACCGGCACGCCTGCTCGATCTGGTGCCGGGCCGGTCCTCGGCGGTGCTCACGACCTGGCTCGACCGGCAGGGCGCCGCGTTCCGGGACCGGATCGAGGTCGTCGCGATGGACGGGTTCGGCGGCCACACACACGCTGCGACCAGCACAGTTCGAAGATGCGGTGACGACGGGTGGATCCGTTCCACGTCGTCGCCCTGGCCGGCGCCAAGCTGGATCTGTGTCGCCAGCGCATCCAGCAGCACACCCGCGGACATCGGGGCCGTTCGGGGGATCCGCTCTACGGGGTTCGTCGCAGCGCCCGCACCCGGCAGGAGTTGCTCACAGGCCGGCAACGCCGCCGCCTCGAGGTGGTGTTCGCCGAGGATCGGCACCTGCCATTCGCGGTCACGTGGCGGGTCTACCAGGGATGTCAGCGACGCCTACGCCGACCACGACCGTCGGCGTGGCAAGAAGCGGTTGACCCGGGTGATCGACACGATTCGCACCGGGGTGCCGGACGGTCTCGACGAGCTCGCCCAGCTCGGGCGAACCTTGCACCGGCGCCGGGCCGATGTACTGGCCTATTTCGAGTACCGGGCCTCGAACGGGCCCACCGAGGCGATCAACGGCCGGCTCGAAGCGCTGCGCCGGCATGCCCTCGGATTCCGCAACCTGACCCATTACCGGATCCGGTCACTGCTGCACTGCGGCAACCTCTCCCACCCGATCGATGCACTCTAAATCCGGAAGAGCCGATGAACTCGGTTCGTCGACATCGTGAACCGACAACTCCAGCGCAGATCCAGCCCTGTCGGCTGCGTGCCGCCCAGTGTCTCCAACTGGGTGGCACGCAGTACGAACTGCCGGGGAATCTCCATAACGGTGAAACCGGCCCTGGCATCGCTCAGTCGACCTGCCGCGCCTCCGGATCGTGGTGGTTCATCGCCTGCGCATGGATCTGCTGCTACAGATACTGCAGAAGACGGGTAGTGACGGCCCGACCGGGCGTTCCGTCTCGACCGCAGCCCTCACCCGGTGCTGCCTACAGAGGCCGACGACGGCACACTGCCAGGTTGACAGACCCGCCCCCTTCGGAAACGACGCCCACCGGTATTGAGGTTAGAAATAGACATCCTGCAACTCGTGAATCGATCCGGCGTCTCCGTCGAGTTCGACGACAGACCCATCCCTCAGGACGTACAACCGATCACAGACACTCGAAAGCGTCTGGATATTCTGATCGACGACAAGCACACCCTCGCCGTTTTCGCGGGCCAGGGCCGACAACACCCGTAGCGCTTCGCTTGTCGCCTTGGGCGATAGCCCCAGACTGAGTTCGTCCACCATCAGAATGGAAGGTTCGGCGGCAAGTCCCCGGGCTATCGCCAGCATCTGTTGTTGACCCCCACTCAATAGCCCTGCGGGGCGATCCAACAGAGGCCTGAGCCCCGGGAACCGGTCCAAAATCTGATCTAGGTCCTCATTCGTCAATTTGTGGCCGACCGCCAAGGCGCCGACCTGCAGATTGGCCAGCGCAGAAAGCGATCCGACTACGCCCCGGCCCTCCGGTACATGGATCAACCCAGATCTGGCCGCCGCCACTGGCGACGAAGGAACCGGCGTCGAATCCATGGTGACAAGACCGTCTCCGCGCGGGATCACTCCGGACAGTGCGCGTAGTAGTGTCGTCTTTCCCGCGCCGTTCCTGCCTGTAAGGCCGACGAGTTCTCCGCGGGAGACATGCAGGGAAACATTGTCGAGAACGCGCGTGGGTCCGTACCCGACGGTCAGGTCGGTAACCACCAAGCCTTGTGACGACAGATTCAAGCTGAGCGATTCCGCCTGAGGGTTCGTCGAGGAAGATCGGGCGCCAACTGACTCAGCCCCGCGGACCGCGGTTGACTGGACTGGGTTGGAGTCCGATTCACGCTCCGGGTCCGGCAGTTCGACGGGCTTGCCGACGAAGGCTTCCAGTACCCGCTCGTCGCGTGTGACGTGGTTTGGTTCTCCGGAGGCCAAAACCTCCCCGCCGTCCAGTACCGTGACGGTATCGGCTGCTCGCCGCACGAACGCGATATGGTGGGCGACGAGTAGAATCGTGACTCTCCCACTGCTGCGTAGTTTTCGAATCGCATTCTCAACACAGTGGATCTCATGTTCACCCAGTCCGGCTGTGGGTTCGTCGAGCAACAAGACCTTCGGCTCCGACACGAACGACCTGGCCAGGTCGACCAGTTTCCTGTCAGCCAGAGAGATTTCATCGGCCCTCTTGTTCCACACGGACTCGGACACGCCGACGAGAGACAGGGCCTCCTCGCACCTGGTTCGAACATCGGCATCCGTTTTTCGGCCGGGCGTCGGGCGCAACAGATCTACCAGCAGCCAGCGACGGTGCTGATGCAAAAGACCTAGGGCAACGTTCTCCACCGCGGACAAGTCATCAACGAGCGAGGGATTCTGAAAGGTGCGTCCGACTCCCGTCGCACGGATTTCTGGTGGCGACATAGTGGTGGTTTCGAGACCGTTGATCCTGATCTCGCCACTTGTCGGTCGGAGCAGGCCGGTGACCGTGTTGATCAACGTTGTCTTACCGGCGCCGTTTGGACCGATCAGAGCATGGATCCGACCGTGGCCTACCGCAAGATCGACTCCATGAAGTACCTGCGCCCCATCAAAAGCGACACCAACGCCGGCAAGCTCGATCGCGGCGACCTCGGTCCTTGCAGTCGCGGTATCTTCCGCAGACTTCTGGCCCCGGCCCAGCGCCGTACGATCGAGATCCTCGGATGAGGGCTCGCCAGCGTCAACGCTATCGAGATCGCCGGTCATGTCCACCGCAGTGCCGGAACGCTCGGGTGCTCGCCGCGCGACAGTGCCTTCCCCCCACAAGTGAACTCCACCACTCCACTTCGACAGCGCACCCAGAATCCCTGCCGGAGCCAGCACGACAAAGACAAGGAAGGTGATGCTTGCGTATAGGGCCTGGTTCTCAGGAGCGCCGTGAAACACGGCAGGCAACACTGCGAAGAACAGCCCACCGAGCAATGGGCCCGACAAGGTTCCTTGCCCACCCACGACAACCATCGCGACCAGCGTGATGGACGCCGCCACCCCGAACGAATCTGGGGTGATCACCGTAAGCCCTTGGGAGATGACAATTCCTGCCAACGCTGCACCGAGCCCTGTAAAGACAAACGCGGTCCATTTAGCGTGCTTGACCCTGACTCCCAGCAAGGAAGCAACCTGCTCGCTCGAGCGTATCAACCGTAGCTCGTGCCCGCGCCTTCCACTGCCGAAATTTGAGGAGGTGAAGAGAACGAGCGCCAAGAAGCAGAGCGCAAGAAAATACAGCCCAGCGCCATTTCCGAGGTCGACGCCGAGAACGAGGAGCTCCGGAACCAGCAGACCAGACTGACTACCCGTAAGACTGACGAACGCACTCGACTGTAGGCCGGCCGCCACGACAAACGCCAGAAAGAACGTGGCCACTGCCGAACCGAAATGAGAAAGTTGAACCACTGCCAGCGCAACGATCCCGCACGCAACCAGGGTGACGCCCAGGCAGACAACGAGCGCCGGAAACGGAGACATCCCCGCGGTCCTCGCGACTGTCCAGGTATACGCGGCAACGGCGACCAAAGCACCATGGCCGAACGAGATCTCGCCGAGGTGCCCCTGCCACAGGTTCATCCCGACGGCCACGGTGCCCCATGCCATACCGAGTATAAGAATGTACTGCCACGAGGGGTCACGAACGATCATCCCGAGGGCTGCAAGCGATACAAGTGTCGCGGACAGGCCCCAGTACCGATAAGGGAACCTTCGCTGCTGTCGCGGTATCGAGTGCTCAAACACGATGTACGCTCCGCTCTCCGAAAACTCCCTGGGGACGAATGACCAGGACGGTGATGAGTGCCACGAAGATGACGAGGTTGGCCGCGTCGGGCCCAAAGTAGGTTGCCACTACATTGCTGACGATACCCGCGCTGACGCCGCCGATGACCGCCCCGGTCAGGCTCGTGAGCCCGAAAGCGATCGCTGCCGTAAAGGCATAGAGCAAGTAGCCCTCGAGCATGAATGTCGAGACGTAGGCGTGGTTGGCAGCCAAGAGGCTTACGATTGCGGCCAAGAAGCTGCTGATCCCCCAAGCTATCGCACACAATCGGTCGCTCCGGACGCCGAGCAACCTGACCGTTTCGCGAGATTCGGCCACCGCGCGAAGCAGCAGACCAGCGCCGGAGAATCTGAAGAAGAGACCGAAGCCACCGAGGAGAATCGCTGCCACGGCGACCGCTTCCATCAGGGAATAGTCGATGCGAACCCCAAGAATACCAAAGCTGCCGGAGGCCACAAGCTGTGGAAACTGAAACGGTTGGCCGACTCCCTTGAATCGGTCGATGAATGCGGCCAGTACGAGCGACAGAGCCAGCGTTCTGATGATCACATTCGTCTTGTCCGCCCTCGGCTTGGGACGGATGACGGCGTAGAAGGTGACCACGCCCAAGACTGTGCTGAACAACAACCCCATCACGACGGCCACGACAAGGGAGGCGCCGAACTCGACCATTACAGTCAAGGCGACGAAGACAGCTGCCGTGCCCATCATTCCCTGGGCGAAATTTACTGTCGCGGTTGTCTTGAAAAGCACAACCATCGCAAAGGACATCAGGCCGTACAGCATGCCGACAGCGACGCCGCTCAGAACCGTCTCCAAGAACAGACTCATGACACCTCCAGTGACTATCGGGTAAGCATCACTGCAGAACCGGTACGCTGACCGATTCGACTGCCTCGTACACACCGTCCTTGACAGTGACCGCCGGCAATGACGTCAGGCCCATGTGCGAATCTCGAGAGAACGTTACGGGCGGGATGAGAGGACTGGTCTGATGGTCCCGCATGGAGGCAAACGCATCGGCCAGGCTCTCGCTGCTCGGGTTGGGTCCGGCCATCTCGAGCCCCGCGACCACCGTTTGCGCGATCGCGCACCCGAACGTGGTCACTGTGTCGACCTCCGCGCCGGGGTAGTACTTTTCGACCGCTTCCAGGCACTCGGCTGCGCTCGGGTCCGCAGGTGGCTTGGTAATTGCCAGGCTGAACAGTAGACCGTGCGCACTCGGTGGGGTCCCTTGCAAGAAGGTGTTACCAGGCAGCGAGCTCGTACCCAGGATCGCCTTCTTGGGCAGCATGTCCTTACCAGCAAGGAAATTGACGATCTTGGTGGTTTCTGCGGGAGCGGACGTGAACACCACATAATCCGGTCGCGCCTCGGCGAGTTGAAGGGCTACCGGCGTCACGTCGGCGCCGAAAGGCACGATTGCCGTGCCGAGAAATGCGCCGCCACCATCGCGCACGGCTGTCTCGACCTTCGCAAAAATGGCATCGTTCTGGTCGGACACCGTGCGGACGAGGAAGACGCTGCCGGCGCCTGTCTTCTGGAAGGCGGCGGACACTACGGCATGCGCCTGGTCGGGAAAGGTGGGGACCAGCGCGAAGGCCTGCGGCACCACCGTGTTCACAAACGACGGACTCGACTTCGCCGGGAAGAGGAGAGGAACGCCCGCTTTGTCCAGAACCGGGACAATTGCATCGATCGAGCCCGAGCCCGAGCCACCGACGATCGCTATATTTTTGTCTGTGACGAGCTTTCGGACGTTCTGCACTGCGCGGGCCACATCGAGGCCGTCGTCGAGCAGGGTCAGTTCGATCTTCTTCCCGTTCACGCCCCCGGCGTCGTTGACTGCCCGGAAGATCGCCTGCTGGCCTTCACTCAGTGCCTTGCCGTACCCCCCAGCCGGCCCGCTGATTCCACTCGTCTCACCGAGTCTGATGACATCGCTTTGCGACTCGGCGTTACTGGCAGCCCCGCAGCCGGCGAGCGTGAGGGCGACCGCAGCGGCAGTGAGCCCGCAAGTAAGTCTACTGACGTGAAAGCGTGTGCGCATTACATCACCTTTCGTATTACATTCCGGAGGAATGAGAAATGTGCTTGCGTTGGGTGACCCTCTAGCGCAATGCGCAGACGGGTGGACGATTCGGCAGGCCGTAATCACCGACCGAGGCGTGGACGAATGACCTCGGGCACCGACATCGAAGTTCGGCGATCTACTCAGCCAGGTCGGGCTGCTCTCGCATGATTCGCGCAAGTATTGGCTGAAAATTGAACCAACCAGCACGCTGATCGCAGAGCGCGGCGACCTGCCGCGCAGTCCCGGCAGGAATCACGTCCGGCTTCCCGGCGGCGAGGGCGAGGAGCTGCGCCTGACAGGATCGTTCGAGGGAGATGAACCACCATGCGGCTTCGTCAACCGTTGCCCCGGCCGTAAGTATGCCGTGATTTTTGAGAATTGCAGCGCGATTCGCACCCAGACTTTCCGCGAGGGCACGACCTTCGTCGCCCTCCAGCACCACGCCATTGTACTGATCGAAAACGGAGTGCCTTTCGTAGAAGGCACACGCGTCCTGCGTGATGGGCTCCAACTTCCGGCCGAATGCGGACCACGCTTTCCCATACAACGAGTGACTGTGAGCAACGCAGACCACATCAGGTCTGGCGTCGTGCACACTGGCATGTATCGTGATTGCTGCCGGATTGACGGGACCTACACCCTCGACCAATTGTCCGGTCCCATCGATAAGGCACAGGTCCGATGCGCGAATGTGGCCGAAGGACATCCCCCACGGGTTCACCCAGAGGTGATCGGTGTGCTCGGGATCGCGGGCAGTGATATGTCCGGTGACTCCGTCGTCGAATCCGAACTTGCTGAAGACCCTGAACGCTGCGGCAAGGCGCACCTTCCTGTGATTTCGTTCTTCAGCGACAGACTGAAATGTCGGCGGATCCGGCAGGTCGAGAGTGTGCATCATTGACTACTCCTGGAAGGGAGGAAGAGTGATGTCGCTTCCGATACTCGAGATCAGAAGTGGGCGATGCTCGAGGAATCGATCAGCGCCTGAGGAGGGAGAGGATGCTGATAGAGCGCACTCGCATTCCGGAAGCAGAGCTTCTCGACCGTGTCACGAGGCAGCGACTTCATGTCCCGACGGAACAGGTCCTGCGACTCCGGCCACGAGGAGTCGGCATGCGGATAATCCGTCTCGACCATGACTCTGTCGGCGCCGATGATGTCGAGCATCCGGAACGCCGCCGGATCTTCGATGGACGTAAACCAAAAGTTGCGTCGCAGGATGTCGACCGGGTTCGGATCCGACGGGCTCCACGTCTTCGAACTGGCAGCCTGTCGGTAGGAACGAGTGAGTCGCTCAATGATCATCGGCACCCATGAGACGCCGGATTCGGAGAGTACGATCTTCAGACGCGGAAACCGCAGAGGGATCCGAGAGAAAATCCAATCGACCACTGCCTGGACGGAGTTCAACGGAAAAAGCGCAACCGTCACATCTGCAGGCGATGCCACGCTCGGTTGGCAAATCGACCCCGAGGACCCCACGTGCAGGTTGATCACGGTCTCGGTCTCTTCGCATGCACGAAAGAACGGATCCCAGTATTCGGAGTAGAGCGACGGAAGACCCAGCCCCTCGGGATTCTCCGAGAATGTCACCGATTGGAAGCCACGTTCCCTGTTGTTTCTCACCTCCGATGCCGCCACCTCCGGGTCGAGAAGCCAGGGCAATTGACACGAGATGAATCGGTCCGGATTGGCCCCGCACCATTCTTCGAGCATCCAGTCGTTGTACGCCCGAACGGAAGCCAGACCAACCTCCCGATCGCGCATCCCGCTCAACCGCTTCCCGGCAAACCCCCAGATGAATGACGGAAAGTTCAGAGAGGCATACACCCCGTTGAGATCCATATCCTTTATCCGGGAATGAACATCCCACACCCCGGGGCGGAAATCTTCGTACTTCTGAGGTGCCAGACTCCACTCCTCGATCGGCCGACCGACCGCACCACACATCGTGAGACGCATGGGAACTCGGTCACCATCGATGTGCCAATACGGTATGCCGTCCTGATCCGGAACGACCGACGGAACAAGATCGCGATACCGCGAACTCGTTCGGCTGGTGAAGATGTCCGCCGGCTCGAGAACGTGATCGTCCACCGAGATGAGGGGACACCACAGCTCCCCAGGCTGCGGATCCGGAAGAAAGGTGGGCTCCGACCGCACCAGTTCCCTACCCTGACTTTCGACATCCGGGTTGTGAATATCGAGCGCCATTCATGACTCCATTCTGTCGACATGACGTTATGCACCGAAGAAAGTCTCGGATCCCCGAGGAACGACCGGACCGCGGTCGCGCTGCACTGCGCCGTCCACCTACGTGTCGGCTCGGACCGGCATCGATGGCGCCTGGCTCGCCGGCGGGCATCGCTCGGAGCTCTACCCACCCGAGCAGAGTAGGTGTGATATCGATCGCATTTTACCCTGCCGATTGGAAGGTACACGATGTCACGAAACCGGTCAACGGAATGGATCATCGAATACGCTGTGGTTCAACTGATTCCATCAGCTTATAAGCTCGCCTAGCGACATCTGCCCGTCCGGACGCGGTCGGCGAATCGGTTGCCCGCGCGGTGCGGAGGATCTCCCGCAGCCGGCGTTGATACCGGTCCACGGTCATCCCGAACGTGACAAACACCTCGTCCGGTGGCGCGCCCCCGAACGGTGCCCAGTTCGCCGCGAACTGTACGAGTACTCGGTCCTCGCTGTTCATCCGGCCCATCCTTGCGTTTTCGATCATCGGGCGAGTCCGCGCTCATCCGATCAGGTTGCCCTCCGGGTCGATGGCCCTGAGGTATTCGAGTTCCGCGGTGCACGGCGCCGCCAGCTGCTCGACGTCCGGCGCGAGCCGCACATCCCATCCGGTCGCCGCGCGCACGCGGGCCAGCGCCTCGTCGGCCCCGGCGGCGGCCTCCTTGAACCACGCCGACAGCACGTACTTGCCGTCGCACTTACTCAGATGCCCGACGTCGGTGGCGATCACCGCGACATTCGCTCCGTGATAGCTGGTGAAATCGGCCATGCCCACGAATTTTCGAGAGTCGGCGGCGACGACGGCGACCGTCGGAACCCGCGACGCAATGTCGGTGCTCCCCCCGCCGCCGACAAGGAACTGTCCGGACGGCGTGCGATTACTGTTGGCATTCCCATCGCTGTCGAGTACCCCGGCCGACAGCACCGCGATCGTGGTGTCCGGGGTGGCCGGCAGCAGCATGCCGAGCACCTCCAGCGCGCTGCTGAGGTGACGCGCGGTGGGGAGGTTGCGGGTGTTCGAGAGCGTCGCGTCGTGCGGTCTGGGGATATACCCGAGCACCCCGCTCTCGAAGACCAGGTCGACGACATGCTCGTCGTCCAGCAGTGTCACCCGGCCCAGCGCAGCGGCGAGGTGCGACACGCCGGCGCCCGCCACCACGGTCCGGGTGCCGGACGCGCGCGCCAGGTTCGCCATGGCGCGGGCACCCGAGACGGCGAGGCGTTCGCCCAGGGTCACCGAGCCGGTCTCCGCGCGGGTCTGTTCGGCATCGAGTTCGTCGATCCGCCAGGACTCGTCGAGGTCCATCGCGATCAGGTGCTCGATGCGCTCACGACCGAGTTCGCCGAGGTAGCGTGCGCGGGTCGGCACGTCGATCCAGCGCCGGCTGAACTCCTCCGCCTCCTCGAGGGTCCGCAGGCACCCCAGGTCGGCAAGAAACCGGTAATCCTCGCCGTACCCGGCGGCGCCCTCTACCCGAATCGGGACCGGGGAAGCCGAGGGGTGCGCCCCGAACGGGACGTGCGCGACCCCGCGAACGCAGGCCGCAGGGACCCTCACGTGGCCCGCCCACCGCCGCAGATCAGCCGGCGACACGATGTGGTCGGCCGTCAGGATGACGCCCTTGCGCGCCGCATAGACGGTGTGGAGGTCTTCCGCGAACGGCGGGAACACCACGCCGTTGCCGTGCCAGTCCGCGACCGGGCAATGGATCAGCGCCACATCCGGACGCAGGGCCGGCATCACCGAGCAGTCCGACTCATCGAAGGGATTGACCATGTTGCGGACGGGCCGCGATCCGGGCACGACGGGCAGGTCCGTGCCGTCCATCGTCGTCGCGGGCACGAACGGCCATCCGAGCGCGCCGGCGAGCACCCGCTGGATCAGCGCCAGGATGGACCACTCCTCGACGACGAGCGCGCCGTCCCGGATGGCCTGCGCCAGGATCGTGTTCGGCCGCACCGCCGGATACGTGGTGGCGGCGAACGCGGTGACGAGCCGGTCCACTCCGCCGGAGGCGACGAGGAGGGCGACCTCCGCGCGCAGCGACGCGGAGATGACGGTCAGCCCGCGCAGTCGGCCCGATCTGACCTGCCGGAGCACCTCGAACAGCGACGCGTACGCGCGCGTCGAGAGCCACGGGAAATGGATCTGGTCTCCCGGCTCCACCACCTCACGCACGATCTCGTCGAGTGGCCGCACCCGGGCGGGTGCGGGCGCCGTCGCCCCTGCGTCGTACCGGAAGTCTGCCGCCGCGCCACGCGGGCGGCCGACCGCCGGAAATGTTATGGATTCCAAGATTATTCCCATCTGTAGGGGCGCGGCGAACTACAGGTCGAGGACCAGACGCGGGGACCTCGAGCGACCCACGCAGATCATCATCCGGTCACCGCATTCGCGCTCGCGGTCGGACAGCAGTAGGTCGTGGTGCTCGGGCTCGCCCTCGAGTACCCGCACCTCGCAGGCTCCGCAGAAGCCCTCCTCACAATCGGACAGGAAGTCCGGGACAGAGTCCCGGACGACGTCGAGCAGAGTTCGATCGGGCGGCACGTCCAACACCGCGCCGGTACGACGCAGTTCGACCTCGAACCCCGTGCCGGCGCTCTCGGCCGGGGGCCTCTCGCTGCACTGACTGCTCGACGCCGCACCGAAGCGCTCAACATGTAGGGCGTCCGGCGCGAATCGGGAATCGACCTGCTCCTCGGTCGCCCGGATCAGACCCTCGGGCCCACAGCAGTAGACGACGCAGTCGCCAGGGACCGCGGCGAGCGCCGCGTCCAGATCGAGCATCCCGTGCGAGTCTTGGGGGACGACGTCGACGTTCCCCCCACCGAGGCGGTCCAGTTCGCCGAGGAAGGCCATCGACGACCGGCTGCGCCCGCCGTAGACCAGTCGCCACGGCACCCCCCGTCGCCGCACCTCGCGGACCATCGCGAGCATCGGCGTGATGCCGATCCCCCCGGCCACGAACAGGTAGGAGGGGGCGTCGACCAGGGGAAAGTGGTTGCGCGGTCCGCGCACCGACATCGTCCGGCCGACCAGCGCGCTGTCGTGGATCTCCCGTGAGCCGCCACGGCCGTGCTCGTCGCGCAGCACCGCCACCGTGTAGGCAGCGCGGTCGTCGGGATCCCCGCACAGCGAGTACTGCCGCACCTTGCCCGAGGGCAGGATGAGGTCCAGGTGGGCACCGGGCGCCCACGTCGGCAGCTCGGAGCCGTTCGTATCGATCAGCCGGATCGAGACGACGCCGTCCGCCTCCCACGTCACCTGCTGCACCAACAGCTCGTACATCCGTTGCGGATCAGCGTCGAGGTCAGAGTGTGCCATGCCATGTCATCCGTTCGAATGTGTTCGTCATTCATAATCCGAAAGCCGCCAGGATCGGGTCGGTTGCGGCGGCGCCGGACCGAACGCCTCGGCGCCGCCGTGCCCGTCCGGGCGCGGGTCTATCCGAGGATCTGTCGATCGCTGATCTGCTGGGTCCAGGTGAACTCCAGCAGGCCGTCCATGCCCATCTCGCGCCCGTAGCCACTGGCCTTCACCCCGCCGAACGGCGCGCCCGGATCGAACGCTGCCATGCCGTGCTTGTTGATGAAGGTCACGCCTGCATCGATCTCGCCGGCCATGTTCCAGGCGCGGCTCGGATCCGCCGTCCAGATGCTGGAGGTCAGACCGTACGGGGTCGAGTTCACGAGCGAGATCGCCTCGCTCTCGGTTCGGAAACCGAGGATCGGCAGCGCAGGTCCGAATTGTTCCTCGGTGACGATGCGCTCCTGCGCCGCGACGCCCGTCACCAGTGTCGGCAGGTGGAAGTACCCGCCCTCCCACGACGCCGTGTCGCGCGCACGGCCAAAGGACTTCACTTGGGCACCAGAGGATTCCGCCTCCGCGAGCAGAGCGGTGAACCGCTTGAACTGTCGCTCGTTGGCGAGCGGACCCATCGTCACCTCAGGATCCAGCCCGTCACCGACCACGAACTCCTGCAGTGCCTCGCCGAGACGGGAGGTCACCTCCTCGAGCAGCGTCTCGTGCACGTACAGCCGCTTGACTGCGAAGCAGACCTGCCCGGAGGTGACGGTGAAAGCCGAAACCAGCTTCCGGATCAGCTCGTCGTCGACGACCACGTCGTCGAGCAGCACGGCAGGATCGTTGCCACCCAACTCGAACACGCCCCGGCGCAGCCGCGATCCGAGGGCCTGGGCGACCGCCCGGCCGGCCTCGGGCCCACCGGTGAACGCGATCATGTCGACGTCGGAATGCGCACTCAACGCGGCCCCCACCCGGTCGCCGGTCCCGGTGACGACGTTCACCACGCCGGCGGGCAGCGCCGCACCGATCGCCTCGATCGCCTTGAGAACCCCCAGCGAGGCGAACGGGGACGGTACGGCGACGATCGTGTTACCCGCGAGCAGAGCCGGACCGAGTTTGACGCCGAGCAGCGCGATCGGCCAGTTCCACGGGACGATCGTCCCCACGACCCCGACCGGTCGGCGCCTGACCTCGAGCCGCCCGGTGTCGTCGACGCGGCTGTCCGTCAAGATCGCGGCCAGATCGTCGAGGTTGTCGAGATAGTGCTTCCACCCCCATGGCGGGGACTGGAAGTCCATGATCGATTCCGCCAGGATCTTGCCCATCTCGCGGGTCAGGACCTCCGGGCCCGAGGGATCGATCGCCGTCAGTCGCGCACCGGCGTCGGCCACCATGGCGGCCCGCTCGACGAGCGGTAGCCGCGCCCAGTCGCGCTGCGCCGCTTTCGCGGCGGCGACGGCGAGGTCGACGTCGGCAGGTGCCCCGTCGGGGATCGACCCCGCGAGTTCCGTGACGCGGGCGGGGTTGACCACGTCGATCCGTCCGCCGGACGTCGCGTCGCGCCACCGGCCGTCGACGTACATCTGCATGTCGAGTCCGTTCACAGCAACACCACGCCCTTCGTGATCTCGTTGGCGGCCAGTTGGCCGAGGGCCTTGGGGACGTCGTCGAGCCCGTAGGTCGCGTCGATGACCGAGTCCAACGGCAGTCGGCCGTCCATGTAGAGGTCGACGAACGCGGGGATGTCGCGCTGCGGAATGATCGATCCTGCGTACGTACCCGTCAGTTGCTTCTGCATCAGGAACGCGAACAGGTCGGACGTGACGGTCACCGACGCATCCATGACACCGATGGCCACTGCGAGCCCGCCGGGCCGGATGCCCTGCAGCGCCGTCTCCAGCGTGCCCTGCGCGCCCACCGCGTCGAATCCGTAATCCGCGCCCCTGCCGTCGGTGAGGTCGCGGATGGCTACCACGGCCTCCGGTCCCGATACGGAGATCGTGTGCGAGGCGAGACCGAGTTCGCGAGCCCGCGCGAGCTTGTGCTCGGCGAGATCCACGGCGATGACAGAGGTCGCACCCATCGCCCGCGCACCCATCATCGCGGCGAGGCCGACGCCGCCGGCGCCTATCACGACGACGTTGCTGCCGGGTCGCACTTCCGCGCGGACGATCGCCGCCCCCAGGCCCGTCGACCACGCGCAGCCCAGGCCGGCGAGCTTCTCGAGCGGAGCGTCGGGTCGGATCTTCACCGCCGCCGATACCGGTACCACCGCATACTCGGCGAACGAACCCTGGCAGAAGAGGGTGTGCACGTCCTCATCGCGCGATCGCAACCTGGTGGTGCCGTCGAGCATGGTGCCGGAGAAGCCGACGGCGCGTTCGCAGAGCGCGTACTCGCCTCGCAGACACTGGTAGCACGCGTGGCATGAGGTGATGATCGAGCAGAGCACGTGGTCTCCGACCGCGAGTTGCTCGACGCCCGGTCCGACCTCGTCGACGATGCCCGCTCCCTCGTGGCCGAGGACGATCGGGCGCGGTGACGGCAGATGCCCGGCCAGGACCGAGACGTCGGTGTGGCAGATGCCCGAACTCACCAGGCGAACGCGCACCTCCCCGGCCCGGGGCCGGGGATCCGGCAGCTCCTCGATCTCGATCTGGCCGACTCTGCGGCTGACTGCGGCTCTCACATGAACCTCCTGAGCGTGGTGGGATGGATGCCGGGCGCCCGGCGACGTGCACCGGTGGGGGTCAGCGCTGCGGCGTGAAGACGATCGGCAGGGAGCGGATGATCCGCGTCTGCCCCTCCGATATCTGAACGGCGCTCGGATCCGCCAGCCGGTAGTCCGGAATGCGGGCAAGGATTTCCTCGACCATGATGCGCAGTTCGATCCGGGCCAGCGGCGCGCCCGGGCACCGGTGCACGCCCGCTCCGAATGCGAGATGCCGGTTCGGCCTTCGATCCAGGAGGATCTGGGCCGGCTCGTCGAAGGCCGCCTCGTCGTGATTGGCGGACAGCCACGACAACCACACGCGTTCACCCTCCGGGATTACCGTCCCGGCAACCTCGACCGGGCACGTGGTCGTGCGCGCGAAGCCGGGAACCGGGGTGATGTAGCGCAGGAACTCCTCGACTGCCGAGGTCAGCATCTCGGGGTGGGCCTGCAGTTGTGAGCGGAGCTCGGGGTGCCGATCGATCAGGGTGAAGATGTGGTTGGCGGCCGCTGCGGTAGTTTCGCCGCCGGCCCCGGTCAGGGAGAGGTAGATGTCGAGAACTTCCTCCTCGGTGACCGCACGGTCGTCGATGGTCGACGAAAGCAGATGGCTGGCAAGGTCTGTGGTCGGATTCTCTCGACGGGCGGCGATGTGGCGGACGTAGTAGTCGCGGATCTCCATCTGCAGTGCAAGGCCCTCCTCCGGCGAGGCGACGGAGACCAGCCCGAGAGACCAGTCACTGAACCGGGAGACGTCCTCGTCGGGGATACCCAGCAGCCAGGTGATCACCCGCGTCGTCAGCGGGAACGCCAGGTCCCGCGCCAGGTCGGCTTCACCGGCGGCGGTGAAGCGTTCGATCAGCTCGACGGCGTGCTTGCGGATTTCGCCCTCGAGCTCTGCGAACCGGCGGGCATTGAAGACAACGTTGAGAAGTGAGCGGTACTTCGAGTGTTGCGGCGGATCGGACTCCATCGGAATGAACGGTCGGGGCGCGCCGACGGACGGCAACGTGATGGTCGGCAGGGAGGAGAACCGCTCGGTGTCCCGGGTGGCCGCGTCGACCTCCTGGTAGCGGGTCAACGCCCAGAATCCGCCGTGGGTCTCGCTGTGCTGGACGGGACACCTGGCCCGCATCTCGCGGTGAATCGTGTCGGGATCATGAAGGGTGGCGACATAGCGGTTGTTGTAATCGCTGTTGCTTGTGTCCACTGCTCCCCCAAATTGGGTAGGGCCGGTAGCCGGTGAATGGTGTGCCCCGGATTCGGGCGATGGATCCGAGATTAAGGCCTTCCGATCGGAAGGTCAATGAAAAAATGTGAGCTGCCTCACCAATTCGGCGGGCGGGAACCGAGTCGACCACGGACCACCGCACCAGCGGCACGATGCCGAGCAAGACTCGAGGCGCACTCTTGCCTCCCCGCACCCGGCTTCGGCGCCGACAGCGCCCGCCGTCAGGCCTACTCTCGGCGAACCGGTGTCGGTCAGTGCGCGCCCGAGCGCCGGCGCGGTCAGGCCCACCCGACCGGCCGACAGCACCGTTGATCCGAGTGATCAGTTCGCACAGCGAGATTGCGAAGATGCCCGCCCTGGTCACCCGGTTCGGTGCCGCGCCGCAGCCGCACCCGACAGCCAGGACGCGTGGACGCGGGTGGACGGAACGGATCGTGTAGGTGCGCAGGACCGCCTGGTCCACGGGGCAACACCGCGTCCGGACGAGGCTCGGATCGAACGACTCCGGATAGCCGATGCCCCGACCGGAGGCCGGCACGACGTAGCGTCGGCCGATCCGATCGATGTGACGTCGTCGAATCCGAGGCCCACCCGCATCCTCCGGCGTCCGGTCCACTCGGCGCCGGCCACCGCCATCGTGACAATCCCGCGCACCACGTCGCACTTGTCAGCGAACCGGCCTCCCTGCTCGACGTCGGCAGCGATGTCCTCCAGCTATTCCGGCGATTCAGCCGATGCGGTTGCCCCGCACTGTTCCCGATGCCCCGCAGTCCGGCCGGAAAGACCGCGGGAGCAAGGGAGTGCACGGCCGCCGGCAGCGCCTGGATCAGCATCGAGATCGCATACCGGTCATGCACCGTACCCATTTCCGTGCGACGGGGTGTAACGACGGGAGAAGGCGGGAGATCAGTGCCAGGGTGAGTAGTCCGCCGGACGCTTGGCCAGGAAGGCGTCTCGTCCCTCGTCGACGGATTCGGCCGGCACACCCATCGCAATCATGTCCAGGCCATTGACCATCGTGTCGTAGGAGTAATTCCACCACACGTTGCTGCCCGCCTTCGCGATCTGGAGCGACTGCGGATGCAGCGCGAGCAACCGCTCGGCCCACTCGCGGGTCGTCGACTTCAGGTCGGCGTCGTCGACGACCGCGTTGACCCAACCCCATTCGAACGCCTGCTCGGCCGGGACTTTCTCGCTGAAGAAGACGATCTGCTTCGCGCGCTTCTCGCCGATCTGGAGGGGCAGGACGTTCGTCCCGCCCAGCACGGGACACGCGCCGATCATCGTGCCGGCCTGACCCAGCCGAGCACTGCGCGCCGCGATGGCGAGGTCGGCCGCGATGACCAGCTCGTTACCGCCGCCGACCGCGATCCCGTTGACCATCGCGATCACCGGCTTGCGGCAGGATCGAATGGAGGTCATCGCGCGCAGGGCATACACCCCGGTGTCGACGAGGCCCTTCTTGGTGAACTCCCGCACGTCGCCACCGGCCGAGAAGGCGCGCCCGTTGCCGGTCAGCACCACGACGCCGACATCGGGGTTCACCGAGACGCCGTCGAGCAGGTCGGCGAGACGGTGGAATTGGGCCGGTCCGAACGCGTTCAACGCCTCCGGCCGGTTGAAGGTGATCCACGCGATGCGGTTCTCGATCTCGATGAGGATGTCGTTTTCGGAGCCGTGGTATCCGTTCAGGGACATGGGTGAGTCCTTTCTGATGTGACAGTTGGTGTTCAGGCGGGCGACGCCCGCCTCGACGTATGACGGCTGGTGTGGTGCAAGGGCGTGCCCTGGTCCCGTCCCAGGTGCGTGCGACGACGACCTCGGCGAGCAGAGCGTTGAAAGTGTTCTTCGGGTACTCGGTGCGCATCTCGATGTTCGTCGGCGGCTCGACGACGATCCGGGAACAGTGCCGCACCGGCGACCGGAGCCCGACGTCTTCCTCGGCCGAGGCTGCGAGCATGGAGTCCGCCGAAGGATTACGCCGGAGTGCGGATCAGGTCGGCAGGTTCCACTGGGCAAAGCACATGCCGACCCCGTAGCCGGATCGGGTGCGGTACGCCGGCACGTAGTCGATGATGTCGGCGGGGGCCTGCGCGCAGGCGTCGGCGATGATCCAGTCGGTGATCTCCGCCGTGCCGTTGAGGCGCAGTGGCAGGCCGTGCTTGTCGTGGGCAAGTCGGAGCTCGTCGTCCCCGATGCTCCCCCACAGGCCGACGTCGTCCGAGCGCAGCACGGCCAGGACCCGAGCATCCAGCTCCTCGTCGAGCACGAGGTGGCTCAGCCCACCGGAGGCGAGCACCGCGACCCGGGTTTGCGCGGGGGCCGCCTCGATCGCCGCGCGCAGTGCCTGACCGAAGGCCACGCACCGCTCCACACTCGGTACGTTCGGCGGATTCCACACGTTGGTCACCACCGGCAGCAATGCGAGCCCGGAATCGACCAGATCGAGAAAGCGCATCGGCCAGGTCACCGCATGCCCGATACCGTACTCGTCGACCGTCTCCGAGGTGTGAGCGATGTCGAAACCATTGTGACACAAGTACTTCAGAACATCGATCCCGAGATCCCGAGCGATCGGAACGGAGATCCGAAACTGCTCGGGTCCCTCGTCGCGCCGGTTCGCCGCGCTCGCGTCGAGATGCTCGGCGAGATACATCTCGAACACGGGCGCGGACCGCGGACCGAAGTTCTCGCCCTGGTCACTGCCTACGATCAGGAGCACATCCGGCTCCACCGCGAGAACAGCCGCGCGCAGCGTCGCCGTGGCGGCGTCGAAGCGCGCCTCGTGCGCGTCCCAGAGGTCCCGCACGTCACCGACGAGGCGGTCCAGCCCCGGGCGCGCGATGTTCGGCTCCAGAGCCGGCCAGTCGGACACCGGAGTGATCAACGCGGGACTGTGAGAGGTACCGAAAACACCGACGAGATTTGCCATGAGAGTTCACACTCCAGCTTCGACGACGCGGTTGCACTGTCGGCCCAGCCCGGTGATCTCACTCTCGAGAACGGATCCGGGTACAAGCCACTGCGGCGGGGTACGGGCCAACCCGACGCCGGCCGGGGTCCCGGTACTGATGACGTCCCCGGGCTCGAGCGTCAACGTCCGGCTCAGATCCGCAATCAGGGCCGCGACATCGTGGATCATCAGCTTGGTCGTGGAACGCTGCATCTCCACGCCGTCGACCCAGCACGTGAGCTCGAGATCCTGCGGATCGGCGATCTCGTCGCTCGTCACCAAGAACGGGCCGAGCGGTGACGAGCCCTCGATGCTCTTGCCCTTCCACCACTGATTCCGGGAAAGCTGGACGTCCCGGGCGCTGACATCGTTGAACACGGCGTAACCGAAGACGTGCCCGAGCGCGTCCGCCGGCCGGATGTTGCGGCCTGCGCGCCCGATCACGACGGCCAGCTCCACCTCCCAGTCGAGCTGCGCGCTCACCGCCGGATCCCAGCTGATGTCCTCGAACGGGCCGCACACGCTGCGCACGTCCTTCGTGAAATACACGGGCGCGTCCGGCACGTCGATCTCTCCCACCGCGCGCACGGACTCCTCGATGTGCTCCCGATAGTTGGCACCGACACAGATCACGTTGCGCGCCAGTCGCCCCATCGGCGCCAGCAGCGTGAGATCACCGACGTCGCCGACGACATGCTCCGAAGACGACTCCGCACACAGCCGACGCAGCCGGTCGATCCCGGCGGAGCCGAGCTCGACCCACCCCGCCACCGTCCGCGGGAGATCGTCACCTCGGGCCTCGACGATCCAGGTCACGTCGAGGACGGAATCATCGACGCCGGCGACACCGGCATGCGCGACCTCCCCGGACAGAAACGAACACAAACGCATGAGTACCCCTCTCGGGAGAGATTGTCCTAGTGCGGGCCGGGGATCCGCGTGACGCCGAGCCGGCGCAGCTGCTCGCGCAACTCCGGCGACAACCCGGGCCACCGACCGGCCGCAATATCCTTGAGCAGCAGCGACTCCCGCTCGGCCCGGTCCCGGGCACGGGCCAAGACCTCGTCGGCCGACTCGCGGGGAACCACCACGACACCGTCGTCGTCGGCGACCACCAGGTCCCCCGGCCGCACAGTTGTCCCGCCGGCGACGACCGGGGTGTTGACCCACCCCGGGCCGCCCTTGGTGGTCCCCATCGCCGACACGGTCCTGGTCCACACCGGCAACGGCAGCCGGCGGAGCTCACAGATGTCGCGCACGCCCCCGTCCACCACCAGACCCGCGGCCCCACGGGCCACCAGGATGCTGCCGATGATCTCACCGACCATGCCGGCGGTGGACGGCGCCAGGTTCCCGACGACCAGGACATCCCCCTCCCGGCACAGGTCGAGCGCGGCCAACAACATCAGGTTGTCCCCGGGATGGTTCAGGCACGTCACCGCGGGTCCCGCGACGCGGGAGCCAGCCACAAGCGGCTTGATCGCGGGATCCATGAGCCCGCTGCGCCCCTGTGATTCGTGCACCGTCGCGACGCCGAGCTCGGCGAACTCCGCCGCGTGCGCGCCGACGCGCCGGTCCACACGGTCGACGATCGACGGGCTGACGGGCAAGTTGTCCATCAGAACAGCCCTCCCGCGGCGGGCAGGAAACGTTCGAAGGCCTCGGCGTGGGTGACCTTGCGATCGAGCAGCAGCCCGGCCATGATCGCCCGATAACGCGCCCGCTGCTCGTAGACCTCGATCATGAACTGCTGTACCTGCGAGCACTGCATCATCTCGAGCTTCTGCTCGGCGACATCGCTGATATCGATGTAGGTGTCCGGCTGGAAGTCGCAGAACTCCGGGAACTCCGGTTCGTAACCGTGGATCTGCCGAACGACGAACCGCTCCGACTCCGGCAGGCGACCGTGGGCCCGGGCCCAGATCGCGGCGTCCTCGACCACGCGGGCGGTGGCCACGTGATCCGGATTGTTGGGGTCGCGGCGACCGTGCGTGAGCACGACATCCGGACGGAGCTCGCGCAGCAGCCGCACCATCTCCAGGCGCCGCTCGTCATCGATGATCATCGGGTAGTCGCCCCAGTCGTAGGTGCGCAGTTCGACCCCCGCCACCGCCGCGGCCTTCTCCGCCTCGGCCAGCCGCATCGCCCGCACCCGCTCCGCGGACTGGTTCGGCTCCGCCCACGCCGACGCCGACTCGCCCCGCTCGCCCATCGACAGGCAGACGACGGTCACCTCCGCCCCGGCCTGGACGTACTTGAGAATCGTTCCGCCGGTCCGCCACACCCAGTCCAGCCCGTGCGCACTGACAACTGTCACCTTGGTCATGCTGTCTCTCCTTCTGGTGGTCCGCGGCTTCCGCGCCGCGGCTAGGTAAAGGAACCGGCCGGGGGCAGCTCGCGCACATAGCGGCTGTCCACTCCGACCGGCCCGGTGCTTCGCGCGCCGCCCGGCGACCCGATCGGGTTCACCCGGCCCGGCAGCACGGATTGGAAGAACTCGACGGCGTCGGCGACGAACGGTGCGAAGTCCTCGTCCTCGTCGCGATCGGAGGCGATCGCCTCCACCGGGCAGGCCGGCTCGCAGGCACCGCAGTCCACGCACTCGACGGGGTGGATGTACAGCTTGCGGGCGCCCTCGTAGATGCTGTCGACCGGACACTCCTGCAGGCAGGACCGGTCCATGACATCGATGCACGCCGCTCCGATGATGAAGGTCATCTCGACACTTCCCGCATCCGGGAGTCGGTCTCCACGGCCCGTCGGGAGGCCAGGTGCCGCCCCGCGCTGTACCCGAACGCCAACGCCGGGCCGATCGTCGCCCCGGCCGCCCAGTAACCGTCGTTCGACGGCGACGCCGCACAGTTCCCCGCGGCGTAGAGGCCCTCCACCGGGACGCCGTCACCGCCGAGCACCTGGCCGTCGGTAGTCGTACGCGGGCCGCCCTTGGTGTCGAGCGTCCCGAGTCCGATCAGCACCGCGAAGTACGGCCCTCGCCCGCGCAGCGGCGCCATCACCGGATTCGGGCCGCCACCGGCGCGCGGTTCGCCGGTGAAGAACGCCTCGATCGGTTCACTCCCGCGGCCGTGGTCGGAATCGACGCCCGCGCGCGCCAGCTCGTTGAAACGGGCAACCGTGTCGACCAGGTTCGCCCCGAAGTCGGCGCCGAGCCGGGCGCCGCCGGTCACCGCCGCGAGCGAGTGCAGCCGGTCGGCGAGATTCTCGGTCAACTCCTGCCAGCTCTCGCCCGAAACGAGGTGCGACCGCGGCTCGCCAGGCAGCGCCAACGGATAGGCGAACGGCTCCCTCGAGAACAGCTCCTCGGTCCGGCCGTCGAAGACCAGCACGAGCAGCTCCGGCGCGTCGGGCCCGAGGTGCACCTTGGCCCGGTCGCTGTAGAACTGTTTCTCGTTGACGATCCGTCGCCCGTCGAGATCCACGATCAGGGACGAGTCCCCCGGGGCGACCCACATTCCTGCGCGGGTCTCGGTCGCCCCCACCCGGGTGTGCTCGATCGCGACCTGGTCCCACCAGGCGCGGTCCATGTTGTGCAGGGGCACGCCCAGGGCCTCGAACGCCGGGAGCGCATCCCCGGTGTTCGTGCCCGCGGCGCATCCGCCCCACACCCGAGCGGGTAGGTGACGGGCTCGGCGCTCGGCGTCGTGCGTGAAGCCCCCGACGGCGAGCACGACGCCCAGTTCCGCACGGATGGTGCTGTCACGCTCGGCCTCGAGGTCGCGCACCACCGCACCGACCACCCGGCCGTCGTCGATCTCCAGTCCCACGAAGGCGTGCCGGGTGGCGACCCGGACACCGCTGCGCGCGGCGGCCGCCGCCAACTGGGCGATGAGTTCGTCGCCGCCCGCCGGGCGTCCGTGTTCGTCGGCGGGACACAGCGCCCGCCCGAACACGCCCCCTTGCTCGGGCAGGTTCATGTGGTAGTCGGGAAACCGAAGTGCCGTCTCGATCGTCGACCGCAGTGCCCCGATGCCGTCGAGGAATTCCACCGCCTCGGAGGCGATCCGGTAGTAGCCGGTGAGCAGATCGTATTCCCAGTGGGACAACCCCAGCAGCGCGTCGTCGGCGCGGTAGCGGTCGGGAGCGCTCACCCGTGCCATGTACCTGACCGCGCGGTCCTGGAGATCCTCGATGCCGTGCTCTCGCATGAGGTGGTTGTCGGGAATCCAGTAGACGCCGCCCGATTTCGCGGTGGTTCCGCCGAGCACCTCCGACTTTTCGTACAGCTGCACGGTGGCGCCTTCCTCGGCCGCGGCCAGCGCGGCTGCGAATCCCGCTGCGCCGGAGCCGAACACCACGACGTCGACCGGTGACGCCGCACCGTCGGGGCTGGAGTTTCCGTGAGGACCCGGTATGTATGTCATTTCGACCCTTCCGGTGTGTAGCCCAGCCGATTGTCCAACTCGACGACCCGGCACTCGAAGCGCCACCCTTCGGGGGTGCGGATCAGGGTGTCCGTGTACCGCCCCGTCGCCAGCAGCGTCGGCCGCTCCCGGTTTTCGTACCGCCGGAACATCACGAGATTGCAGCGCTGCTCGCCGAGGTCACCGTCGACGGTGACCTCGGGGTCGAGGGTCATGTGCAGGATCCCCCATCCCCGGGACGAGCAGAAGTCGCGGAGTTCGTCGTGCCCCGCGTAGGCGACCCCCTCGCCGGCGACCTCGAGGCGGCCGGACGGGATGAACGTCGACGCCCAACCCTGCGCGTCCGACCTGTCGAAACAGCGGTTGTAGGTTGCGGTGAGGGCGCGGATCGCCTGCCAGTCCGCGAAGCCGGCACGGCCGGGGCTAGACATACCGGGCCTCGCCGGCCGCGGCGGTACGCCAGTCGCCGGTGGTCTCGATCGTGATCGCCACGCCGGCGGTGCCGGGCCGGGCGAGCGGATCCTTCCGACCGAACACTGTCCCGTCCTCTTGGTGTGCTCGAACGGAATCCAGCATCAGACGGCGCGTCTTCACGACCGCGATGTCGCTGGTGCCCAACTTCTCCTTGGAGCGATCGACGATCGGCCCCTGGCTCTCCTGGATCGCGACATCTTCGAGAATGAGATTGGTGAAGCCGGAGAAGTGTCCGTCGGACATGAGCGAGCGGTCCTGCCCCCAGCTGCCCCTGCCCCGGACCAGCTCGGTGAAGTCGTCCGGCGCCCCCGTCAGGTCCCGGTACCAGAAATGGGTGTCGGTGTCCTCGGTGAGCGGATGGTCGTCGTTCCACCGAATGAACCACTGGCGGGAGTGTTCGTCGTCGATGGGGGTTCCGATGATGGCGACCCGATCTTCGTCGCCGGTCGGGATGTAGGCCATCCAGGGCATCACGAACTCGGTCACCCGCACATGCTGGTCGTCGCCGGAGTACCGGATCGCGGCGAAGCGGATGCCGTAACCCGTCTCGTCGGATTCGTAGCGTGGTGCGGAGTCTTCCGCCGCCTTGCCCAGGCTGCCGGTACTCTGCCCCAACCAGGCCTGGTGCAGGATCGACACGTGTGAGGAGTCCAGGGTCCCCTCCACTGCCTGCAGCCAGTTGCAGTGCGTCTCGGCGACCAGGGCACGCACGTGGTCGGCCGGTACCTTGTCGAACGGGAACCGGGGGAACGCGGGCGGGTCGTCGTGCACCCCGAGGTACACCCAGACCACGCCGCCGGCCTCCCGGGTGGGGTATTTGCCGATCGTGATCTTGTCGGCCATGTCCGCCAGTCGATCGGCGGGCTCGGACGGCACCTCGACAACGGTGCCCGACACGTCGATCTTCCAGCCGTGGTAGATGCACCGCAGTGCACAGTCCTCGTTCCGGGCCAGCGCGAGCGAGGCCCCCCGGTGCGGGCACGACTCGTCCAGGAAGCCGACCCTGCCGTCCGTGGCGCGAAAGGCCACGAAGTCCTCGCCGAAGAGTCGGACCTGCACGGGAGCGCCGTCGGCGATCAACCGCTGGGAGCGGACTGCGGGTGTCCAGTATTCGCGGAGGTACGCCCCCATCGGCGCTTCCCCGTCTACCCGGGTCAGGAGTTCATTGTCTTCATGCGACAGCATGCGGATCCTCCATCATTGTCGACGCCACGCCGTGACGGACTGGATTGACCTCTAGGCCAATAGATTTCAGGTATCGAGAGCCTCGCCTCCGAGGCACCGGCTGTTATCCTGTCGAATGGAAGGGTAACGCCGATTCTCGCTCGGGACAAGACGTAGATCACATTCCGATCGGATTGAGGCTTGGATCACACAGGAGGATGACATGCAGATCGCCGGAGCAGTTGCCGTGGTCACCGGAGCCGCGGCGGGACTAGGAGAGGCCACCGCGCAGATGCTCGCCCAACGCGGCGCCCGGATCGCCGCGCTGGACCTGTCCGCCCCACCCGGCACCCCGAGCGAAACCTGGCTCCCCCTCGCCGCGAACGTGATCTCCCCCGACGAGGTCGACGCCGCATTCGACACCACGGTTCGCACCTTCGGCCGGGTCGACATCGTCGTGCATTGCGCGGGCGTCGCCGGAGGATTCCGACTCATCGGCAAGCAAGGACCGGTCGCCCCCGAACGGTTCAACCACGTGATCGACGTCAACCTGCGGGGAACGTTTCACGTCCTGCGCGCCGCCGCCTGGCACATGAGCAAGAACCAGCGGGCCGACACGGAAAACGGCGTGATCGTCACCACCGCGAGCATCGCCGCGTTCGAAGGTCAGCAGGGCCAGCTGGCGTACTCGGCATCCAAAGCCGGCGTCACAGGCATGACCCTCCCCGCCGCCCGCGAACTCGCCCAGTACGGAATCCGCTGCGCCACAATTGCCCCCGGCGCATTCGAGACCACACTGACCACGGACCTGCCAACCGACCTGCAGGACCAGCTGACGGCCGCGGTCGCCCACCCGCGACGCCTGGGCCGCCCGGACGAGTTCGCCGACCTGGCCTGTGCGGTGATCACCAACGAGATGCTCAACGGCGAGGTCATCCGACTCGACGCGGGCGCCCGCCTCGCGCAGCGCTGACCGCCAGCACACGCCACGGGCGCAGGCGGTCGGCTACCGCCCGTGCCCGCGGCGCGTCAGCCCTTCGCGCGCAGGCCGTCGAAGGCCATATCGATGATCTCGTCCACAAGCGGCCGCAACGGTCCGTGCTCGTCCTCGTTGTACCAGAATGCACACCAGCTCATGCTGCCCATGAGCCCGTTCACGGTGAGCACGGGATCGATCTTCCGGAAGATGCGCTTACGCGCACACTGCGCGACGGCGTCCTCGAAGACGCGCTGGTACTCGCGCACCACAGACGGCTGGTGACGTCCACCCGGCGACGAGGACGAGGTCCACAGCTGCATGAAGCCGACCAGCACCGGCGAGGAGACCCGCAGGGTGCAGTGCTCGGCATGGAAATAGAGCAGTTCACGCAGCCGCTGATCGGGTGTCAGGTCGGTGCGCTCCCCGATGATGCGCAGCTCCCGCTCCGCCACCTCGGTGAATCTGGCCTGGATCAGCTCGACCAGCTCCTCCTTGGAGGAGAAGTAGGTGTTCAGGCTGCCCTTCTTGATACCGACCGCATCGGCGATGTCCTGCAGGCTCGTCCCGTCGATGCCCTTCTGGCGGATCAGCTCAATGGCGGCGTCGAGGACCTCGGCATGCCGCTCGGCGGAGCGCTTGGGTGGCACGGGCTTTCCTCCAGTAGGTGCGGCGCGTGCCCCGCAATCACCCCGGCTGCGGCCCACCGCCGGCCGAGGTGCGCAGGGCGGGAACCACCACCCTACCGAACGTACCGACCGCGTCCAGCACCGCGTCCTGCGGCATGTAGGGATGATAGAGCCGGAAACAGAGATGAGAATCGGTGCGCGCCGCGAAGCGCTGCTCGTACGGCCGCAACGCCGCGGTGACCTCATCGGGTGTGCCGATCAGGTTGTACTGCCGCACAACCTCCTCCGGCGTGAGCATCGTCTCCCCCTCGACCGCATTGCCGGCTTCCTCCGCAGCCCACCGAGCGTGCACATCCATCGTGTAGGTCATACCGCGCCCGGTGAGCTTCCAACCGAGTTCGGGATCGTCCGCGATGAAACCGGACCTCAGCTGGCCGAACGAGAAACCCGCTCGCCGGTGCTCCGGCACAGACTCGAGAACCTGGGAGAAGGTCGCCATGGCGGGGTCGAACGGGGTACAGACCCCGAAGAATCCGTCCCCCAGGCGGCCGGCCCGATCCAGTGCCCGCGGCCCCGTGCCGCCGAGCCAGATCGGCGGCCCGCCGGGCGTGAAGGGCTCGGGCCTGACGATCGCGCTGTCGATCCGGTGCACCCGCCCCTCGAACCCGAATCGGCCCCCCTGCCACGCCCGCCGGAGGATCTCGACGGTCTCCTCCAGTGCCCGTCCGCGGGTCGCCATGTTCACCCCGAAAGACCGGAACTCGCCGCGCCGCCACCCAGTTCCCATCCCAAGGATGAAACGGCCCCCCGACATCTGGTCGAGGACCGCAACGTCCTCCGCCAGCCGAAGCGGATTGTGGAAAGGTGCCAGCAGCACCGCCGTCCCCACCACCAACCGGGTCGTCGCACCGAGGATCGCCGCCGCGATCGGCAACAACGAGGGAAGATATCCGTCCGTCGCCCCGTGGTGTTCGCTCAACCAGATCGAGTCCAGGCCCGCCTCTTCGGCCAGAGTCGCCTGCTCGATAATCCGGGCGTACTCGTCGTGGAACCCGAGGTCCTCGCCCGGAGGTACCTGCCCGGTGTACAAGCCGATTCCGTACTGCACTCGTCCTTACCTCCGTGTTTCGAATCCGATGCCACCGGTGCTATTTCGACGGCGGAAGCGTGAGCCACCCACCGCCGTGCACCACGACCTCCGCACCACTGACATAGGAGGCGTCCTGAGAGCACAGGAAAGCGACGACGGCCGCCACCTCCTCGGGCTCACCCCCGCGCCGCGCGGCGATCGCCGCGATATTGGCTTCGAGCACCGCCGGATCGACATCGGTGACAATGTCGGTAAGGATCGTTCCCGGCAGCACCGCGTTGGCGGTGATATTGCGTCGGGAGACCTCGAGCGCCAGGCTCTTCGACATCGCCAGCAACGCCCCCTTCGAAGCGCCGTACCCGGTGTCGCCGGGCCCACCGGTGGCACCCAGAACCGAGCTGACGAACACCACGCGTCCCCAGCCCGCGTCGTACATGTGCGGCAGCGCGGCGCGGGTCACCGACCAGGCCCCACGGACATTGATGTCGAGCATCTGGTCGAATTCGTCACGCGTCTGACGGATCATCGCCCGGGACCGCTGAACCCCGGCATTGTTGACCACCACCAGCGGTGGCCCGAGCCGACGCACCGTCTCACCCACGAGCTCCTCGCCCGCCCCCTCCGCCCCTACGTCCGCCCGAATCGCCACGGCCCGCCCGCCGTCGGCACGGATCTGCTTCACAACCGACTCCGCCTCATGGCCGGACCGCGCGAAGTTCACCGCGACTGCGTACCCCTGCGCCGCAAGACGCAAAGCACAGGCCGCTCCGATTCCACGAGAGGCACCGGTCACGAGCGCGACCCTGTTCTCCCCACCATCCGATGTGATCATGACACGTCCCTTCCATGCGCCGTCCAATGCGGACGCCGCAATGCCAATTTGTCGATCTTTCCAGGCCCGGTGCGCGGAAGCTGAGTATGGAACTCGTACGAGCGCGGGATCTTGTAGCCGGCTATCAGTGCGCGACAATGCCGATCGAGATCCGCCTCGGTCGTCGCCGCTCTCGGCCGGATCACGACGGCGGCGTGGACCTGCTCACCCCACTGAGAGGACGGCACCGCGATCACCGCGGCTTCGACCAGGTCCGGATGCTGAGCAAGTACGGCTTCTACCTCTGCGGCATAGACGTTCTCACCACCGCTGATGATCGCATCACCGGCCCGACCGACGATGTAGAGGTAGAAATCCTCATCGCGATAGGCCAAGTCCCCCGTCCAGTACCAGCCGTCGCGGAACCGCTCCCGGGTCACCTCCGGCTGCCGCCAGTACCCGACCGCGAAGTTCGGTCCCCGACCGATGATCTCGCCGGTCTCGCCGACCTCACAGTCCGTTCCGTCCGGCCGCACCACCCGCACCTCGACCCCGACCACCGGACGCCCGGCGGAATTCAGGATCCGGCTGCCGAGCAGCAGGCCCTCGTCGGGGAGGAAGCTCAGGATCGGCCCGGCCTCGGTCATGCCATACGACTGCGTGAAGGAGCATCCCAGCCGTTCCATCGCCCTGTTCAGCAGCATCGGCGCGATCGGCGCACCGCCGTGCACCACGACACGCAGGGACGACAGGTCCGGGTCTCGGTCCGTCCCGTCCAGGTACTCGAGAAGCAGCGTGAGCATCGTCGGCACCAGGAAGGTACAGGTCACCCCCTCCGTCTCGATCGCATCGACCACGGCCTCGGGCTCGAAACGCGGAATTACGACGTGTCGTCCGCCCACCCAGGTCATCGGATAGGTCGACATCCCGTCGCCGAGATGGAACATCGGTGAACAGTGCAGATAGACGTCATCGGAGCGATAGCCGAGTCCCGCGATCATGTGCAGTGCGTTCGCGGTGAGATTGCCGTGGGTAAGCATCGCTCCCTTCGCCCGTCCCGTCGTACCGCCGGTATAGAAAATTGCCGCGAGATCCTGGGCACCGACCTCGCTCCCACCGTCCGAGGCGGTGCACTCGATCGGTTCGCCGAGCAACCGTCCGAAGTCCACGACGGTGGCCTCGGTCGATACCGACAGCGACTCGGCGCGGGCGAGATGAGCCTCGTCCGCCACCACGATCACCGGCTCGCAGTCATTGATGATCGCAATCATCTCGGCGTCGGCGAGACGCGCATTCAGGGGGACCAGCACGTAACCCGCAGCCGGTACCCCGAAGTAGGCGGCGAGATACTCGGCACTGTTGGCTCCAAGGATGCCGATCCGGTCACCCCGAACCGCCCCACGCCCCGCCAAACCCGCGGCCAGCCGGTCGCACCAGGACCACAACTGCGCATAACTCAGTCGCGTCGGTCCATCGACTATCGCAATCGAGTCGCCATGCAGTCGAGCGGCCCGGCGCAGCGGCCAGATCAGGGTGCTCGGCGCGGTGGCATCACCGCCTGTACCGGACGCACCGGTCAGCGACCACGTCGTCTTCGGGGACACGGTGAATCCTGCGTAGGAGTTGGCTGAGGGCATGGAAGCTCCTTCGAAACTGGGCATCACGAGTAGGTGAAGAAGCCGCGGCCGGTCTTCTCACCGAGGAATCCGGATTCGACCATGCGCAGCAGCAACGGCGGCGGTGCGAAACCCGGATCCCGGAACTCCTCGTACATCGAGGTCGAGGCAGCGAGGAGGATATCCAGTCCGACGAAGTCCGCCAGCGACAGCGGGCCGACCGGGTGCGCGCAGCCCTCGACCATGCCGCGGTCGATGTCCTCGGCCGCCGCGGATCCCGCCTCGAGCATGCGCACCGCGGACAGCAGGTACGGGGTCAGCAGCGCGTTCACCACGAACCCCGCGCGGTCCTGCGATCGAATCACCAGCTTCCGGAGGTCATCGCTGGCGAACCGCTCGACTCGGTCGATCGTCGCCGCCTGGGTGTGCAGCGTCGGCACCAGCTCCACCAGGCGCAGCGCAGGTACGGGATTGAAGAAATGCAGACCGACAACCCGTTCCGGGCGCGTGGTTGCGGCGGCCAGCTTGGTAATCGAGATGGAAGAGGTGTTCGAGGCAAGCACGGCGGACGGGCTGACGACCACCTTGTCGAGCGCGGCGAACAGGTCCGTCTTGGCCCGCTCGTCCTCGACGATGGCTTCGATGACCAGCTCGCGTTCAGCGAGGTCTTCGAGCGAGGCGGTGTAGTGCAGCCGCCCCAACGCACCGTTGCAGTCTGCGTCGGTGATCTTGCCCGCCGCCGCGGCGCGCCGCAGCGAACGTTCGGTGCGTGCCCGCGCCGCCTCCGCCCGCTCGGCGTCCACCTCGCAGACCGCGACATCGGCGCCGGCAAGCGCACAGACACGCGCGATGCCCGTCCCCATGAGGCCACCACCCACGACGCCTACTTGATCGATGATCACTTCCTACTCCTTCGTGTGGTCGTTCCGGATGGGAGATGGGTCACCGCCGTACGCCCGAACCCACCACCCAGCTGTCGCCGCCGCTGATGACCGCGGCCAGGTCCGACGCGGTCCCGGTGCAGGCCTGCGCGATCTGCTCGTTTGACCAGATCGTCGGACGCGGGCCGGGCCACGTCGCAGAAGCTGCCGACCGGGACGACTCGCCCCTGCCGGTCCGGCAGACGCGCGAGCATGAATGCGATCGACGGATCCTCGTCGTGAGCGTCGTGGACCACCAGAGAACCAGCGTCCACGCCGTCCAGCGGCACGAGGTCACAACCAAGTGACCTCCGAAGGAGGCACCCACCGCGGCAACGATCGCCGCACTTTCGTCCTCGGCTTGGAAGGTCCGCGCTCCGTGGGACTTGTGGCGCGCAAGTCCCTGCCGCAGGTCCAACGCGGGCATGACCCGGTCACGCAGAGGAACAGCGGCCTGCCCGCGCTGCGGGCTCCGATCAGCAGTCCGTAGGCAAGCGCAAGGTTCTCGGAGACTGTACGGTTCCGCCCCTCCGGCAGATTCGCCGTCGCGACCTCATATCGCGATGCGCAGGACTCGGTGGTGTCCTCGAACGCGTAGTCGGCGTGAAATGCGGTGACGTTCGCCTCGGCGATTTCCGCCCGCTCCGCGAATCGACAACGCAGGTATTGCTCGGTCGTCTTGGTCGCGACCAGCACGTCCGGCCAGTTGCCCGCCGTGCCGATCCGATGGCCCGCGAACTGCAGCTCAAACAAGGAAACTCGGGCGAGAGCTTTTGCCGGAGGATATATCTCGACAGGAGAGTCCTGCAGTGGAACCAGGTCGTTACCCCGGAGGGCCGGCTCTCAGGTGAATTTGCCCCTCGACAGCTGCATACCCTCGTCGAGTCGCCGGCCACTCGGATGTTCCTGCTCGATAACCGTTTGCTACCAGTGGAATTGACAGCCATATGGGGCACACTCCTCGCACCGAGTTGCCGACAACGACACGCGGCGAGGCGCCGCGGGCGTGGGGCCCGATCACGGACTCGGATCCGCTTGACCGATGAATTTAATCCCTTCCGATCGGAAGGTCAATAGTTTGTTTTCCCTGGCTGACATCATTTCCCTGACATGCTCTTGTGCCCTCGCACTTTCGCGTCCAGGTAGGTCGGCGTACCGCATCGCCGTACGTGACGGCCATCGAGCCAACTAGACGAAGTCCCCTTACGATTGTGGACTGAGGTCGACGCCGTGCCGCGGCTGCGGCAGCGAGATCACCGCTCTGCGGCGAGTGCGAGCTGTGCCGTCGGTGGCGGGTTCTGTGCGGGCGGTTCGCCGTCGCGCAGCTCCGAAACGTCCAGGGCGGCGAGCGCGCCGGCGCCCAGCGCTGGGTCAGATCCGCCCGGACGCGGTAAACCAGCTCACGGGCGTGGCCACAGCATCGCCCGCCCCCAGGTAGCCATACCATCCCGTGGCGTGGCGTGGCGTGGCGTGGCGTGGCGTGGAAGGATCTTGTTCCTGGTCACGTGTTCTCGTCGAATTGATCTTCTGCTGGTGACATCGTGCGCTGCGCCTCGCGAGGCATGCCCTGACCGGCGTGGTCAGCCCCTCGATCCTCTGCTGTCGATCGATCATCGCCACCAAGACGTACAACGCCCGCGCAGCATCCCCACGTGTTCCGCTCCGGGCGGTACCGAGCTTCCACCCCGGCAGTCGCGGCTTGCGCTCGTGCACGATCGCCATCAGCGGCACCAGCAAATCCACCGCCAAGGGAGTGTCATCCCCGGACGGGGCCGGATAGCGGTTCGTCGATCGACTGCGGTACGACGATGGCTGCGACTCGGCACGCTCTCTTACCGAGTCGCTCTCGCTGGGCGCCCAGTGCCCACGTCGTCGAGCGTGCTGCTCGACGAACCGGGCAGAACCCCCGTCGGCACCCGGGGGCGGTGCCGGTTCGGGGTCACTCAGAGGCCGCGTGCCTTCTGGGCGTGGCGGCCCCTTCGTCCCAGGCCGACTTCGAACTCGACCTCCTGGCCGTCCCGCAGGGCCCGGTAGCCGCGGCATTCGATGTCGGTGTACTCGACGAACAGGTCGGCACCGCCGTCGTCGGGGGCGATGAAGCCGAAGCCCTTCTCCCCGTCGAACCACCTCACCACGCCGTGCACCACAGCCATCACGTCCTTCCCGGGTCGCCCCCCTGATGCCCCATCGAATTTTGTCATCCTTCGGCTCTGCGGAAGGGGGTGTCCCGCGAAAACGCCACGACATTCGCCTGCGCCCGGTGTTCGGTCTGCTCTACCGTTGTGACGAGTGACAAAGGGTGGGCGGTGGCCGCCTTCCGGGTGTGTCGCAGAGCTGGGTAATCCTGGGTGCGCCCGGCGGGAAGCCCAGACCGAAGGGACGCCATGGTGTTGCTGTATTCGCACACAGACGGTGACGCTCGGGTGTCCGTGGTGGAGTTCTCCGTTCCCGAGCCCACGATGTTCGAGATCTCGGTCGATCGGCGGGCCGCAGGACCGGTGGTGGTCCGCGTCTGCGGCGACGTCGACATCTCCACCTCGCCTGTGCTGAGCTGCGTTCTTCGGCAACGATTTTCGGAATGGGGTGTGGTCGTGGATCTGCTCCGGGTCGACTTTCTCGGCTGCGCGGGATTGACGGTGCTCGAGTCGGCGGCGTGGACGCCGGTCGCGGGGGACCCGCGATCGCTGCCGTCGCCGTCGGAGAGGTCCGGCACGCATTGCAGGTCACCGGAATCGATCGGATTCTTCCCTGCTACGTGGATGTGGGCCGGGCCGTCGAACTGGTCGGCGACCACCGCGGACGCGATGCTGCGGGTGATCGGCGAGAGGACCTGCCGAGGAATCCGCCACCGGGGTAGTCCGGCGGGCCGGCTGCGGTGCACGGTGCTGGGGGTCGGAAGGGAATTCGCCGAGAGGCTCGCAGTTCGCGAGGGGACAGGCAAGGAGCGGCCGGATGCAGGCAACGGAGGCCGGAAGCGAGGACGCATAGGTATTGCAGCCGTCGGCGGTCGCGGTACTCGACGGGGTGTGGGTGGGCAGCGCCACGGTCGTCGGGGTGTGGGTGTTCGGTTCGCTGCTGTGGGCGGTACTCATGGTGCTGGTCTGCGCCGGCACTCACGCCGTCGGCCGCAGTCCGCGCAGGCGCCCTGGGCCCGGGCCGCGCCCCGCGGAAGTCGTCACGGCGGTGCGGGCGTCGGCGGCCGGTGCACCGGAGTTCGTCGAGCGAGGGAGAACATCATGATAGGAGCACTGATCTTCGCCGCCGGGGCGGCCGCAGGTTTCGTGGCCGGCACCCGTTCAGGCCGCCAGACATACCAGAAGATAAAAGAGCAGTCCCTCGGCCTCTGGCAGCACCCGGCCGTGCAGGACAAGGTCGCTGGGGCGACGCAGACAGTCAAGGACAAGGCCCCGCAGGTGCGGCACCAGGTCGCGGCGCTGACGAAGAAGGCCACCCACCGCAGCCCCGGCACGGGTTCAGAGCCCGGCACTGCCCCCGGAATATCGCCGACCGAGGCCGTGCCCGCCGCACCGGCGGTCACAGAACCCACCGTTCCTCCGACGACGGACGGCAGGTCCGGCTCGGGCACATGAACCGAACCCGGGCCCGGATTGCGCCGGCAGGCTCCGTCCCAAACGGTCCGGTGCGGGCCCGGCGCTTCGACCGGGGGCAACGACTTTCGCGGGGCGTCCCGCTCCGGAAGGCTTCAGGGAAGAAGGAAGACGAGGACGGTAGGCGAGCGTATTGACCAGCACCGCCGGGCCGCGGCAGCGATGCGAAACCTTCGCCGCCGCGCGGTGGCACCTCCGCATGGCGGGGCCTCCGATGGAGTTTGTGATTGGGGACCGGGGCCGCGGGGTAGTCACGGGATACACCCTGCGCACCGACGCGTCATAGTTCCACATGCTCCCGACGCCCGACGCAGTGCGTGGCGACGACACACAGCAAGTGAGTTCGATCATGAAAATTTCGAGAACCAAGACCAAGGTTGAGGTCGCCGCAGCGGTCGGCGCCGGATACCTGCTGGGGCGCACACACCAGTTGAAGCTGGCCGTGAAGATCGCCAGAGCGGGCGGGCGGTCCCCCAGTGGACCTCAGGATCTGCTCGCACAGGGATCCCAGTTCCTCGCCTCGTCACCGGAGATCGCGGAACTCGGTGACTCGGTTCGGGACGAGCTACTCGACACGGCGGCCGCCACGGTCGAGGCCACCAGCGAGCACGTCGATTCGTTCCGCGACCGCCTCCGGTCGCGCGGCGCGAACGTCGCCGCCGGTGGCGGGCACCTGGTCGCGGGGGTGAAGAGGATCGGCCGTCGCGGGCACACCCACCCGCAGGACGCCGAGGACTCCACCGTCGACGAGGAACTGGACCACGGAAAAGACGAGGACGGACGTACGACACGAGGAGATACCGCACAACGCGAATAGGGGCGAGGACGACAAACAACCACAGCCGTCCAGGGGCCGGGCACGTTTGCGCCGGATCACGCCCACGCGCCGGACTATGGGTAAACAGTCACCGCCGACCGAAACAACGCCGAAAGCTGGTCGGTATCGGAATCGATTGCCGAGGTGAAGGATTTCAACTCGATCGGCGCAGACTCCCGCTACTGGCCGGCAATGAAGGCCATCCAGTAGTTGGCGATGTCGACGTCTGGACCGGAGGGCACCCGCCGGGTGGGGGACGGGCCGCACATCCCCGCCAACGGGACGACGTCAGGCGTGAGGTTCGGAGTTACATGACCGCCGACACGCGACGTCGACGGCAATCCAGCCGGCACGGCAGGGACAGCAGACGCCTCGCTACTGAAATGAGCACTTCTGGATTGTCGCGGCTCCCACCACCTCCTGCCCCAGGTGTGTTTCGCCCATCAAGACCCCGCTGTCTATGTGGCCGGCAACCTCGGTGTGGCCGCGGCGTTGTTCCACCTGAGAATGGTGCAGCTGTCGGGTAACGCGACGCTCGCGCTGATCGCGGGCATGCTGCACGAGATCTTCGAACGGCACACCTCGAGCGTCACGCGCCACCGCAGCCGGACGGACGCCGAGACCTACGAGGCGGACTACCGGCTGTTCATCCGGTCGCAACGCCGACTGCTCAAACGGCTGCGTGCCCGCGACGGCGAAGGGGCGTTCGTCCACCGGCAGGAGCACATGGTCGTCGCGCGGTCCCTGGTGATCGAAGGGCGCCTGGCCGCCCAAGTGCTCGACCTCCTCGACTGACGCTGTCCCGCAAGCGAACCGAAGGCGAGAGGCCTCGAGGTGTGCATGCGAGCGGCGGCCGGGAACGCTAGAGCACGTCGGAGGTCATCTGCGCCTCCTAGTGCTTCGGGGCTGATCCACGCCGCTGACTCCGACGACGACCTTCGGTCCCATGGACCGATAGACCGATCCCGGGCATCGCCGGATCGCGGCTGCCCCGGCGGTCGACCCCACATCGCCCATGGCGGGGGTGGGGGCTGACCGCCGGGGACGACGTGAGGACCCATCCGGGCGGCGCCCCGCCCAGGTGGGCTGGGCTCAACGCGGGACCAATGCGCGCAACCGGCGCGCGATGCCGGCCAGGAGCGTCCCCACCGCCCCCAGCGCGACCGCGGCGACGACGGCAGTGACCGTGTCGCCGGAGTCGCGCCCCCGCGCGGGCGATGCCTATCCCCGCCGAGACGGGTGCCGACACCGGTCCGGCTGCGCGCCAGGCCGGCTATCGGCCCCGGCCGGGCACCCGCCGCAGATACCGCAGCACCAGGGCCGTTCGCGCCGCCGCGGCGACCGGTCCGTAGGGCAGGGAGAACCCGACCCAGAAGACGGTTTCGACGGGCAGGAGCACCAACGCGAGGGTCCCACCGGCCCGGCGCCGCTGCCACAGCAGCGCTCCGGCACCACACTCGGCGGCGCAGACCACCACGAACGCCGACAGCAACGGAACCGTGGTGCGGATCCCGCACCGGTTCTCGAACACGCCGTGCCCGTAGGTCGGATAGCCCAGGAACGTGGCGATCTCGCCGTGCCGGACCAGGTGCGCGATCGCATAGAGCCCCGGCAGTCCGAAACCGATCCCCGAGGACCACGCCAGGACGGCGGCGGATCTGGCCAGCGTGCCGGGGTGGGACATGTCGACTTGCGGGGCTGCGCAACGAAAACGGATCGCAGGCCGCCCCCGGAAGATCATCGGACCGATCCTGAGACCAGGAGCCGAGGGTCTCGACGACGGTCCACCACGCGCCAGCTCCGACGCACGGGCAGCGGCAACGCACCGAGCAACGCGCCAACCTCGCCGGTGGTGGCGATGGCGAGCAGCTGTCCCCGGCCGCACGCTTCTCGTCGGTGAACCCGGCATCGCCCGTCGACTCGGCCGCCCGCACCCCGTCCGCGGCCCGCACCGGAGCGTCGGAGACACCCACCTCGCCCGCGCGCATGCGCAGCTTCCGTCCCAGTCACGGCAGCCCCTTCCTCCGGCCGGCGGCTCCACCTGCGAACCTACGCCCTGTGCGGCCCAGGATCCGTACATCACCCCTGCAATCGCACACACGCCCCACGGCAGCCCAGGCGCAATTCCAGGGCTGACGCCGGCCCTCGACGACCAGGCTCCGACGCGGCTGATGCGCGTCGGCGAGCTCGCCCGCGTCGGTCCGCAGGTGATCGCGGCGGCGTACCGGTTCGCCGATGCGACAACCTGCCCCGCGAACCGACCCGAGCGACCTGGGCGGAGATCGACACCCTCATCCACGACGGCCGGCTCGTCGACGGGATCGAGTTCGCCTCCCAGCACGACGACAACTCGAGCGTGTGGACGACCGAGGCTCCAGCGCGCCCACGCCCTCGGCAGCGACCATCACAAGAAGATCGGCGGGACACACACCGTGGCGACGACACGTGTCGCCGCCACGGAGATCCCGGCGCGTAGTCGGGTCGGCAGGATCGACAACCGTCGTTTCGTCCGCAGTCGTCGCTCGCACCCCTCGGGAGAGGGTTCGGGATGTTCCGCACACCCTGTGCACAGTGGGGCCGGATCCTGGAATCATGCGACGGCATGGAGAACACGAGCGCCTCACCAGGCGAGACCGTCCGAACGGCATACTCGGCCAGAGCCGAGGAGTACGCGGCCCTGTTCGGCTCCATGACCTCGACACATCCCTCGGACCGGGCCTTGGTGGGCAGCTGGGCCGCCACCTTGACCGGTCCCGTGCTCGACGCGGGATGCGGTCCGGGACAGTGGACCGACTTCCTCGCCGCGTGCGGCCTCGCGGTGACCGGGATCGATCTGGTTCCCGAGTTCGTCGAACAAGCTCGTAGGCAGTACTCCCACCTCCGTTTCGACGTCGGCGACTTCGACACGCTCGACGCCGCGACAGGATCACTCGGTGGTGTGCTGTCCTGGTACTCGCTCATCCACCACAGGCCGCAGGACATCCGCACCCCGCTCGCCGAATTCGCGCGGGTGATTCGGCCCGGCGGAGGGTTGCTGGTGGGCTTCGTCGAAGGAGCAACCGTAGAAGCTTTCGACCATGCCGTCACCCCTGCCTATCGGTGGCCCGTGGTCGAACTCGGCCAGGAATTGGCCACGGCCGGCTTCGAGGTGCTCGAGACCCACACCCGAACGAAAAGGGACCACCGACCCCACGGCGCACTCACCGCACGCCGACTCAGCACCCGGTGACGGGTTCGACGGGGCAATATCCCGAGATCGCCGTGGCGCGGCGGTGATCGAACCAGTCATGTATTCGGCGACCCGACTCCGCGGTCCTGGGTCGAACCCCACGGGCGCTGCTCCGAACCGCGGGGGCACCAGCACGAGGAACTCCGGCCGGTTCGACCATGGTCCCGGCCGGGACCCGGTGGCCGCATCATCGCCGACCCCAGCGCCCCTCTCCCCCACCCGGCGACCGGAAAAGGCGAGCCCCTCGAGGGAACGTCCATCAACCGGCCACGCAAGATCGCCGATCGTCATTACTGCACAACGATGTTTCCCTCGTCGACCACCGGGGGACGCTCGAGGCCTGCGCTTCGACTCCGCGCACGTAGCGTGCGGGCACCATCGGACGGGTCGCGCCGGTCTTCCCGGTCGGACGACGACCGCTCTCGCGGGCGCACCGGACCCCCCGAGCCCACCCGCGGCACCGAGGCAGACCCGAGACAAGCCTCCCGGCCGGCTACCTGCGAGGGCGTCAGCGACGCGCGGCGAGAACGTCGTCGTCGAGAAAACCCTTCAATCCCCCACTGAAGACATCATTGTCGTCACCGGCGACCATATGGCCGGCCCCGGGCACATCGATCACGGTGGCCGTCGGGATCAGCTCGCGCAGTTCCTGGGCACCTGCCTCGCTGACCACATGGGACTGCGCGCCCCGCACGAGCATCGTCGGAACGGTGATCGCGGCCGCAGCCCTCCGGGCACGCTCGTAATGCACGATCGAGTCGGCCTGACGCGTGGGCTCGTCACCCTGGCGCAGAAACGCCGGATCCCAATGCCAGTACCAGCGCCCCTCACGCAGGCGCAGGTTCTTGCGCAACCCGTCCGGATTCGGCGTGCGCACCCGGTTCGGGGTGTACGCCGCGACCGCCGCCGCCGCATCGTCCAGACTCGCGAAACCCTCGAGACCACTGCGCATGAACGCCATGATCTCCGCGGTGCCGGCGGTCTCGACCCTCGGTGCGATATCGACCAGGACCAGAGCGCGCGCCAGTGCGGGATTCTCCCCCTGCCCGATCAACGACGTCATCCCGCCCATCGACGCACCGACCAAGACCGGCTTCTCCCCCAGCGCGCCGACGATCGAGGTCAGGTCGGCGACCAACGCATCGATGCCGTAGTCCCCGTCCGGCGCCCACTGACTGTCGCCGTGCCCCCGTGCATCCACCGCGACGGCGGACCAGCCGTCCGCCGCGAGGCTGCGACCGGTGTTCCGCCAGGAATGCCGGGTCTGCCCGCCGCCGTGCAGCAACAGCACCACGCCTTTCCTGTCGACGCCCGCCCCGCCGGCACCCTGCGGTGGATCCCACCGGTCGGCGGCAAGGGTGACCCCGTCACCGTGAAATTCGCACCGTGTAACTACTGGATCCATGAAGTACCTCACCAACCTTATCGAGTTGAGCATTCTCCTTCATGGTGCACCACGAGGTGAACACTGATTCACCCGCACCCATTTCCTGACCGATCCACGGAGGTCCGATGGACTTCCCTTACCATCCCAGGGCCCTGCTCACCGACACGCGACCCGAGGAAACCGCCGCGCAAGCGAACCAGGACGCATCCGCAGCCGGTCGCAGACGCTCGCCGCGGACAGCACGGGACACCAAACCTTCGACAGACGAAATCTGTGCCCGCCAAGATCGCGGTGCCCGCACCGGCGAAAGCACGCAGGTGCGCCGAACGAAGAATATGCGCAGACACCACCCTCGACGCTCTCTCGACGCGGCGCGTTCCACAATGAGGTCCACCGTTCGCAAGAGACTGGTCGTGAATGTGAACGACCCGCGCTGGTACCGCGCCAGCCCGTGCCCATCCACAGCCAGCGATCGAACCCACTTATCGAGGCCCAGGACCGGGCCACATTCGTAAAGCCGGACGGAGCACCCGGCCCGAGGCCGACTCGACCCACCGGCCTCCGAGGCGGCTACCCTCACCACCGCACCTCGTGACAAACAAGGGAGGACCTACCGGTGAGGCGCCTGACCGGCCGATGGCGGATCGTGGAGATGGACCTGTGGGACCGCGACGCCATCGATCTCGTCGAACCCGGTTTCATCGAGTTCACCCGCGACGGGACCGGGCAGTTTGGCTTCGTCGCCGTCCGCGGCTCGATGGACTGCCGGACCACCGAACGCAACGGCCACCCGGTAGTGGAGTTCAGCTGGATCGGCGACGACGAAGGGGACGAGGTCAGCGGGCGCGGCTGGGCAGCTCTGCGCGAGGACGCCACGCTCGCCGGGCACCTGTTCTTCCACATGGGAGACGACTCGGGTTTCCGGGCAGACCCCATTGTCCCTGCCCCCGGCAAGGGTAGGCGATGAGCGAATACCAGTACTACGAGTTCCTCGCCGTCGACCGGCCGTTGAACGATCTTCAGCTGGCCGAGGTTCGCTCGCTGTCCACCCGGGCGAGCGTTACGGCCACCAGCTTCGTCAACGAGTACCACTGGGGCAACTTCCGGGGCGATCCGAAGCAGATGATGGAGCGCTACTACGACGCGCACCTCTATCTGGCGAACTGGGGAACACACCGGATCATGCTGCGCCTCCCGCGCAGCCTGCTCGACCTCGACGTCGCCCGCGGCTATTGCGCCGGAGACCTGGTAACCGCCTGGACCACAGGCAAATTCCTCGTGCTCGACCTGACCAGCGAGGACGAAGGCGGCGAGTGGGATCCTGACGCCGTCATACCGTTGTCGGCCATCGTCGGGATCCGCTCCGAACTCGCCACGGGCGACCTCCGCCCGCTCTACCTCGCCTGGCTCGCCGGCCACAACACCGCAGAAGCAGACGATTACTCCTGGGGCCGCAACCCCGACGCCGACCTCGAGCCACCCGTGCCGCCCGGATTGGCCACGCTCACCGCCGCCCAGCGAGCGCTGGCCGACTTCCTCCGCCTCGACGACGACCTACTCGCCGTCGCAGCCCGGACCAGCCCACCGCTCGAGGAGACCACCGGCATCTCCGACGCACTCGCAGCCTGGGTGACAACACTGCCCCTCGCTGAGAAGAACCAACTCCTGATGCGCGTGGTAAACGATCACCCCGCAGCGGTCCGGACGGAGATGCTGCGCCGCTTCCATGACGAGCACACCCCGCACATTCCAGCTTCACCCCCTCGGACCGTGGCCGAGCTCCTCGACGCCGCGGCGCGTCGTCGCGGCGACCGTATACGCCGGGCGGCCGCCCGACGTGCCGAGGACGAAGCCGGCCGCGACAAAGACCGCGCACTCGCTCGCGAAAGACGGTTGGATAAACCGGTCCGCGACGAGGAAGCCGCGTGGTCGCGTATCGACGCGATGATCGCCACCCGAAACCCAGCGAATACGAGGCTGCCGTCACGCTGCTCACCGATATGCAGGCACTCGCCGAACGCGAGGGCCGAAGTGACGCCCTCACCCAGCGCATCCTGACACTACGTCACAGACATGCGCGCAAATCACGCCTAATCGAACGTCTCGACCGGGCGGGTGTGTAATCCCCGCCGATGACCGGTGTGATGCGCACCGTCGGGATGCCCTGTTCACCGGCGGCCCGCGCTGGCGCCCACATACACCGTCGGCCCAGGTACAGGGTCGAGCGACGTCGAGCATGACGTGACAGGCGATCACGTGGATCGCCTCTGGTTCGGATCCGATCTTCGCAAGTCCATTCCTACCAAGGGCTCTCGGGCCTTCGGGATCCGGACTTGTCAGGCTTACCCGACGGCACCGAGGAAGACGGAGGCGCCGTATGCCGTCGGAACGGTCGAGACAGCGGTCACCCAGCGCGGTAGCGTGCCGGAGCATCGCGCGCCGCACGCAGGTGGGCGCGACACGCTTTGGTCACGGTCAGAGCCTTTCGGCACGGCCGGCTGGACGAGTCCGTACTTTCCCCTCCGCCCGCCGGGTCCGGACTGCCGAGCAACGCACGGACGCCCACCGCAGAACCGGTGGCGACCGATGCACCGCGCGAGGCCGGTCGAGGAGGACGAAGTCCGATGCCCTCACAGCAATGGAGTCCGCCGACGCCCGCAGGTCTACCTTTGCAACCGAGACACATCACTTCACCGGGAGCCGAGCCATGGGCCTGATCGACATCGAACTGTTCACCACCCTCGACCTCGTCGGACAGGCACCCGGCGGCCCCGACGAAGACCCGGAAGGGTTCCCGTTCGGCGGCTGGCAGGCACCCCTGCTCGACGAGGTCACCGGCGCGCAGATCGGGGCCGCCTACGAAGGCACCGACGCCCTGCTGCTCGGCCGCCGGACCTACGACATCTTCGCCGCCTACTGGCCGTACCAGGACGGCGGCGAGGACCACGAGATCGCCACGCTCTTCAACAGCGTCCCCAAGTACGTGGCCTCCCGCGGCCGGCCCGACCTCTCCTGGTCCGGCTCCACGCAGCTCGGCCCGGATCTGGCCGGCGCGGTGCGCGAAATCCGGGACCGGCACCAGCACGTCAAGGTCGTCGGGAGCCTGAACCTGGTCCAGACCCTGCTGCGCGAGAAACTCTTCGACCGGCTCGACCTCTGGGTGCACCCGATCGTGCTCGGCGTCGGGAAGAAGGTGTTCGCCGCCGGCACGGTGCCCACCAACCTCACCCTCCTCGCACCGCCGGTCGCCGGCCCGACGGGCACCGTGTACCTGCGCTACGCGCGGGCCCACGGCATACCCGGCACCGGGGACATGAGCGCCCCCGACCGCGGCGCCGGACACGACACCTGAATCCGCTCCGCACCAGACGGGTCCGTGTCCTCGCGGTGCCTTTCGTCAGGTCGGCTATTTCTGTCACGGCGTCGGCAGGTCGAGGCGCCGGCGCCTGTGCCCGAATCCCGACCCGGCTCAGTCGCCGCCTCCTGCCAACGTGCTCGAGACGCTCACCCACCCAGAATCCGCACCCCATCTCGATCACCCACCATTGTCGCGCCGCGCCGCACGCCAGCGGTGACAAGAACACCTCGCCCCCACCCCGTCGAAGCCGAGCCGGTCGTACGCCGCCCTCGCCGAGCCCCTGCACCTCCCCGGCATCGAGCGGTCGCGTGCCCGCGGCACGGTATCGAGGACGGCAACGCCGTCCCGCCGGTGGTCCGGCAGGGGGCTGTTCATTCGAGGTCGAACGCGGCCCGAATCGCCTCGGACAGCGCCGCTTCCTGCGCCGGAAAGAAAAACCCGAGACTGCGCCCCAACGCCGACACCGGAATGGTGACGATGTTGTCGCAACTGACCACCGAATCCTTCTTCAATCCGTTCGCCGGGCCCACCGGCACCTCTGTCGACAACCCCCGCACGGTGCCGGTGATCGGCGCCACCGTCACCCTGCCCAGGTGCGGACGCACCAACTCGCGGGTCAACACCAACACCGGCCGCGTCTTGTCCAGCTTCGCGGCGTGAATCGGCCGCATCAGTCGAGATCGCTCGACAGGCCTGCGGCATATCGTGCGAGCCCATCGAACTCGTCCGGATCCGCTTCACCGCGAGCCCGGGACAGAATCTCGACATCGCGGGCGGCGATCCGCCGACGCCGCTCCCGTTCGAGCGCCCGCAACACCAGCGCCGCACGACTGGGAGCCCGATGCTCCCGCACCTCCTCATCGACGAAAGCCACAATCTCATCCGGCAAGCGCACCGCAATCTGCGTACTCATACCCAAATGCTACCACTTCGGTACCGATGTGGTACCACTGAGCTCCTCGAGTGGGGCGCCACTCTTGCCTCCACGGTGAGCGCAGTCGTGCAAGGCGAGGCGTTTCCGGACGACGTCCACCGCGCCCTGGGCCGGCGGGTTGCCGAATCTTCCCGCCCGCTCTTCGCCTTCCGGCGGCCCCGGCTTCGCGCCACCCAGGTCGTCAACACCAAGCTGTTGTTGCTGTACTGGGACCTGGGTCGGACCATTGCGGAGCGACAGCAGACCCAAACGTGGGGAACCAAGCTCGTCGACCGCCTCGCCTCGGACCTACGGGTGGCATTTCCCCAGATGCGCGGCCTGTCGCGCAGCCACCTGTTCTATATGTGCCAGATGGCCCTGCTGGGGCCTCGGTCCGCAATCGTCCCCCACGAGTGCAGCTTTGTCTCGGGGGGGGGAAGCCCCAGATCGTCGTGTCAGGCACCCCGACGACATTTTGTTGAGCATGCGAGCGTTCCGAATCGACGTGCCAGGCCGGCCTGGCACGTCGATTCGGGTCCAGCGCGCCGACCAGGCACCCAGTATTCCTCCGCGGATTGACCCGTCATCCTGGGCAGGGCAGACACTGTTGCGCCCCGACTTCAGTGGAGGCTCTCGATGACCCCCCCCCCGTTCTGGTAGGCGTTCCGCGAGTGGTGGGTTTGGCACTGCCCAGCGCGGCTCCGACGTGGAGCCACGGGCGGGGGTCTTCGATGCGTACGGCCAAGGACGCACCCAACAAGAGGTCCACCGAGGGCCCGGACATGAGGAATCTTGCGAGGATGCCCTCCGCAACCTCTGGGATCTGGCGCTGCCCGCATTCTCCAGGGCGGGCGGTACCTATTGCCTGACACGAAGATGCGGTGGTGAGGGGGCAACAGAGAAGGCTCCGGCGGTCGTGGTCCGTCGGGTTGCCGAATGGGACGACGACGGCGGCACGGCCGCCGCAGCCGCGCATCGCGCCGAGTTGGTCGAGCACCTCGCCCGCTGCAGGGCCGCACTCGACGAGTTCGAACCGGACCTCGTGGTGGTATGGGGTGACGACCAGTACGAGAACTTCCGCGAAGAGGTCCTGCCGCCGTTCTGCGTGCTGGCCTACGACGACCTCGAGGTCCCGGCGTTCGAGGTGATGAACGAGCGCGGCAGCCCCAATGCCTGGGGACTACCCGACGACTTCACGCTCACCCCTGCACGGCGACCCGAACGCCGCACGGAGCCTGGCAAATGCCTTGATCGAGAACGGCTTCGACATGGCATACTCGTATCGCAAGCGCGCCGAGGCCCACTTCCCGCACGCCATCCTCAACACACAGATCTTTCTCGACTACGAGAACGCGGGATCGAAGCTCCCCTATCCGATCGTGCCGATCACCGTCAATTGCTATGGCCAGCATGCGATTGCCCGCAAGGGCGGCCTCGCTCGATTCGCCGACATCGCCGACGAACAGCTCGACCCGGTCGGCCCGACCCCGAACCGTTGCTTCGACCTCGGCGCCGCCGTAGCGCGCGCGTTCGCCGCGACCGACAAGCGGGTCGCCCTGGTGGCCTCGTCGAGCTGGTCGCATGCCTTCCTCACCGACAAGCTCTGGCATCTCCGTCCGGACACCCCGGTCGACGAGCGGCTCTACGACGCTTTCGTGCACGGGGACGTCGACACCTGGCGTGCCGTGAGCGGCGCCGAGATCGTCGAGTCCGGCCAACACGAGATGCTCAACTGGTACTGCCTGCTCGGCGCGATGCACGAACTCGGGCTGCCACTGACCTGGTCGACACTCGTCACCACCGACGTATTCAACTCCAACAAGTGCTTCGCCGTGTTCTCCGGCAAGCCCGACGAAGCCTACGCCGGCGGTGCCGGTGGCCGGGCGGGACAGGAACCACGATGACCACCACCGACATCGCCCAGGGCCGCCGAGTCGCCGTGCCCGGTGTCACCGCCGGACCGATCGACACGTTCTACCTCGAGGCCGGCAGCGGCGATCCCGTTGTGCTGCTTCATGGATCCGGCCCCGGAGTGTCGGGCTGGGCGAACTGGCAACATACCATTCCCGGGCTTGCCGAGCACTTCCGAGTGATCGCACCGGACACCGTGGGATACGGGGCCACCTCGCGTCCCGGGGACATCGTCTACTCACTTCGCACCTGGAGCGACCACATCCTCGGCCTGCTCGACGTGCTGGAGCTCGATCGGGTGTCGCTGGTCGGCAACTCGCTGGGCGGACGGATGGCGCTCGACCTCGCCGAACGCCATCCGGAACGGATCTCCCGAATGGTCCTCATGGGCTCGCCCGGCGTCGGCATGACCGTGACCGACGGGCTGAAGGCCCTGCGCGCCTACGAACCCTCCCTGGAGAACATGCGGGCACTGCTGCTCGACTACTTTGCGGTGAACCCGTCCATCATCACCGACGAGCTGGTCCGCATTCGCTACGAGGCGAGCCTGGAAACCTTCGACGCCTACCGCGCGATGTTCCTCGACCCCCGACACAAAGGCAACGAGCTCGGTATCACCGAGGAGCAAGTGCGGTCGATCCGCACGCCCTCGCTCCTGATTCACGGACGGGAGGACAAGGTCGTGCCGCCGGAGGTCTCGTGGACCATGGTGCACCTGCTGCAGGACGCGGACCTGCACGTCTTCGCTCGTTGCGGGCACTGGACGCAGATCGAGCGGGCCGCGGAGTTCAACGAACTCGTCGTCGACTTCCTGCGGGGCTGATCCCAGCCGCCATTCCTGCAAAGGCTTTACCTGTTTGCCGACGGCGTTCGTTGGCAGCGGTTCACTGCATCCAGGATGAGCTGCACGGACTTGGCTACGCCAGTGTTGGTCGAAGGAGGCTGAAGCAATGTCCGTCCGGCAGTATCGCGGCGCGATCGTCGAACCAGTGCACCCGTACGGGCCTCGAGTCGCGCGGCGAGGATCGCCCGCCAGCCCGCATACTCGGAAGTGACGGAGATGGTCGCATTCAGCCCGGCACTCGCCATTGATCCCGCGCACAAAGTCAGCATCACCCGGCCCGACCAGACGCTATAGTGTGGCCGACGTGGAGCAGGTTCTCGTGCTCCGCGACGATCTCGCACCGGTCCCCTGCCAGTCGCAGTGTGTCATCGGCGAAGGCGAGATGAACGGCTCCCTAAGAGGACATCTCATTTGGCGATCTTTTTCCAGCACGTCAGCGCTGCAGCGAGTTGCGGGAAGCCGGCGAAGTGCTCACCGTGGCGTTCGTAGCGGATCGTCAGTCGCCGGTAGCCGGTCAACCAGGCCAGGGTACGTTCGATCTTCCATCGATACCGGCCCAGGCGCTCGCTGCTGTCGACGCCCCGGCGCGCGATCCGCGGGGCGATGCCCCGTGCGCGCAGTCACCGGCGGTGGGCGGGGTAGTCGTAGCCCTTTGCCGGACCGCAGCCGGCCGGGTCGGCGGCGCCGCGGCCCGTGACGCGAGCGCACCGCCGGGATGGCGGCGACCATGGGCTGCAGCATGACGCTGTCGTGGGTGTTCGCCGAGGTCACCGCGGTGACGAGCGGGATGCCGTCGGCGTCGGAGAGGATGTGGATCTTCGAGCCGTTCTTGCCGCGGTCGACCGGATTGGGGCCGGTCAGAGAGCCCCCCTTTTCGCCCGGACGTGCGCTGCGTCCAGGATCGCGGCAGACCAGTCCAGGTCCCCGCCGGCGCCGAGTCGGCCCTGGACCTGGCGGTGCAGCCCGTCGAACACCCCGGCGTTGACCCACGCGGCGAAGCGGCGGTGCGCGGTCGGGACGCTGACCCCGAACGACGGCGGCAGGTGCCGCCAGGCGCAGCCGCTGGTGAGCACGTAGACGATCGCGGTGAACACCGCCCGATCGTCGAGTGCTGCCCGACCGCCGCCCTGCGGCCGGGCCCGGAATCCGGGCAGCAGCGGTTCGACGATCTCCCACAACTCATCCGGCACCAACCGTGAAGACAACGCATCGACCACGACATGCATCATGCCGCACAGACGATCCGATCCATAAGAGACACGCTGTAAGCGGCTGATGGTGCCCCCAAGTGCACCGCCGAGCGGGAGGGATGCGCCATCCCTGCCCCTCGACAAGCACGTGCTCTTGCCCGCACGCCACTCTCTCGTCCTCTCCTGTCAGTGTTCTCGTCGAAATGGGCTGTCCCGCAGTCGCGGTGCGCGCGGGGTCGACGGCACTCATCGGCGCTCTCAGAGACTTCGCACACCCCGTAGTGCCTGGGCACCAGCCTGGGAGGCCCTCCTGAGCGAAAGAGAGACGTCGCGGTCCGTGCGCGTCTGTACCTCACGAATCAAGCGGCGAATCGGCAGATGTAATCGACGTGGGTCTCAGGGTCCGACTTGTCTCGTTGAGCACGTCCTGTGTGCCGACCCGCGGGTTCCCACGGTGAGGGAAACCACCGCTCACCGGACAGCCGACTGGGCGAGCACGATCTCCGCGACGGGCAGTCAGGGCTTTCCTGTTACCGGCGAGGAGGACGGTCGACTTCGACGAGCTTGAGCGCGATCTCATGGAGCGGTTCGTTGCGGTCCTGCGAGAGTTTGCACAGCAACCCGAACGCCCGGTCGGCGTCGACACCGAAGCGTTCCATCAACATGCCCTTGGCCTGCCCGATGACATCCCGCGAGGCCAGGGCGGCGCGGAACTGCTCCTCCCGCTGGGCGGCGATCACGGCGATCGCTGCGTGGGTGGCCAGGGTCGCGCCCACGCTGATGCTGGTGGCGTCGAACGCCTCGACGTGCGAGCTGTGCAGATTCAGCGCGCCGAGAGTGTCCTCGGTGGTGTAGAGACGAAACGCCAGCATCGAACGGGCACCCAACTCGGCGGCCTTCGGCGCGAACTTCGGCCACCGGGCCTCGTGTGCCATGTCGTCCACCCGCACGGTTTCCTTCACCCGGATCGACTGCACACACGGCCCGTCCTGCAGCCGATGCTGCAGCTCGTCGATCCTTCTCGGCAGCGCGGAGGTCGCCGCCCGGGACTGAAAATGGGTGCCGCGGGTGACCAAGGTGATGCCGGCGTGCTCGACGCCGGGAATCAGATCGACCGCAGCACGGGTGATCACCTCGAGGGTGTGATCGAGGCTGGCGTGCTCGTTGCGCATTTCGCGGGCCGTGTGTTCGATCGCCTCGCGCAGGCGCCGCTCGAACGAGTCCGAGTTCGAGCTTCCCGCATTGCTGTGCTCCCCGGGTGCCATGACGCCATAGTTGCATCGATGCTGCCCGTCAGGAGGGCGGTTGATTGCCGCCGCGGGCAAATGGGTATCACCATCGATAGCCGAGGCTATTCTTCCGGAAGGCGCGCCCCGGTCAGGTGCTGCCGGTTCAGCAGCGCAGCCAGCGGCACCGCCCCCGACAAGACGTCCACCTACGGCCAGGCCGGCGTCACCACGAAACCGACGCTAATCCGGACGAACGCCTGCGACAGCGTCACCGCACCGACACGCTGACCTGAGGGCTCAGCGGAGACGGTGCGCAGGGCGTCAATCGCGGTGGCCGTTGCGGTGCGGATCGACGATGCGGCGGGCCAGATCGGCGACCTTGATGTTCATGTCCTGGGAGGTGCGGCGCAGCAGATCGAATGCCTCGTCCTCGGACAGCCGCTCGAGGCCCATGAGCAGGCCGACGGCTTTGCCGATCTCCCGGTTGCTGGTCAATCCCGCGCGCAGCGAGGCGATGTCGTCGCCGCGGGTGACAGCGGTGACCGTAACCGAGGTGAACGCCGCGAGCACCGACGCGCTCGCCGCAGCGTCGGCGGTGAAGGCCCCGGGAGTGTCGGAGAACAAGTTCACGGCCCCGACCTTGCGCTGGTCGACCAGCAACCGGAACCCCATCATTCCGCGCACCGGGGTGTGCTCGAGCACCGCGGCCGCCAAGCGCGGCCATCGGCTGCCGGCCCGCAAATCGGCTTCGAGCTGCGCCGAGTCGTCATCGAGCGCGTCCAGGCACGGCCCCTCCCCGGTGGCGCGTTCGAAGCTGTCCACTCGGTACGCGATGTCGTCGGTGGCGGCCACGGTCACGTGCGCCCGGCCGTCGCGCAACATCATGCTGGCGTGATCACATCCGGGGACGAGCATCGTCGCCGCCAGACACAGCGCGGCATATGCCTGCGCTGGCTCATCACTCTGATACAGGATCTCGGCCAGGGCGGTGAACACCGTGACAGGATCCGCCGTTGCCGGCGCCGACACGTGCTCGTCCACGACCGCTCTCCTTCGTCGACCTGCCGGCTCGGAGCGCGGTCAGGTGGTCACCAGTGTATTCCCCCGCCCCGCCTCACCCTGCCGCAGTGGGGGTTGGCTCCGTCCGGTGAACACAGGGTCAGGCGGGTTCTGCCGTCTGCGTGAATCTGTTCTCGGACTGAGCTGGGCTGATCATTCCCAGGCTCGAAGGCCGGCGGTGACGGTTGTATACCCGTTCGATCCAATCGCCGACAGCGACTCCGGCTTCATGCCTCGTCGCCCACCAGCCTCGATTTTAGATCTCTACTTTTGATGTGGCCCAGAATGTTTCAGCCTGAACGTCCTCCCCGCACACCCCGGGCCGTCCCACCGACTGCGCCCGCCCGTGCGCGAGCGAACCGAGCCAACTGCCCTGCCGTGGACCGGGTGCCTCCCGATCGGCACGGACGATCATCCGCTCGGGCAACGCGCCGCGCATCGACACCGCCATCGCGACCGCAGACTCGATCAGATCGGTGTACCCACCCTCACTCAATCCCCATTCGATCCCTCGACGCGGACCGCGCACAGATGCAACCAATCCTCGCCGGTGCGCAGATACGTGATGTCCGAACTCCCAATCGAGTTCGCTCTGGCCGAAACGATCACGGTGCGCCCCGAGGTGTGACGGGCAACACAACTATTGACTTCGGGCTGCCTAAGAATTTTACTAACCACGCCCCATAAAGTAGGGCAGCCTTAGCTACACCCTGCGTACTTGCTGTGAGGAGGATTCGTGATCACTTCGGGTTGCCGCTTCATCGGCACCGACAACTGTGCGACCGGACACTCTCCTAACAGCCTCACCCCCTCGAAAGGCGCAGCGCTCCAACTTTTCCAGGGTCTGCCAGGAAGCTGACAGACCTTCCCATCACGGATTGGCGTCCGGGGCAGCGTGCGCCAACAACCGCACCTCGACAGGTGCGGACGTTGTTTGTACAACTTCTCCCCAGGACCGGTTCGCTCATGCACACCACCCCCTCCGACGCCGCCACCGAGGCCGGACCACCCACCCCAATCTCCCCGGTCACTGCGATCGCCTCCCGCGGGCTCCACACCGAAACCATCTCATGGGGACCAAAGCCCGGCGCGCCGCAACCCATCGAGGACACAACCGCCGCGCCCCCTCGCCCACCAAAGCGACTGCTGCCGATCCCCCCACGCAAGCCGGAAAAGCCACTCGCCCTGCATGATTCGTGGGCGATCGTGGTCGCAGCCGCGACAGTCGCGTCGGCAGCGTTGGCCGTGGCGGTGTGGGTCTCGGCACACATAGAGGTAGATCCAAACCTGCACACGGCGGCGCTGTTCGTCCACCTCGCCTCGCTCGTGCTCGGATTCGGTGGAGTTCTGATCGCCGACTATCTGGTGCTGGTGTGGATCTCGGGCCGGTCCACGCTCGCCGATGCCATTCGATGCGCGCATCGTCTGCACCTGCCGATCTGGGCCGGATTGGTCGGTCTCGTTGCCAGCGGTGCGTTTCTCGAGCCGAACCTGACCTCTGTGCTCACCCAGACAAAACTGATCCTGGTCCTGGTTCTGACCGTCAACGGCCTGCAGGCCCCGATCCTGAGCCGGCGCATTGCACACAACAACGCGGTGCACCTCCCCCCGCACCTGACCGTATGGGGCGTGGCGACCGCGACGATCTCGCAGGTCTGCTGGTGGGGCGCCGTCTGGATCGGTTTCTGGAACGCCGAGCACTGATCCGCCCCCTTATGAGAAAGGCACCACTCGATGAGCACCTCCCCCTTCCGCGCCGCGCTCTCCCGCGCCGCGGTGCTCGGCACGGCAATCGCATCGGCGATCGCCTGCAGCCCGGCCGAATCAACGGACGTGGCGCATCCTGTCCCCGATAACCGCTACACCGCAACGACATTGGTCGCCAACACCGACTCGTACGGTGCGCCTGTCGTGCTCGAGGACATGGTCAACGCCTGGGGACTCGCAATCCGCCCCCAGGGTGCGGGTGGGCATTTCTGGGTCGGCGCCGGCGGCGCCTCGTACGAATTCGTCGGCGACGTGACAGCCGCATCCGACCCGGCACTGCGCATACTGCACCAGGACGGGCTGCGCGAGGTCACCGTCCCCGGCGCGGACTCCGACACCTCCGACACCGGTGTCGGGAAGACCACCGGCGTCGTGTTCAATCCCGCGCCCCTGAACTCCGACAGCTTCGCCGTCACCGGCCAGCCCGTCGACGTGGATGGCGACCCCCAGATGTTGTCCGGGTCGGCGCGGTTCCTGTTCGCCACCGATTCCGGCCGCATCTCGGGCTGGACCGAGCAGAGCGCCGACGGCGGGATCGTCCGACGCGACGGACCCGCGCTGGAGATGTTCAACGGCGAGCCGCTGGGGATGAGCTTTTTCGGCCTGGCCCTCGCCCCGGGTCGGGACGACGCGTTGTGGGCTGCCGATTTCGGGACCGAGCCGCAGATCCGGCAGTTCGACAAGACCTGGCGCCCGGTAGCGACCGAAGGGTTCACGAATCCCTTCGCTACCGGAGACCTGATCGACCCGGCCGACCCGAGTCGAGGCAAACGTGCCCGGCCGGGCGACCCGGCGCCGTTCAATATCGTCACCGCCGGTGATCGCGTCTTCGTCACCTACGCCGTCACTCAAGCTGCCGAGGGGTCCACCGAAGGTACCGAATTCGATGCGGGCGAAGAGGACTCACTCGACGCCGAGCAGGAGTCCGCTTCCGGGGACCGGCCCGATCGCGGCAAGGTCGCCGAGTTCGACAAGTCCGGCACCTTGGTGCGTGTTCTCGACGACAATGGGCACCTCAACGCGCCATGGGGTGTCGCCGTCGCACCCGCCGACTTCGGCGCCCTCGGCGGCACGATCCTCGTCGGCAACTTCGGCGGCGCCGGACGCATTGCCGCCTTCGACGATGCCACCGGTGCGTTCGTCGATTACATTCGAGACGAGTCGGGGGCCATCGTCGGTATCGAGGGGCTGTGGGGGCTGCTGTTCGGTAACGGGGAGAGTCTCGGGGACAGCAACTCCCTGTACTTCACGGCCGGTCCCGACGACGAACAGGACGGCGTCTTCGGCCGCCTGCGCGCCGCGAACTGACACGGCGTTGAAGGCAACTGGCTCCGGCATCTACTGCACTTGCTGTTTGGTGGCTGGGATGGGGTTCCAGCCAGGTCGGCGGCGAGCCACCTGCGTACGCACGCGCGCACACCGCGTAGCGCCTCCGCACTCCCCGCATCGACGAGTGTGCCGCGGCAATCGTGTCGAGTCGGCCGGCGATGTCGCCGTGCAGCGTGACAGTCGTACGGACTGTGCCACTGCGAGCAGGGGTGACGAGATACTCGGTCAGGTCTGCTCCATCGTTGATTGTGGAGGACGGCCTGGGTGACCAGGAAGCTGCCACCGGGCGGCCGGTCGTCTCGCGGAGCCGCGTGAACGTGCTCGCCGTTGCGCGGTCTTCGTGGCGCGGACATCGTCTCGGTCGTCGTGGTCTTCCCGGATGGTTCGGCGTGGTGGCGGCATAGCACCATGCCGCTTATCCACCTGCGTCGACCTGTACGAATAGACGTTCGCCGATGCCGTGCCGGGCGCTTGGAAGTACTGACGCCCACGGTCGCTACGGCGCCGTTCCAGGAGTTCCGGACGCGCCATGTCCGCGAGAGACTGTGCACCGGCCCGGTGACGGGTACGCGATCGAGACACCGCGTAACTCGAACGTGCGTCAACATGCTGCAGTGTCCTCCCGGTGCGAGGCGACCGACCAAGCGGTCGTGCTGGTCGGCCGACCCTGTTCCCGGACGGTCTGTTTCACGGGCAGGCACGAAAGGTCGGCGAGCTGCGCGCCCTGTGGGGGACAGTCGAATCCGATACACGCACTCGTGCCGGGGGTCGATGCATCTCGACCGGCTCTGAACGGGTAACTCAGGCCCTCGGGCAGGGTTGATATCGCACACAGACCCCGACGCAAACGACGTCCGCCTATGAATGCCTCTCGACGAGCCGGTGGTGCATGCCGCACCGACGCCGGATCCGCTGTGGTAGCGGACAAGTTGGTATTGCTCTTTGCAGAATCGCTCCGCACCGTGCGGGTCGCTTTCTCGATGCCGTCACGGGTTCACCAACGGGTGTCTCCCGCTCTCCTCACACAGTCCGCTCTCCTCACACAGTCGAGCATCGATTTCTTTGACCCGGAACGGGTCGCTGACTTCAATGTGGCGACAGAGGTTGCGACGTTCATCATCAGCCATAGTCCGTGCAATTCGCCGGTAGCGCAGGTCACGGCAGAACTCAGCCTGCGATCCAGCGCTCCGGGACAAGGCCGCTCGTGCACCCGAGCGTGTGCGGCATCGAGACGGTTTGCGCTGTCCACCCTCAATGGGGATTACCATTACCATTTGGATGTTTCTCTAGACAACCAAGCGCAAAGGCCCCTGAAATTGCCGAGTCCGAGGCAGGAGAAGGCGGCGCATATCCACTCGAAGCCGGCGCCGCGGCCCCGTGCTTGACCCATGAACATTTCGAGTAGAGCTCTTCTGCGCCTACGGAACTATCAACCGGAAGCGGCAAGCTTCCGCCACGGTTCACCAACGTGGACCTACCGAGTGATACAGGCAGTATGTCACCTTCCAGTCTGGATAGAATACTTTCAGTTGGTTTCGATGCACCGAAAGTTGAGGTCCACACGTGGCACGCAGAACAATCGTCGAGACATTCGACGACATCGACGGAACCCCGCTGGAGACCGAAGGCGAGACGATCAGTTTCGCCCTCGACGGAGTCGAATACACCATCGACCTGAACAAGAAGAACGCCCGGGACTTCCGTAAGAAGATCGACTACTACACCGAACATGCCACCCGCGTCGGAGGACGCAAGCGGCGAGGCGGCACCACCCGACCCACCGCCTCGGGTTCGCCGAACTCGAAAGAAATCCGACAATGGGCCGTCGAGGCCGGCTACGAAGTTCCTGCCCGCGGTCGACTGCCCCAGTCACTCGTCGATGAGTACACCGCCGCCCACTGAGATCCCTTACCACCCGCATCCGCACCCCACCGGTGCATGTTCGCACCGGTGAGTGCGGCCCCTACAAGAGGTCCTCGTTCGTCTCTCGTCCGCCCCGCCCCGCCCCGCCAACGGCAGCGTCAATGCACCCGAACCACATTCGAGGTCCCCTCGATGCGCCGATGCGGACCCAGCTGCCCTGGTTCACCGCCGGCAATGTCACCGCCTCGGCCGCGATCACCGTGCGCCAGTTGCTGCAACACACCAGCGGCCTGTCCGACCGCCGCTACAACCGCGCCCTCGGCGCAGACATTTCCCTCGAAGAGTGGGTGCGGGATCTGTGTCGGGCCCGGCCCACCGCCGCCGTGGGTACTTCAACCCGAACTATGCAGTCCTGGCGCTGCTCGTCGAAACTGTCAGCGCGCCGTCACCAGCGGCGGCTGGAATTGCCAAGCCGAACCCCACCCCGGTGCTCCCCCTGCCTGCCACAAGGACGGCCTCACCATCCCCTGTGACCACCTCCCGGTGCGTCGTGTTCGGTTCCTCGTCCGACACGACCACGCACCGGACATCCTGAAAACGAGACTCGTCCTCTCTTGCAGTCGACTAACGCGGCTGCTCACATCCACCGACTCCGGATTTGTTGGCGGGCCGTTCGGACGTAAGTCCACAGCCCGCAAAGGGCGACCATCACGACAAGGGCCGTTCAGCGTCGCCCGTTCCGGGGTGGCCGTCGGAACGAGATGTATCGATGCCCGAAGAAGGTCGCGACCGCGACGACCGCCATGATCACCACCGCGGACGGGATTCGGGGAAGGTGCAGCGCCTCCACAGCGACAGTGAGCAGCACGATGTTCAACAGCAGGCCACCGGAGTTGACCGCGACGAATCCGAAGAAGTCGCGGAGCACCCGACCACGAACCCGGAACACCAGGGTGCGGTGCAGCACGAATGCGGTGACGACACCGATCGCGTAGGCGAGAACGACCGCCACGGCAGCTGGCCAGCGGTCGCCGAGCACGGCGAGCCAGAACACTGTCAACGCCATCCCGAAGAGCGTGTTGAACCCGCCGATCAGAGCGAAGCCGACCTCCTGTCGGCGCACCGCACGCAGCAGCAACCCTGGGGCCGGCGCGGTGGAACCCCCCTCACCGGAGGCGTGACGGCCGTCGGGATCGATCACGGCGTCACACCGACCGGTGCATGGTCGGGTTCGCCGCCCGCCGTGGCGGGGGCCGCGGTGGTGCCGCGGCGCCGAGTTCGCATCCAGAGCCACTGCAGGACACCGAGCCCGGCGAGCCCGGCTGCGGCGCTGACGATGCCGATCTTCCAGCCCGGCGGCCGCCAGGTCAGCACCAACTCGACATCCTGCGTGCCCGCAGGGACGTCGATGGCGACGAAGGACTTCGCAACCGTGGTGATCGGGATCGGTTCGCCGCCCAGGGTGGCGCGGTAGCCGGGCCAGCCGAGGCGAGCGAAGACCACGCGTCCCCCGCCGGACGAGCTCACGCGCACTCGGCTGGTGGTGTCGGTCTCCGACAGCGACACCGCGTCGACTCCGTCAATGTCGGAAATGCGGCCGTTGCGAGACGAGACCAGCCCGTCCTCGCGCTCGAGCACCCAGATGTAGCGGTCGTTGTCCGGATAGTCGACCCACCTCCAGCCTTCGGGGGCGGACTGGGCGCGTGCGTCCGGGTACATGGCTCGCTGGAGCGCGACCCGATCGACGTTCATCAGGTCGACGAGGGTGCGGCCGGTCTCGGTTTCGGGTGTGAAGATGCGGCGGTACGCGTCCGGGCAGACGCTGCCGTCCCACCGCATGCACAGCAGTTCACCGAACCAGTAGTGGCCGCTGGGTGTGTAGCCGTTGACGTAGTCCAGTTCCACCGCGCGGGCATAGTTGCCGAACACCAGCGAGCCGTAGGCGGCGTCGACGCTCTTGTCATCAGGACCGAGTAAGCCACGGTCACCGAGCTGCAGTGTCGTACCCGGGAATTGGGGGAAGGCGTTCTGGGCGTCGGAGCGGTGCGCGGGCAGGTTCCACGTCATCGGCGTCGGCTGCGCCGCATTCACCTGGAGAAACGCGATCGGGAACATCGCCACGATCGTCAGCGCGGCCGCGAATGCGGTGCCCCGGGTACGGCCCAGCCACACCACCGCCGCGCCGAGGGCGGCGACACCAAGCGCCGAGAGCAGGTGCCACCCCGCGTTGGCGGGATCGGCAGAGACCGATCGTGCCAGCAACACCGCAATCAGAGCACCGGCCGCGGCGATGCGGCCACGCAGGTTCTGGACGGTGCCGAATCGTCCGATCAGCACGCACACCAGGACCAGGAGGCCGAGGGCGAGCATCGGCAGCACCCGGGCCGGCCAGCGCAGCGGACCGATGGTGCCGGGCCCGGCCGCCCACATGAGCATCACCAGTGAGAACAGCGCCACCGACGACAGCTCCCGCCACGCACCCGCCGCCCGCCGCCAGTCGACGAACGCCAGGGCCGGAACCAGGAACCAGGCGATGTAGGTGACCGGCAGCGGCTGCACGTAGCCCCACCACGAGGTGAACGCGGGCAGCGCGCTGGGCAGGCTGGCGTTGAGCGATTCCGACCAGGGGACCGTGAGGAAGGGATCGTTGATCACGTCCCATGCACCGCGCCACGTGACGTCCGCGGACAGCATGCTCGGCAGGAACGCAATCAGCCCCGCCAGGCCCGCGCACGCGGACACAGCGGTCAGGCGCGCGATCGGCTGCCAGCGACGTTGGTACAACAGCTCCCCGACCGCGACCGCGGCCAGCACCAGGATCGCTTCGAGGGCCGGGAAGATGTACTGCGTGGTGATCGTCAGATACAGAAAGACGAACACCGGGATCGGTCCACCCTCACCGCGCGTGTAGCGCACCGACGAGGCCCAGGCGTGCACGATCCACGCCGTGCCGGTCAGCGCGGTCATCCAAGTGGCCTGGTCGAAGAACAGGAACCAGCCCGACAACGGGAACGCGACACCCGCAACCGCCGACCACACCGGGCGCGCCCCGTAGACCAGGCAGATCCGGTACACGCCGAGGGCGACGATGATCGAAAAGACCAGTTTGACCACGGTCGCGTACAGCGCGACGTTGTCGACCGACGGAGCAATGACATCGATCAGCAACTGCGGCGGATTGAACAAGCCGGCGTCATCCATCGTGTTGTTGCCGGCCATCCACTGCTCGGGAACCATCACCGGAAACACGCCCTCACGTAGCGAGCGACCGAGTCCGACCCAGAGGGCGGTGTACTGCGACTCGGTGTCGTCGGTAAAGTAGTGCCGCGCGTTGGCCAGCACCACCGCAAGGTAGCCCGCCACCACCCCAACCACGGTGGCAAGACCCCACCGCACGACGTCTCGCCGGGAATCGGATACAGCACGCTCGGTCACGAGTCCCTGACCCTACCGCGCGCCCGGCAGCCACAGCCGAGCGAAACGCCGCGCACACCCCGGAACCCCCTACGGTGCGTGTTAGTGTTCGGCCATTCGCCCTCGCGCCACGCCTTCGTCCAGGGCTGTCGGCACCCGCCGTCGCCGCAGAAAGTCGCTACAGCTGATGCCGCTTCCCGAGCCCCGGTCTCCCGAGCACCCGGCCGCGCGCCGCCACCTGCTCGATCCCGAGCCCGACACAGACGCGTCGACACGCCCACTCACCGTGTCGGTCGTGGTGCCCGTCTACCGGGGCGAGCAGACGATCAGCGGACTTGTCGCCGAACTCGACCGCCTCGCATCACCGCAGCACTCCCCTGCCGGGGCCGTGTTCATCGTCGACGAGGTCGTGTTGGTGCACGATCACGGCCCGGACCGCTCCGACACGGTCCTCGAAGAACTCGAGCGCACCCATCCCCAGGTGCGGGTGGTGTGGCTCAGCCGCAACTTCGGCCAGGACGCCGCCACGATCGCCGGGATGGCGGCCGCGCACGGCGACTGGATCGTCACGATGGACGAGGACGGCCAGCACGACCCGACCTTCATCGGTGCGTTCCTGGACGCCGCCCTCGCTCAACGGGCCGAACTGGTGTACTCGAAGCCCACGAACACCCGCCCCCACCGGTTGCTGCGCAATCTCACCTCCCGCGGTGCGAAGCTGGTGCTGGCGACGTTGTTCGCGTTCCCCGACTCGACCCGGTTCGAGAGCTTCCGCCTCATCCGCGGCGACGTCGGTCGCCAGCTCGCCGAGGTCGCGTCGAACGGCGCGTACCTCGACGTCGCACTGTCCTGGGTGGTCGGCACGGTCGCCCAGGTCCCGGTCATCCTGCGCAGCGAGGGCCGCGAGGAGTCCGGCTACAACTACCGACGGTTGTTCTCCCTGTTCTGGAAGATGGTCCTGTGCACCGGAACCCGGGGCCTGCGCCTGGTGAGCCTGCTGGGCATCACGCTGGCCGCAGCCGGAGCGGTGATGGCGGGCGTCGTCGTCTACGAGGCACTGACGACCGAGAACTGGGCACCCGAGGGGTGGGCATCATTGATGGTGGTGATGCTGCTGTGTTCCGGCGCGATCCTGTTCTCGCTCGGTCTGATCGCCGAGTACCTCGGCGTCGCCCTGCACGTACTGGTCGGCAAACCCCTCTACCTCACCGTCCGGTCACCGCTGCCGCGACCGGACCAAGGGCCGCCCGCACCGGAAGCAGCCGCCGGCACGACGGAAGTCCGCGAACATGAGCACTGAACACATCCTGTTCAGCCGCCCGCACCGCGCACGCCGCGAGTTGCCGAACCTCGAGGCGGTCCTCGGCTCCGACCACAGCCACGGGGACGGACCGTTCACCGCCGCGGCGACCGCAAAACTCAAAGCGATCACCACGGCACCGCACGCCCTGCTCACCACCTCGTGCACCTCGGCGCTGGAGATGGCAGGCCTGCTGCTCGAACTCGGCCCGGGCGACGAGGTGATCGTGCCGAGCTTCGCGTTCACCTCCACCGCAACGTCGATGGCGTTGCGTGGCGCCACCTGCGTATTCGCCGACATCGACCCCGCCACCGGCAACCTCGACCCGGCGGCGGCCGCGGCAGCGCTCACCCCGAGCACACGAGCCATCGTGGTCATCCACTACGGCGGTGTAGCCGCCGACATGGCCGGACTGCTCGATCTGGCGACCGCACACGCTGTGGCCGTGATCGAAGACAACGCCCACGGCCTCGGCGGGCGTTGGCGCGGCCGGCCTCTCGGCACCATCGGCACCCTCGGCGCACTGAGCTTCCACGACACCAAGAACATCCACTGTGGTGAAGGCGGCGCCCTGCTGCTGACCGACGACCTCTTGATGGACCGGGCCGAGATCATCCGGGAGAAGGGCACCGACCGCGCCCGATTCCTACGCGGCGCCGTCGACAAGTACTCCTGGCAGGACCTCGGATCCAGCTATCTGCCCAGCGAACTGAACGCCGCGGTCCTCGACGCCCAACTCGACGAGTTCGACCTCATTCAAGCGGGCCGTCACCGTGTGTGGAACGCGTACGCGGCCGCGCTACCGGAGTGGGCGCAGCGAAGCGGCGTGCAGCTGATGACCGTCCCCGACGACCGGGAGCACACCGCCCACTTGTACTACCTGCGCACCCCGACCGAGCAGCACCGCGACGACCTGATCCGGCATCTCGCCGAACGGGGGATCTCGGCGCCGTTCCACTACGTGCCGCTGCACTCGAGCCCGGCCGGGCTCAAACTTGGTCGCACACCGCAGCCGTGTGTGCACAGCGACGAGTTCTCCCGAAGCCTGCTGCGGCTGCCGCTGTGGCCGGACCTGACCGATACCCAGGTGGAGCGGGTGATCGACGCGGTCACCGCCTTCCGGATCTGAGCCGTCACGCGGCGAGAACGAACATCTTCTCGCGCCCGCCCGCGATCAGACGCTGCTCGAGCACCCTGTGACGGTGTGCTGCGAACAACTCGTCGAGGCTCTGCTCGGTGAACCGGTGCGCCTGGGCGCCGTCCCCTGCGTCGGTGTACCGCTTGCCGAGAGCGGCGAGCACCCGGTTGTCGCTGGTGGCGAGATTGCGGATCGGTTCGGCGATGATCACCGTGTGACGTGCCGCGGCCAGCATCCGATCGAGGACCGGGGCGGGATCGGGGAGGAAGTGGTACAGGCTTGCCTGCATCAGCACGACATCCGCCGCCGGTAATGGAGCGTCGGCGTGCAGGTCCCACACCTCACCACGACCCCCCGCGCTGATCACGTCCGCGACGAACCGCTCGTTGAGGTCGAGTCCGTGATAGTCGACGCCGCGACCGCGCAGGTACCGGGTGTACAGGGTCGCCGGACCACAACACACGTCCAACACCTCCGATCCCGGCGGGACTTCCGCCGCGACGGCACGAAACCGGGCCCCGTAGTGACGTCCGTACAGCACGCGCATCAACACCCCATAGACGGCGGCGTTGCGGTAGACGAGGCTGGCGCTCACGAGAATCAACTATGCCAGGTCCTCGGGGAAGCTACGAGCAGGTCTCTTATGGATCGGATCGTCTGCGCGGCATGATGTCTGTCGTGGTCGATGCGTCGTCTTCCCGGTTGGTGCCGGATGCGTTGTGGGAGGATAGCAGGATCGATCATGCTCACAGTTCCAGCGAGCGGGAGATGACGCTCTTCATCACTTCGCTGGTACCGCCGAAGATGCGGGACACGCGGGCATCGGCGTACAAACGGGAGATCGGGTATTCACGCATGTAGCCGTAGCCGCCGTGCAGTTGCAGGCAGCGATCGATCACTCGCGCCTGCATCTCCGTGCAGAACAATTTGGCTTTGGCTGCGTCGGCGGCGGTCAGAGTTCCGGCGTCGAGGGCCGCGAGTGCACGGTCGACGAGAGCTTGGCCGGCTTCGAGTTCGGTGGCGCAGTCGGCGAGCACGAACTTGGTGTTCTGGAAGTCGGCGACGCGCTGACCGAAGACCTTACGTTCGGTGACGTAGTCGATGGCCAGATTCAGCGCGGCGGCGGAGGTGGCTTGTGCATTCACCGCGATCGTCAGCCGTTCCTGCGGCAGGTTGTGTGTGAGCATCGAGAACGCGGCGTCCTCGGTTCCCAGGACGTTGGCGGCCGGGACACGGACGTTGTCGAACAACAACTCGGCGGTGTCCTGGGACTTGAGGCCGAGCTTGTCGAGATTACGCCCCCGGGTGAAGCCGGCCATGCCGGCTTCGACCACAAGTAGCGAGAGGCCGTCTCGGCGATTGTCGACATTGCGGTTCGTCCGGGCGACGACGACGATCAGGTCGGCGTTGATGCCCCCGGTGATGAAGGTCTTGGCGCCGTTGAGGATCCAGTCGTCTCCGTCGCGGATGGCGGTGGTGGCCATCCCGGCCAGATCTGATCCGGTTCCGGGTTCGGTCATCGCGATCGACGAAACGAGGCTGCCGTCTGCGAAGCCGGGGAACCATCGGGCGCGCTGCTCGTCGTTGGCGTACTCGAAGAAGTACGGCAGTACGGTGCTCAGGTGGACCTGCAGTCCGCCGAGGTTGGCGGCGGCGTATCCGGTTTCTTCGATGACGATGGCATTGAACAGGAAGCTGTCGAGACCGCCCCCGCCGAACTCCTCCGGAATCTGCAGACCGTTGATGCCGAGCTCTGCGGTCTTGGTGAACAGCTCCCGCGGAACGCATCCCGCAGCTTCCCAGTCCGCCAGATGCGGAGTCACCTCCTTGGCAATGAATTGCCGCACGGTCTCCCGGAAGGCATCGTGATCGGAATCGAAGAGTGTGCGCTGCATGACGAGTCATCCTTGCTGTTCGAGCACCGAGAGTCTCCACGGTGCGGGATGGAGAAAGGGTTGGTGAGCGTGGCTCAGCGAACGATGCCCGCTGAGGTCAGGTCGTCGCTCGCCGCGGTGTCGTATCCGAGTTCGGTGAACAGTTCGGCGGTGTGTCGGCCCACGCCAGACGCACCGACCGGCGAGAATTACGCGGTGCTGCCCAGGTGCCACGGCGAGCCGATGATGATGTGGGTATCCGGTCCGGGCCGGTCACGTCGATGAAGGCACCAGCGGCTTCGCCGTCCGGATTCTTGCGGACCTCGCCGTAGGAGCTGATCCGTCCGCCACGACCCCGTTCGGCGTCAACAATGCCATCGCCTCGTCACTACTCATCATCGAAAATCTGGCACGTAGCTCGGCCAGGAGCGCGGGGCAATTGACACCGGCAAACCCGAGGACCGCCTTGTCGGTGAAGTTGAGCAATCACGAACCCGAACAGCGTCACAGTGATCAGTTAGGCACGTCGGCTCGACCGTGCCGGCGTAATCCCGTTGGTAGGAGCGAGAGTTTCAGACATGAAAAGCCTCCGAAACGGACAGTGCGCACGATGGTGGCGTGGGCAGCATTGAAGAGAGGTGAGAGGAGGTCGTGTGCGCCTGTCAGCGGCCGACGAAGACGGGCGCGCGCTTGTCGAGGAAGGCCGCAGCGGCCTCCCGGGCATCATCGCTGTGGAAACAGCGCACCATCCGATCCACTTCGGCGGGGAGGTAGTTGCCGAGCGACGTGTGGGAAGCCTGCAGCAGGTTTTCCTTCATCGACCGCAGAGCGAGAGGAGCCGACCGTGCCAGGCGGAAGGCCAGATCCTGCGCGGTGTCCTGCAGCGCCGATGCGGGGACCACAGAAGAGACCAGACCGAGCCGAAGTGCTTCTGCTGCAACAAGTTTAGTGGATTCGAGGAACAATTCGCGTGCACGTGCGGCACCGACAATGTTGTTGAGCAGCCAGACCCCGCCGAGATCCCCCGACAGGCCGGCGCCGACGAACGCGGTGTTGAACACGGCTCGGTCGGTGGCGATGCGCAGGTCCGCGGCAGCAGCCAGGGACAGCCCTGCCCCGGCGCACGCTCCGTCGATCGCCGCGATCGTGATCTGCGGCATCTGATGGAAATCGAGAAGGGCAGTACTGACTTTCCGCAATCGAGCGGTGTCGGCGGCCACCGAGTCTCGGCGTAAAGTCCTCGATTCGGCTGGCGCGGCTAGGTCGGCTCCCACGCTGAAATCCGCTCCGTGACCCGACAAGATCACCACACGGACCTCGGGCATTTCGGACAGCTTCGAGATGGCAGCATGGAACGCTTCGAAGACGGTGTAGCTGACCGCATTGCGGCGACCGGGATTGTCCAGCACCAGCGTGGCTATGGCGTTCTCGACGGTGCAGTGCACGCGACCGGTCATGTCCCCTCCTCGAATGGGCTGCGAATGCCTATGAACTGGCACACACCCATTGAAGATGAAACGCATCGACTGCGTCAAAGACCGAAAACCACCTAAATCGACTGCAATCGCCTATTGATTCTGCGGTCGCACCTCCGTGCCCCTGAGGTTGCGGTCACGAACACGGCGATCCGCGGCCAGTGCGGTCAACGACGCGGCCTCGATCAGTGCGTGTCCTCGTGAAACGTTACGCTCGATGCCTCTGAGCCACGCTTGCAGAGAGCGCTTCGAGAGATTCAGGAACTCGGTGCTTGCCGGGGTCAGGCGGCCCGGACGGCGCACCACGCCGATACGACGTGACAGTCCGGGAGACAATTCGCGCACTACGCCGCCCCGATGGCGGGCATCGAGCGCGATTCGGAGCGGGATGATGGCTGCGCCACCACCGGACAACACCATCGGCAGGACCGCACCGCGTTGAGGTACTTCCACCACGATCCGCGGTTCGGCGCCGTGCTCACGCAACGAATACTCGATATAGTCCCGTGTAGCCGTCCCCCGTTCGCCCATGACGAACGGGATCTCGGTTAATGCTTCGATCGGCGTAGGGTCCGGCCAGTAGGACTCGGTACCAGGTGGACAGACCAGAACGAACTTCTGATCGACCAGTTCCTCGCTGACCAACTCACCCCCGGCGATCGGCATCGCCAAGAAGCCGATCTCGCAGGATCCGGATCTGACGAGTTCCAACACGTCCGCTGCTTCGTCACGCTCCTCGACTCGAAACCGCACGTCACGGAACTCGGCACGAAACTGCGCTACCCACACCGACAAAGGATCCGTCGACATATCCGACAAGGTCGCAATGTCGACGCGTCCACCCCGGCCCTGCCCGACGGTACGCACGGCATTCTCGGCGACTTCCGCCTCTCTCAAGATCATCCGGGCGGGACCTATCAACGCTTCCCCGGCAGGAGCAAGAACGAGACCCCGCCCCACCCGGTGGAAGAGTTCCGTACCCAGATCCTTCTCAAGTTTGCGCACCGCCTGGGACAACGACGGTTGAGCCACGCGCAACGCCGCGGCGGCGCGATTGACACCTCCGTGGTCGACCACCGCAAGGAAATACTCCATTTGTCGCAGGTCCATGAAGCCGAACCTAGACGAAATGAAGACCGGCTCCTCATTACCCCACAGGTGGTCACCTCCCCCACACCGAAGCCCGCGGATCGGCTGGGATTGCTCCCATGCGGTGGACACCGGGTCAGGTGGGTTCTACCGTCTGTGTGGATCGACGCTCGAACTCCACCGGGCTGATCATCCCGAGGCTCGAGTGACGCCGGCGACGATCGTAGACCCCTTCGATCCAGTCAGCGACTCCATCCTGCCGCTTCGTCGGCCACAAGAATCTATTCTAGAACTCGACTTTCGAAGTAGCCCAGAATGATTCGGCTTGCGATTTGTCCCAGTACACGCCCGTACGTCCCCCTGACTGCGCCAACCCGTGCCGGCGTGCGAACCGGGCCACCTGCCCCGAGGTGTACTGGGTGCCGCGGTCGGCATGGAAGATCCCCCTGCTCCGGCAACTCCCCGCCCATGGTCACCGCCATCGACAACGCGGCTTCACCAGGCCCGTGTGCATTGTCTCGGCGATCGCCCAGCCGATCACCCGACGCCACCATCCGTCCCGGACCGCACAGGTGACCCGCCCCAACGTCCGCAGGGAACTGACGGTGCCATCAGCTGTCCGTACTCGGATGGTTGGTCCCCATCGCGATCTTCAAGCACACCCCGGCAGATGCACAGCTCGACGACCACGGCGTTACGCGCGAGCAACCACGTATCTCTTCTCCCATGGAGGATCCGGTTGTTCGTCGCCGAGGTGCACGCTGCACACGCCAGCACCCGATGCCCCACGGGATTGAGCTCGGATCCTGGGCAGCTCCCGAACTGGTTCAGGAAGGCCCCTCGGAAACGTGCGCTCACGGACGCTTCACTCGGGAAACGAGGTGCCAGGTTCGTCGAGAACGTGCTTCCTCCGGGCGGTGCTGTCGGCGAGGTGCCGACGATCTATCTCACCGCCCCCCGCCCGGCGGCCCGACGAACCACCCGGCACACCCACTCGTTTCCGCCGCTCACGTTTGGGTTGATGGCTGATCGGGATGCAGTGCGCCACAGCCTGGCCGTACTCGTCTCCGGCATTGATATCCGAGGACACGCCGCCCGTCCGAAACGCAGTCCGACGACGTGCGTCGCCCAAGAGCGAGTACACGATCCCGTCGCCCTGCGCCCAGATCTTTGTACTCGACAGCCGGGTTCCCTCGTCGTCCATGAGGTTCGCGTCGATGTAGGCGATGTCGTCGGTGCGTACACCATGAACACGTCCTCGAGGTGCTGATTCGACTCGAGCAACGAGGTCTGGGAGCGTCGCTCCCCCACGTCACCGATGGCGGCGTCGGCCCCCCGCGCCTGGTGCGGGACGGATTCCCGGCCCGACGTACACCCTGCGCTCCGTGCGGCTGGTACGCCCGAGATCGGCGATGCCGGCGTCGTAGTCGCCGACGTACTGTCCCGCCCGGGCATGTGCGTGCCGCCGACGCGGTCAGGATCGCAGGGCATCAATCCACCTGCCGGGGCCGGGACGATCCGAAGTTCGTCTGATTCTCGGGCTCCTGTCTCGCCCGTGGGTGTTGAATCAGTAGGGGGGTACCGGGAACAGGAGGCACTCATGAAGCGCGCAGCGTTGCTCCTCGTGACACTGTTGACTGCAGCTTTTGTCCTGACGGCATGCGGGTCCGATACCGAGTCGCCCACCGTCACCGCATCCCCGGGTGCGGGAAACGGGAGCGCCGAGGCCGTGACGATCGTCATCAAGGATTACAAGTACGAGGTGCCGGGCTCGGTCGGGCCGGGCACCACGGTCACCGTTCGCAACGACGACCCGGTCGAACACAGCATCACGGCCCGCGACGAGACCTTCGACGTCGAGGTCGAGGCCGGTGAGACAGTCACGTTCACCGCACCGCAGGACACGCGTACCTACGACATCTACTGCACTTACCATCCCCAAATGACCGGACAGCTCACCGTCACCTGACCGCGCCCGCGTCCATCGACACGGATTTCGGCACGTACGGCGCTGCTGGTCAGCTCCCAGAGCCTCATTCCCACGAACCTGTCAGAACCCTCAACCCACCGCGACGCACCTTCTTTGCCCGAGTGGACCGCTACAGGGGCCGCCCGGCAGATGTCAGCCGTCAGGGGCCGAGCCCGGGGACGTCGGTGCGGCAAGCTCGGCCAGATGGTGCAGCGAGTTGGTGAGATGCTCGGGACCGAACGGCGGGAACCGGATGTACTCCCGGATGAACTGCGGCACCGCTGACCAGTCGTAGGTGAGCGTGACCTCGGTCTCGGACGGACCGAGCGGCACCAGGTCATAACGCCAGATCCAGCCGCCGAACTCCAGCTGACCCTCATCCTTCTCCTGCCCCGTCCGCCAGCCGATGGCGCGCGGCGGGTCGAACACCTGAACCTGGTTGGCCACCTGGTAGTCACCGTTGGGATGGTTGGGGTGATACATGTTCATCCGGAAGATCTGCCCCACCTCGGTCAGCGACGCCCGGTCGGCGGCTTCCTGTACCCAGCCGGTCCCGTCGATCGCAGAATGGGTCGTCGGGTCGGCCAGCACCGCGAACACCCTCGCGGCGGGCACGGCGACAGTCAGGGTGGCGCTCACGTTCTCCTGGTCCACGGTGTGCACGCTCCTAGTCGACTCGTCCCGAGCCTCCCGCAGATGCGGAAAGGGATATACATGTAGACGGCATGGCGAGGCCGAATTCATCGGTCGCGTAGGGCGCGCCCAGGCGGCTGGGCGCCGTCGCGGCCCCCGGGACGGTGCCGATACCGGTGGCACCGTGAGCCGCGCTGCCGGCAGGGCGTTGGGGTCGTCACATGCCGCCTGCCCGGCTCCCGCCGACCGCACCGGAATGCACGGCGATTGAGACCACCGTCGTGGATTCGTGCGCGATGCCCAGCACCACAACGCCTTCTGAGCGATATGGACGGGTGTTCGAGTGGCGCGGCCTTTTGTGATGAGATACAACTCCTCCCCGTGAGGAGTGTCACGTTTGAATAGAACAATATGCGGGACGGTCCGCACCGCGACCCCGCGGAGCCTGCACAGCTACGGCTCCGCGCGCGCCGGGGCGCCGAGTGCGGTAACGGCTGTCGTGAGCCATCGGATATCTCATAGACTGCCGCGCCCGTGGGAACCCCTTGCGGGGCGGCGATCAGACCAGGGGTGCACGTGACAGCCCAGCAGGGACAATTGGTGCTGGTGGGAAATCCCTCCGATGCCGCCGCGGTGAGACACTGGGCCGCGGTGCGGCGCTGGGCTGCCCAGCACGGGTGGGAGACCACACGGACCGTGTCCGACGGTACGGCCTGGTGCGCGATCGTCACCGAGGAGGTCCTCGCTGGGCTCTGCTCCCCGGCGGATACGGCCGCCCTGGACGCCCTCCGCACCGCCGGCATTCGATGTGTCGGTGTGCACGATGCACCAGCACTGCTCGCCGCCGCCTTTCCGTCCCTGTCCAGATCGGCGTGACCCGGCCGTGGCAGCCCGCTGCAACTCTGGGCGTGCACCGTGCTGATCCGCCCGCCGACCGGCCCGTGCTCCGGGCGCCCCCAACTGTTCGCCAGGACGCCTCATCGACGCCGTAGCGGTTCTGCGGACGTGACCGGACCGATTCGCAGGGGGAATCGGCCCGGTCACGTCCACAGAACCGGATACGGTCGAACCGCTCGCGGCGGCGACGCCCGGGCCGCAGCGGTCAGCGCCGCGGCCCTCGAGGTGTGCCGATGGTTCATGCGACCCCGGGCAGAGCTCGCACCGCCTCCTTACCTCCAATGATCATCTCCCGGTGTTCTTTCCAAGCGCAGCTGACGGGACGCACCATCACCGGTGGGGACCTCGAACCCGCACTCGCCGTGCCCGAAGAACTCCGTCCATACGGGCAGGCCAGTTCCGCCGTACCGCCACAAATGCGCACTTCGGCTCCCGAGGTGTGCAGCGGGCGGCCCCAGTTCGCCGGCGCCAAGAATCGCCGCTGATGATCCAGGTCGTTCCTTCCTCCCACCCGGCCCATCTGCGGGGGCGGGGTACCGAGGGACACACCACGCCAGTAGCCTGAGGAAGGACTCGACACGGGGTGCCGGAAACGGCTGAGAGAACACCCGTCGAACCTGATCTCGATCATGCGAGCGAAGGGATGCCGAGCCGGCGACGGACCACGCGTCCGTCGCTGCCCTGCACCCTTCCCGACAAAGGGAAGGCACCAGAAGATGTCACTGCAGAACCAGGTCGTGCTCGTCACGGGCGCCGGACGCGGTCTCGGCCACCACATCGCCCACGCGTTCGCGAACGAAGGCGCCGCCGTCGTCGCCAACTACCGGCACAGCCGCGACGCCGCACACGCCCTCGCCGAGAAGATCGGCTCGGACCGCGCGATCGCCCTCGAAGCCGACGTGACCGACCGAACCCAGATCGACGCACTGGTCACCCAGGCCCGCCAGCACTTCGGCCGGCCGATCACCACGGTGGTCAACAACGCGCTGCCCGACTTCTCCTTCAACGGCGATGCGCGTGCCAAGGCCGACGAGATCGGCTACCGCGACTTCGCAGCCCAACTCGACGGCATCGTCGGCGGCGCGATCAACACGATCCAGGCGGCACTGCCCGGCATGCGCAAGGCCGGCGGGGGCAGCATCATCAACATCGGCACCAACCTGTTCCAGAACCCGGTGGTGCCCTACCACGACTACACCGCGGCCAAGGCCGCACTGCTCTCGCTCACCCGCACCTTCGCGGCAGATCTCGGGCCCGACGGCATCCGCGTCAACATGGTCTCCGGTGGGCTGCTGCGCACCACCGACGCCTCGGCCGCCACCCCCACCGCCGTGTTCGACCTGATCGCCTCCTCCACCCCGCTGCGCACGGTCACCACCCCCGCGGACTTCGCCGCCGCCGTCCTGTTCTTCGCCGCCGACTGGTCGCGAGCCGTCACCGGACAAAACCTGGTGGTCGACGGCGGACTGGTAATGAACTGATGCCGGCGCCCCGCACCCTTCACCTCAATGCCTTCCTCTACGGCGTCGGCCACCACTCGGCCGCCTGGCGGCACCCCGACTCGCCGGCCGAACGGATCGGCGACATCACCTACTTCGAGGAACTCGCCCGCACCGCCGAGCGCGGATGCCTCGACGCGGTGTTCTTCGCCGACGGCCACAGCATCAACCCGACCTACACGGCCGGAACCACCTGGTTCCTCGAACCGCTCACCGCGCTGGCCGCCATGGCGCGCGCCACCACCCGGATCGGCCTGGTCACCACCGTATCGTCGAGCTTCTACACGCCGTTCCACGCCGCGCGCATGCTCGCCTCGCTGGACCACATCAGCGGCGGACGCGTCGGAGCGAACATCGTGACCTCGATGTTCGACGACGAGGCCCGCAACCACGGCTTCGACGGGCTGCCACCGCACGCCGAGCGCTACAGTCGCGCCGAAGAGTTCATCGACGTCCTCACCGCCCTGTGGGACTCCTGGGACGAGGGCGCCCTCGCCATCGACCGGGCAGCAGGACGGTTCCTCGACCCCGGCGCCGTTCGCCGCATCGCCCACCGCGGCACCCACTTCCGGGTGGACGGGCCGCTGACCGTGCCGCGCTGCCCGCAAGGCCGGCCGGTGCTGTTCCAGGCGGGAGCGTCCGAGACGGGACGCACTCTCGCAGCCCGGTATGCAGACGCGGTGTACTCGGTGGCATGGGACCTGCCCGCGGCGCTGGACTACGCCACCGACCTGCGTGCCCGCATCACCGCGGTGGGACGGGCGCCGGGTTCGGTGGCGATCCTGCCAGGCTTGGTCACCTACGTCGGTCGCACCGAGCACGAAGCGTGGGCGAAGAAGACGGAACTCGACGCGCTACTCGACACCGACGCGGCGCTCGCCCAGCTCGGCGTGTTCACCGGCCAGGACTACACGCGCCACCCCCTCGACGCGCCAGTGGCGGACCTGCCACCCGTCGAGCAGTTCACCGGCCCCCAGGGCCGCTACACCACGGTGCAGCGGATCATCGAGACCCGACGGCCCACCCTGCGCGATCTGCTCGGCTACCTCGCGGCCGGCGGCGGGCACGCCACCATGATCGGCACGCCCGAAGCGATCGCCGACCGGATCGAAGAATGGTTCGTCGCCGGCGCCTGCGACGGATTCAACCTGATGTGCCCGGCCTACCCCGGGTCGCTCGACGACTTCGTCGACCTCGTCATCCCGGAACTGCAGCAGCGCGATCTGTTCCGCACCGAATACCCGGGTACCACGTTGCGGAAGACTTTGGGGTTTTCCGTGCCGGGCACCGCTCCTACGACAGTCTAGTGTTCCGTCGGCTCGGCCATAGCGGCGCCATCTCTTCGACTTCCTTTCCTGCCAAGGCTTTCTCAGTTCCTGTTCGAAGTCGGCGAGCAGGTCCACGGTGTCTTCGGGACCGGCGGACAACCGGACGACGCGATCGGGGATGCCGCAAGCACGGCGGTCCTTGCGTGCGGGGAATGCGGCGCCGTTACCAACCCCACCGCGGCCGCGGTGGCCAGCACCCGCATCGGCTCGGCGCTGCGCCCAACGAGAGCGGCCGAGGACTCCGGCACCACGCCCATCCCCGACGGCTCTCGCACCGTAGGCCGGCACCCCGCCCCCTCCCCTGGTAGTACCGCCGGATTCCGGAGGTCGCGTGCCAGACACCCCCGACAGTCCCCTTAAGGAGCGAGCGAATAACCCCCTGATCCTCTCGTCAGGCTGTTCTGACGGTTCGAGTACAGCGGCTTGCGCGCATTCTTCTGTATCCGTCATCGACGGTGCCAGCGCTCCCTCGCAGGTCATCCCCCGCCACCTCCGCCCCCTGCACCACGACGCCCCCACGGCACGTGGGCACCAGACCTCTTCGTCCCCCATCTCCGCCCGGCTGCTGTTCGGTCCCGACCTGTGAAGATCTACTCCCGCCCGGTCTCGAACACAATGGCCCGTCATGTCGTCGCCATGACAGAGCCGGTGCCATATCGTTTCCGACAGTTCGTCGAGCATCTCAGCGGCGGCGCGGACCCGCAGGCAGGGACTGCGCCCGGTAGCACGGGTCTGTCGGAGAGCTCCGCGTTGACAGCGCCTGAGCGCGGGTCTCAAGGGGCGTGGGTCGAGTGGAACAGTGTCGTTGGCTCGGTGCACGATGAGGCGGTGACCGAGCCTGCCGCCGCACTACCCGACGACTATCTTGAGTTTCTCGATCAGCTCAAGAGTCAGGTGCGCCACGCGCGGCTCCGCGCAACCCGGGTGGTCAACACCGAACTGCTGTTGCTGTATTGGGACCTGGGTCGGGCCATTGCGGAGCGACAGCAGACCCAAGGGTGGGGAACCAAAGTCATCGACCGCCTCGCCTCGGACCTGCGGTCGGCCTTTCCCCAGATGCGCGGCCTTTCGCGCAGCAACCTGTTCTACATGCGGCAGATGGCCCTGCTGTGGCCTCGGTCCGCAATCGTCCAACAACCTGTTGGACGATTGCCGTGGGGACACATCACGGTGCTGCTGGACAAGCTCGACGACCAGGACGAGCGCGACTGGTACGCCACCCGGGCCGCCGAACACGGCTGGTCGCGCCACGTGCTTGCTCACCAGATCACCGGGCAGCTGCACCGGAGGATCGGGGCGGCGCCGTCGAACTTTCCCGATCATCTGCCCCCGCAGGAGTCGGACCTGGCGCAGCAGCTCGTCCGTGACCCGTACGTCTTCGACTTCCTCGACCTGAGCGAACGAGCCGCCGAACGCGAATTGGAAACGGCGCTGATGGCCCGGCTCGAGAAGTTCTTGCTCGAGCTCGGGCACGGCTTCGCCTTCGTGGGCCGCCAGTACCACTTCAGTGTCGACGGCGACGACTTCTACATCGATCTGCTGTTCTTCAACTGGACCCAGTCCCGGTTCGTCGTCGTTGAGCTCAAGGTCGGGCGGTTCGAACCCGAGTACGCCGGCAAGCTCGGCTTCTACGTGTCCTGGATCGACGAGAATCTGCGGATGCCGGAGCGGCACGCCCCGACCATCGGGATTCTGCTGTGTGCGGGCCGCAACGACAACGTCGTCCGGTATTCCCTCGCCGGTACCACTGCGCCGTTGGCGGTGGCGAACTACACCTACGACACCCTGCCCGACCCGGTCCGCGCACTCGTCCCCACCGATGACGAACTCGCCTCCGCAGTGGATGCAACCCTGCTCGAACTCACCCTGCATCCTGCCGAGGACGGCGCCGACGACGGTGCGCCCCGCGACCCCGACACCGCGTAGTGAGGTGACACGGGTTCAGGCGGAGAATCCGGGGCACGAGAGGCAGTGGAACGGTCGGACCGCCACTTCGAAGAACGGCTCGGATCCCGTTCGGTACCGCACGATCGAAGCGAACGTTGCTGGCCCCGGGGCGGGACGGACCGGAAGCGTCACCCGAGAAACTGGGCGCGGGCTGGCTGGGGAGGAGCAGCACCCTCGCCGATCGGATCGTGGTCGAGTTCGAGCAGATGATTGGCCCCGCCGCTGCACAACCGAGCAGCCCAGGCCCTGCGCCGCCATCCCGTCAGCCGGTGTCGCGCTGATCCGACTGGTCGGCGGGCTCGTCGTAGGGATTGACGCTACGGCGATCGGTTCCGAACTCGGCATTGAAACAGGCATCGACATTCGATGCGTGGTATCCCTCGGCCCACGCCCTGCGCAGTGCCTGCCGCAGTAGGGTTTCAACCTCGTCGCTACTGAAATCTGGAGCGAGGATCTCCACATCCTGGCGTCGCCGTGGGCGACGCCGCGGCCGGCCGGTCATGACCTCACTCCTTGACTCCCAACTCATTATCCGCCCACGACCCCCAACCAGGGGTGTCTTGTCGCATTCGAGGCATTTCCGGGATCGCAAGAGGTCCGCAATCAGGAAGATGCCGGCCCGGCAAGGGAGCGAGCACCGAGGGCCGTCGTCCCTGGGCAGGTGACCGCGGGGCCTGTCCAGCGGAGCTTTGTCGTGGCTGTGAGACCCGGGTTCGGTGCACGTGCGCGAGCCGGACCTGCCGTGCGCTACCGAAGGAACGGTGGTTCGGCGAGCACGGAGCACGGAGCACGGAGCACGGAGCACGGAGGATCCATACACGCCAGCAGAGACTCTTGCGTGAGGTTCGAACCCGGAGGTCGTTTCTGGAGCCGGAACCCTCGGCCCTTTGTTTACCGCGGTAATCCCCTCTGCACCGCCACCTCAGCGAGGCTTTGACGGTCACCAGCGAGGCAGCCCCGTCCGCACCGGCGGCCCCAGGGACTGCGTCCGCTTTACCGCGGTAAAGCGGATGCGCCGACCGGATGCCGCGTGTCGCTGTGCCCGGGGACGCCCGCCTGCCGTAGGGTGCTCTCGGTCCGAAGTAGCCCACCACCGTGGTGGGTGAAGCACACGGAAAGGCGCATCGCGCATGACAGTTCATGCTGTTCTCAATCAGAAGGGCGGCGTCGGCAAGTCCACCATCGCCGTCAACCTTGCCGCCGTCACCGCCGACGTATTGGGTACCGGCGACGACCCCGACGCCACCTCTCCCGTCGCCGCGGTTTCGGTCGACCCCCAGGGCTCGGCGATCTGGTGGGCCGACCGCATCGACGACCTGCCGTTCCACGTCGTCCAAGCTCACGACGACATCACCGGCCTGCGCCGACTGAACGAACTGCCCGGCATCCGGCACGTCTACGTCGACACCCCCGGCTGGATAGACCTGGCCGGCGCCGACGACGACTCCGATCCCCTCGGCCGGGGTCCGGCCGCCGAGGCGCTGCGCGCCGTGCTCGAGGTGGCCGACCACGTCATCGTGCCGATGGAAACCGAACCGCTGTCGTTCGACCCGACCGCCCGCACCATCCGCAAGGTGCTCGAACCCCGCGGCATCGCGCACACAGTGGTGATCAACAACTGGGATCCTCGCGATGGCACAAGGGATCTCGAGGAAACCAAGGACTTCGTCCGGGCCAACAAGTGGCCGTTGGCGAACACAGTGATCCGGCACTACAAGCTGCACGCCCGAGCCAGCGCGGACGGACTGGTGGTCACCGAATATCCGGCCAACCGGGTCGCGTTGCAGGCCCGCGAGGACTTCTACCGCCTGGCCCTCGAGCTGCGCATCGACGGAGGCCGATAAGCCATGGCCCGCGGAACCCGCACCTCTCTCGCCTCGCTGGCCGCCGCCGTCGGGGAACACTCCCCCGTCGACCGCCACCACCTCGGCCGCACCGCACCGACCACCGCGTCGCTGACCGACCTGGTGGCCAACCCGCGCAACCCCCGCGACGACCTCGGGGACCTGTCCGATCTCGCCTCCATCGCCGCAACACAGCTGCAGCCGGTGCTGGTGGTCACCCGGCAGGCATACCTGCAGCTGTACCCCCAGGACGAGACCGAACTCGCCGAAGCCCGCTGGGTGGTGATCAACGGTTGCCGCCGCTACGCCGCCGCCTCGAAGTTCGGTCGAACCGGCCTGGACATCGTGGTCAAGGACGAGGTCGCCCGCGACCGTGCCACCCTGCTGGCGGCGGCAGTGACCGAGAACATCGGCCGCCGCGACTTCGACGTCATCGAGGAAGCCAAGGCCGTCGAACTGCTCGTGGCCGAATGCGGCCGCGCCGATGCTGCCGCCGCCCGGCTCGGCAAGACCGAAGGCTGGGTCTCCCAACGCCGGGCTTTGCTCAAACTCGCTCCCGAGCTCCAAACCGCCCTGCGTCGCGGGGAACTCGCCGTCCGACTCGCTCGATCGCTTGCGCGAGTCCCCCTCGAACAGCAGGTCGATACCTGGCAGGCTCAGCAGCAGATCGAAACGGTCGACAAGGACAGCGCCGACGACAGCAGCCCGCCGGTGAACCAACGTCCTCGGGCGGATGCCGCCAAGGTGGTGCGCGCCTTCCGTCGACTCGATGCCGACCCTCCCACTCTCGCCGATGCTCTGCGTGACTATCTCAACGAGGAGGGACTGCTGGCCTTGATCGGCGCACTCACTGCGCACACATAATCCCGGCGCCGGCTCTCCCGGCGCCTCCGATCGAGCACCGATTCCCACGAAGGGTGCTGGTTTACCGCGGTAAACCAGCACCCTTCGTCGTGAGCTGGTTTCCGAGCAGCGGCAAGAACTGCGACGGGCTAATCGGCACCCGAAGCCAAGGGGACGGCGACATCGAGCGGCACCCTGATTCCTCCCCCCTGCCCGGTCGGACCTGTCACGTGACTAATTGATCTCCAGTCCATTCCCTGCCGTCAATCGCGAGGCTATATGCCACCGCGCCATCACAAGACGGAGGAACCCGGGCCGATCCAGAACACCCTCGTTCCGAACGGTTCACAGGTACGTTCCGTTTCGGCACGTCACCGTAGCGGCTGGTCTCTCCGCAACCGTCGTCACCTCGCGCCGAGTCGATACGACGTACCGGGCGGCAAAGGGCCTCACCGAACCGGAGTTCCTGTACCCCGCCCCATCCCCTCCCTGGGGTGGAAACCGAGGGTTCGCACCTGGACGAAGGACATCCGAACTCCAGGCTGCCTAGCATCGCTTCCCTGCCGGAGCCGTGGGACGGACTTGCGCGCGAGGCGATCAGACCGGGCGAACCATGACTTTCGCGGATGGACGCATGCGCGCCGTGCCCGACATCCCCGAGCGGATCACCCTCGGTCATGGCGTCTGTCGCCCGGGCCGGCGGTGGTCCACGCACGTCGGCGCCGGGACCAGCCGGGTTCGCAGCACCACTACGGCTACGTGCTCAATGGCCGAATGCGAGCACGAAGCCGGAAGGACCCAGAGGTCGAGGCCGGACCCGAGGACCGTTCGCGGTAGGACCGGCCCACGACGCATGGGTGGTCGGAGACGAGTCCTGTACAGCACTCGACTGGTGACCCCGAGCCTGACGCCTCACCCCACCCGGGGCAGCCGTGCGCGGCCGATGTCGTCGCTGCGGCCCCCCGGGGTCATCGATGGTTCTCGAACCCATGGACCGACGCGACGGTTCGTTCGCCGTCCCAGCCGTATACAGGGCTGCTCGACGGACCGTTCCGGAACACCGTCGCCGAGTTGAGGTGGCGGTCGGCCGGGCCTGAGCCGGGGATGGGCCTCAGCCGAAGTCCGGAAGGGTTACGGCGTCGGACACCACGGTGTAATCGAGCAGCAGGACACCGTTGTCGAGCACCTTGCAGTCGCGGAGGTCCAGGGTCGCCTGCACCTCAGCGGGGTCGAACAGGCGCCGGCCCGAACCGACCAGCACGGGGTAGACGACAAGCCGGTATTCGTCGACGAGAGAGTGGCGGCGCAGGAATCCCACAAAGCTGCCGCTTCCCATGACCAGTAGGTTCTTCTCGGCCTTGAGGGCGCGAACCCCCTGCGCGACGTCCCCCTCGATCCGGGTGGCGTTCCATTCCAGTTCGGTGAGCGAGGTCGTGGCCACGAACTTGGGGATGTCGTTCATCTGCGCCTTGGAGGCGTCGTCCTCCCCGGGGTGATCGGGCCAGACGGCGGCGAACTCCTGGTAGGTGGTGCGGCCGAGAAGCAACGCGTCCGCCTCGCTCAGTTCGGCGTCCTTGAACGCGGCGATCGTGTCGTTCCAGTACGGGAACGTCCACGCGGGGTTCTCCATGACGCCGTCCGCCGAGACGAACTCGGTGACCGTGACCTTGCCCATGACAATCCTCGCTTCTCCTCTGCCCGACCCGTGCGGACGGGGGTGGTGTCACGGATACAGACCGGCCGAACCGCCCGAATTCACCGCGGCATACGGCGGGCTCACTGTCCGAGTTCGGTGAAGGCGTAGCCGGGCAGGTCGACCTGGTGGCGACTTGCAGAGAGCGACCATCCGCGCGTCCGCGTGGCCCGTCCGGTCATGATCATTTGCGCCGCGGCGCGGCTGCGGACCGGTCTGGGTCCCGACATTCCCGCGCAGACGGCGTCGGTCTGAGCGGTGACGCACACCCCCTTGCCCCGCCATAGGCCGACAAGCGGTCGATCCCCCTTCATTCGTGGACACCCGTGTCGTGGTTGCGGTTTACCGCGGTAAACCGCAACCACCACGGCCACCTCCCGGGGAGGAGCGAATTCTCGAGCCGCCACCACCGCGCTTTACCGCGGTAAAGCGACCGGCATCAGGACGACGCACTCCCCTCGGCTGGCATCTCGAATGCGCCAACCTCCGCAGAGAACTCGCCGAACAGTGAGCGCACCGAGACCGATACCGCCCTCGAGACCCCCTCTACGCCCAATCGATCTGGATGTCCTCGATCGCTTCGAAGTGGAATCCGAACTCGTCGCTGTAGACGTCGAAACCCTTGTTCTCCGGGTACTCCAGCGTGGCATGACGCTCGAGGATCGCCACCACCCGGCCGTGATCATCATTCGCCAGTGCCGCCGCCAACGCCTGCGATTCCTCCACCGTGAACGGGATATCGGAGTTGGCAAAGTCCAACGTGCGGGTGCGGAAGTCGTAGCCGGCCTCGGAACCGTTGCGCACCCCCACCCGGCCCTTGACCCGGATCGTGGCCCGCTTCGGCGTGCCGTCCGGACGCAGCACCCCGGCCCGCTGCATCGTGTCCTGAGCCTTGACCGCCCGCAGCTTGCTGGCTGCGTCGTTGCGCAGCTCATTGGTCTTACCCGACCGGTATCGCGACACCGCCGACGCGGTACGGCCGATCCGCTGCGCCACCACCGCCACCCCACCGAGTCGCTCGATCGCCGCGCGCCGCTGAGCCAGCTCGGCGACATCGGCGTGCGGAATGCGTCCTTGCTGCACCCAGCGGCGCAAGGTGCGGTCCGACGGCGCCCTGCGTCCGGCGTCGACGGCGGCCTGCCGCAACCCCTCCCGCCCGATCTCGGTACGCAACTGCCCCACCGACACCGTCGTCGTGAGCCCGGCCAGGCCTCGACTGGTCTGCTGCGACTTGGCTACACCCGCCGTCGCCGCGGCCGCCACCTTCACGTGCATACCGTCAAGACCCACCGCTGTCTGCGGCACCGACTTCGAGCGCTTTTTCGGCAGATGTAGCGCCACCTACTCGTCCCCTCCCCCACCGACCCGACGACCTGCCATGGCGTGCCGCCCATACAACCCGACGGCGGTCACACCGTGCCGCCACACCAACCCACACCGATCCATCTACGCGTCCTCCTCGCCGCAGGCACCGTAGGCCGCATCGATAGCGAGCTTGACCTCATGGGTGTCCTGCGCAGCCGCGAACACTGCAAGCAGATCGTCGGAGAGCCGGGCGTGCTTCTCGACCACCATCTTGCCCAACGCCGGGCTGTCATCCGCGACGTCGTCCGCCTCCCCCAGCAGATACACCCACGAATCCGTCATGGTGCGGATCGGCCACCGACCGGTCTCACGCGCGATGCGCATCGCCACCCGACGGCCCCGCCAACGGCAATGTGCAATGATCGCCGCTCGCCACAACGGCTGATGGTGATGCTGCATCCGAGTCGCAGTCCACATTTCCGGATTCACCATCCGCCCGATGTACCCCTTGTAGCAGGCACCGACGAATCGCTTCATCGCCACATCGTCGGTCTCGACCGCGACACCACGAGCAGCGCGCAGGATCGACGCCCACTTGTCCAACGCCCTGCCCTGCTCGGGATAAATCCACGCTTCGGTGACCTCGAGATCGTCGACGTCCACCCCCATCCCCCCGTCCGCGACCGGTGCGCACAACCCTTCGAGGCTCACGGTGGTCACCCAGGTTCGTACCGGAGCATCGAACTGCATCACCGGATGCGGCAGCGGCAACTTCTCCGGCAACGAGTACTGCCCCGCCGCGGGCAAGGTCACACGCCACAACCCGAAGGCCGGCTTGGTGCGAGACGCCTCCTCCACGGCGGCATCGCCCACCACGCGGCGCGGTCGCCCGTACCCGAAACTCAGCATGCCCGCAGAGGCCAGGTACGCGGCGCGCTGATCGAGCGTCACCAGTCGACGGGCATGGTCCAGATCTTCGGCGTCGGGGACGCGGGCCCAACCGGCCGCCGGTTCGAGATCACCGCGCGGCGGCCCGTCCAATGGTGGCACGGGCCCGGCCGTGGTGACGAGAATGCCCTTTCCCGTACGGGTCCGTTCGCGGCGGATCTTGTCGACGACCGCGGCCCCGGTGCGAGCCGGGGTAGGGCCCGGCAGGACACCGAGGTGCTTGGCGCACCACGCGAGGCGACGACCGAGTTCGCGCGCGGCGGGCAAGTCGTCGTCGGGTAGGTATGTTCCGGCAGTGGGTGAGCCGAGAATGCCCATGTCGCCGACGCGGTTACCCCAGCCGAAGTCCTTGTTCCAGTAGGTCCATACATAGGGCTCGAGAACGAGGTCCACCATCTGGGTGGCCTTACCGATCGCGCGGGACAGGTGCACCACGTGCCCAGGGTCGCCCCGCAACTCCCAGCCTTGTGCGATCAACGGCGGCAAGGTGGCGGAAATGACCTGACGCAATTCGTCGGCGGCGCGCACGCGCAGCGCTTCGAGGTCGTCGACGTCGTCCTCGCTGCCCGGGTCGATGATCCAGCCGAGCTGTGCGCACGCGTCGACGCCGACGAGCCAGACCTGAGCCGGGGAGCCGAGGGGGGTCAACGCAGCCCAGCGAACGAGCTGATCGAGTTTGTCGATCGAGTCAACGGATCCTGTAAGCACCCGCCCGGACGGGGTGTAGGAGGCTGCGGCGGTGATGACGATGGCGTGTCCGTCGGCGTCTTCCCCGGCCGGCAGGCTCTCCCACCCGGACGGGCCCGGCTCCGGAGTACTCGGAGCTTCAAGCTGGGGCTCTGAAGGTGGCGTGTCGGACGGCGGGACCGCCTCCACGATGTCCACCGCCTCCGCGGAGGCCTCGGGCTGCAGTACGGAGGCGGCCTCGACCCGGGCATTGGTTTCCGGCTCGGCCGGCCGCTCCACGTCGAACAGTGCGAACTGCTCTCCCCCACCCATGCGCTGGCCTTTCCTGGTCGATGCCATCACTGTTCACCGTTCGTAGTGGGTGTCCCTACCGGCAAGGTGGAGGCGGGAATCCCTCGAGTCATCGGGCGGCGGCGAACTCGCGGGCGGCGGACAACACGTGGGGGCCGATCTCGGCCAGCTCCCCTTCTCGGAGCAGAAGCGCCGGAGAGCGGTCGTCGAGGATGGGATTCAAGCTTTCGAACCAGACCTGCGCCACGGCGGGGGTGTCGCCTGCGGTGATCAGTCGCGCGATGCGGTAGGCCAGGCGTACGCGGTGGAGGTCGGTGTCGTTCCCGATGGTGCGGGTTCCCGCTGCCCATTGCCGAACGGCCCTGGTCTCTTTGACCCCGCCCAGGTACGCGACCAGCTTGGCGCCGAGCAACTGTTGCAGCGCCGTCACCAGCTCGGCTTGGCTCATGCGGGCGGCGTCGTTGTAGGCCGCCAGATCAGAGGGGAGATGCGCCGCGGTCACAATCAATACCCCTCCGGATCCCAGCTTGAATCACACACGACTTGCCACGGCAAAGGATATACCGCTTCGCGGACAATGCGCCCAGATCCCGAAAACGGCAGACCGGCGAGAACTCGACTGGGGGCGACGCGTGCGTCCCTTACGCAGCCCTTGCCCCAAGAAGATGTGCCCCAGGATGCGCGCAATCGATCGGCTGGTGCCGCTGTTCAGCTGCAGGGTTCGTTTCGGGTGTGCTTTCGGTGGGCCGAGACGGTAGATCGACCTGATCGTCCGCGAACGACGGCACCGCTCAGCGCGAAGAAGATCGCTCCGGTGCCGCGCGGCACGAACTCGGCCCAGGTAGGCACCTCTCCAGCTGAAGTTCTGCTGAGGATCATCGGAGAGTGCGGTGCGGACGCTGCGCAAAGCGCTGCGCTACGGAGACAAGTCCTGACGCGGGGGGCTATTCGAGCCAGGACATGCGCTGATGGTGATCGTCTACTTCGAACGTGGCGTGAACCCGACTGTCCGCCCAGGATGGTCCGGGTTTCCCGGTGCAGACAGAGATTGATCAGAGCGCTACTCCGGATGATAAGCCCTGCCACCACCGCGAGACGGGGCGTGCGCGGTCCGATGACCAAGGAGGGGGACCAACCCGTTGAACTGCATCTTTCCGAGTTTTATTGTGATAATTTTCTTATCATCGTTTTAACATATTTTTCTTGGTGTTATCTTCACCCAACCCGAACGCAGTTGGCCTTTCCGGGGCGATGACCTCCTGCGGGTCTCCCGCTGCAGGCGGATCCCTGCCGACTCTCCGGCGTCCCATCGGTTCCCCTCCCCGCATCCGGCCAGGTCAGCTGATTGTTCGGCTTCCCGCCGCTCACGTCGTGCCCGGCGGGAAGGTCGGGGTCGGGAAGACGGCCGTGGGATCGCTCCATAGCTCAGCCCGGATGGGATAGCCGCGCCGGTTCAGGAATGAGCATCCCGTCATCTGAGCGCCATTGCGCCGCTTCGGCGCGACAGGCCGTCGCTGCTTCAACCTCGGCGCGCCGGGGACCACGGCCGTCGCCATTCGCACTCCCCTCCGGGCGCCTTCCCGCCACGCACCACGCATGTGAGGTCCCTGGTCGGGTCGTAGGGCAGGTCTTATCAGCGCCATGTGGAGCGCCGTAGTTATGGCCTTCTGTATGGCGCTATATATGGGTCCTCGTATGGAAGTTCGCATGGGTCTACGCCGGGATCCGAGTGGTGTCCGCAGAAGGGAAGGTCACCGGCTTGCGCGGCACTTGCGGATCGCCGAAGTGCACAACACGAAGGCCTGGTTCACGACCGAACCGCAACACCTCGACACCGTCAGAGCGCTCGACAGCCGTCCACTCGCGTAACGTCGGCGTTGTCGGAACGGACTGCAGGGGCGGGTTCCGCGAGGCCACAGTCGTCCCCCGAGTCTGTCGCTCGACTATTCGATCCCGACTCTTGTCGCGGCAGGTTGTGAACCTCCCTCTTCCGCTTCCCGTGCCCTGTTAGCGGTTGCGATCGGCCGTGTCCTCGGACCTCACCCCAGGCAGCAAGCATGGGGGTCCGCACCCGCACTCTTCCGGTCGCCGGATGCTCGAATCTTGTTGACATCTTGGCTCGGTTCGCCAGCTCGGTCAGGACGTATATCTGGCCCGTGAACTGGGAAAACACATGTGGGAGTATGTATGGGGTTAAATACGGTTCTCTGTATGTATCTTGTTATGGCTATCGATGTGGGTATCTACCGGGACCTTATATGGATGTACGTATGGTGTTATTTATGTTTTATCGTATGGTGCTTTACAAGTCCGTACTTATGGCCATGCGTCCGTGCTGTGCAACGGCCATACGCATGCCCCTCTTACGGGTCTTCTTACCGGCCTTCTACATGGACCTTCGATAGGCCGTATGGGTCGCCGTCCTTCTGACTTTCTTTATGGCCTTTTAGATGGCCTTCTCTACTGCCATATGTATGGCAACACAGCCGAGCATTGAACTGTCCATTTCTATGGCCTCATAGATGGCCTTGCTGATGGACGTACGTCCGGCGGTATCCACGGTCGTGCAAGCGCCCATGTCACGGTCCGTACAAGCGGCCGCATTCACGGGCGTGTCGATGCCCAGTCGTCCGGCCGGATGCCTGTACATTCACCCGGGTGAACATGCAGCAGCCCGCTCGGACCGTCCTCGTCGCCAACCAAAAGGGCGGGGTCGGTAAGAGCTCGATCGTCGCGGCCGTCGCGGGGATGGTCGCGGCGGCAGGCCGGCGTGTTCTTGTGGTGGATGCGGACCAGCAGGCCAACGTGACTTCGTCCGATCTCGGCGTCGATGGCGATCGGGGGCGAGGTCTGAGCATGGCGCTGCAGTACGCCCACCCGCTCGAACCGCAGCGCGACGTGCGTCCGAATCTGGATCTGATTGCTGGAGGACCGGCACTGGCCGTAGTCGGGGCAGTCGCCGCCACCGCCGCCCAATCGGGCACGGATCTTCGGGCCAACTTGATCACCACTCTCGGGGACCTGTGTGAAACCGAGCGCTACGACCTGGTCCTGATCGACTCGGGTCCGGGCGATGCACCCTTGCTCGACGCTCTTCTCGGGACTGCGCGTTATCTCCTCGTCCCGACCAAGGACGACGACGCAAGTTTGTCCGGCGTCGAGCTCTTGGCTGCCCGGTACCTCCGCGCGCGGCAGAACGGATCGTTGATCCAACTCTTGGGCGTTGTGCTCTTCGATGCCAATCCCCGCGCGACCACGAGAAACCGGGAAGTGTTCGAGCAGGTCGGGGAGCTTCTCGAGGGCAGCGGTGCTTCGCCGTTCGAGACATTCATCCGCTCGGACCGGGCGGCTGCAGTCGATCTGCGCACTCGCCATCTCACCCCCTCCGAGTTGGTGGAGGTTGCCGACACGCATCAGAAGCACCGGCTTCAGCGGCTGCGTCAGAAGGCGAACCTGGGGGAGCGCCTGTGGTCCCGGGATCCGTCGGGCTTGGCCGGTGACTACCAGGCACTGACCCGGGAGGTTCTCGGTCGTTTGGCGGCGGCGGAGAGTGGACGCGTCGCAGGTGGTGTGGCGTGAGTTCTCGACGCCGCAGAGCGGCGTTCGATCCGGCCGCCCTGGGTGATCTGGACGACCTGCTTCCCTCGCTCAATACGGTGAAGCCGCAGAGCCCTCCTCCGCAGCAACCGGCGCCGGAGCAGACGCGTTCGGCGATGGAGCCGTCTGTCGCAGAGGCTGACCCGGAGCAGCGGGCGCAGGAGTTCCGGCATCTCCAGGCAGTCGCCGAGCCGCTCAAGGACGAGCGCACGGCGGAGGATGATCATAGCGCCGACAAGGGGCGGGGAGCGGAGCCACGCAAACGTTCACGCCCTCGCGAAGGTGGTGCGGCGCCGGTGTCGCGCACCGCGCCGCCGGAGGTCTCGTTGTCGCCTTCCGTGTACGACGCACTTCGTGCGCTGACCTTGCGTGAGCGGGCCAGCAACCCAACTACTGCGCGTTCCTATGGGCAGGTTGTTCTCGACGCGATCGAGCTTCATGCCGTTGAGCTGGAAGCACATTGGCGTGCGGCGACTGGATCGTCCGGGGGACTCTTCCAGCGGAAGCAGGCGGCCGGCGCGCGCCGGCGCCGACACAGTGAGCCACAAGCCCGAGTTCCGCTGGCGGGAGTAATTGCTTCGGATGCAAAGGTTTTGGATCGACTGGCAGATGAGTGGGGTGCCGGCAGTCGCAGCGCCCTTGTCGAACAAGCGCTTCGCCTGTACTTGAGTCTGTGAGTGCCCGCAACCGCAGTAACAGCGATTCCCGCAGTGCCCTGCACAATCGATAACCTCACCGCGACAGACTCTTTCGTCCTCGAAGCAGGAGCAGCACTGCGCCGGCTCCGCACCGCTCGCTGGAGCGCGGACGATCTGCGCAGAGGGAAACCCCCCACCGACGTGGCGCACCCGGGTGCGGTCCCACATCGGGACCGGGATGGGCTTGTGAATTTGGTCCGGGACAATCGTGGTCGATCCGCACGATATGGAGCGTTGCGACTTCCGCGGCCGAGGTGAACGTCCGGGGCTCTGGGTTGCCGAAGCGGGGGCGTCGGCCGGCACATTCGACAGGCCTTGGATGGCCCACCAGGGGAGTGCCCACTCGAGGCCGCGAAGTTTCTCTCGAGTTCGGGCGAGGCCGGACTTCGGTCCCGGCCTCGGCTTCCCCGCGAAAGCCACTGCGCAGCGCAACGGCGGACAGAATTGCGTTCGGCTTCAACAGTCCGGCGCCCGGGGATGGCGGTCTCCCTCCAGGTGCGACGCCAATGCACTAACGATAATCGTTTTCTTTATTTGATGTCGTAGACCAAACTTATGCGGCGGCCGGCGAGCTCCGGGATGGGGTCGATGCGGTGGCGACCCGGTGCCCTTGCTTATGTTCGAGGTGTCCACCCAGTAGGGTGGGGCGCTATCGCCGCCCGCGTGCCGAGGGCGGCAGGCGAGCGGGGTTCGAACCATCCGCCTCGAGACTCACCTCGAGCCACGGGTGTCCCTCTCGAGAGTTCTCGAGTTACGATCTGCTCCTCGGCGCGTCTCCGTGCATCTCGCGGTTGTTGGCCTATGGTTATTTCAGCAATCTGAGATGGATCCGCGTGTTGGGATTGCTGAAATTCCGAGAGGATGTACGCTCAGCCTCGTCGGACCGTTGTAGCTCCACCGGAAGGAAAGGCGAGTAGGCATGTCACATCCCGCCTTGATGCCCGATGTCCGCCGTCGCGCGCGCCGCACCTCGGGTGCCGGCCGCCCGTCCTTGGGTCACCGCGAGCCGGTTGTGACGACGTTGTGGAAGCGCAACCTCGACCGTCTCTCGGCCATCAAGAACTCGACGAACGAGACGGCCAGCGACGTCCTGGGGGTGGCCATCACCATCGGACTGCGCCATCTGGACCTGCTCCCTGCAGGTTTTCAGGCCTACGAGCTCGACACGATCGTCGACTCCTCGGGAGGTCTGGCCGAGGAACTGGGCATCGAGGACGGCGCCGAGCGCCGCAAGGTGTGGACCCGGCTCCCGGTGGCTTACCGCAGCACGATCGACCAACTGGTCGACGATTACTCGACCAATCGAGTTGCCTTGCTGGGCGCGCTCGCGGCCGTTGGTTTCGGCCACATGGACGAGTTCGACTCCGCGCTGACGTACATGCGTCAGGCGGCACTGAGCACGACCGAGGGAAGGAGCTTGACGATGGCGAGCTGATGCGGCGGCAGGACTGCGCCTGCCTTACGACATCTTCATACCGTTGCAAGACTCATTCGAGGAACGCACACGCCGTTGCCGACCTCCGGGAAGACCACCCCGGACATGGTCGTCAGTTCATCGGGACCTAACCATCCCCGATTGGGCTTAACCACCCCAGAAAAGGCGAGTGCCCCACCATCCGCTTGGTGGGGCAACTCATTGCCGGACTGACGTCCAGCGCACTGCGTGCTCACACAATCCCTTCGGGTACCACCCCGAATCCCTCGAACCGACTCTCGCAACCACACGAGAGAGGCTTCGGTTTGTTGAGAACCGATTGCCAGGTTACAGGCATGCCCGCTGTCCTGTCGACCTGCGCTGCGCGTACGTCACATAACAATGGGGAACCGGCCGGTGTCACACCGGTGACCAGACCCCTCGGCACCATCATCCCGCCGGAATCGGACAACGCTTCCAGCTGGGAAAACACCGATCTCCACCACCAGATTTATGCCGTGGTACGGCGGTGGGCCCCCGGGCCGGCCCGGCTCGATCCGGACCGCACTCACCGGTACTCCGAGTCACGTGTTCTTTCCGAACGTGCCCCCGAGTGTCCGTTCGCGCTGCCGCTGGCCGACGCCCAGGGACAGTTCCGACTCCTGGCGTTCGACTTCGATATCGCACGCGGTGACGCCCCCGGGCACGCCGCTGCCTTCGCCGCCTTGCTCGCCTACCTCGGTATCCCGCACCTGGTCTGCGCCTCCTCCGGAACCGACAACGGTGGCCGCCATATCTGGATCCGACTCGGCAAAGCGGCGTCACCCAGCCTGGTAGCCGATATCGCCCGAAGTGCTCGCACGGCGTTTCCTTCGCTGGACATCAGTCCGTTGCTCAACCCCCGGACAGGATGCGTGCGCGCACCCGGCTCTCGGCACGGCAAGGCCACGCAGGCCCGTTCCCGCGTGCTGGCCAGCGCCGATGCGCTCGCCGCGGTGCGCGTCGCCGACCGGGGAATCCCTTCCTTGCACCAGACCCGCATGCTCGAGGACCTGCGGGCCATGTTGCCGACTCCCGAAGAAGCTTCCGCAACCGCGCGCAGACGACGGCGGCCGCTCAATCCGTCACGCATCCAGCACACGGCTCCGACGTTCCACCACGGAACAGTAGTAGCAAAGGACCTGTGGGGGAGGGGACTGGATGGTCTCCCCCTGACGAGGCGCCCGGTGTCCCCGCAAATCGCTCGATTATTGGCCGAGCCCCTGCCCTCTCATGTAGACCGCAGCTTTGTGGCGGCGCGCATCCTTGCGGGCATGATCGGGTCCGGCTGGACGTCGGCAGATATCGCACATGCCGCCTTCACCGAGGCGCTACCCGGCCTCGAGCACTTCCGAACGGTCCGCACACCGGTCGGATTCCTGCCCCGGCCACGTCGTCACACCTATCTCGCCCGGCAGGTGGCACATGCCGCCGACTATGTACGCGCGCATCCCCTCTCGAAAACGGGGTCGTCTCACGCTCCGGACAGCGTAGGGGCCCAGAGGCCTTTCGCCCGCACCCGGCGGGCGCTCCTGGAAGTCGTCGAGGCCGCCGATCGTGCCGAGTTCTTCCGCGGAGGCACGGATGCTGCAACCCGGCGACTGGTCTTCGACGGTCTCGTTGCCCTCATGTTCGATGTCGGCGCCCGCACCGTGGCGCTCGATGTGCGGCGGTGGGCAGACCGTATCGGCAGCCACCGGAGCACGGTCTGCCGGTATCTGGCCCAGCTGGTCACCGCGGGATGGGTGGTTCGCGTGCAGGAAGCGGCGGGGCCAAAGGCAGCAAGCTACAGTGTCGCGGTACCTCAGTTCATTTCTGGGACACAAGTGACTACGCCCCCTTCGGGCCCCAGGCGTGCACTCGAGCTCCTCCGCCTCCGCCTCAGCCACGCCCGGGCCGACCTCTGGTCCGCCCCCTCCCTCGGCTCCCTCACCCGGGAGGCCCACCTGCAACTCCTCCTGCACCCCGGCATCCCCGCCGCCGCCCTCGCCACTCTGCTCCACACCTCAGCTACCCAGACCCTGCGTTGCCTACGCCGGCTCCGCCGTGCGGGTCTGGCGACGGGATCGCTCGACTGCCTCCGTGCTCGTGCCTCCCGGCGACTGTTTACACGAACTGCGGAAATCCTGGGTGTAGCCGGGATCCTGGCCCACCGGTGGACCTCCTACCAGCACGAACGAGTGGTCTGGCGGTGGTGGCTGGAGGAGCTGCACTGGAGACGCGCACCTGCGTCCAGGAAGCCGCCATGGATTCTGAGGCGAACGTACGGGGCGTTTCCGACGAGAGGAGACCGCAGACTGGACTGGGTGACTGCTTTCGAACGTGTCGCCGGCGGGGCCTACCGGCACTGGGCAGCGACAATGAACTTGTTCTCTACGAAATCACGACAGTAGAGAGCCGGACCTGTCGACCGCGAACACCGTGTTCCAACGGCGTCATATCGGCATGAGTCGACAGTGGCCCTCGGTTCCTGCGATCGCCGGAACCGACAGCTCCCGAAATGCGCATGGTCTCCCAGTCGACGCATACACCTGTACGGTTCGGGCTCTCGAACCCGCGATTGTTGAACGTATTGCGATGGTTGCACCGACGTCCCCTCCCCAGTCGCGTCGACCCCGGGGGAGGACTTGCCCGCGGTGCCAAAGCCGGACTCGCCACTTGCTGTGAGGGGGCATGGTTGTCGCAGACGAATGCGATAGTCTTCGCGCGGCAACTGATCCATCTGCCGAGAGGAGACTGCGATGTCCTCGCTCGAATCCTCTACGCCGGGCGACCACAGCACACCGCCCTCCACCCGCCCGCTGGAATTTCATCCGCCCTCCGCACCCCAGGCCAGCAACACCCGACGTGCCTACTCCGCGGACTGGGATCGATTCGAACGATGGTGCCACCACAACCACCGTCGCGCCCTCCCTGCCGAGCCGGACACGATCGCTGCCTACCTGGCCGACACGGCCACCCACGGCGCCACAAGACAAGGACGACCGTATTCCCACGCCACCTTGACCCGATGGATCGCCGCCATCAACCAGCGTCACCGCAGCGCCGGATACGCCCCGCCCGGAACGGACCCCCGCGTTAAGACCGCCTTGGCCACCATCCGCAGCCACCCGACGCCCTCGTCCGCCCAACCTCCCCGCCGAACCGCGCCTCTTCTCGTAGAAGATCTCACCACCATCCTCGCCGTCACTCGCAACGCCTGCACCGGCTGGGCCTCCCACGTGGCTGAGCGCCGCGACAGCGCGGTGCTGCTGACCGGGTTTGCCGGTGCCCTCCGCCGCTCCGACCTGGAGACCCTGCGTATCGGCGACGTCACCGCCGATCCCGCCGGCGGACTCCGAATCCCCGTCAAACATTCGACCGGAGCGCACGACGACAGCACACCAACCGTGCTCCTACCCCCCACACAAAGCCACTGGACCTGTCCGCCGTGCGCGTACACACGGTGGCTCCAGGTGATAAACGCATGGGACACCACAGGACGGCCGGGAGTGATCCGCCTGCTCCGTCACCCGACACCATTCGACGCACACATCTGCCACGGCCCGCTGCGGAAACCACCCCACCCCGACGCCCCGCTCTTCCGCCCGATCCGCAAGAACGGCAACCTGACAACCACTGCCCTCTCCGGATCAGCAATCCATGCCATGATCCGCCGACGCGCCCACGACGCCGGCTACGACAACGACATCGTCGCCCAACTCGGCGGACACAGCCTGCGCGCAGGATTCATCGCCCAGGCCCTGCGCAACGGCACCGACGTTCACGCGATCATGCAGCACACAGGGCATGTCAGCACAGCTATGCTCAGCACCTATCTCCCCGCCCGGACGCCGGGGGCGGCCAGCGTCGCCGCCGAGATCGGCCTGTGACTCGATGCCCTCGTCGAACGGTGGCCGCCGCGCCGCACACGTCCCGACACGTTATCGGTACGACTGGTCGCTCTTCGAAGACTGGTGCGCCGCCGCTGATCTGGAATCCCTGCCGGCCGAGCCCATGGCACTCGCCCAGTTCCTGCACGAGAATCCCGCTGCGCCCCACACCCAGATCTGCCGTGTCTCCGCGATCAACTACTTCCACGACCGGGCCGGTGTCGCAGCCCCCGGACGAGTCACCGCCCTCCGGACCCAGCTCAACATGCGCCGCGCCGACCGATTGGCGCATCGTCGCAACATCGCCGAGCAGGTACTGCGACAGATTCCTACGGTGGGATGGCCGCATGGGTTGTTCGGGCGGCGTGATGCTGCCCTGCTGGTGTTCACGGTGTACGCGGGGTTGCCATTCGACGCGGTGGGTCGTCTGCGCCGCAGCGACATCGAGGTCGATGCCGGTGAGTTGTTCATCGGTGGGACCCATCAGGTCCGGTTCCGTCCGAGTTCGGATCGGTCGGTGTGTCCGGTGCGGGCTTACGGGCAATGGGCCCAGATTCTCGACTTCACCGATCGCCATCCCAGCACGAGATTGCTCGCTCGGCATCTGTCCCGTGTCGACGGCAGGGAAGAGACATATAACGGTGAGCCGATCCTGCCGGGAAGCAGACGAGATGGGCCGCTGTTCACACCGATCGATCGGTGGGGGTACCTACCGCTGGTACCGGAACCACTGTCTGCAGCTGCGATCGCTCAACTCGTGCGCGCCAGATTGAACGGTACCGCGTCACTTCACGTCCTCCCGCCCAAGAGCCTCACCCGGCTCGAACATGACCTACGGGACGGCACCGGAGCCGAGGGCGGTCCGGACTCCTCACCCGCCCCGGTGGTGATGGAGATGGAGCGCGACTACTACACACGAGGTATCGCCGCTCGCCGGCACACGCACGAGCGGATGCGAACTGTCGACGACCTTCTCGACGAGGTGGAGACCGAAGCCGATCAGTTGCTCGAGCGTACTTTGGAGATTCTCGAGCGCTACAGCTAGAGACTCATAGAGGCTGCCATATGGGTACGGTTGCTGAGGGGGTGGATGTTTCGCTAGACCGCAAGGGTGGCTGTCATTAATCGCAGATGAGATTGGGCGGTCGTGCGGTGAGTCGCTGGTGTGGGCGAGTCGGCGTGCTCCGACGGCACCACTGCGCGACATGCGGAGTGTCTGTACTGTTGGCGGTGAGCGGGTCGGCCGAAAGACAATGACACCCAGTCGGTCCACCGTCGACTAACCATCTTTCGGTCGGCCCAATCGTCAATATTCTTCCGAAAATTGTTCTCTTACAACGGATTCTGTCTACGGGCACTCCAGGTGTCCTGACGACGCATCATCGCTACCTTCGTGCGCGTCCCGGGCAAAGTCCTGAATCGTTGGGGGTTGCCCGCTCTCGTCGGGCGCCACCTTGCCGAGGTGCACCGCACGGTGTGACCACCGGGCGCCGGTGTCGCGGCGCCAAGCTGGACCTCGGCATCCGACACCCTGACGGTGAACTGGGACGAGGCGGCGGCGCACAGCAGTGCCGGGCGGGTACGGGTACGGGTACGGCGGCTGTACATGGCCGGCGCGGCGTCGGCATTTGCGGCGAACCGGCTCGGGGTCAATCAGGTCCCGGCAGTCATGCACCGAACGGGGTCACAGCGGCATGCCCGCACCCGCGCCGAACTCGTGCAGCCATCCGCACCGAACGCACCCGGATGTACACCGGGGAGAGTGGCGTGAACAGAGAGTTCCTCACCGCCGCGGTAGCCGTTCGCGTCGTTCGGCTCGACCTCGTGCGGCGCGGGAGACGACGCATCCGGTGCGTCGACGACGACCGCGCGGGGCACCACGGCTGTTCTGAGATCGATATCGGCCCCCCACCCGGCACCGCCGAGCTGTCCACAGTAGAGAAGACGACGGGGGAGCAAAGACGCTGGTGATGACGTACCGGTGAAGGACCGACCGGAGTGCCGAGGTACGGCGAGGTGGCGTCGGGTCGGTCGAGCTCGGTTCGAAGTAAGGGTCGGTCGAGCTCGGTTCGAAGTAAGGGTGCCGTCTCTTGGCCCGGCCGCGTGGGGTGTCAGTGAGGGGCTGGGTTGCCGGCATTGTCCCAGTCGGGCAGCTCCGGTATCCGGGTGGCCAGGACGGTGTGGGCGAGGACCAGTGTGACGGCGAGGGCGCGCGCAACCGGGCGGAGGACGAGAGTGCAGATCATCGGAGGAACCGTCTTCTTTCTTTTTTCGCCGTCGGGCGGGGGTGGAGGGGGTCCTGGACACCCCGCCTGGGGGAGGGCGGGGCGTCCAGGGCGGGTCGCTTGTCGACCCGGGATTCCACGAACCGCCGGCAGGGGGATGGCGGATCGTGGCAGCTGGGTCGGCCGAGGCAATAACCACGGTCGTGCACCCTTCAACCAGATTTACTGCACTCGGTGCCGAAAATCAAGGCCGCCACGGAGGGGCTTCGCCCCACCCGGGGCGGGCTCGAGCTGCGCATCGAGGAGGACCAACTCGACTGGCGTCCCGAGGATGCGCCGCATCCTGCGCGCCACCCACCAGCCGGGGCAGGACTCACCGTTCGTGCATCTGAGCATCGACACCCGTCCCAGATCGGGATCAGGGTCGGTGTGGACGGCCCGGACGCCGTGCTCGAGTGGATCGACGACTACGAACACCAGGCCACGTTGGCGGCGCGGTCAACGACAGCATCCTGACCGCACCCACCTCGAGGCGAGCTGACCCGTACCCCGCGCCGACCACGAAGAGGACCCGATGAACAGCTACCACCAGCGCGAACATCGAGCCGACTCCGCGGCGCCGGGTCTCGCTCCTGCGGTCTCTCGTCACCTCTCGTGGCCGCCGGCCGGTACTGGAGATCATGAGAGGCGGACAGCGGAGCCTGTAATCGACAGGGTCCGGCGCCTTTCCGTCGCACCGATGCGTCCGCGGGCCGTGGCTTTCGGACCCCGAGCGCATCGTCTTCTCGACAGTGCAGCAGGGCGCCGAGTCGGACTACCGTGAATTGGTGGAGGTCTTCCGGAAGTGCGACTGTCGGATAGTGCGTACCGCGAGAAGGGGACGACAACCCCATGAAGAACCTCGCCACATTCCTCGGTGTGCTCTCGGCGGTGTTCGGCGCGATAGTGCTGCGTCCCGTCAACAGCTACCAAGCGTTCATGTGGAAGTCGACGGCGACGGCGCAGACACCTGGACTCGTCCTTCTGGGATCGCTTGCCGCCGTTCTGGGCATGAAGCAGCGGTCCCCGCTCGCGGTAATCACCGGGACGCTCGGCGCCGGCATCGGCGTGACCTACATCCAGCGCACGGTCGCGCCCCATAACGGTTTCGCGCGGGCGTTCGGGCGGGACTGGCAACGCCGCATCCCCCCGGAAGCCGAACAGCGCATGCTGCGACGACGGCTGACATGGCGATTGCCTCGCGTGCCGGAGCCGCGCCTAACCCGCAACGTGCCGTTCTGCACCATCCCCGGCACAAACCGTCGACTCCTGGCCGACATCTGGCAGCCGCCCGTCGGCGTCGAGTCCTCCGGCACGGCGATCGTCCATCTCTACGGCGGCTCCTGGCACTTTTTCGACAAGGACGTCCTGACACGGCCGCTGTTTCGCCAGCTTGCCGGCCAGGCCATGTCGTCATGGACGCCGCGCACCGCAGCTGCCCGGAGACGGACGTCACCGGCATGGTCGGCGACGTCCACCGCGCGGTGGCGTGGATCAAGGCGAACGCGGCGCAGTACGGGATCGACTCCGGGCGGGTGGTCGTCATGGGCGGCTCCTCCGGGGCCCACATCGCGCTGCTGGCCGCCTATGCCCCGGACGAGCCGCGGCTGATACCCGAAGATGTCGTCCGCATACCGGCGCTGGTTGGCCCAGGAAGGGGCCTCGCCACCCCCGCCCCCCGAGGCAGCGGTCGGAGCCGGGCAAGCTCGCCAACGCCCTGTACACGCTCATGTTGGGTCGACCACTCACGGCGGTGCAGTTGCCGCCGGCACCGCCCGTCCGTCAATTGATGCGCAACCTTCTGGGCGGGCTGCCCGACGAGGTCCCCGAGATGTACGACCTCGCCTCGCCGGTCCACCACGTGCGCGCATCCTGCCCGCCCACGCTGATGTTCCAAGGCACACACGATGCCGTCGTTCCCCTCCAGGCAGCGCGCAAGTTGTATCGCGCACTCGACACGGCCGGCGTCCCGGTCGTATACGTCGAGTTCCCCTGGACCGAGCATGCGTTCGACGGGATGTATCCGCCGATGGCCAATCCCGCCGCCAGGGCCGCGCTGTACGATCTCGAGCGCTTTTTGGCCTGCGTCGCCGCTGATCGGCAACCAGCTGGACAAAGCGCGGTCAACGCATCGAGGGCACATCCCCGCACCAATTCGCCTGCCCGCGAGAGCGGCCCAAGCGCGGGACGGTGAACCCGAGGGTCCACCCCCTTCGCCCCCGCTCCTGGGGCCGGACTCGGTCGCGGTCGACGCGGTTCGTCCTGGTGAAACGGGCCGGCTGTCCTGGCACGGGGTGCCTGACACCGGGACGTCACGGGACATGCCCCCGACAGGGGTTCGGCCGGGAATGCTGTCACATTCTCGGCCGGCTCTCTGCTTCTCGAGTTTTTCACCGTTACCGAGTACTCTCTCGATCCGCGAATCTCGAGGTGCGCGCGCCCAGCGGCCCACCGCAATGCCGCGCATCGACTCGTCCCCAGGGCGCCCACCGGTGGTACCGCTGCATCCTTCTGCGGTGCTGCGATACCACCGACGCTGCGTTGCGCGCCGCATATGTCGACAATCCGGGTCGGCGGAGATGCGACGGGTTCGTTTCCCGACGGCGTGGACGGTGCCGGCGCAGTGCACCCACCTCTGGCCGCGGCAGACGAGACCGGCCAGGTCGAGCACCGACCAGGTCCGCGCCTACCGACTCAAAGAGTTGCGCAAGGCACAGCACCTGACCCAGAAGCAGGTGGCCGAGCGACTGGAGGTGGGGCAGAACCGGGTCTCGACCATCGAGCGCGGTGAGCTCGACCGTATCCAGCTCGACACACTGCGCCGATACGTCGATGCGGTCGGCGGCACGCTGCGCATCGAAGTCGAACTCGGCGACGACCGGTTCCAGATCGCGTAGCACCGTAGAGCCGGGAAAGGTGTTCCTGCCTTCTCCCGGGGGAGCGATCGTTCGGAGTCGTCTCCCCCGTCGCAGGCGCCGGCGCGCAGCGATCCGTATCCGGTCGGGCGCACCCGGAGGGTGCACGCACGGACCCGTGCAGCAGCGGTGACCGGTGGATGAGCCGGCCCAGCCGGTCGATACCGGCAGCACCCACCAGTTCGCGACGCGGTTCGGCACGCCGGCTGCCGGCATCTCGAGGTCACCGTCGCCCAGGTCACCGCCGCCGCCGAGATGCTCACCGAAGGCCTCGGCGAGAACCTGGTGCATTTGGATGGCGTCGGTCGAAGCGGATGATCTGCCGCAGCTGCATCGGGTGTCCACAACAAGCTGAACCTTGCCCCCACGTTCCGGGGCGGTGGAAGGCCACGTCGACCGTATACGGCGATATCCTGAGTCCACGCCTCACGAGGTGGGGTCATAGAGGAACGTGCGCTGGTTGTGCCGTCGGGACCGGTGCGCGGGAGTAGCGAGTCGACGGAGTGAGTAGCTCGTACCGATGGGTGACCGGGATCCGCGCGATACGCAGAGGTACCCGCCGGCCCCGGCCGCGGAGTTGGCCGACGCCGGGTTCGACGACGTTCAGGAGATCGGCCGCGGCGGGTTCGGCGTGGTCTACCGCTGCACCCAGGCGGACCTGGATCGCACGGTGGCGGTGAAGGTACTCACCGTCGACCTCGACGAGGAGAACCGGGCACGGTTCCTCCGGGAGCAGCGGGCGATGGGGCGGCTGACCGGGCACCCGAACATCGTCCCCATCCTGCAGGTCGGCACCACCGCCGGCGGCCGGCCCTACCTGGTGATGCCGTACCACCCGCAAAATTCGCTGGACGCGCGACTCCGCCGCCGCGGACCGCTGCCGCTGGTGGAGGCCCTGCGGCTCGGGGTGAAGATGGCCGGGGCGCTCGAGACCGCGCACCGGCTCGGCATCGTGCATCGCGACGTCAAACCGGCGAACATTCTGCTCACCGAGTACGGCGAGCCGCAACTGGCCGACTTCGGTATCGCGCACATCGCCGGGGGGTTCGAGACCGCCACCGGCGCCGTCACCGGATCGCCCGCCTACACCGCGCCGGAGGTGCTGGCCGGTGAGTCGCCGAGTCCGGCCGCCGACGTCTACGGACTCGGCGCCACCGTGTTCAGTGCGCTGACCGGCCACGCCGCGTTCGAACGCCGCAGCGGGGAGCAGGTGGTCGCGCAGTTCCTGCGGATCACCACGCAACCGGTGCCCGATCTGCGCGAGCACGGGATCCCCGACGACGTGGCCGAGACGGTCGCGCGCGCGATGGCCCGCCAGCCCGGTCGGCGTCCGGCCACCGCCGCCGCCTTCGGCGAGGAACTGCGCGCCCTGCAACGCAACCACGACCTCCCGGTCGATGAGATGGCCCTGCGCGCCGACGCCGACGCCGAGGCCGAGGACGTCGAGGCCGGGGAGGACGCGGAGGCCGGGGAGGTCGGGGGCCCCGGGCCGGTGCTGAGCGGCAGACGACGGATCCCGGCACCCGCCATACCGGGCGCGACGGGCAGTCTTCCATTGGAGCGGACCAGTTTCGTCGGCCGCCGCCACGAGCTCACCGAGGCGAAGAACCTCCTGACCGGCTCCCGGCTGGTGACGTTGACCGGAATAGGCGGGGTCGGCAAGACCCGCCTGGCTGTGCGGGTCGCGGAGGCGGTGCAGCGCGACTACGCCCAAGGGGTGCGCCTGGTCGAGCTCGGGGAGCTGCGCGATGCATCGTTGCTTGTCGACGCGGTAGCCGCCGCCGTGGGGCTGCGGGATCAGTCGGCGCGGCCGATGCAGGAAGTGCTGCTCGAATTCCTCGCCCCGCGGCAGGTGCTGGTGGTCCTCGACAACTGCGAGCACCTGATCGACGCGGTTGCCGAACTCGCCGAACTCCTGCTGCGAACGTGTCCTGGGCTGCGGATCCTGGCCACCAGCCGCGAACCCCTGGTCCTCGGCGGGGAGGCGGTGCTCGCCGTCCCCCCGCTGACGGTCCCGGATCCACAGCAGCCACCCTCGATGCGGACGTTGCCCAGATACGATGCGGTGAAAATGTTCACCGAACGCGCCGCGGCCGCCGTTCCCGGTTTCGCGCTCACCGAGGACAACGCGGCGACGGTGGCGCGGATCTGTCACCGGCTCGACGGGCTGCCGCTGCCGATCGAGCTGGCCGCGGCCCGGCTGCGGGCGCTCTCTCCCGAGCAGATCCTCGAGCGGCTCACCGACCGCTACACCCTGCTCACCCGCGGCAGCCGGGGTGCGCCGACGCGGCAGCAGACGCTGCGGTGGTGTATCGACTGGAGTTTCGAGTTGTGCACCGCCGTCGAGCAACGGGTGTGGGGTCGGGTGGCGGTGTTCGCGGGCAGCTTCGACCTCGACGCCGCGGAGCACGTGTGCGGTGCAGATATGGCCGCGGGTGAGGTGCTGGACACGCTGACCGCCCTGGTGGAGAAGTCGATCCTGGTCCGGGAGGAGGCCGGGTCGGTGGTGCGGTTCCGGATGCTCGAGACGCTCCGCGCATACGGCTACGAGAAGCTCGAGCAGAGCGGCGAGGACCTGGCCGTGCGTCGCCGCCACCGGGACTGGTACGAGGCGTTGGCGCTCGACGCGGAGGCCGAGTGGATCAGCGCCCGCCAGCTCGACTGGATCACCCGCCTGAAGCGGGAACTGCCGAACCTGCGGGAGGCTCTCGAATTCTGCGTCGAGGACGATCCCGCTGTCGGGCTGCGTATCGCCGGCGCGCTCTACGTGTTCTGGGCCTCCCAAGGATTGTTCAGCGAGGGGCGGCGATGGTACGACCGACTGCTCGTTCGTCAGAGCGGCCCGCCTACCCTCGAGTGGGTCGAGGCGTTCTACGGCGCCACCGTGATGGCCAACGTACAAGGTGACCTCCGGGCGGCAGCCGTATTCGTGGAGGCGGGGCGCAGGCTGGCCGCGCAGACCAGCGACTCCCTGATGCGCGCTTTCGTCGACGCTGCCGATGGCATGCTGGCTCTCTACAGCGGGGATCTTCCATACGCATGTTCTCACCTCGAGACCGCACTCGCCGAGTTCCGCGGACGCGGGGAACGCACCCTCGAAGTAGGAACGATGTATTCGTTGGGGTTGGCCTTCGGGCTGTCCGGCTTGACGCAACGGGCCGTGGAATACCACGAACGTGTGCTGGCACTGACCGAAGAGCACGGTGAAAAGATGTTTCGGTCACTTTCGCTTTGGGGCTTGGCCATTGCCGTGTGGCGCCAGGGCGATGCCGATCATGCGGTCCGGCTTCTCGAAGAATCTCTTGGCCTCGCTCGTCAGGTGCACAGCCCGCGCGTGGCCACCTTGTGCCTCGAGGCGCTGGCCTGGATCACTGGCGACCTGGGCGACCTGCCGCGGGCGACAGTCCTGATGGGAGCGGCAGAAGGGGTGGCGCGGTCGATCGGCAGTGAGGCGGTCATACATGCGAATCTTGTTGTTTACCATCAGGAATGCGAGCAGAAGGCCCAACAGGACCTCGGCGGTAGGGCATTCGCCGCGGCATACCGCCAAGGTGAACAGTTCGGCTTCGACGCGGCCATCGCCTACACCCTCCGCGAGCAACCGCCGACCGCTTCCAGGTCCGGCACCGGCGCGTCGGCGCGACTGACCAAGAGAGAACGTCAAGTCGCCGCCCTCGTCGGCGAAGGTCTGACGAATCAAGCCATCGCCCATCGCTTGGTGATCTCACTTCGCACGGCACAAGGACATGTGGAACATATCCTGGCGAAACTCGGATTCACCTCCCGGGCACAGGTCGCCGCCTGGGTCGCGGAGCAGACGCACGACCAGGTCTAGTGGCTCGGCAGACGGCCCCGCCCCCGAACAATGCAGGAGAATGATCGTTTTCGGTGCAGGCCCGCCGTAGCAGTCGGTGATGGTTGGGCGCTGCGTCTGATGTCGCCGTGTCCACTGGTAATTAGGCGGTGCAGAGGGGTCCCGGGATGCGGTCGCTGGCCTTCCTTCGTACCGACCAGTCTTCTTCCTTCGGGGAAAACAGGTATGCCTACGGGTATTACGGCCGTCGCCTCGTCGCGTCAGGCGAGGGCATGGTGTGACCTGTCTCACCCGTTCGATCGAAGGTTCACCCGATGCACTACCCATCGCTCACCCGAGCCGACTGCCACTCCACCGCGATGCACTGGAGAACTGTTCGAGTCGACGCCCGGGCGGAGATGTGCGGCGTCCTCGGGCGAGGATCGCCGGTGGTCTTCGTGCCCGGATGGGGATTGACGCCCTGGATCTACCGCCGCGCCTTGGCTCAACTTGCCCGGAACTTTCTGGTCTACGCCCCGGCGATCCCGGGGTTCGCGGGTGTGCCGGACCGGCCCCTCGACGAGCGGACACTGACGGAGTGTTCCGCCTGGCTCGGTCGGTTTCTGGACGCTGCCGGACTCGGTCCCCTGACCCTGGCCGGGCACTCGTTCGGGGGAGCGATCGCGATCCGGGCCGCCCATGATCTTCCGGATCGGGTAGCGCGCCTGGTTCTGGTCAACTCCGTGGGGGGAGGGGCGTGGCCGGACATCAGTACAGTGGTGCCCCCGCTCGACGATGGACCACTGTGGGAGCGGAGAGCTGCGGCTCTGGGGGATGCACTGTCGTTCCGGATGCTTGCCTCGACCATGACGGCTCGCCGCACCACCCCCACCGCCTTCCGTGACAGGGTCGGTGGTCCGGGAACGGTGTGGCGCACCGAGCCCCTCCCCCAGGATGGGGACCTGACCGCTCAGCTGAACGGACTTGCGCGGCGTCGTCTGCCGGTGTCGCTGGTGTGGAGCCGGGGAGACCGCCTGATACCGCGTGCGAGCCTCGAATCGCTCCGTGATGCGCTGGGTAGACCACCGGTGTTCACCGTCTCGGGAGGCCATGGGTGGCTGATCACCGACCCGGAGTATTTCGGTAACGCGATGCGGACCGTATTGGGCGGGCTCCCCGTCGAGGTCGCGCCATGAGTGCCGGTGTCGCCAGTCGCGGGCGCGAAACCACGCGACTCGGGAAGCTCGTCATCTGGAAATGCAGGCGCTGCGCCGCGCTGCTCGCACCCTTGACTACATCTTGTCCCTTGTGCGACCACGGCAATCTCGATCCTGTCGACTCGGCCGGCGCGGGAGTGATTGTCTCGTGCCGGGTCGTCGATCGCACACCCGACCCGGTGTGCAGTGCGCCGTGTCCGTCGGTCATCGCCATCGTCGCACTCGACGAGGGCCCGTGGGTGTATTCCTGGATCGACGGCGACGTTCCGATGCCCTCCGATCGACCGGTGCGGGTGTGGTTCCGTCACACGCAGCCAGGCGAGCGATTCCCGATCTTCGAACCACGCGACCCCGCGTGACCGGGCTTCGGCGAGGAGTTGGTTCTTCGGTGTCTGCCTGCCGATGCTGTTCTCGGCACTGTTCTTCAAGCTCACGGAAGACTCGACGACAGGATGCACCCGCGTCCGGAGTGGGAATTGTCTCGGGCGAGATGCCGAAGAGGTCGACAGCTGAGGTTGCTCGTGATTTGAGTGACCCGCCGGCGACGTGTTCCCGCTGGCCCCGGCACGTTCGTATCCACCCGCCGAAGGTCCCTGGCATCGCGTCGAATGCATCCGCGCAGCCCGAGGCGCTGTGCGCGGCATTGAAGAGCTCAAAGAAGAGCTCCGCACCATGCGGACGGTCGCCGCCCTCGTCGACCATCCGGTGGACCCCGGGTCACGCCCCCGATCCCATTGGCGAGGCCGACCCGATGATCCGAGACCGAACGTGACGCATCAACGCAGACGGCACGATGGTTGATTCGGAACATAGCCCCCATCGTGCGAGACGGGACGACCTCCCGTCTCGGTCGCATACACGGCTCGTCCTGCCCGTCCGAAGGCATTGATCCTCTGATTATCACCGCCCACATCCCCTCCTTCGACATCGTCCCATCGGACAGGGCAAGCGAAGTCGGGTTTTGGGTGCGGTGAACCAGTTTTCTCAGGAAGAGGTACTTTCCGTGGCCGCCGCTGGAGGCCGGTAGAACATTGCGAGTTGCCCGATACCGGCCACAACTCCGGCGCTCAACGCTACGAGCGTGCCGAGCCAAGTGCCCGTACCGAAACCAGCGACGTGATCGAGCGAGATTGCGCCGGGACCGGTAGCGGCGACGCTGAGTGCCACCACAGCAAGAACAAAGTTGTACTCCCATCCGTTTCCTACGATGAAGAACCCATTGTCTCGGTGGGATGTCCATGCCGCGACGATCATGAGAGCGACAATGGCCGCCGCCGCAAGTGGAGTGAGGAAACCGAGTGCAAACAGTATGCCACCGGCGATCTCTGTGATCGCCGCAAGTAGTGCCTGCATTCGCCCAGGACGCATGCCAATCGAGTCGAACCACCGGGCAGTCCCGGTCAACCGTCCCCCCCGGAAGAGCTTCACATATCCGTGTGCTGCCAGCGTGACGCCGGTGGCTACTCGTAGCAGGAGAAGTCCAGTATCGAGAGCTGAGATCATTTCGCACTCCTTGTCAACAGGGCAGCTGCCCGTGGGGTAGATCAGTAACTCGGTATGCGGCCGAACGGGCTGCTAGTCAACGTGTAGACCCATCGCTGGCACGACTATCCGGCGTGCGCTCTGAGGCGTGGTGGAACGCCGCTGCACGGCGCCATGGTGAATCATCCATGGTGCGGTACAACGTGATTGCCAGAGCGGACCACATCCGCGCTACTTGGGAGTGCCGCATGAGAGCCGCTCATCTGTGATGGTCAAGAGTTGAATCGGTTACCCACCGGCCGACGTTTCGACTCCTGCCGGTGGCTCAACGAGCGCGGAGTTAGCATCTCGACTATCTCGCTCGCAGGAGTGGTGAACATCGAACTAGGCCAAGAACGAGGACATCTCGACGCCACCCCGGTGCACCCGGACGACGGCGGTGGCGTCGGTTCGGGGGAAGCTCGGCTCAACAGTCCGCCTCACGCCCGGTGCAGGGAGGGTGGGATGGCGGTGACATACTGACCCCTCTTCCGTAGCACCGTTGTTTTCGCGATGTCGACCTTTCCGGATACCCGCTCCGACGCCGGCGGCAGCAAGCGCGTCGTAATCTGGCGAGTTCGGGGACGCCGACGATCACCGGTCTGATGCGTGATTTGCCAACGGTGCGGTCCCAAGGATGTTCGGTCAGATTCCCAGGCGCTCGAGCAGTCGTTCGTGGGCGACGGCCGGGCCTCCGAGCAGCAGGTCGGTCTCACGAGCGCGCACCCGGATGGACTCGGCCGTATCGCTGTCGACCTCTGCAATCGAGACGAGGCGTAGAGCCGCCGTTCTGAGCGCATGCGAGCAACCAATGTGAGCCAGGGCGGCAGCAACCGCACCGGAGCCGACATCGTCACTGCCCTGAGTGCGCACTGCGCGGTACCAAAGGGCAGTTGCGCCGGCCCGCAGCATCTCGAGATCGGCGATCTCGCGAGTGTAGCGGCGCCACGCTTCATTGTCGCGGCACGACGGCGGAATCTCCGACAAGCACCTGAGTGCACGGTCCATCACTCCCATCTGTTCGCCCGCAAGAACCGTGGCTGCCTTGTCGACCGTGCCATTCATGATCCTGCCGCCTGCGCCCACCTCGCCGATCAGAACAGCGGATGCGTTCGCGAAGGTGATCCGCGACAGGGCGCGGGGCTTGTAGAGGGAGTCCAAGGGCTCGATGGTGACACCCGGTGCTTGTCGGGCGACCCGATACAGCGAAGGCCCGCCGACGGTCCTTGCGATCACGAGGATCGTATCGGCAGCCTCGGCGCCGGGGACGTACCACTTCTCGCCGTTGATTCGCCAACTGCCGTCAACCACCTTCGCGTGAGTTCGGACCATCACCGGGTCCCACGAACCGGTCCGTTCGACTGCCGCGAGAGTCGACCGCCGCATCTCGGGGTCAGCATCGGTGGGCACACCGGCGACAGCGAGCGCTTGTGCACCCAATCCAGCCGCAGAGAAGTAGTCGGTTCCCGACAACGTGTAACCTGCCGAGTACGCCACCTGAGCCAAACCCGCCGCGAGGTCGCCAAATGCGTCCCGCTGCCAATCTTCTTCGGAAACGACCGTTGTCAGTGCTTCGTTGCGTTCGATGACGTGCCCGGCGACGTCGATGGCGACGGATTCCAGTGCGCGGTCGGCCTGCGCGGTGAGCGTCCCGGTGGCCTGAACCAACCGTCGTAGTGCTACCCGGAGCGGATTTCCTACTTCGACGAGCAGGCCGGGCCCGAGAAGCTCGGCGACGAACTCTCCGGCTTCGGCAAGTCCTCGCAATTCGGCCGCCTCGATGACCATGGGTTGGCACGCGACGTCACCGGATCGAAGCTGGCGTACCGCCTCGAGTTGGACAAGCAGGACGCTCAGGCGGCGCCGGAGTGCGCGATCGTCCCAGGTCCGTGTCGACCGCATCAGCGCCGAAAGAGACTCGGCGGTCAGACTCTCGAGGAGATCTGCTCGATCCCGTTCGGTGAGCGCCGCGCTGTCGATTGTCGATTCCATCGTTCCTCCCAGGCCGTCGTGTCGTGTCTATACAGGACGACCTCTTCGCATCACGGTGTAGATTAATAGTTTAGCTGATGATACTGTTTCTGCCATGCCGACGTTCATATCACCAACCGACCTGCCCCAGGTCGACGGTGACTATGTGCCTCTGATCGCCTCAAGGTCTTCCACGTCAAACCACCTGACATTCCCGGAGGAACTTGGGCCGTGTGGTGTTCAGGTGGACCGGTCAGGGACTTCTGCTACCCGGACCTCCCGACTTGCCAAAGGTGGTGCAGGGTGAGTGCCCGCGGTCGGTGGGCGCATGCACAAGGGCGACCATCCGCCCGGCATATCCGTGCGGTCGAGGCCCCTTATGCTGCTCGGCGAAACCGTCGGCAGTGGTATGCCTCGTATCAGCGTGTAGGGGTCATGGAAGCCGCGGTGCACAACAATGTCCTGTGAGGCGACGGATATCCCAATCTCGCGGCTGTGGATGAACACGCAACAGCAGATGCTCCGTACCATCTTCGACAACGTCGATTTCGGTACTCTTCGCACCGTGATCCCGGGCTGGTTCGAGGAACTCGTACCCGCGGTGGCTACCGACTGAGATCGTCGTCGTCCCGAAGCTCGATTCGGTTACGCTGTCCCACACATTTTTTCCGAATGCGGACAACTCTCCCGTATCGTCACGCCTGCACTCGGTGGGCGCGGCCTTCAGCGTCGAAAGGGGAACCGTGTCCACGACCGGCCCGAACGAAACCGAGCAACCGGCGGCATCGGTCAGTCAAGACGATCCCTCCTCTCCTTTCTACGCGCCCAAGTCACCAGGCGGAATGAGCTTGTGCCACGGCTGCCGTCGAAGGAATCGCTGCAGACTCGGAATTGAAAGCGAACAGCTCGACGAGCACGGCGTCGTGATCAGTCGCGTGGTATGTCCTCCGGGGGAGGAAGGAGGACCAAAGGTTGCGCACGGCGGATGGACGGCAGGTGTCATGGATGAACTAGTGGGGCACACCCTTACGATGAACGCCGAGTTCGGCGTGACGGGGACGCTGTCCGTGAGGTTCGTTCGTCCGGTACCGCTTTGCTGGCAGTTGATTGGTCGGGCGTGGATCACCAAGCATGAGGGCAGAAAGGTCTTCGTCAACGCGACTCTCGAACTCGAGAATTCTGGCGCGATTGTGGCGGAGGCCGACGCGATCATGGTCAAACGACCCGAGACTCACTTCGAGTCGCACTACAAGTGGCTGGAAGGTCAACGCGGTATAGGCAAATAGCATATCGACGGTGCGGTTTCGCACTTGAAACTCCCAGAGGGAATGATCGTGGAGGAAAGTCTGACGACGTGCAGCCCCAACGAAACGACGAGCGGGGGCCGAATGAGGTTGGTCGCCGCGCGTTTGCACGCGGTAAGACCTCTGCATTCGCACCTGCAGCAGACGATGCTATCGGAAAGGCAACAGTGGGCGGTGTCGACGATCGGGGGGATACCCTCCCGCGGACGGTTCCCTGCCAAGGTTCCTCTCGACATTGCCGCCGAGGCATTGCATTTGGCGCTGCGTGACGCTGGAGCTTCCTGACCCAACCTGCGATCGTCCTCGCCTGCAACTCCCGATCTCGAACCCTGACCCGGTCGTCGGCACGGTGGAGCCCATCGAGATCCCACGATATGGCGTGTTCAACGGCCGCGCGACCACGAACACGTGCGTTTCCATGACAGTCGAAGTCATCGAACACAGCGAGGCCGACATTGCGGGGGCCGTAGGATTCGACAATCACGCGAGGGGCGCTCTGCATACACGAGCTGCCCATGAAGTACTTTGCAGAGCTGCGGTGAAGGTACATCTGAGCACACGTCGACGGATACCAAGGGATATTCGTGAGATTCACAGTGGTCGAGGAACAGCAGGCACTGTGCGAGGTCGTGCGGGCATTCAGCACGAAGCTCCTCGTCCGGGGTGCACGTTCGAAATGATGGCAACTACTGAGGCACACGGTCGAGCAGCCTAGTCGGCACTTTCCGAACAGATTGGTGCTTCGGAACTGGCTATACCCGAAAATCTCGATGTGGCGGATTCGGATGCAGGCAGTTGGGTGGCGTCCTCAAGGAGAGCGAGCTGCTTTCCGGTTGCACCACTGCTGTCCTCGAACGAGCTGGCGACATACGCGCTGATGCTGTCCGGGACGACGATGCGTGCGCCGAACTGCTTCCCGACATGGCCGAGAGCACAAGGCTCGGCACGCTTGCTGCGGGTGATGCCGACCTGTTGGTCGCTCCCGATGGGCAGACGTTCGCGTGGCGTGGCGAGAACCAGCGGTTGGTGACCAGACTGGAGGGGTAGGTTCTCGATGCAATGCGTACCGACTTCGTTATTGTCCTGGCGTCTACCAGATTGGGGACGTCTCCGATCGTGGTGGAACGTCCAGAGGAGCCTCCCTGTCAATCGATGGTCTCCGAGAACAGACCCATGGACGGGGGCGAGGCGTCTCAGGGAGGTGACAAAGGGAAGGTGCGTATCGCACTGCACCAGACGATGCGCTAGGCGGTACGAGTTGATATAGTTGATCTATTAGGCTATTTTACCGCCGAATGGAGGGCAATGTGTCGGTCGGTACCGAATCTTTGGTGGTACGCGTCCCGAAGGCCGGGGAGCTTGTTGCGGCACAGTTGAGACGACAGATCGTCACCGGGGAGCTCAAGGCAGGCGACCCGCTTCCGGGTGAGTCGATACTCATGGAACGGTACGGCGTCTCTCGACCGACCATGCGGGAAGCGTTCCGCATCCTGGAGTCGGAGTCCATCATCGTTGTGCTCCGAGGTGCTCACGGAGGGGCGCGCGTGCTTGCGCCCGATGAGTCCGTGGCCGCGCGCCACATGGGCTTGTTCCTTCAGTACCAGGGTGTGGCGCTGGCTGATGTCTACCGCGCGCGCGCCGAGATCGAGCTCGCAGCGTTGCGCGCTTGGGCGGGATCGGCGTCGGATCTCGACGAGTTGACCGCGCTCGTCGAAGAGGGCCGCAACTTGCTCGGGGATCCGGTCGGATTTGCGAAGCTCGATACCCGTGTTCATCAAGCGATCGTCGATCTCGCGCGATCTCAGACTATGTCGATCATGGCGGGGATGCTCCTGCACATCATGGACGCACACAACGCGCTCTACATCAGGACCCGTGGTCCGGAGCACGAGTTGGCCGTCGACGAACTCGCGTACCGTTCCTACCGGCGGTTACTCAAACTGTTGTCCGCCCAGGACATCGACGCTGCGGTGGCCCACTGGCGTCGCCATCTCGGTAAGGTGGAGGCTCACATGCTCGATGACCCTGGCACCACACTGGTCGAAGTGCTTTCGTAGCCCATTCTCGATCGGACGGGCACGTGATGTATTCATGCGCCCGTTGCCTTCTGCTCCGTGTGCTGAGGTCGATGAACGCTCGGACGGAAAGCCGCCCCGACGGCGCACAACCCTCGGGTTTGTGAACCCGACCCGTTCCGGTGACCTTCTCAACCTATGGCCGGCACCAATGCAATGACCAGAAAGCTCAAGAGACGCAGGGAAGCTCCGGGCATAGAGTTCATGGACCTGGATGGCGGAGTGTGGGAGGACGTGATGCGCGTCCACCTTCGAGCAGATTTCTGCCCGACCCGCCACGCGGTGAACTATCGGCGGAACAAGCACAGGAAGGAAATCCGTTAACGCACTCGCAGATCATCAACACTTCTTCGCCGTCCGGCCTGACGGTAACGTGGGTCGGCAAAGCGGATCTCGGCCGTGCCCGCGCACCAGTATGTGATCAGCGGCACGCAGACGTGGTCGAGGCGAATGGGAAAACTGACGAGGATGCAAGCTGCTGCAGCTTGCCGGTCCGGTGCTGGGGAGGTCGCAGCGGAGCGGAGGACCATGGGCGTGGCCGGGTCGGGCGAATCTCCCTACGGACTGAGTCCTCCCGCCTGCGGAGTTGCGATACCGAGAACGGTGGTAAGGCGCTCGTTGTGTTGCTGGCCCAGCAGCGCTCCCGCAGGGCGAGATTAGTCCCAGTCCGGCAATTCGGCGGTATCCGGGGAAAGTAGGCGGTCGAGCAGCACGATCGGTACGGCCAACAGCCACGACATCGGGACAACGAACAGATTGCTGATGGTGTTCTTCATCGCAGACCTCCTTGTTTCGGGAGATTGGGTTAGAGTGGTGGCAGTTCTGGGAACACGCGTAATCGGATCTTTTCCTGAGCAAATCAGTGTCTCGATGCGCACGATCGGACCGATCCGAGCAGTCGATATCGGTGATGCCGGCTGAAGGCGAGAGTGGGTACTCCCCAAGGTTGGACGACCTCACTGTGTCAGATTCGTCGGCAAGGGCGTCGTTGCTGCTCGTACATGTTCTTCGTCGGTCTAGCGGTATACATCTGACATTGACGAGTCGGGTGGTCAGGGGTTGCTACTGGACTGTCAGCCGTCTAGCAACCCACGATTTGATGTCTTCGGAGTCGTTCTCGGCGCCCCATGCACGCAGTGCGTCGGCGGCGTCGAGGAGTGCGTCCGACGAGGTGGTTGCCAGGAGCCTTTGAAAAGCGGTATCGGATCCGCGCTGTCCGGGTGCTGCGACGGGGACGTTGGTCATGGAACTACTCTCCTATTCAGTGAAGGGCGGGATGCGCCCCGGGTTAGGTATGCGCAGGTACTCCATCTGGTGGTCAGCGCACGCGGCGGATCAGGGCGGCCAGGGCCTGGCCGCCGCCGATGCACATGGTGACGATGCCGAGTTCGAGGTCGCGGCGCACCAGGTCCTTCGCCACCCGCAGGGTCAGGATGCCGCCGGTCGCGCCGACCGCGTGACCGAGGGCGATCGCCCCGCCGTACGGGTTGGTGCGGGCCGGGTCGAGCTTGGCGTCGCGGATCACGGCGACGGCCTGCGAGGCGAACGCCTCGTTCAGCTCGACGGTGTCGATGTCGGCCGGGGTGGTGCCGGTCTGCTCGAACAGCTTCTGCAGGGCCAGGACCGGCGCGTAGCCCATCAGCTCCGGCTCGAGCGCGGCGGTGGCGACGGACTCGATCACCGCGAGCCCACCCAGGCCCCGTTCCTGCGCGACGGACTCGCGGGCGAGGACGACGACGCCGGCGCCGTCGTTGATGCCCGAGGCGTTGCCGGCGGTGACCGTGCCGCCGGCGGCGAACGCCGGGCGCAGCTTTGCAAGGGTCTCGACGGTGGTGTCGGGCTTGGGGTGCTCGTCGGTGGTGACGACGGTGGGCGTGCGGCCGCCGATCTCGACGGGGGTGATCTCCTCGGCGAACGCGGCGCGGGCGGCGTCGGTGGCCGCGCGGCGCTGGGATTCGACGGCGAACTCGTCCTGCGCCTCGCGGCTGATGCCGTACTCGCGGGCGACGTTCTCGGCGGTGACGCCCATGTGGATGCCGTGGAACGGGTCGGTGAGCATCCCGACGGTGCCGTCGACGAGGGTGCGGTCGCCCAGCTTGTAGCCGGAGCGGGCGCCGAAGTCGTAGAACGGCATGCGGGACATGTTCTCGTCGCCGCCGGCCAGGGCCAGATCCACCCCGCCCCAGCGCATCTGCATCGCCGCCGACCAGATCGCCTGCAGACCCGAGCCGCACAACCGGTTGACGGTGTACGCCGGCACCGAGACCGGCAGCCCGGCCGCCAGCGCGACGCGACGCGCGTTGTAGGCATCCGGGCCGACCTGCCCGATGCAGCCCATGACGACCTCGTCGATGTCCTCGGCCGCCACGCCGGCGCGCTGCAGGGCCGCCTTCGCGGCGGTCGCGCCGAGTTCGTGGGCCGGCACGTCCTTGAACGCGCCGCCGAAGCTGCCGACCGGGGTACGCGCACCGTCGACGATGACGATCCGTTCCGCAGTGCTCATCTATCTCCTCACTTCCCTTTGGGGCATGGTTGTCATATACGCCCCCCGTGGTAGGCACTGTCGGTGCGTACACCGACTGACTGAGGCGCGAGACCGACAGTGCTAAGCCCGCGACTACGGCTAATCTAGCATGAAATAGCTTAATCAGTAAGCTATAAATACGGTAAGTTCTGGCCCAGCCCGATGACGACGCCGGTCGGGAGGGTGGACCTGGTCCGGGACATAGCCAAGTCGACGAGAGTGGAGGTGCGGTCCAGTGACGATGGATCCCACAACTTCTGACACAGTTTCCGTGTCGATCGGCGGCGCCGGTCATCGCCTGCGCAGCCGGGAATCGGTCCGGGCCTTCGATCAGGCTCGCGCGGAGGCGGCCGTCCGGGAACTGTTGATCGCGGTGGGGGAGGACCCCGAGCGCGAAGGTCTGCTCGACACCCCGGCCCGCGTCGCGCGGGCGTACCGGGAGATGTTCGCCGGCCTGTACACCGATCCGGACTCGGTCCTCGACAAGACCTTCGACGAGGGCCATCAGGAACTCGTCCTGGTGCGTGACATCCCGATGTACTCCACGTGCGAGCACCACCTGGTCTCGTTCCACGGGGTCGCCCACGTGGGCTACATTCCCGGCCGCACCGGCCGGGTGACCGGGTTGTCGAAGCTGGCGCGGGTGGTGGACCTGTACGCCAAGCGCCCGCAGGTGCAGGAGCGGCTGACCAGTCAGATCGCGGATGCGCTCGTGCGCAAGCTCGATCCGGTCGGGGTGATCGTCGTCGTCGAGGCCGAGCATCTGTGCATGGCCATGCGGGGCATCCGCAAGCCCGGGGCGAGCACCACCACCTCGGCGGTGCGGGGGCTGCTGCAGTCCAACTCGGCGTCGCGTGCCGAGGCCCTGGATCTGATCCTGCGCCGCTGACCGCGTGCCAGGGCAGGCGGGGGATATGTAAACGGTAGCGGTCGGTGTGACGATCCGCTATGAACACCATGGCGACCACTTCGCTCACTTCCTTCAGCTAGCGCCGCGCGCGCCTGCTGGACGAACTCGCCGATGAGACGTCCTCAAAGGATCCAACCTGCTCCGCTGCGTCGACGAACACGACCGCCAGTGATGTGGCGGGGCACCAAGGCAGTTGGGCGACCGAACGCACCTTCGACTGGCTGCACCAGTTCAAATGTCTACGCATGCGATCCGAGGCGGGGGTCGGCCTCCACCAAGGCCTACTCGAACTCGCCTGCAGTCTCATCTGTTTGAGACGACTTCGGAGATCATTCCGGGACGATCGGTAACTCAGGCGTAAGCTTGTGCCGGTCAGATACAGTTACGGCTGCGTGCCTCTTCGCTTGGCGCAATCGGTGAGGTCACTGCGAAACCCATACCGGATTGGCTTCACCGCCTACCCGAGGTTTGCTCGGCCGTGCAACCGGGGCCGTCTCCGCGGCGGCCGTACCCCCGATATCGAGGCCCACTTCGTGATCATTGCTCGCCGCCGACAAGGTCCGAGGGGCACCTCCGGTGGGACTGCGATCGCCGAAACGAGCCCACGCGATGGCTCCCTCCCCCCACGAGCAAGTTGTGGCAGTGCCTGGCGACCAACTGGGTTGACGCACATACCTATCCCTATATAGTAAACTAATTCAACTTAAACCCGGTTGCGCAGTGGCAATCGGCTGAGGACGGGAAGACCATGAGAGATGCAGTCGTGATTGCCCTGGCGCGGACGCCGATCGGAAAGCGCGGAGGAGGTTTGTCGACCCTGCATGCGGTCGATGCCTCCGCGCAGGTATTGAACGCACTCGTCGACCGGGCGGGACTCGATCCTTCCCTCATCGACGACGTGCACTGGGGCAACGTGATCAGCGTGGGCCAACAGTCCGGGAATGTTGCACGGATGGCCGTACTGGCCGCAGGCTGGCCGGAGAGCGTTCCAGGGTTCACGGTCGATCGTCAATGCGGCTCCTCGCAGCAGGCGATCTCCACTGCAGCCGCGACCGTGATCGCGGGTCACGCTGACGTGGTCGTCGCGGGCGGGGTCGAGATGATGTCGAGTGTTCCGATGGGCGCAGCCACCGTGGAAGGCACCGGCGAGATGGGCGGTCCGGCGGTGGATCGGTACGCCGACGCGCTCACGGCGCCCGGATTCGGCGGACGATTCAACCAGGGCGCGGGAGCCGAGCTCATCGCTCGGGAGTGGGGCCTGTCCCGGACACAGCTCGACGAATACTCAGTGCGTTCACACGAACGGGCCGCACAGGCACAGGGCTGGGGGGCCTTCGACAACGAGATCGTCCCTGTGCGGGTTCAAGACGACGTGGTCAGCGCTGACGAGGGAATTCGACGCGGATCGACGGTCGAGAAGCTGGCAACCCTCAAAACTCCGTTCCTGGCCGAGGGTGTGATCACCGCCGGGAACGCGTCCCAGATCTCCGACGGTGCAGCGGCAGTGCTGATCACCACTTCGGAAAAGGCATCACAACTCGGCATCCGGCCTCTGGCGCGAATCCATACGGCTGTTGTCACCGGCGACGATCCGGTCAAGATGCTCACCGGTCCCATCCCTGCGACACGGCTCGCGTTGAAGCGCGCCGGGCTGTCCATCGACGACATCGATGCTTTCGAGGTCAACGAGGCTTTTGCGTCCGTTCCGTTGGCGTGGCAGGCGGAGACCGGAGCACCCGACAGCGCCTTGAACCCCCTCGGTGGCGCGATCGCACTCGGGCATCCGCTCGGCGGATCGGGTGCCCGTCTGGCTGTGACCCTGATCAACCACCTCGTGCACACCGGTGGACGATACGGACTCCAAACAATGTGCGAGGGTGGAGGAACCGCGAACGCCACCATCTATCAGAACCTCCGATAGCCGACTGGGGCGTGTCCTGCAAATCGGGGAAGTGTCCGCATGATATCGATTCACGGTAGAAGGATGCGGTGAGCTGACCGACAAGGCATGGGCACAGATCGAACCGCTACTGCCCGCTTCAGGACGGGGTGGCCAGTGGCGCGATCTCCGGCAAGTGATCAACGCGATCTTGTGGAGGCTGCCCACCGGCGCCCCTGGCGGGACCTGCCCGAACGCTACGGACCGTGGAAAACCGCCCACGAGCGCTTACGCAAGTGGACCATGGACGACGCGTGGGAGAAGATCCTCGACGCCGCGGTCGTCAAAGACGACGCGGTCGGCGAGGTCGAGTGGATCGTCTTCGTCGACTCCATGGTGGTTCGGGCACACCAGCAGTCGAGGCCCTCGCGGTCGGGAGAGAATGCCTCGGACGCTCCCCGGGAGAACTGAGCAGCAAGGTTGACCTTGCTGTCGACGGGCGCGGGATGCCGATGAGCGTGGTCCTCACCACCGGCCAGGCCGGCGACAATCCCCAGCTGATGCCACTGCTCGAACAGATCGAGGGCGCCCGGTGGTGGGCGCCCTCGATCGCGTCCGAAGCGGTTGGTGGTGGACAAGGCCTGTTCGCATCCGAGTACCCGCGGCCTTCTGCGTGGGTGCGGGATCCGGTTCACCTGTCCGGAGTGGTCGGATCAGATGGCCACGCGGGCGGCGAAGGGATCACGGGGTGGGCGTCCACCGTCGTTCGACCGGTTCGAATGCGCGGGTCGCAACGTCGTCGAGCGCTGCATCAACCGACTCGACCACTTCCGTGACCCGGCCACCCGCTACGCCAAACGGGCGGCTACTTCCGATCCGAGTCGCTCATCGCCGCGATCGTCCTCCGACTGCATTGATTCACAGGCCAGTGCTAGTCGGTCCACCGCGTTCGTAACCGTTCACCCTTGGGCGTTGGACGTGGCCGACCGTGTTGGGATTGACCGGTCGGGTTCCCTGAGACCATCGCTTTGATGGCCGGTAACGCTCGTCGCCGCTGCGGTAGCGACAGAGGCGGGTTCGAGGACCTCGCCTCAATGGACATTGACTGAAACGATCGCTGGCCGTAGGTCTGCGTCGCTTGCGGTGACCTACTACCGCCCTCTGAAGAAGGCCAACTCTGCGCATGGTCACGCCTTATTCCGTGGGCGTGGCGCCTCGGTATCGAAAGGGGCGATGTGTTCGCGGCCGACAGGAACGAAGGCGAGCAACTGACAGCATCGGTGAGTCAGGATGATCCCTCCTTGCCGTTCTACGAGCCCAAGTCGCCAGGTGGAATTCGCCTGTGCCAGGGGTGCCGGTGACTGAACCGTTGCCGGTTCGGCATCGAGAGCATCGACGACAGCGGGGTAGTGACCAGTCGTGTGGTGTGTCCGCCGGATCAGGCACGTGGGCCGGAGGTGGCACACGGCGGATGGACCTCGGCCGTGATGGACGAGCGTGCCGGGCACACGCTGACGATGAACCGAGAGTTTGCGGTGCCGGGCACGCTCACGGTCAAGTACGTGCACCCGGTGTCCATCGGATGGGTACTGGTCGTCCGGCGTGGATCGCCCTTCGAGAGGGACGAAAGGTATTCAACAGGGCCACAATCGAATTAACGATCTCAGAAGCCTTTCTTGCGGGCGCAGGCGCGGTCAGGGTCGGACGTCCCGCCAGCACTTCGAGTCGCATCGACAGTGTCTTTCCCGCCAAAACTGTATAGATTAATAGTTTAGCTGATGATACCCTTTCGTCATGACGACATTCGTACCGCCGAGCGACTTGTTTCGGGTCGACGGTGACAGTGTGTATCTGCTTGCCTCGAGGTCATCCACGTCCGATCACCTGGTTTTTCCTGCCGAGGCCGGGCGAGAGGTCGTGGAGCTCGGACCTGAGGGTCGGCTCTATACCTGGACCAGCCAGGAGTTTCCGCCGCCGTCGCCACCGGCACTGCCGGACGGTGATTTTCGGCCGTTCGGAGTCGGCTACGTGGAGTTCCCACAGGGCCTCCTCGTGGAGGGAAGACTGACGACCTGCAATCCCGACGAGTTGACGATCGGTGGCCGCATGCGAGTGGTCCTAGTGCCCTTCGCGGGCGGAGAGATCTTCGCTTTCGCCCCGGCGGACAGAGCAGAAGGAGACCAGTAATGGCCGGCGTATCGATCATCGGCGTGGGGATGCACCCCTTCGGACGGTTCCCAGGCAAGTCTGCCCTCGACATGGGTGCGGAGGCGCTGCAGTCGGCACTCCGTGACGCCGGGATCGCCTGGCCCGATGTCCAGATGGCCTTCGCGGGCAGCCTGGAGGTGTCCAATCCGGACTCGATCGTCGGGAAGATGGGTCTCACCGGAATCCCGGTCTACGGCGTGTTCAACGGGTGCGCCACCGCGAACACCTCCCTCTCGATGGCGGCCAAGGCGATCGAGCACGGCGAGGCTGATATCGCGGTCGCTGTCGGATTCGACAAGCATCCGAAGGGCGCCTTTTCCGCCGATCCGTCGGTGCTCGGGCTCCCGGACTGGTATGCGCAGACCGGGCTCTTCCTTACTACGCACTTCTTCGGAATGAAGATCAATCGCTATATGAGCGATCACGGCATCACACCACAGACCCTCGCTCGGGTGGCGGCCAAGGCCATGCGCAACGGTGAGCGAAACGAACTGGCGTGGCGCCGGAAGCCGATGTCCGAGGAGACGATCTTGGCTGCCCCGTACCTGAACTACCCCCTGACCCAGTTCATGTACTGCGCCCCTGATGAAGGCGCAGCAGCCATCGTGTTGTGCAGGTCCGACCTGGCCCGCAAGTACACCTCCACCCCCATCACCCTGAGCGCCTCGGTATTGCGCAGTCGGCGGGAGGGAGCCTTCGAGATGCAAAGCACCTCACTGCCGCTGACCGGAGCGCCGAGTCCCACCGTCGACGCCTCGCGCGCGGCCTTCGAGATCGCCGGTCTGGGTCCGGAGGATGTCGGGGTCGCCCAGCTGCAGGACACGGACGCCGGATCCGAGATCATGCATCTCGCGGAGAACGGATTCTGCGCTGACGGCGATCAGGAGAAGCTCATCGCCGAGGGGCACACCGAGATCACCGGTGCGCTCCCGGTCAATACCGACGGCGGACTGATCGCGAACGGTGAACCGATCGGAGCGTCGGGCCTTCGACAGATCCACGAGGTCGTCCTGCAGATGCGTGGCCAGGCCGGCGCTCGGCAGATCGAGAAGGTTCCCTCGGTGGGTTACACCCATCTGTACGGCTCGCCCGGGACAGGTGCAGTCAGCATCCTGGTCCGCTGAGGGCGCCACGGGGTCCGGTGCGGCCGGATACCGGTTGTCGTCGGCTGACGCCAGATCAAGTCGTGGCACCCCGCCAGTAGATCGCGGGATTGGGCGTGCCGATTGAGTATCGAAAGGTCGACGGGGTGAGACATCCTGCAAGGCGCTACTCCCGAGCGAATGTTCCCGAGGTAGTGCCGCCGATACCCGGTGGGGATGCCGTGCGCTCACGTCGACGAGAGCCGAAGGGGTTTACATGGGATTCACGGTGACCGAGGAACAGCAGGCGCTGCGCGAGGTCATGCGGTCGTTCACGTCGAGGCATTCGTCCGAGGTGCAGGTCCGAGAACTGATGGGCACGGATGCACCGTTCGACCCTGCGGCATGGTCCGCTCTGTCCGAACAGATCGGCGCCCCGGCACTGGTGGTGCCCGAGAAGTTCGGTGGGGCCGGATTCGGGTTCGGTGAGCTGGGCATCGTCCTGGAGGAGAGCGGCCGGTCGTTGCTGGCCGCGCCACTGCTGTCGTCGAGTGTGCTGGCAACCTACACGCTGCTTCTGGCGGGGGACGAGTCCCTGGCCGACGACCTGCTGCCGGCTCTGGCGGAGGGTGGCCAGCTCGGCACTCTGGCCGCGAGTGACGACGATCTGGTGATCACGCCCTCCGGCAGGACCTCTGCCCGCCCGGATGCGGACGGGTGGCGGGTGACCGGCTCGAAGGCATACGTGCTCGATGCTGTCTGCGCGAATTTCGTGATCGTGTCGGCGCAGACCGAGTCCGGCCCGTCGCTGTTCGTCGTCGAGCTCCCCCGGGCCGAGGTCGCCGTCTCCCCGCTCACGGTGATGGATCCGACGAGGAGCTTCGCTCGGATGGAGTTCGACGATGCACCCGCACGCTTGCTGGGTAGAGCCGGAACTGCGCCGGAGATACTCGACCGGGTCGCCGACATCGCTTCGGTTGCGCTGGCCTGCGAGCAGGTGGGCGCGGCCGCCGAGGTGCTGGAACGGACCGTCGAGTACCTGAAGGTACGCACCCAGTTCGGCCGCCCCATCGGCTCCTTCCAGGCGCTCAAGCACCGGTGCGCGGACATGCTCGTCGAACTCGAGTCGGCAAGGTCCGCGGCGATCTATGCAAGCACGGCGGTCCAGGAGGAGGCCGCCGATCTCCCTCAGGCAGCGGCGATTGCCAAGACCTACTGTTCGGAGGCGTTCTATCATATCGCCGCCGAGAGCATCCAGATGCACGGTGGCATCGGCTTTACCTGGGAACATCACGCCCACCTCTACTTCAAGCGAGCCAAGGCCTCGGAGCTGCTCTTCGGGTCTCCGGCACACCATCGAGCACGACTGGAAGCACTGATCGGCCTTGTCCCGGACATGGCCGCGAAAGGGTAGTTCACATGCGTACATTCACCTCCCTCGATGACATCGTCGACGCGGTCGGCGAGGAACTCGGCGTCAGCGACTGGATCGAGATCACCCAGGACCGCATCAACCGGTTCGCCGACGCGACCGGTGATCACCAGTGGATCCATGTCGATGTGGAGCGCGCGAATGCGGAAAGCCCGTTCGGCGGTCCGATCGCGCACGGCTATCTGACGCTCTCGCTGGTGCCCATGCTCGGCTGGCAGATCTTCGAGATCACCGGTTCGAAGATGGGCATCAACTACGGATCGAACAAGGTGCGCTTCATCAACCCGGTGACGGTCGGTTCACGCCTGAGGCTTCGGGCGAAGCTGCTGTCGGCCGATGCCCTGCCGGACGGGTCGCTGCAGATGATTATCGGTCAGACGATGGAGATCGAGGGCCAGGACAAGCCGGCTCTCGGGGCGGAAACGGTGAGCAGGGTTGCGTTCTGAGCGCGATTGCGTCCGAGGAACGGGGTAGTCGCGTGGACCGTACGGTGATCGTCTCGGGTGGCAGCGGTGGCCTCGGTGCCGCCGTGGTGACCGAACTCCTCGACGACGGATGGCGTGTAGTAGTTCCGTGGATCATGGAATCCGAACTCGGACGGTTACCCGAGTCGGATTCACTCACCCTGTGCAGGGCGGACCTGCTCGAGGAGGAGCAGGTCCGTGCAGTCGTGGACACTGCGTCCCGGCTCCCTGGAGCACCGTTGAAGGCGGTGGTGAATCTGGTCGGCGGCTTCGCAATGGGTGAGCTGGTGGCTGACACCCCGATCGACGAGTTCGACCGGATGCTGCAGTTGAACCTGCGACCGCTCTACCTGCTCGCTCAAGCCGCGTTGCCAACCCTGGCCGAGGCCGGCGGTGGGTCGATCGTCGGCGTGTCGGCGCGCGCCGCCACTGTTCCGTTCGCCGGGGCCGCAGGCTACATCACCGCGAAAGCGGCCGTCGCGGCGTTCGTCGACGTGCTCGCCGTCGAGTACCGGGACGCCGGGATCAGGGCCAATGTGATCGTGCCGTCGGTGATCGACACTCCCGGCAACCGTGCCGCGCAGCCGGAATCCACTCGCCAGGGGTGGGTGTCGCCCGAGCGGATTGCCGAGACAATCGCGTTCCTCGTCTCCGATGAAGGCAGTGCGGTGAGCGGTGCCCGCATCCCGGTCTCGGGGTAGTACGAACGCAGTCGACGTCATCGAGCTCCGACCCGTCACGGATCGGAGCTCGATGACGTCGGGAGACCGTCGGGCCGCGATGGGGGAGTCGTCGCCTGCCGGCCCGTCAGGTGAGGGGGCGGATGAGACCTTCCTGGATCACCGAGGCCACGTGGACGCCGTCCGCGGTATAGAACTCTCCCCGGCACAGTCCCCGCCCCGCGTACGCGGTGGGGGACACCTGATCGTAGAGGAGCCACTCGTCCACACGGAACGGTCGGTGGAACCACAGGCAGTGATCAAGCGAGGCCATCATGATGCCGGGATGACTGGGTGGAATATGGTGAGGGACGAGGGAAGTGGAGAGGAAAGTCAGGTCCGCGATGCAGGTCAGCAGCGCACTGTGTACGTTCTGGGCGCCGGTGTCGAGCGGCCGGACCGTGCGCATCCAGACCTGCGAGTGGGCGCCGGCCCCGGTGCTGCTCATCGGTGGGCTCGCCGGATCTGTCGGGACGACGCGGATGTCGAGCTGGTCCCACTCCAGGTAGAACTGCGGCCATTCGTCGGGTCGCTCGCGGGCTAGATCGGCGGCGGCGGGCAGGCCGTCCGGTGGTGTGAAAGCCGGCTGTTGCAGCTGGTGTTCGAATCCCCCCGATTCCGTGCGATGGAAGGACATGCGCGCCGAGAACAGACGGGTCTCACCCTGGTACGCATCGACATTGCGGCTCGCGAACGACCCACCGTCCCGAGATTTCTCGACCACGAAGCGGATCGGACGGTCCGCATCGCCCGGCCGCAGGAACTGGCTCTGCACAGAGTGCACCGACCAGGGTGCAGTGAGAGTCCGAGCGGCGGCTTCCAGCGCCATCCCGGCGACCTGTCCCCCGAACACCCGGGGGAGCCGGTAGCGGGTGGGTATGCCCTCGAAGACGGTCGGGCCGACCTGATCGAGGGCAATCAGCTCCAGCAGGTCACAGGGCGTCACGGGCATGAGTGCTCCTCGGGCGTGCCGGTCCACGGCAGGGGTGTCGTTCGGTTAGGGTGCGGCTCGACGGATACGGCTTCCCGAGAGCGCATACGGCGATCTCGGGAAGCCGGGGAGGGTCTCGGGAAGCTGCGGTGTCAGTAGCCGAGCTTGCGACCGACCAGATCGAGCATGATCTCGTTGGTGCCGCCGTATATGCGCTGCACTCGCGCGTCCCGCCAGAGCCTCGCGATCTCGTACTCGTTCATGTATCCGTAGCCGCCGTGCAACTGGAGGCAGCGGTCCACGATCTTCCACTGGGTTTCGGTCGTCCACCACTTCGCGCCCGCGGCCTCCTCGGCCGTCAACTCACCCGAGTTCACCCGCATGATGCACTCGTCGACAAAGGTCTGCATGACGTCGATCTCGATCTTCATCTGCGCGAGCGCGTGCCGATTGATCTGGAACTTTCCGATCTCCTGGCCGAAGGCCTTGCGCTCGTGCGCGTACTCACCGGCCAGGCTGACGGCACGCCGGGCCTGTGCAACGGCGTGGATTCCGATCGCGAGGCGCTCGGCGGGCAGATTCCGCATCAGGTGGTAGAAGCCCCGATTCTCCTCCCCGAGGAGGTTTTCCACAGGAACCCTGACGTTGTCGAAGAACAGTTCTGCGGTGTCCGCCGCCTTCTGCCCGATCTTGTCGAGATTACGTCCTCGGGTGAACCCTTCCATGCCGGTCTCGACGACGATGAGGCTGATTCCCTGATGGGGTTTGCCGGCATTCGGATCGGTGCGGCAGACGACGACGACCAGGTCGGCGAGCATGCCGTTCGAGATGAAGGTCTTGGCGCCGTTGACGATGAAGTGATCGCCCTCGCGACGCGCGGAGGTCTTGGCGTTCGCCAGATCCGACCCGGCTCCCGGCTCCGACATCGCGATCGCGGTGATGTACTCACCGGTGACGTACTTGGGGAGCCATCGCTGCTTCTGCTCGTCCGTCGTCAGGTCACGGAAGTACGGTGCGAGGATGTCGTTCTGCACGCCGAGGCCGATTCCGACCGCTCCCGTCGCGTGGTATTCCTCGTTGAGGATGGCGTTGAAGCGGAAGTCCTCGATGCCGGCGCCGCCGAACTCCTCCGGCATGTCCCACCCGATCAGGCCCAGCTTGCCGGCCTCGAGCCAGGCATCCCGGTCGGCGTAGCCGCGCTCTTCCCACTCCACGGAATGGGGTGAGCAGTGGGTCTCGAAGAAGGAACGGGCAGTGGCCCGGAATTCGTCGTGTTCGGGTTCGAAGATCCTACGTCGCATCGACTATCACTCCATCTTGTGCCGGAACGGGAATCGCTCAACGGTTGATATATAAGTTTAATAATTTGTATGTTTGTGTGGCCGGGGAATGATCGATGGGCCTCAGTGCTCGACCGCGAACTCCCACACCGACCGGTCCGAGTGCAGTACCCGGCGGCCGAGGTCGGTGGACCACTCGATCGGGGCTCCGAAGTCACGGTTCCAGGCCAGTGCGCGGGTGGTGAAGTGCCGGAGCTGGTGATCGAGGGTGAAGCCTATGGCGCCGAGCGCCTGGTGCACATTGCGGCTGACCCCCACCGCGGCGCGTCCGGCCTCGATCTTCGCGACCGCTGTCGCCACGACGGTGCTCTCGGCTGCGAAGCCGTCCTCGGCGGCTTTGGTGACGGCGTGTGCGGTTGCCGCCTTGGCGGTCGTGAGCAATCCGACCGAGCGAGAGATCAGGTCTTGCACGGCTTGGAACCTGGCGAGGGGCCTGCCGAATTGGTGCCGCTCGGAGACATGCGAGATCGCCAGATCGAGCGAACGTTCGAGGGTGCCGCAGATCTGGGCCGATCGGACCCACGCTCCTCGGGTACGCAATTCGTCGCGAAGATCGGACGAGACGGGTGTGACGTCGAGGTCGTGGCCGGCCACGCGGACAGTGGCACTGTGCTCGCCGGCGAGATCGCCGACGGCTGTGACGGTTGCTCGCTCGCGGGAGATCACGCCGACGAAGTCGGCCCCGACGACGACGATGTCTGAGGCGACGGCCGCCCAGGGCGCGGCAGGCACCACGATCTCGTCGGTGATCTGCGAACGTGTCAGATCCAGTGGCGCCGCGACGGCCGGAGATCCGGACGGGCTGCGGTCGATCTGGCCGAGCAGCCAGGAGGCCAGGAGATCGGTGTCCCCTAGGGGAGCGGGCAGGGCGTGGAAGCCAGCGCGGTCGAGGAGGACGGATGCCTCGATGAGCCCGGCGCCACTGCCACCCGAGGGTTCCGGGGTGGTCAACAGCGTCAGGCCCGATTCTCCGAGCAGGTGCCAGGCGTCCGGTGAGAAGGGCAGTGCCGCAGCCGGGCTGTGCAGGTGGGGATCGACGATTGAGGCGAACATGTCGTCGGCCAGTTCGCGAAGGGCGTCGAGTTCGTCCGCTGTCGGTACGTGCAAGGTCGATGTCATCGAAGTCCCAATCCTCGGGCGATGACTCCGCGGAGAATTTCGCTGGTGCCACCGCGCAGTGTGAAACCGGGGGCATGCAGCAGCCCCTCGGCGAGGAGTCGAGAGAGGTCGTCCGCCGAGTCGGGATCGGGGCGGATCTCGGGGACCAGCTCGGCGCACTCGCTCACCAGGCGCTGCTCGTAAGTGGTTCCGATCTCCTTGACCACGGCCGCGCTGAGATCGGCCGATTCGTTGCCGGAGAGTGCGCGGGCGACCGATCCGGACAACTGACGCAAGGCGATTAATTCGGCGACCAGGCCGCCGAGCGTTGCCATCGCCCCGGCGTTCGCCGGGTCCAGTCGCGTTGCCACTCGATCGAGCAGTGGCTGCGGCGACAGGAATCGCTCCGGCCCGCTCCGCTCGAAGCCGAGTTCCGACCCGACCTGGCGCCACCCGGATCCGACGGTCCCGACCACCATCTCGTCCGGTACGAAGACGCGATCGAGGACGACCTCGTTGAAGTGGTGCTGCCCGGTCATCAGCTTGATCGGCCTGATCTCTATACCGGTCGAGTCGAGGGGGACGAGGAACTGGCTCAGTCCGTCGTGACGGTGGGCAGGGTCGAGGTCCGAGGTCCGGGCGAGAACGAAGAAGGCTTCGCTGTGGTGGGCGCCGGAGGTCCAGACCTTGGTCCCGCTTACGTGCCAGCCGCCCTCGGTACGGACGCCTCTGGTGCGGACCGAGGCCAGGTCCGAACCGGCTTCCGGTTCGCTCATCCCGATCGCGAAGTAGCAGCTGCCGTCGGCGATCCGGCCCAGATAGCGTTCGCGTTGCTCGGTGTTGCCGTGCCGGACGAGTGCCGGGGCGACCTGTCGGTCGGCGACCCAGTGAGCGGCGACCGGGGCGCCCTGGGCGAGAAGCTCCTCGGTGACGACGAAGCGCTCGAGGTGGGAACGTCCCGGGCCGCCGAACTCGGTCGGGATCGTCATGCCGACCCAGCCCTGGCCTGCGAGTCGCCTGCTGAACCCGGGGTCCCACGAGGAGATCCAGGAGTCCACGCGGGGTTCCCACCGGTGCTGCTTGCGATCCGCGGCGAGGAACTCTCTGACCGCGATTCGCAGATCGTTGGTCTCCGCGGGGAGCGGGACCACATCCGGGACCAATCCGATCATGGTCGAACCACCTCTCGCTCGAAGGGGGTGGCGCGGCACCGGGGGATATGGAGGAGATCCCGGCGCCACGCCGATCAGTGCGCGGTCAGGCGCCGGTGAACAGGCTCAAGCCGTTGTCGCGCAGGAACAGTCGACGGCGATCGTCCCCGAGGCCCTCGACCTTGTTGAAGAAGTCCGCGGGCTCGCGCAAGCCCTCGGCGTGCGGCCAGTCCGACCCCATGACCAGGCAGTCCACCGTGCCCAGCTTGTCGGCCATGGCAATGGTGTCGTCCTCCGGGTACGGTACGACCCGGATGTGGTTCTTGAAGATCGTGCTCGGCCGCTCCGACAGCTGACCGCCCAGCCAGCGGCCGTTGCGTGCCATGCCGCGGCTCTTGTCCATGTGCCGGACGAAGTGCGGCACCCACTCGGCACCGAACTCGCTGACCAGGACCTTGATGTTCGGGAAGCGCCCGAACAGGTTGTCGAAGATCAGAGCCGAGAGCGTGTCGGTGATGGGCCGCTCGCCGTAGGTGTTCTGCCACTGCCATGCGGAGAACTGGAACGGCGGACCGACCTTCCAGCCCCAGTCGGCGGCGACGTTGGCCTGGTAGTAGAACTCGGAAATATGATAGGAGACAACAACTTTTGCCTCGTTTATGCGAGCCCAGAACGGGTCGAAGTAGGGGTCGCCCGGGGAGCGGCCGTAGGCGGGGCCGGCCGGGAGCATGACAAACCGCGCCCCTGCTGCCAGTACTCGATCGAGTTCGGCGCAGGCCTGATCGAGATCACGCAGCGACAGCAGTGCCGGAGCGTGGATGGTGTCCTTGTAGCAGAAGCCCCAGTCCTCGTCGATCCACCGGTTGAAGGACTCGAGGTTGTCGTAGAGCACTTCGGTGTCGTCGAGGTAGGCCTCGGCGAGCAGGCCCCACCCGCCCGGGTACATGACCGTCTTTTCGATCTGCTGCTCGGCGAGCTGGATGAGCCGCTTGTCCCGGTCCCGGTATTCCGGCTGGATGGGTTCGTAGAAGCGCTCGGCATCGGTGGCGTTGCCCGAAGCGCGCTGCTTGAGCATTTCGACCAGCGAGCCGGGGACGTACGCCTGTTCGAGATCAGCCTCGAGGGCGGTGACGATCCGATCGTTCGCGAGCAGAACCTTGCGATCGAACCCGGGTGCCTCGATGGGCCGAACAGCCGTGTGCAACTTGTTTTTCGGCATGAATCGGGTGAAGGCGTCCATCGCCTCGTAGGAATGCTGGTCGAAGTCTGTCAGCAGGTAGGGGAGCTTTCCCACAGAGTTCTGGATCAGCGCCATTGCTCACCTCCGGGTGTGGTCTCGGCGGGGGAAGGTCCGGGTGGGGAGTCCACCGCGGATTTGATGGAGGGTTCCACGTATGGGTTCGGTGGACAGTCCATCCGTGATGCGGTGGTTGCTACCACCGATGTGAGACAGAGTATCAGTCTGAGATCTTGTCGCGCAATGGTCAAAGAGGTATATAATTGTGCTCATGCGTGTCGGGTGAACAGGGCCCCACGCGGTTACCGGCGAACAGTGGGAGGTGGGTACATGGAACCGAATCGGATCGGACGCGAATGCCTTCTTCGCAACCAGGACAGGGCCCTCGGTCGGGTGGCCGACCGGCGGATGCCGAGACCTTCGATAGTGGCGCGCAGTGAGGCCCTGCCGGAGCGGCACGCGAACGAACTCGTGACGTTCGCCCGGATGTGGGTGCCCTATGGCGGTGCCCCTGCCGAGGAGATCTTCGAGCGGTTCGGCATGACCACTCGCCGCTTCCTCGAAGCGCTCTGGACGAGTGTTCGCAACAGCGGTGCCGGCGCGAGTGAGCAGCGGGCGCTGGCCGCGGTCTATCCGAGCCCGTAGGGGGGCGGGCCAGCGCCTGCGTCAGCTCGCGCCTCCGCAGAGACGGAGAGCGTCGGCGAACTGGTCCTCGAGAATGCGCTCGATGGGGGTGTCCTCCGGGCTGGCCTGCCATACCCAGAGTGCGGCTCCGAGGCAGGCCACGGCCAGGTTGGCCAGCAAGATGTCGGAACCGGCGGGATGCTCCTCGCCCCGCTCCCGGGCCAGCTGCCGGGCGATGCCACGTTCCCATCGCAGCCGCATCCGCATACTGCGCGCCTCCAGCTCGCGGGTGGTCATGACCAGACGGGTCAGCCGCTGTCCCTCGGAGGAGTCGTCGTCGAGCAGCCCCCGACCGAACCGAGCCATCGGTGGTGCCAGCGCGGCGAGCTCCTGACGGGAGTCCTCTCGTTCGGCGATGTGCGCCACCATCTCGGCCACGGCGTCGGCCTCGTTGGTGAACAGCACCTCCTCCTTGGACGGGTAGTACCGGAAGAAGGTCGCGCGCGATACCCCCGCCAGTTCCGCGATCTCGTCGACGCCGGTGGCGTCGTATCCCTGCTTCTCGAACAGCTCCAGAGCGGCGTTCTCGATGTCGTGGCGCGTCCGGGTGCGGTTCCGCTCGCGAAGCGAGGTCATGGTGCCCACTCTCCTGTTCGGCTGCTCGATCCCGCGCGATGGGACACAGCGACGATAGCAACGAAGCGTCCGCCGAGAACGCGGACGACCGGCGTCCGGTCCTACTGGCGACGCAACAGCGCCCGCTGCAGCTTCCCCGCCGACGTGCGGGGGAGACGGTCGACGAAGACGATCTCGCCGGGGATCTTGTAGCTGGCCAAGCGCCCGCGCAGGGTCGCCAGGACCTCCTCGGACGAAACCGGGGCGGAAGCGACCACAAAGGCAACCACTCGCTCGCCGCGCCGATCGTCGGGACGGCCGATCGCAGCAGCATCGGTGACCGCGGGGTGGCGCATCAGCTCGTACTCGACCTCTGCCGGCGCTACCTGGAAGCCGGACACCTTGATCATGTCCTTGCGGCGGTCGACGATCCAGAGTCGACCGTCGGCGTCGATGCGCCCGACATCTCCCGTACGGAACCACCCGCCCGGACGGAACGGCCGATCGGTGCCCTCGGCGGACTCGGTGGTGTAGCCGCGGGCCACGCAGGGACTGCGCACCTCGATCTCGTCGTCGGCACCGAGTCGGATCTCGGTACCGACGGTGGCGAAGCCAGGGGAGTCCAGGCGCCACTGGGTGGGATCGTCCACGGGATTGAAAGCGGTAGCGAAGGCTTCGGTCATCCCGTACGAGCACAGGAAGCCGATGCCGGTCCGCTCGGTAATCAGCGAAGCGAGGTGGCGTGGGACAGCGCTGCCCCCCCACATGAAGAAGCGCAGGGCGGGGACGTGGTCTCGGCTCAGATCGGGGAGCTCGGCCAGCCGGTGTGCCACCGCACCGGCGAGTGGCCAGACCGTGACCGCCCCCTCCCGGAGCTGCTGAAAGCACCGATCGAACTCGAATCGCTCGAAGAGTGTGACCCGGGCGCCTGCGGCCATCGCCGCGGCCGCCATGGACGTGCCGAAGATGTGGCACAGCGGCAGAGACACCTGGAGCCGATCGTCGGCCGACAACCGCAGATGCCGGACGAGCTGGCCCACCCCGCCGGACAGGCTGGCGGTAGTGTGCACCACCCCCTTGGGAAGCCCGGTCGTACCCGAGGAGAACGGGATGCACAGCTCCCGCTCCGGGTCCCCGGGGGCGGTGGATCGCGCCGCCGCGCTTCCGGAATTGAGCAGTTCGCGGCGGATCTCCGCGGCGCGTAGATGGACCGGGTACTCGTCCGCCCAGTGCCGGTGTCGGTCCGAAACGATCGCCGCATGAGCATCGACGGGTGCGAGAGTGCGGGACAGTTCGCCGTCGGTCCAGTAAGGGTTCGGAGTGACGAACGCGACGCCGATCCGGGCCAGTGCGAATTGTGCGACGAGGTACTCGGGGCTGTTCTCCATCAGTAGCACGGTCCGCATGCCGGTGCGGACCCCGGCCTCGGACAGGAGCGTCTGCGTTCGCCGGATCGCCCGGTCGAACTCTTCGAAGGTCCAGCGTTCGCCCTCGAACTCCAGGGCGACTCGGTCGGGCCACCGCTCGGCGGCCCGACCGGGAAGCGTGGCGTAGTCGAGGAACGATTCGGTCACGGCCGCTGTCGATTCGCGATCCGGAGCGGTCCAGCGGCCTTCCAGTCCTCGATGTCAGGTCCCGGCTTTCCGGCCGGGAACTTGTCGTCGTGTAGCGCGGTCCAATGCGCGTGCCCCAGCTGGTGCAGACCGAAGCTGTGCCGAAGCGATTCCTGAAATCCCATCGCATCCACCGCGCCGTTGATCGAGTCCTTGATCAGCAGGCGGGCCATGGCCGGTCGGCGCGCGATTCGCTCGGCGAACTCGACGGTGTGCTCATCGAGTTCCTCGCCCGGGAAGACCTTGGACACCATGCCGATGCGGTGTGCCTCCTCGGCGTCGATGGCGTCCCCGGTCAGCAGCAGTTCCTTGGCCCGGCGTGGACCGAGTTCGAAGGGGTGTGCCATGTACTCCACCCCGGGCATGCCGAGCCGGACGGCGACGACGTCGGCGAACAGCGTGTCCTCGGCCGCGACGATGAGATCGCACGCCCACATCAGCATCAGGCCGGCGGAGATCACCTTGCCGTGCACCTGCGCGATGGTGATCTTGCGCAGCTCCCGCCACCGCCGGGTGCACTCGAAGTAGTAGTGCCACTCCTGACGCATGCGGCGCTCGACGTGGGACTCCGCGGTGCCGCCGTCGATGCCGAAGGTCGGGTGCTGGTGCGGACCGGGCAGCTCCTCGAGCGCCGCGATCTCGGAGCCCATGTCGTGGCCCGACGAGAACCCCGCCCCACTGCCGGACAGGATGATCACGTCGATCGAGTCGTCCTGTTCGGCTCGCCGGAACGCATCGTCGAGCTCGACGAGGAGCCCTCGGTTCTGCGCGTTCCTCGTCTCGGGACGATCGAGGACGATGCGAGCGATGTTGCCCGCACCTACCGTCTCGTAGCGGATGAAGGTGTAGGTCATCTCTGGTTCTTCCTGTCGTTGGTGACTGACCACGGCTGTCGGGGCGCGGCCCGCCGGGGAGGTCACTGGACGACTCCCCCATCCCGTAGCCGGGCGACCTCGTCCCGGCCTCGGCCGAGGACGGCGGTCAGGATTTCGTCCGTGTGCTCCCCGAGACCCGGTGGGCGACGGTACTGCTGGATAGGCGTCTGCGAGAGACGAATCGGGTTCCGGATGAGGTCGACCTCGTCCTCCTCGTCACGCTGACGCATCCCACGATGGATCACCTGTGGGTTGGTGAACACCTCGGGGATCGAGTTCACCGGGCTGCACGGGACGTCGGCATCCTCCAGTTGCGCCACCCAGTACGATGCCGGCCGTTCCCGGAAGATGGCCGACAGCTCACTCAGCACGAGGTCACGGTTCGCGATGCGCGCCGAGACGGTGGCGAAACGGGGATCGTCGACGAGTTCCTCGCGTCCGAGAGCCCGGGCGAGGGACGAGAACTGGTGCGGCGTGCTCGCGACCACGAAGATGTCTTGGCCGTCCGCACACCGGAACGCTTGGGACGGGATTCCGCCGAACCCGCCGTTGCCCCGGCGTGGGGCGGGAACACCGGAGACGAGGTAGTTCTGCACGTAGTGCGAGAGGGAGGCGAGACCGCAGTCGAGCAGGGAGATGTCGATGTGCTGACCGTCCCCATCCGAAGCGTCACGGTGGCGAAGTGCGGCCAGGATGGCGGTGGTGGTGTAGAGACCGGTGAGGATATCGACCATCGAGACGCCGACCTTCATCGGTCCGGCGCCGGGCTCCCCGTCAGGGATCCCGGACACACTCATCATGCCGCACATGGCCTGGAACACGCCGTCGTATCCGGCACGTGCCGCGTAGGGCCCGTCCTGACCGAATCCCGTCACGGAACAGTAGATCAACCCCGGATTAACGGCGCGCAGATCCTCGTAGCCGAGTCCGTATCTGGCCAGCACCCCGGTGCGGAAGTTCTCGATGAGGACGTCCGATTCCGCGGCCAGCGCGCGTATCAGGTCCGCACCCTCCCGTCGAGAATGATCGACGGTGATGGAGCGCTTGTTCCGATTGGTGCTCAGGTAGAAACCGGAGATGCGATCGGCGGGGTCGCCGAGGAACGGCGGTCCGTACTCGCGGGCATCGTCACCCGCGCCCGGGCGCTCCACCTTGATGACGTCGGCGCCGAGGTCGCCGAGGAGTTGGGTGGCGAACGGGGCGGCCAGGATGCGGCTGAGGTCGAGGATCCGGATTCCGCTCAGTGCGCCTGTCGGGGGAGTGGACGAGTCGGTCATCGGCGGGGCTCCTTGGGGAGGTTCAACACACGCTCACTGATGATGTTCTTCTGGATCTCACTGGCGCCCGCGTAGATGGTTTCCGCGCGAGCGCGAACAAAGGCCCGCCGCATTGCCGTCGCCTCGTCGATGGTCACATCGGAGCCCCCGTTCGTTCCCCACTCGGTCCCGAGCAGGGCCTCAGGGCCGAGTACATCCATGGCCACCTCGGTGAACTTCTGGTGCCACTTCGACCAGTAGTACTTCCCGATCGAGGCCTCCGGTCCGAACTCGCCCTCCCGCAAGGCTGTGTTCAAGGTTCGCGCATTGTTGTACGCCATGATCTGGAGCCCGATGTAGGAGTCGACGATCCGGCTCCGCAGTGCGGGGTCGTCGAGCGCACCGCGCTGCCGTGCGAGCGTGTCCAGGTGTTTCATCTCGCGGACAAAGGAGAACTGATAGTTGAGCACCGATGTTGCGCGCTCGTGCCCGAGGGTGGTCATCGCCGCGCTCCAGCCGCTCCCCACCGGACCCAGGACATTGTCCCGTGAGGTGCGGGCATCGTCGAAGAAGACCTCGTTGAACCCGCTATCGCCGAGCATGGTTCGAATCGGGCGAACCGTCACGCCCGGCTGGTCCATCGGGATGAGCAGATAGGACAGACCGGCATGCCTTACCGAGTCCGGATCCGTTCGAACGATAGCGAACATCCAGTCCGCGTGGTGCGCGAAGGTGGTCCAGATCTTTTGCCCGTTGACCACCCATTCCGACCCGTCCAGCGTCGCCCGAGTGCCCACATTGGCGAGATCGGACCCGGCGTCGGGTTCGGAGTATCCCTGGCACCACACCACTTCGCCTCGGGACATCGGGAGCAGGAGCCGCCGCTTCTGCTCCTCGGTGCCGTAGCTCAACGCCGTCGGTGCCATCAGTGTCTCGCCGTGGAAGGCGGCGCGCGGTGGTGCGCCCGATCGCGCATACTCCATCGCGAAGATGATCTCTTGGGTCATCGTCGCGCCTCGACCGCCGTACTCGCATGGCCACGAGAGACCGAGCCAGTTTCCCCGGCCGAGTTCGAGCTCCCATGCCCGGCGCAACTCCCAGTTGTCGTCGTCGTCCGGACCGCCACGATCCGCCTGGCCGGCGAACTCCCCGGTCAGGTGGTCGGAGAACCACTCCCGCACCTCCTCGCGGAAGTCGCGGTCGGCGTCGGTCAGGTCAAGTCCGCCGAAACTGTCTACTGAGGCATCCATAGCCGTATAGTACAATCAGTTATCGAATTAAACGAGATTGATCGGTGGATCGGCCGGAGTTCCGGGTAACGACCCGGCGGAGTGCTGTGAAGGAGTGCTCGATGCAGGAGATCAGCTGGACATTGGACGAGGGCGTCGGAACGATCACGCTCAATCGGCCGGATGCCCGTAATGCGTTCACCTTTGCCATGATCAGGGAGTGGGAGCGTCTGATTCTGGACGCGGCCACCGACGACCGGGTGCGCGTCGTGGTGCTCACCGGTGCCGGCGACAAAGCGTTCTGCTCCGGGGTCGATCTTGGTCAGATCTCCAACGCGGATTCCGGTTTGACCCCGATTCAGCGAAAGTCTCAGCTGCACGATGAAATCCACCGGGTCGCGCGAGCGATGGCGGTTCTGGACAAGCCGGTGATCGCGGCCATCAACGGAGTCGCGGTCGGCGCCGGCCTGGACATGGCGCTGATGTGTGACATGCGGATCATGTCGTCCACCGCGACGCTGTCCGAGGGGTACATCCGGGTCGGTCTGACCCCGGGCGACGGCGGTGCCTACTACCTGCCGCGAATCGTCGGTACCTCCAAGGCTCTGGAGATGTTGCTGACCGGCGATTTCGTCGCAGCGGACGAAGCTCTTCGGATCGGACTGGTCAATCGGGTAGCGCCTGCGGAACTCTTCGCGGACCAGACACACGCATTCGCGCAGTCCATCGCCCGGCATGCACCGTTGACGACCCGGATGATCAAGCGGATCACCTACCAGTCCGCCGATGCGGATCTGCACACCGCACTCGACCTCGCGTCCTCACACTTCGCCGTCGTTGCGGCGACCGAGGACTCGGCCGAGGCGTTGTCGGCGATGAAGGAGAAGCGGGTACCGGTCTATCGAGGTCGGTAGGGCTTCGGCGGGGACCGCCGTGAAGACGGTCAGGAAACGGGGATCGTGCAGTGATGCAGCGACCCCGACGAGTGCGAGGAGATGACATGACAGATCAGACGGCAGCGTCCGCGGAGCCGGAAGTGTTCGACGCATGGATCAACCTGCCGTACCTCCCGGGGGAGGTCACGCCCGATCCCTCCGTGGTGGCGAGGTTCAAGCGCGGGAACAGCGCCTACGAGGGCGGTGAGACCATCGCCGACGTGTTGGCCGATATGGACCGACTCGGCATCGCGGCGGGCGTGCTGACCAAGGTACCGCGTGACATCACGCCACCGTTCGTGCATGGAACGAAGTCGGGTGAGCAGGTGTTGCGAGAGACCTGTGAGCGGTTGGCCCAGATTCAGCGTGACCACCCGGGCCGCTTCGTCACCTCGGTCGGCATCGACCCCCGGCTGGGCTACGAGGCTGCTCGCCATGTCCGAATCGCAGTGCGGGAGTATGGGATCAAGTGTATTCGCATCATCCCGATGTTCACCGGAATCGCGATCGACGACAAGCTCGCCTACCCTGCCTACACGGCGGCCTGCGATGAGGGAGCGGTCGTCTCGATCAATGTCGGCGTACCAGGACCGATGAAGCCGGCGAAGCTGCAGCGCACGATCCTGATCGACGAGGTCGCCCTCACCTTCCCGGACCTCAAGCTGGTGATGAGTCACCTGGGTGATCCGTGGATCAGCGAGACCGTCGCCATGCTGATCAAGCACCCCAATGTCTACGCGATGACGGCGGGCTGGGCCCCGAAATACGTTCCCGAGCAGATTCTCACCTTCGCGCAGCGGCGCAATCCCGGCAAGCTCATGTGGGCCTCGGACTACCCGATCCTGCCGATCGAACGCACCATCGTGGAGGGCCGTGCCCTGCCCCTGACCGGAGCCGCCCGCGAAGGCTATCTCGGCGCCAACGCCGCCGAGGTCTTCGGGAAGCCGAGTTGATCGCTCCACCGACCGCCTAGGATCAGGATTCCACGACATGGATATCGATATCGCTCCGAACGTCGCCGACTTCCGCGAGGAGGTTCGAACGTGGTTTTCCGAGCATCTGGTCGGAGACTTCGCCGCGCACCGCGGTGTCGGCAGTCCCACCGACGACACCGCATGGGATCTCCGGGTCGAGTGGGAACGTGAACTCTCCCGAGGGGGCTGGCTCGGGCTGACCTGGCCCACCCACTACGGCGGTCGAGGGCTGGGGCTCGCCGAGGAGATCGTCTTCGAGTACGAGTACGCACGCGCCGCTGCCCCGGCGAGGGTGAGTACCCAGGCACTCGATCTGCTCGGCCCGACGCTCATCGCCTGTGGCACCGAGGAGCAGCGGCAGCGCTTCCTGCCGAAGATCCTCTCCGTGGAAGAGATGTGGGGCCAGGGATGGAGTGAACCGGGTGCCGGTTCGGACCTGGCCGATGTGCGCACCCGCGCGACGCTGGATGCCGAGAATGTATGGCACGTCAACGGTCAGAAGATCTGGACCACCTTCGGACATCATGCGGACTGGCTCTACGTACTCTGCCGCACCGATCCGGACTTGTCCCTGCGGCACCGGGGGCTGTCGCTGCTCCTGATCGACGTCGCCCAGGAGGGGGTCGAGATCCGGCCGATCGAGAATATAGTCCGATCGACCGAGTTCAGTGAGTGTTTCTTCAACGACGCCCTGACCCCGCTCGACCTCACCGTGGGCGGGATCAACGGTGGATGGCCGGTGGTGATCACCACGCTGGGATTCGAGCGCGGCAGCGCGTTGATGCCGATTCAGCTCGGTATGGAACGCGAATTCGAGATCATGCTCGATCTCGCCCGACGTGGCGGAGCGATCGACGATCCGTCGATTCGTCGGCGTCTGGTGGACGTGCACATCGGAATCAAGCTCATGCGGGCGACGAATCTGCGCGTCGTCGCCGATCTGCTCGACGAGGATGCCTCCGAGTCCGGCGCCGCCACCGCCGCCGCGTCCATGACGACGAAGCTGTTCGCCTCGACGCACCACCAGCGGATGGGCGAACTCGCCATGGACATTCTCGGTGCCGAGTCCTTGTTCGAGGGAACCGGGGGGTCCGGTGCTGCCGCCGACATGCGGAAGCTGTTCCTGTCCACTCGTGCGGAGACCATCTACGGAGGCACCGCCGAGATCCAACGCAACATCGCCTCGGAACGTCTGCTCGGACTTCCGCGCTGACTTCCGCGCAACTGACGAAAGGATCGATCATGGACGCCGACGAGCCCCTGGTACTGGTGTCGGAACCCGCTACAGGCGTGGCGCTGGTCACCCTGAACCGGCCCGAAAGCCTCAATGCCCTCACCTGGCCGCTGATCGACGAGCTGCACCAGGTGCTGTCGGAGCTGCATCAGCGCTCCGAGATACGCGCGGTCGTTCTGACCGGAGCCGGCCGGGCATTCTGTGCCGGATCCGACGTCGGAGGCGCTCGGGACCGAAGCGCCCTGGGCATCCCGACCCGCTTCGAGGCGCAGCGCCGCACCTCCGGACTCGGTCTCGCCGTACGTGAACTCAGACAGCCGGTGATCGCAGCGATCAACGGCCCGGCGGTGGGCGCGGGCCTCGGCCTCGCACTGGCGGCGGACATCCGGATCGCTGGTGAGTCGGGGTCATTCCGGGACGGAGCAATTCGCATGGGGCTCAGCGCCTGCGAAGGCGGGATCAGCTGGAGCCTGCCGCGCCTGGTCGGGACGTCCAACGCGCTCGAACTGATGCTCACCAATCGGCTGGTCCGGGCAGAAGAGGCGGAGCGCCGGGGGATCGTCACCGCAGTGCATTCCGACGCGGACCTGGTCTCTGCCGCGATCGCCATGGCCGAACAGATCGCGGGTTTCTCACCGTTCGGGCTCGCTGCGACGAAGGAAGCATTCTGGGCGAACCAGGACTGTGGTTTCGCCGAGGCGGTCGACCGGGAGAACCGCACCCAGATTCTCGCGGTGAACACCGCGGACTCCAGGGAGGCGATGTCTGCCTACCTCGAGCACCGCGCACCGGTGTTCGAGGGCCGGTGACAGTGCGGGCGGCACCATCACCGGCAAATGACTTGCCCGACAGCGGAATCTGCGAACCCGTGATCGGCTCCCGAGCGAGTTGGAGCAAATTGTGACAGAAGCCGGCAGTCCACCCGGGCCGGGAGCCGGGATCCGCCCGGGCTGGTCGTACCTGCCGTGTAGTGCAGCCGACCCGGCCGACTCGTTCGGCACCGTCGACGAGCGGTTCTCGGATGTCGCGCGGCGGTACCCCGAACGGGTCGCGATCTCCTGGCTCGACGAGGGCACCGTCCGCGAGGTGACCTGGGGCGAACTCTTCGCCCGGGCCGGGGCGGTTGCTGCGGCCCTGCGTGACCGCCCGTTGGTCCATCGCCGGATCGGAGTGCTCGGCCGAGAACGGGTTCCGTGGATCGTGGCGATGTACGGAGCAGTCCGCGCCGGATGTGCGATCGTGCCCATGCCCTCCGGTGAGACCCCGGATGGCCTCGCCGAGCGATGTACCCAGGTGGGCATCGACCTGCTGGTCACGGTGGGGGAGGTGACGGTCGACTGCGCCGGTCTGCCCGGGCTCGAGGTCGTCGATGTGCACGGACTCGAGGCAGCAGGCGGTGAGCCCGGCGATCATCCGGATCGCCCGCGCGCCGACGACGAGTTCCTCCTGCAGTTCACCTCCGGGACGACCGGTCGCCCGAAACTCGCCGTGCTGTCGCACCGAGCGGTGCTGGGATCGGCCCACCACTATGCAACCGCGGCCGGCGGTACCGACGGATCGGTGCTGCTCAACCCCCTTCCACTCGAGCACGTCGGTGGGATAGTCGGTGGGGTGGTAAGCGCGCTGGCCGTTGCGGGTACCTACGTCGCAGTGGGCCGATTCGACCCTCGATCGACCGTGGAGGCCATTCGGACGCTCCGTCCCGCCATCGTCGGGCTCGTGCCGACGATGGTCATCGACATCCTGGCGCTGGACGGGGTCGTCCCGGAGGACTTCGCCTCGGTCTCCGCCGTGGTCGGTGGCGCCACGAGTGTCGACCCGGAGCTGATCGATTCGATCGAGCAGCGACTCGACACTCGTTTCCTGGTGGCGTACGGGCAGAGTGAAGCGCCGTGTCTGACGATGAGTTCGCCCCACGACCCGCTGCACGAACGGACGCGTACCCTCGGCCGGCCGCTGCCCGGGCGGGACTACTGCGTGCTGAAGGACGGGCACCTCGTCGCGGAGGGCGCCGTCGGCGAGTTGTGCGTGCGTGGACCTCTGATCATGACCGGCTATCTCGGCGCCGAGGGACGGCCGATCGCGGTGTGTGACGAGAACGGGTGGATGCGGACCGGTGACCTGTGCTCGATGCGGGATGGCGTCATCACCTTCCATTCGCGCATCCGTGAGGTCGTGATCCGGGGCGGCGAGAACCTCTATCCCGCGGAGATCGAGTCGGTGATCTCCCGCATGGCGGGTGTGGCGGAGGTGGTGGTGTTCGGCACGGCGGATCCCAGGCTCGGGGAGCGGCTCGTCGCGGCGGTTCGAGCCGCGGCGGGATCGACAGTCACCGAGGCCGATCTGGCAGAGTACGCGGCCGTACGGCTGCCCCGACAGAAGCAGCCGACCGAGTGGTTCCTCGTCGAGGACTTTCCGCGCACCTCCACTGGGAAGGTACGCCGACTCGACCTCGTCAGGCATCTTCACTGACGGAGCAGGCGCCGGAGACCCGCGCTCTATTAGTGCAATAATTAATCCATAACTTGGGTCAGGGGTTGCCGCCTCGACTCGAGTGGCGCCGCGAGCGTCCTTCGGGAGGGCACGACCACGGGCCCTGTTCCGGTGCCGATCGGGAGTGTCGGATCGAACCAATGAAACGAGGAGTGCAGATGTCGTTGTCCGGACGCATTGCCCTGGTCACAGGTGCCGCAGGGGCCGGCATAGGCAAGGCGATCGCCACCAGGCTGGCAGCGGAGGGCGCAACCGTCGTCGTCACGGATTCACACGAACGTCGGCTGACCGAGGCGGTCACCGACATCCGTCAGGCGACCGGGGCGACCGCGGTTGGGCACGTACTCGACGCCGGTGACCGCGAGCAGATCGTCGCCGTGACCGATGCCGTTCGTGCGGAACTGGGACCGATCTCGATCCTCGTGAACAACGCTGCCGTGAACGTCATCGGGTCGATCTTCGACTACGAGCCGGAGTCGTGGGATCGGGTGCTCGCGGTCAACCTGACTGGTCCGTGGATGCTCTCTCGGCAGGCTATGAACCACATGCGCGATTCCGGTACGCCCGGGTGCATTCTCAACGTGTCGACCTACGCCCCGGACGTCGGCGGCGAGGGGATCGAGACCCCCTATGCGGTCAGCAAGGGAGGTCTGAGCGTGTTGACCCGGTGCTGCGCCCACGAGGGCGGGCCCCACGGTATCCGCGTGAACACCCTGTCGATGGGCATGGTCACCGGGACCCGCTTCACCGACACGCTGCACCCGGAGATGCAGGAGGGAGAGCGGGTCAAGACGGCACTGGGACGGCTGCCGCGCGTCGAGGACATCGTCGAGGCCGCGGCGTTCCTGGTCTCGGACCGGTCCGCGTCCATCACCGGCGAGATCGTGAACATCTCGGCCGGATCGCACATGCGGTACTGACCGCTTCCATCGACGACTTACCCCAATCGGAGGAGACCAATGACAGAGGCAGTGATCGTCGCCGCCGCGCGCACACCCATCGGACGCGCGTACAAGGGAGCGCTGCGTGACATGCGCCCCGACGACCTGGCCGCGACCGCGGTTCGGGCAGCCGCAGCGCAGCTACCCGCGCTCGACCCGCGTGAGATCAAGGACCTCATGCTCGGATGCGGGGCTCCGGGCGGCGAGCAGGGCTTCAACATGGGACGAGTGGTCGCCACACTGCTGGGCTGGGACGCCGTACCGGGCACGACCATCACCCGGTACTGCGCGTCCAGTGTGCAGACGGCTCGGATGGCGATGCACGCGATCCGCGCGGGGGAAGGCGACGTCTTCGTTGCCGCGGGGGTCGAGGCGATCAGCCGGGGCCGGCGCGGCCATGCGGACACCCCGCCGGTGGACGAGAATGCCGACCCTCGGGATCGCTCGACCAACCCGTGGACCAACCCGGCCTTCTCGGCAGCGCAGGAGCTGACCCGCACACGCTCGCTCGGCAACGCACCCGTCTGGGAGGATCCGCGCACGTTCGGTGGTCTCCCCGATGTGTACATCGGGATGGGACAGACCGCAGAGAACGTCGCGCAAGTCTACAACGTGTCTCGGCAGGAACAGGACGAGTTCGCCTTGCGTTCCCAGACGCTGTATCAGCAGTCCGCGGAGGCGGGCTTTTGGAAGCGGGAGATCACTCCGATCACGCTGCCCGGGGGCGAGGTCCTCGATCACGACGAAAGTCCGCGCGCGGGAACCACTCTCGACAAGCTTGCCGCGCTCTCCCCGGTCTTCCGCCCGGATGGCACCGTGACGGCGGGCAACGCCTGCCCACTCAACGACGGGGCGGCGGCGCTGATCATCATGTCCGATCGGAAGGCGGCCGAGTTCGGTATCACTCCGCTGGCCCGAATCGTCGCGACGGGCGTGTCCGGTCTGTCGCCCGAACTCATGGGGCTCGGGCCCATCGCCGCCACGCGCGACGCGCTCGCCAATGCCGAGATGTCGGTCGGGGACATCGACCTCTTCGAAATCAACGAGGCCTTCGCAGCCCAGGTGATCCCGTCCTACAAGGAACTGGGAATCCCGCTCGATCGGCTGAACGTCAATGGTGGGAGCATCGCCGCCGGTCACCCCTTCGGTATGACCGGCGCGCGAATCGCGACTACGCTGATGAACTCTCTGCGGTGGCACGACAAGCAGTTCGGGCTCGAGACGATGTGTGTCGGTGGCGGGCAGGGTATGGCGATGATCCTGGAGCGCCTCAGCTGATCGAACCGTCGCGGCGGGTGATCATCGCCCGGTCGGGCATGGCATCCGGCGCCTTGTCTGCCTTCCAGGTTGAGGCACGGAGTGAAGTCGTTCTGTCCGGGCTATCGTCTTGTGAGTTGAACTTATTGTGCGAATAACCGCTGAATGGAGGGAGGGCATGGTGTCGGTAGGTGCCGAATCGTCTCTGGTGCGTATCCCGAAGGCCGGAGAGCTGGTCGCGTCCCAGCTGAGGCGGCAGATCGTGACCGGCGAACTGGAGGAGGGGGAGCCGCTCCCGAGCGAGTCCGCCCTCATGGCGCGATATGGCGTGTCGCGGCCCACTCTGCGCGAGGCGTTTCGCATCCTCGAGTCGGAGTCGATCATCGTCGTGCTGCGTGGTGCCCACGGCGGCGCGCGCGTTCTGGCTCCCGACGAGTCGGTGGCGGCCCGTCACATGGGCTTGCTCCTGCAGTACCAGGGGGTGGCGCTGGCCGATGTCTATCGCGCTCGTACCGAAATCGAGATCGCAGCACTGCGCTCGTGGTCCGGCAGCGAGTCGGATCTCGAGAAGCTGACCGAGCTCGTCGAGGAGGGGCGCGGACTGCTCGGGGATCCGGTTGAGTTTGCGAAGCTTGATACCCGGGTTCATCAGGCGATTGTCGATTCGGCCGGGTCTCGGACCATGTCGGTCATGATGGGGATGCTGCTGTACATCATGGACGCGCACAATCGGCTGTATATCCGCACGCACGGACCCGAGCATGAACTCGCTGTCGACCAGTTGGCGTACCGGTCTTACCGCCGACTTCTCAAGCTGTTGGGCGCGGGAGATGTCGACAGTGCGGTGACCCACTGGCAGCGTCACCTTCACAAGGTGGCGACGCACATGTTGGACGAGTCCGGAACCACCCTCGTCGAGGTCCTGTCGTAGGAGTCTTCGATCGAAGGGGTGCGCGATGACATCGCGCGCCCCTTTTTCTCTGTCGGAAAGCGGTTCCCGTCATTCTCGGCCGAGATCCGCGGTTGGCACCACCCTCGCGATAAGGTATAAACAACTAACTGATTAGTCTCCTGGTGGACGGCCGCTTATCCCGCCGCATGCGGCGGAGTAGCTGACAGCTCCCAGAGTGCCGGAATGACCAGGGGCCGATCTCAGTCGATCCCGAGTTCGGGAAACCCACGAGTTCGATATACACGAGGAGTAGATATATGGGTCTGCATGACAATCGCGTCGTCATCGTGACGGGTGCGGGCCGCGGTATCGGCCGAGAGCACGCCCTCGAGTTCGCCCGTCAGGGCGCCAAGGTCGTTGTCAACGACCTTGGTCCGGTGGACGATACGGTCGCCGACATCCGCGCCCTCGGGGGCGAAGCAATCGGCAACAACGACGACGTCTCGGACTGGGAGGGTGCCGGCCGCCTCGTTCGGTCTGCGCTGGACGCCTTCGGTGATCTGCACGTTCTGGTGAACAACGCTGGAATTCTGCGGGACAAGATGTTCGTGAACATGGACGTCGACATGTGGGATGACGTCATGCGGGTCCACCTGCGAGGAACCTTCTGCCCGACGCGCCATGCGGTGAACTACTGGCGTGCCAAGCATAAAGAGGGCGCACCGGTGCAGAACCCCAGCATCGTCAACACTTCCTCGCCGTCCGGCCTGTACGGCAATGTCGGCCAGGCCAACTACGGTACGGCGAAGGCGGCGATCGCAGGGCTCACGGTCATCCTCGCGGACGAACTCGCGCGGCTGGGCGTGACGGTGAACTGCATCGCCCCGAGCGCACTCACCCAGATGACTGCCGGACTCGACGCCTATGTCGCGCATCTCGAGCAGATCAAGGAGGCGACGGGCTTCGACGCCGGTTCGCCGGCAAACATCGCTCCGCCGGTGGTGTGGCTGTCCTCGCCGGAGGCGGCGTCTATCACCGGGCGTGTCTTCAACGTCAAGGGTGGCAAGATCGGGGTGGCGGAGACCTGGGTCGCGGGACCGGAGGAGGAGCGGTTCGCGAAGTGGGATCCGGCCGAGCTCGGCGAGGTCATCCCCCGTCTGGTGGCCGCTGCTCGACCTAACTCCGACGGCTCCGGCAACCCGCGCGTGAGCGCCTGACAATGCCGACCGACGGGATCAGCGTCGAGCGGGATGGGGCGGTCGCTGTCGTGTGGCTCGACCGCCCCGACCGCGGCAACGGATTCACATCGGCGATGCAGATCGAATTGCACGCGCAACTCGATCTGCTCGACCGCGACGACGACATCCGGGCGATCGTCGTCACCGGCCGCGGACGGTTCTTCTCCACCGGGGCCGACATGGACCCAGAGGGCACCAACTTCGCGTTCGACGAGGAGCGCACCCGGCAGGCTCGGATGATGATGCGCGATCGTCCCCGCCCGTGGAAGATGCGCACCCCGATCATCGCCGCGATGAACGGATCAGCGGTCGGCCTCGGACTGACTTTCCCGCTGCAGTGGGACATCCGGGTGGTCAACGAAGCCGCCAAATACGGATTCGTCTTCACCCGCCGGGGGCTGATACCGGAGCAGAATTCGCTGTGGCTGCTGCCGAAGCTGGTGGGCCTGGCGACCGCGACGGAACTTCTGCTGACCGGGCGGCTCTTCAGCGGTACCGAGGCGAGGACGATGGGTATCGCCACACACGCAGTCCCCGCCGACCGAGTGCTCGACACCGCCATGGAGTTGGCGTCGGAGATCGCCCGCTGCACCAGCCCCGCGGCGGTCGGCCTGACGAAGCAGTTGATCTACTCGTTCCTGTCGGAGGACGACCGGGAAGCGGCCTTCCACCAGGAGTGGGAGATCTTTCGCGCTCTGGGGCGAGAGCCCGACTCAGCGGAGGGTGTGGCCTCGTTCATCGGCAAGCGCGATCCGAAGTTCACCTCCGGAAAACACCATCGGATCGATGTCGACGACTCCCCCGCCTGGGAGCGTCCCGAGGTCTGAGCGCCGGTGCGCCACGCGACCGGACCATCGCCGGCCGCCGAACAGAGAAGTGCCCGGCTCCGCGAATGCGGGCCGGGCACTTCCTCGTGTGGCCCCGCGACGTCGACGGGGCCACACGGGAGTCAGAGCTCGAGCACGAGCCGAGGGCACGCTGCACGCGAGACGCAGATATACATGCGGTCGTTCGCTGCCTGTTCCTCCGCGCTCAGGATCGAATCCCGGTGCTCGACCTCACCGGCCAGGACCGTGGTCTCGCAGGTTCCGCAGGTCCCGTCCTGGCACGAGGAGTACACCTCGACGTCGGCGTCCTGCAGGACCTGGAGAACCGACCGGTCCGGAGGTACGACGAGAACCATACCGCTGTCGGACAACTCGATTTCGAACGAGTCTGTGGACGCGGACTGCTCGAACTCCTTCGGTTCGAATCGCTCCATGTGCACCGAGCCGACAGGCCAGTGAGCGGTGCGCTCTTCGATCGCCTGCAGCAGACTGCCGGGCCCGCAGGTGTAGACGAGCGTTCCGACGCGGTACTCGGCCAGCACGGTGGCCAGATCGATGAGGCCTACCTCGTCCTCCGGATAAAGCCGGACCCGATCTCTCGGCAGCGCGGTGATCTCGTCCAGGAAGCCCATCGACTGCCGCGATCGGCCACCGTAGTGCAATTCCCACTCCGCACCGGCAGCTTCCGCCGCAGCGATCATCGGAAGCAGTGGGGTGATACCGATGCCCCCGGCGACGAAAACGTAATGGTCGGCGACCAGCATGGGGAAGTGGTTCCGCGGCCCCCGCACCTCGATGTCGGCGCCGACGACGATCTCGTCGACGATGTACGACGAGCCGCCACGACTCGCAGGTTCCCGCAGGATCCCGAGCCGGTAGGTGCCGTCGTCGGCGGGATCTCCACACAGGGAGTATTGACGGGTCAGGCCATTGGGGAGGCACAGGTCGATATGGGCGCCTGGATCCCAGGAGGGGAGGGAGTCGGAGGTGGGGTTCTCGAGTTCGAGTACCACAACGCCCTCGGCGGCAGCGTCACGCCGCCGAACCCGAAGGTGAAGGTGGGCCTCGTCTCGACCGGGTACTGCCATGAGGGCTCCTTGGACTGTTGCGGAATCTGAAGGGTTCGTCGCGCCTGCGCGGACCGATAGCATCGAGCCGGGTCGAGTACTCGGATCGCGCGAGTCAGGCCGAGACAGGGGCGTCGGCGGCGACCAAGTCGAGAAGACGCGAACGGATCAACGACTCGGCGTCGCCGACGATTCCGGCCACCAGATCGGCGACATTGGGGATGTCGTGGACCAGGCCCTGCGCCATGCCCGCCGTCCAGATACCGTGGTCCAGATCTCCGGTCTCGTACACCTGTCGGCCCCGCTTGCCTGCCACCAGGTCACGGACGTCGTCGAAGTTTGCGCCACCGCGGAGCATCTCGACAACGCGCTCGCTGATGGCGTTGCGGGCCACGCGTGAGGTGTTCTTGAGCTCACGGAAGATCAGGTCGGTCTGCCGGATGTCGGACACGAGGATCCGATTCTTGACGTTCGGGTGGATCTCCGCCTCGGTCGTACACATGAATCGGGTGCCCATGTTGATGCCGTCCGCACCCAGCGCCAACGCGGCGACGAGGCCACGACCGTCCGCGAACCCGCCGGAGGCAATGATCGGGATCTCCAGTTCGTCCGCCGCGGCCGGGATCAGCACCAGACCGGGGGTGTCGTCTTCTCCCGCGTGACCCGCGCACTCGAACCCGTCGATACTGACGGCGTCGACGCCGAGTCGCTGAGCGGAGACCGCATGACGGACGGTGGTGCACTTGTGGATTACCGTCACCCCGGCCGCCTTGAAGTCGTCGAGGTGTTCGACCGGGTTGGAGCCGGCAGTCTCGACAATCTTGATTCCGGATTCGATGATCGCCCGCCGGTACTCGGCATAGGGTGGCGGGGAGATGGACGGCAGAATTGTCAGATTCACTCCGAACGGTTCGGAGGTAAGGGAGCGGCAGCGCTCGATCTCCTCGCGCAGGTCCGCGGGTGTGGGCTGAGTCAGTGCGGACAGGAAGCCCAGCGCGCCGGAATTCGCCACGGCGGCGACCAGGGGGGCGGTTGCCACCCACTGCATTCCGCCCTGGACGATGGGGTGGCGGATGCCGACCAGATCGGTCAGTCCGGTCCTGATCATGGGAGCTCCAGTTCGATTCGAGAGTGCATGGCGGCGGTCACGACTTCGTCTGCCCTTCCACAAAGGTGCGGTGCTCATCGGAAGCCATGCTGTATCGCTCGGTCATCAGGGAATGGCCGACAGGGCCGGCCAGACTCGATTCGAGGTACAGGTTCAGGGCGCGTTTGGTGTCTTGGAGTGCTCCCGCCGGCTGCGCAGCCAAACGGTGCGCGATCGCGGTGGCTTCGGCAAGAACATCGCTCGTCGAGACGACCCGATTGGCGATGCCCATCGACTTCGCTTCCTCGGCGCCGATCCGGCCGCCCAGGAGGAGCATTTCTTTGGCCCGCAGCAGACCGACATGCAGCGGCCAGGCTACTCCGCCGTCTCCGCAGACGAGTCCGACGGCGATGTGCGGATCGGCGATGAACGCGGACTCCGCCATAACCACGAAGTCGCTGAAGGCGAGAAAGCTCGCACCAAGGCCGACGGCGGGACCGTTGACCGCGGCGACGATCGGCAGCGGGAAGTGGACGAGTTCGACGAGCAGTCGGCGGGCCTCGTCCACGTTGCGCCAGCGGCCCACCGGATCCAGAGACAGCTGCATCATCTCATAGTCGCCACCGGCGCTGAACGCCTTGCCCGCTCCGGTCACCACTACCGACCGCGCTTCGGGGTCGTCGGCGAGCTGCCGCCACAGCGACAGAAAGGCATGATGCATCGTGACGCTGGTGGCGTTGCGGCTCTCCGGTCGATTGAGGGTGACGATTCGCACGGGGCCGTCGGACTCGATGATGATCTCAGGTTCCTCGGCCACGGTTCAGGCTCCTTCCCGCTCGAGGTGCGGGGCGTCCCACCGGACCGGAAGGGTCTGACGTCCCCAGAGATGGGACTGGGGGATTCGCTCGGGTTCTCCGTCGAGCCGGAGATGGGGAAGCCGCGTCCGCAGGACCTCGAGAGCACGATTGCCCTCCGCACGAGCCAGCGGCGCACCGAGGCAGAAGTGGGCGCCGCCGCCGAAGGCGAGGTGCCGGCGCAGGAACTTCATGGGGCGGTCCAGGCGGAACTCGTCCGGGTCCTCCCACTGTCGAGGGTCGCGATTCGCCGAGCCGAACAGCAGCATGACCTTCGACTTCTCGGGAATTGGGCAGCCGGAGACGGTAACCTCGTCAGCGGTAGTGCGGAACAGGCCGAGGACGGGTGGATCCATCCGCAGACTCTCTTCGACGGCCGGTTGGATCAATTTCGCATCTGCCACGATTCGGTCCCACAGTTCGGGCGCCGAGAGCAGTCGATAAATCACGTTGGTGAGCATCGAGGTGGTCGTGTCGTTGCCGCCGGTGAGGGCGGTGGCCAGCACATAGTCGATCTCCGCCGGCGTCAGATTTCGGTCGCCGTACTTCTTGACGAGCATGAAGCTCAGCAGGTCGTTGGGCAGAACGCTACCAAGGTGGGATTCGTCGGGTACCTCGACCGAGGCCTCGCGAAGCAGTTTCCGCCTGTGCTCCAGGTGCGGCTCGAAGTAGCCATGGAGTCGACGGGCGGCGGCGGCGACACCGTTCTGCTCGGGGATGCAGAATGCCCCGAGGAACTCGTCCGTCATTTCCTTGATCTCGTGAGCGTCCTCCGGCGGAACCCCGATCAGCTGGGCGATGATCCGAATCGGAAGCAGGACCGCGAACTCGGAGGCGAAATCTCCCCGAACTCGGCCACCGGCGGTCATCTCGTCGATGAGATCGTTGATCGTCGACTCGATGAGATCGGCGTAGACCACACCGGCGTTGGCGGGCAACCAGGTTCGGAACAGCGCCCGGAAGGCCCGGCTGTCCTCGGCGTCCTGGTTGAACCCGATGGCGCGGTGGTACTGCGGGCTGCTGCCGTAGCGGGCGGACCACTGCTCCGCCTCGGCGTCGTTCAGTGCGGCGAAGATGTCCGAGAATCGGGTCAGACTGTAGAACTCGGGGGAGAACTGCGCCGTGTGGCGGACGGGGCACTCCTCACGTGCCACGCCGAATGCGGTGAACGGGTCGTCCGCAATCTCCGCCGCCATCGGGTTGAAGTCGTCGGCCACCATCGGACCCGAGGAATTGTTGCTCATGTCGCTGTCTTCCATGCTCGACCCTTCTTACGGTGTTCTCGAAGCGCTGCCGCCTCCAACTGAAGCCCTTCCGCCGGCGGAACCCGGTCGATGTGGACGCACAGCTGTTTGACAGTCGAGGCGAGCGTCGGATCCATTCCTCCGATCCGGCTCGCCAGCGCGATAGCGTGATCGAGGAGACTCTCCGCCGGAACGACCTCGGTCACCAACCCGACCCGCAGCGCGATGTCCGCCGGCAGCGGATCGTTTGCCAGGATCATTCGTCTCGCCCAACTTTTTCCGACGGCCCGCGGCAGGTGAACGGTGAGCCCGCTCCCGCTCATCGCGCCGATCCTCAGGTGGGTATCGCGGAACACCGCGTCGGGCGAGGCAACCAGTATGTCGCATGCCAGGGCGAGTTCCAGACCACCCGTGACGGCGGGCCCGTTGATGGCGCCCACCAGCGGCTTGGGGAAGCAGTGCGCGCGTCGGATGGCGTCCCCGACCACACCGCGGGGCGCATCCGGCTTGCTGAACTCGGCCAGATCGAGTCCCGCGCAGAAGCCCTTGCCTGCGCCGATCAGCACGACGGCGTGGACGGCGGAATCAGCCGCTGCCCGGTCTATCTCGGTGACGATCTTCTCGGCGAGCGTGCTGGTCAATGCATTGCGTGCATCGGGTCGATTGAGGGTCCAGACCTCGACGCCGTCGGGCAATCCCTGGACGAGAAGTTCGCTCATCGGTACGCATCCCACAGAACGGAGTAACCGCCATCGACGTTGATCGTCTGTCCGTTGATGTAGCCACCGGCGTCGGAGGCCAGAAGCAGGGCAAGGCCGGCGAACTCGCGTGCCTTGCCCACTCGTCCCGCAGGGCAGCGATCCAGATACCGGCGAAGGCGGTCTTCGTCGGACAGCACCGCCTCGGCCTGCCGCGTCTCGAACAGGGCGGGGGCGATCGCGTTGGCGCGAATTCCGTGCTTTCCGTACTCGCACGCCAGATTGCGAGCCATCTGTGCCAGGGCGGCCTTGGTGATGCCGTAGGGTCCGTTGTCCGAGCTACCGAGGGTCGATCCGATGACGGAGGAGGTGAAGATAATTCGGCCCCAATTCTGTTCAACCATGTGCGGCAGTACTTCGCGGCAGAACCAGTGGGCCGACATGATGCTGCTGTCGAGAAATTTGGTCAGCGTGCGATCCTCGAGATCGGTCGTGTCGCCGACCCAGATGTTCATGCCGGCATGCAGCAGGAGCGCGTCGATCTGTCCCACGTCGGCACGTGTTCGGGCCAGGAGTTCGATGACCGCGTCACGGTGGCCGATGTTGGCGACGATCGGGTGGGCACGGTGAGCGCCGACCGCCTCGTTGACCTGCGCTGCAGCGGCGTCGGTGCTCTCGGTGTCACGCCCGACGATTATCACGTCGGCGCCGTGTCGGGCGAGTTCGTGCGCCGCGGCGAGGCCCATGCCGCGGGTGGATCCAGTGACGAGGGCGACGCGACCTGTCATGGAGAAGATGTCTGGGTCGGTAGAGGCGATTGCCATTGCGGCGACGTCCTGTTCGTAGGGTGTAGTGCGTCGGTGTCGACTATGGTCGTCGGGATCTCGGTGGACACCGGTCAACGGGGGGTGAACCGTTGCGCCCCATCGAGGCGAACGACCTCCCCGTTGAGGTAATGGTTGGTCAACATTCCGAGTGCGAGATCGGCAAATTCCGACGTCCTCCCGAGCCTTTTCGGGAAGGGGACGTTGGCGCGGAACCTTTCCAGTGCGGGTTCGCCGACGCTCTCCATCATCGCGGTCTGCATGGTGCCAGGGGCGATCGTGTTGAGTCGGATACCGAAGGTGGCAAGGTCGCGGGCGCCGCTCAGGGTCAGGCCAATGACGCCGGCTTTTGCTGCGGCGTAGGCACTCTGACCGATCTGGCCCTCGAACCCGGCGATCGATGCCGTTTGCACGATGGCACCGCGCTCGCCGTCGCCGTCCGGATCGTTGGTCGCCATGTGTGCGCTGACCAGGCGAAGGACGTTGTAGGTCCCAGTGAGATACAGGTCCAGCGTCCTGGTGAATCCCTCGAGGGAAGCCGGGGAGCCGTCTCGCTGGACGATGCGCTCGGCTACCCCCCACCCGCCCTGGGCGAGGACGGCCGAACGCAGAGGGCCGAGACGGGAGGCCGCCTCGATTGCCGCCGAGACGCTGTCGGAATCGGTCACATCGGTACGGATATGGACCACGGAATCGAGGAGTTCGTCGGCTAATTCGCGGGCCCGGTCGCCGTCAAGGTCGGCGATGACCACTGCGGCCCCATGTTCGTGCAGGCGGCGGACCACCGCCTCGCCCAGGCCCCCGGCCCCACCGATGACGATGGCGGCGGTTCCGGACAGGTCTGTCGAGGTCATGGTCTTCTCCCTTCGGCTCGATTAGACCGGGGGTACGGATCGCAGTCGAACCGCGGCGCCCTCAATAAGACAAACTATCTACCGGATTAGCGCGGGTCAAGGCAAGCCCCAGAGTCCGCTCGGGTCCCCGGCCTATGTCGCGACGAGGTCACGCACCGGACGTGGAGACGCACGGTGCGTGACAGGGGGCAGAACGATCGGACGGGAGGGTGACCGACGGCGACAAGGTCCGGTGTCGATGTCTTCCGGGTCTACCGGAACGTCGACCGGCCGCCGTCGGCGAACAGCGTGCGTCCCGTCATGTAGTCGGAATATGGACTGCTGAGAAACACGACAATACGGCCGATGTCATCCACGGGATGTCCCATGCGCTTGATCGGACGCTCCAACATCTTGTCGAGCTCCTCGGCGCTGAGACCGGCTTTGACTCGTTCCCACGCGGGTGACGAACCCGTCGGGACGATGACGTTCACCGTGATGCCGTACCGCCCCCACTCTGTCGCGACCGCCTTCGTCAGGCCACGAACCCCTTCCTTCGCGGCGGCATAGGTCGCCATGTTCACAACCCCCTCGGTGCCGGCGGAAGAACCGAAGTTGACGACCTTGCCACCGCGCTCTCGGAGATGCGGAAAGGAGGCCTTCATGCAGTTGAAGGTCCCCAGGACCGATGACTCGTAGGCGTCGAGAAGGTCGTCGGCAGTCGCCTCGTCGAAGGGGACGAACCGGCACGTCATTGCATTGTTGATCAGGATATCGAGTCGTCCGAACTCGGCGACCGCCGCTGCGACGGCGGTGTCGACCGAGGCGCGGTCCCTGACGTCACAGGTGACGGGCAGAACGTCATGGCCGGCCGCGGTGAGGTCGTCGCACACCCTCTGCACCTTCGCGGGCGCAATGTCGGCGAGCACCACAGCGGCCCCGTCTGCCGCCAGTGCATGAGCCGCTCCTTCGCCCAGCCCTTGCCCCGCACCCGTGACGAAGGCGACCTTACCGTCCAAGAGATTCATTGTGATTCCTCGAGTTCGTGATTGGCACCGGATGTCACCGATGGATCGATCATCCGAAGGTGTCCGGCCGATTGCGTCGGGCATCGCCCAGCTCGAAGTCATCCCTACGGGCCAGTGCCCAGTCGGCGAAGGAGCGGAGGTCGATTCCGTACTGCCGCGCTCGGCCGAGATCGACCCGGTACCCCTCGGCAGAGACCCATTCCTGATTCTCCGCCACGCCGGCAGGGGTGCCGGAGGCAACGACCGCATCCAGCTCGCGATGGCGGGCGCGCACCGCTGTACCGGTGACTGCGGTCAGCGTCGCCGCGATCTCGGTCATGGTCAAAGACTCTGCAGCAAGGTCGAACTCGCGCCTATCGAACCGGGCGGGATCGTCGAACGCAGCTGCGGCCATCCGCCCGATATCCTCTGCCGCAATCAGGTCCAGGCGGCTCTCCGGTGCCATTGCGGTGACGATCGCTCCACCGGACAACTGGGGAAACATCTTGTGGGACTTCGGTGGCACGAAGTTGTCCATCATGAAGGCGGGCTTGAGAATGACCCAGTGCGCCAACGACCCCGATCTCACCACGTCGTTCGCGGCAGCCTTGCTGGTCCAGTACGGGGCCCACCATCGGCCCTCGTTCCACCCCGTGAACGCTGTGTGGTCACCGGCTCGTGCCACCGAGGTGTGCACAAACATCTCCACGTTCGCGGCGGCGGCTGCCTGCACCAGGTTGACGGCGGCCCGTGTCTCGCTGTGGAGGTCTGCGGCGTGAACCGGCATCTGCATCGAGAAGACCCCGTGGACACCGTCCACTGCGGCCCGGATGCTCCGGACGTCGTCGAAGTCTCCCTCGCACAACTGGACACCTCTCTCCGAGAGTGCGCGTGCCGGTGCCGACGCAGGATCTCTGACCAGCGCTCGAACGGCACGTCCCGCATCGAGCAGTGCATCGACGACGGCGCCGCCCTGCGCTCCGGTAGCGCCCGTCACCAGTACGACGTCCGACTTCTCCATTCGTCCCTTCTCTCACACGATTCGACCGGTTCGGTCAGCAGGTAGCGGGGAGCCCGAAGCCGGGCACCAGCCTGCGATGGGTGTCCTGCAGTCCGGCAATGTAGGCGTCCGGATCGGTGGCCCGCAGCGCGTACTCGTCCATCACCGGCGGGTAGGTGGTCGAAAGGAAGCGATCACTCTCGATGAGATCGATCAACATCGTTGCGGCGGCCTCGGAGGTCACCGCAGTGCGCACGGACTCCCGCACGTACTCGTTGTCGTCGGAGTGGGCAATGAGCATCGGGGTGAGCATGCCCTTCGGGCAAAAGCAGCTGGTGATCACCCCCCGCGGACCGTAGGTCATCGCCATCCACTCGGCAAGGGCGAGCTCGGCGTGCTTGGAGGCCGCGTAGGCGGCGGACATGGGGTTGGTCGTCAGTGCGTTTGCCGAGGCGACCATGGCGAAGTGTCCCTCGCCGCTCTCGATCCAGGCGGGGAGCAGGGCACGGGCGGCATATACGACCCCCATGACGTGCACGTTCCACATCCGTTGCCAGATGCCGTCCTCGCTGAAGGGGGTGGTTTGCGCACCTATACCGGCATTGTGCACCCAGATGTCGACGGCACCGAGTCGATCGACGGCGGCGCGAATCTGCGCCTCGTCGGTGACGTCGGCGGTGATCGGTATCCCGCCGACCTCGTCGGCGATTTCTTCCGCCGCCTCGGGGTTCAGATCGATCACCCCGATGCGCGCGGCGCCGCGTTCCCGGGCGATGCGGCAGGCCTCGGCACCCAGTCCGGCTCCGCCTCCGGTGATCGCGATGGTACGACCGGTCAACTTCATTTCGATTCCTTCACTGGACAGGGGGACCGATGGCGTCGTCCGCAGGTCGTCGCGACCGCCCCGGGTGGCGAAAACAGTGGTGGGCACCCGGAAACCCGAGTGCCCACCACATCGGTCAGAGTGCGGCGCTTTGGGCTTCGGAGCCCGCATTCTCGGGCACATCAGGGCCCGCGTCGGTGCCGGCGGTCTGCAGGTGCGGTGTCGATGCACTGCCGAGCTCGCCGTCCGGGTAGAACTGCATGGCCCACTTTCGGATCGCGCGGAAGCCCTTGCCCTCGGCCGTGGCCAGCGCCGGCGGGTCGGAGTACTTCTGGTGCTTCCAGATGACGATGTCGGCCTCGAACTGGTTGTTGGCGTACCGCTGCCGTCGCTCCAGCGATGCGGGCTGATGCGGCGAGTCGTCGCCAGGGATCCGGTCGAGCCAGACCGACGATCGGATATCCGAGGTCTCCTCGTCGACCGGCGTCACCGCCACGATGACCCGTTGGTTGTCGGGGCCCTCGAAGGCGGCCATGCCGATGCCGATACCGACGTTGATCACGTGACCGTAGCCGTGGACGGCTCCGTTCGGGGTCAGGACCGTCTTGTCCTTGGTGGCGCCGAACACCATCTCGAAGTCGACGTACGCAGTTGGGCCCTCGAACTCCTGGCGCAGCGAGATCGGAAGGTTGGCGGCCCGGTGGACGTACTTGAAGTGCGCGAGATCGACACTGTTTTCCATCACGTACTGGGGATGGAGTTCGAGACCGGAGTGGGACAGGGTGCCTTCCGGGTAGGTCAGGTAGTAGTCGTCGGCGGTCCGGCCGTCCCCGAATCCCTCGAAGACGTCCACCACGTCGAAGTACGGCGCGCGCCCCTCGAGGTCGTGCCAGATGTAGACGCTCTCGTTCTTCTCGACCACCGGCCAGGTCCGCATCCGGCGGGTCGGGTTCGGGCGGTCCTGGTAAGGGATGCAGACGTTACGGCCCTGCCCGTTCCACTCCCAACCGTGGAACGGGCAGACGATCCGGTCGTCCTCCACTCGGCCGCCGTAACCGAGGTGGGCGCCCAGATGCTCGCAATAGGCGTCCATGACCGTCAGCTCGCCGGACGTCGATCGCCAGGCGACCAGCTCTTGACCGAAGTACTTCATCCGATGGACCTGTCCGGGCTCGACCTCGGCCGACCAAGCGACTTGGAACCAGCCGGTCGGTTTCATCGACAGTGCAGGCTTGACCATGGGAGTGGGATCCTCTCGAAAAATAGTGCGAAGTAGGCCGCTTGCGGCCGGTGGAGTCAACGACTCCAATGATCGGGACGGGGTATCGACCGTCCCCTGATCGTGGTGGCATACGGGGGTGCTCGCCACCACGATCAGGGGCCTATCGCGTCGGGCTCCAGTCCGGTGCCGCGACGAGCCTGTCCCACGCGTTCTCGGGAAGACCCTTTTCCCGTAGCTTGTACTTCTGAACCTTGCTGGTCGGTGTCATCGGGAACTCCTCGACCTGGTGGACGTAGCGTGGGACGAAGAAGTACGGCGCGTGTTCGTCGATATAGCGGCACAGCGAGAGCGGGTCGATTGTCGACCCGGGCTCCGGGAGCACGTAGAGAAGCAGTTCGTACTCGTGCAACTGCGATGCGTACTCGATTTCGGTGGGCTGGACGCCCACCGCCGCAGTATCCACGATGCCGGGGAAGCCCCGCGCAATGTGCTCGACCTCGAAGGACGACAGATTCCGGCCTTTGAACCGCAGCGAGTCCTTCTTGCGGTCGACGAAGAACATCTCGCCGTCCGCGTCCTTCCGCCCGAGGTCGCCGGTGTGGTACCAGAGATTGCGGAAGGCCTCGGCGGTCTTGTCGGGTGCGTGGAAGTAGCCGTTGAAGATGGTGAAGGGCTGGCGCGGCCGCACGCAGAACTCGCCGACCTCGTCGACGCCGACTTCCTGATCGTGTGCATCGAGGAGCACCGTCTCGACCAGGTCGTCCGGCCTGGGAGCCCCGCAGGCTCCGGCCTTCAGGCCCCAGTCGTCCCGGTACATGACCGCGCCCAGGACCTCGCTCTGTCCGTAGCCGGAGAAGACGGTCTCGACACCCCAGCGATCCTTCGCCACCTCGATCAGATCGGGGACCGGCGGATTCATCACCAGGGTCCGTAGGGTGTTCTCGCGTTCCGCGGCACTCGGCTCCTGCTGGGACAGGAACACGTGCATCGTTCCCAGCATCATGGTGTGGTGCGCGTCGTAGAACTTGATGCGGTTCCAATAGTCGCGCACCGAGAAGCGTTTGTCGATGCCGGCCTTCGCGCCGGTGATCAGCGCAGCGTAGACGTTCATCGACCAGCCGCTGGAGTTGTACATCGGAACGCAGCCGTAGAAATTCTCGCCCTCGCGCACGCCGCCACGAATGTCGTTGTGGTGCAGGGCATGGGAGATCCAGGCATTGTGTGGTTGCTCGACTCCCTTGGAGCGGCCGGTGGTGCCGGAGGTCCACATGATCGAGTTGGTGTCGCCGTAGAACCAGTCCGGGGTGGTCGCGATCTCGGTATGCTCGGCGAAGTCGGCCAACCGATGCACGGTGACGCCCGGAAGCCGCGTGTCAACGTCGGCCGGAAGGTCGCCCTTCACGACCAGATGATCGAAATTCGTCTCGGCCAGGCTCGTGATCGTGGGCAGGAGGTGGGCATCGACGATCAAGACGCGGGAACAGATGTCCTGCAACAGCTCCTGCAACCACTCACCGCGGTACTCGGTGCTGACCGGCGACCAGATTGCGCCGGCCTGGTTGGCTCCGAAGGCGGCGATCGCCATCTCGGGTGAGTTGTCCATGAACATGGCAACCGTGTCACCTCGACCGACCCCGAGGTCGGCCAGCGCTCCTGCGTAGCGCAGGGATCGCTCCCACACCTCGCCGTAGCTGTGTGCGCCGTATTCGCCGGCCAGGAAGATGTGGTCCGGTACGGCCTCCGCTTGTCGGCGCAGGACGGTGGTGACGACCCGTTCGTCGGGGTCGGTGAGGTTGACAAGGTGCATGGGGCGAACCTCTCGCAGGGAAGGATCTTGGAGGGGATTAGGAGGCCGGCTCGGTCGATCGGGAGGTGACGCTACCGCGCAGCCCGAGTCCCAGGATCGCGACGAGCATCCATGCGGTCAACAGAACCCAGCCGATGATGCCGGCGCCGTACGCGCTGAGCGCGGCCGCGACCGTGAAGGGGAAGATGATGCTCCACAGCCGACCAGAGGAGTATGCTACGCCGGCACCGGTCGAGCGTAGTGCCGAGGGGTACTCGTCCATCATTGCAGCATTCAACACCGGCGAGAACCAGGCGATCAACATGAAGTGGGCGAAGGCCAGCGCCCCAATGACGCCGGCGGCGGGAACGATACCGAAGAGTAGGCCCACGATGCCGGCGATCACTGCAACGCCGAAGAACTGGACTTTGCGAGGCAGTCGGTCGGCGAACGCGGTGGCGAGGAGCATGCCCACCGGGGCACCGACGATGGCCACCATGGTGATGGTGAGGAGCGTCTCGCTGTCGAAACCGCGCATCTGCAGGATGGTTGCCAACCAGACCGAGAACACCTGGGTGACAGTCGAGTACACGATCCAGATCGCCATCAGGAGGATTGTCGGCCGGAGCATTTTGCCACGGAAGGCGCCCCGCCAGCCGCTTCCCTCGACCGACTCCTCGTCGGCAGCGACCTCGTGGACGATGTTCTCGATCACGACCGGGGGAAGGGTGCCGACGGCCCGCTCGACGCCGCGCTCGAGGCGCTGCAGTTCCTGCTCGGCCTCGTCTGCGCGACCTCGGGAGAGCAGCCACAGCGGCGACTCGGGGAGACGGACCAGCAAGCCGAGCGCGAGCAATCCGAGGCCACCGATGGCGAACAGCCAGCGCCAGGCGTCGGGGTCCAGCGGAATGATGGTCCGGCCCAGGACCGCCACCGTGGCGCCGCCGATGCCGCCGAAGAAGGCGGTGAGGGCAATACGTGAGCCGCGGCGGTGGACGGGCGAGACCTCGGCCAGGTAGGTCATCGCCACGACGAAGATGATGCCCATGCCGATGGCAGTCACCAGACGGAAGGCGCCGAAGGTGATAAGGCCGCTGGCGAAGACGTGGCCGAGCGAGCCCAGAGAGGCCAGGACGAGGCCCACTCGCAGGATCGGCAGTCGGCCGTGCCGATCGGCGATACGGCCACCGATCAGCGCGCCGATCAGCATGCCGGTGAAGGTCACCGAGACCAGGGTCGCGATGTTGTTGAGCGAGAAACCTTCCGAGACTCGCATCGCGGGGGCCACGATGCCGAAGGCCGACTGGTCGTACAGGTCGAAGAAGTAGGCAGCGGCGGTAGCGACCATGACGCGCAGCGCCATGCCCCGTGCAGGCAGTCGGGACAGGCGTGCGGCTGTGGAGGCAGCATCCAGCGAGGCTGGAACGGTCTCGCTGGTGGGGGTACTCGACATTGATCACTCCAGGGGTGAGGGGAAGCCGAAGAGGAGGGATGAAGCGGGAACCGAAATGGTGGCGGATCTGCGCGATTGCGCACGTCCTGCCCTGGCATCGGCAACTACGTCACGACGGCCCGTCGACGGCCAAGTATCCGTCGATCCGAGTGCGCGCGTCGGGATCAACTAGAGCAATGTTCACGAATGACCGGGCCCACGAGTTGTGCACCGCGATGTGATCCACATTACTGACTTGACATCGATGTCGCAAGTGCAACAGAGTTGTCACCATGACTGGATACCAGCCCCTTGCGGGGATCAAGGTGCTCGACCTGGGCATTCTCATCCCTGCGGCATTGACCTCCGGAAAGCTGGCGGCGCTCGGCGCCGACGTCGTGAAGGTCGAGCAACCGCCCGGCGGTGACCGTATTCGCAAGATCCCCCCGTTCGCACCGGATGACCTCAGCCCTCAGCACATGAGTCAGAACTGGGGTAAGCGCTCGATCGCACTCGATGTCCGCGACGAGACCGACAGGGAGACCCTCATCGCCCTCGTCCGGGCCGCCGACGTCGTCGTCGAGAACCAGCTCGCCGGGTTCTGGCTGGAGGCGGGTGTCGACTTCGCCAGCCTCCGGAAAGAGCGACCCGAACTGGTGATCTGCTCGATCACCGGCTTCGGGCAGACCGGTCCCTGGGCGGGTCTGCCGGCGCACGGGCTCAACGTCGATGCGCTCGCTGACGGCATCAATCTCGTCTGGGAGGACGGCAAGCCCCACCGCGGCTGGGCGTTCACGTCCTGGGGCAACGAACTCGGGGCGCTCTCGGCCGTTGCCGGCACCTGTGCTGCTTTGGCGTCTGTCAAAGCCGGCGGCGAAGGCGCCTGGGTCGACGTATCGTGCTGGGATGCACTGGTCGAGACCCACCGCACCGAGATTGCGATGACTCATCGGACGGGGGAGGCGTTTTCGTACCGCGACACCCCTCGGCAGGCGCTCTACACCACCTACCTCTCATCGGACGGGATCCCCGTCCTCATCGGTGCACTCGAGAAGAAGTTCTGGATCCGCTTCTGCGAGGGCATCGGCCGGGAGGACCTGCTCTCTCATCACGCGGGTGCCGAGCTCGAGTACGGGGACTCCGATGCCGCGCTCGAAGCGGAGCTCGAGACCGTGTTTGCCAAGGAGGACGCGGCCACCTGGATGGAGCGCTTCCGGTCCTGGGACGTGCCGGGTGGCCCGGTCCTCGACGTTCAGGGCTTCATGGCAAGCGACCATTTCGCGGCTCGCCAGATCATGTCCGGGCCCGAGGGTGAGTGGCCCACAGTCGCCACGGCAATCCGCTGGCACCACACTGGAACCCGCGCCGGCGACGACCTCCCGCCGCCGCCGGAATTCAACGTGGACGCGGATGCGGTCCGCCGTGACTGGCTCGGCTGATCCGGTCGGGGCGGCACCGGACGAGTCCGTCGAACCCCGCGATCTCAGCCGGTCGACCGCCCGTACGGAGCTGATGCGAGCCGAGGTGCGGCGGGTCGCCGTGGAGGTGTTCGCAAACAGCGTGTCCGACACGATCGGGTTGCAGGACGTCGCGGACAGAATGGGCATCAGCAGAACTGCGCTCTACCGCTACTTCCCGAACAGGGACGCGCTGTTCAGCGAGATCATCGCTGAGCACTCCGAGAGGGCGGCGAAGATCATCTCCGAGGGCATCCAGGATGTGTCGCCCGAGGTACGTCTGCACGATCTGGTCCGGCGCCTCGCCAAATTCGCCATCGAATATTCGCAGACCACCCGGATGCTCGACACGATCTGGCTGGTTCTCCCGGACAATGCCAGAGAAATCGTCCGTGACCTCAACCGGAGCTTCTTCGCGTCGCTGCGTGCCATGATTGCGGCCGGGATCGATGCCGGGGGCTTCCGGGACATCGATCCCGGTGTGGCGGCTCAGTCCATCGCGTCGATGACTCGTTCGGCGGCCACCTGGTTCGACGAACATGGTCGGCTCAGCGCTGAGGAAGTCGCCGATCAGATGGCCACGATGACGGTGGCGGGTCTGCTTGCCCCATCGGCAGCGACTTCTGCCGCGCTGGGCGAGGCCCAGCAAGCCGCCATTGCCGTGCGGGCTGAACTCGACCGACTCGAAAGGATTCTCGGACAGTCCACGCCCACCGACGGGGAGTGAAAAGCCGGGCACATGCAGAACGCTGAGCCGATCCGGTCGGCCTACTGATCCGGGATGGGATTCGGACGTCACGTCGGAATGTGGATCGAGCAGTCCCGCGTGGGTATCACCACGTACATGTGAAGGGTGACGTCCAGTGGGCGTCACCCTTCACGTCGGTCGCGACTATTGCTCGCACTTGGATCTCCATGTGGCAGGTCCCGCCCAAAGAGCGCCCTCGTCGCTCAGCCGACTGCACGTCGAGGCAGCCAGTGCCTGCTCCGCGAAGGACAACACACGCAGGTGATAGGAACGCGCGCGGTGGCTCAGAGACAGGTTGTGCCCCGAGCCGTGCACCGTCAGCAACTCCGATCCCGGGACCTGCGGCAAGACTTCGAGAGCACGGGCGAGTAGTTGTTCGGCGGAGGCCATGGTCGACTCGTACTCGGCCACGGCGAACTGTATCGGGAGCTGAACGTCGGCGAGTAGTGCGGAAAGGAGCTCCGGTGCTCCCGCCGCATCTGCCATCTCACCGGAGGGGACCTTGGCGAGAACCTCGTGGCGCCGTTCTCGTAGCTGTTCGGGGTAGGTGCCTGTCGGGCCGAGCCATTCTTCCGGGTCCGGACGGGTGCCCGGTGGCCGACGGATGGTCGGTCCGCTGGCGTCGACGGCGGCATGCATCGCCTGTTGCTCACGCGTATAGACCAGGGGCGCACCGCCAACGGCGGTGCCGAGCAGCCGGATGCTGCCCGGTTCCCGTTCGAGCAGCCGGGTGAGTTGGAGGGCGACAATGGCCCCCACCGAGTGGCCCACCAGCACCACCGGGAGTCCCTCTCCGAGCTGTCCCACAGCGCCCCGCAGCAGCCAGGCCTGTGCGGCCGTGTCCAGCCGCCGCTCATGGAGCCAGGCCGACTCTCCGTAGCCGGGCCGGTCCAGTGCCACGGACCGCCAACCGGCTGCAGCGGCGACCTCGACGAGCGAGGACTCCCGCGCCACCGGCGAGTCGAAATATGCCGCTCGAGAACCGCCGCCGTGCATGGCGACCAGCAATCCGCGGGGCGGACCCGCGGGGTCGGCCGCGATCCCGGAAAGAGTGACGTCCTCGGTCTCGACGCGAATGGTTCGCGCGACACCGTGGCAGTGATCGGTGGCGACTGCGTCCGCAGTCGAGCCCGTTTCCCGGTGGTTGCAGCGATCTCTACCGAGCTGTAGTCCTGGCAACAATCGCCCCTCTCACCGTAACTTCATGGCCGGGGAGGCCGGCACCTCGACATTACCGGACCAGAGTGGTCTAATTCAATTGCGGGGCGAGATCTACTTCCCGCCAAAACATTCGGGCGTCGTCCCGGTAAGACATCGGTGCGAACCTGAGGCATCAACACCCCCACGAGAAGGGACGCATGTATGCGCCTGCGTACCGACGATGTTGTGGTCATCACCGGGGCGGCGAGCGGCATCGGACTCGCGCTCGCCCGCGCCTTCTGCGCCCGCGGCCTCGCTGCAGTGATGACGGACGTTCGGGCCGATCGACTTGCCGCGGCCGCGGACAGGGTCCGTAGCGAGGGCGGTACGGTCACACCCGTCGTCGCGGACGTATCGAAAGCCGACGAAGTCGAGCGACTGGCAGAACAGGCCGTCGCAGCGTACGGCAGGGTGGACGTGGTGTGTAACAACGCCGGCGTGTCTCCTCCTCCTGCCGCAGCGTGGACGATCGCAGAGGAAACGTGGCGCTGGTCGATCGACGTCAGTCTGCTCGGCGTCGTGCACGGCATCCACTCGTTCGTGCCGGCCATGATCGAACGTGGCCGCGGCCACGTTCTCAACACCGCTTCGGTCGGGGGGCTCGTCCCGGTCCCCGGGCTGGCGCCCTACTCTGCGATCAAGCACGCCGTCGTCGGACTGACCGAGACGCTGGCCGCGGAGCTCGCCGAGGTCGCCCCGGGAGTCGGGGTGAGCGTGCTCTGTCCAGGCGTCGTCGCAACCGAGCTGGCGCGGAGCAGCCGAGACACCGCGCCTGAAGGTCTGGACTTCACCACCTTCATTTCCGGAGATGTCGCACCCCCAACCCGTCGTTCGGACTCGGTTATGGATGCGGAGACGGTCGCTGCGATCACACTCGCGGGGATCGAGGCGGACACCCTGCGCATCGTCACACACCGCGACAGCGGCCCCCTCATCCGTCGCCGGCTCGTCTCGCTCGAGGCGGATTTGCCGGCCTGACGCTGTCGACGAGGCTGCCGGGTGGGCTCGGCTGGCAGCCCGCCAGCCCTCCGGTGCCACTTGGGTGACAGGGGCCCATTCACCCGTGTCATTTACTAGACCACTCTGGTACATTTCATGTTTTAGACCACACTGGTACATCGAATCCTCGAGGAGGTGGCTATGAGCGGGCCAACAAGGTCCCTGCGGTTACGGGTGGCAGATGTCGTACGCGAGACAGCGGACGCCGTATCGATCCTCTTCGAGGAGAACGGGCAGACGCTCGACTACCGGCCCGGCCAATTCCTGGTGCTGCGCGTGCCCAGCGAATCAACCGGATCGGTCGCCCGGTGCTATTCCCTAGCCAGCTCCCCTCACCGCGGCGAGCCGGCGCGCGTGATCGTCAAGCGCACCCCGGACGGCTACGCCTCGAACTGGTTGTGCGACAACCTGGTCAGTGGAGCAGAGCTCGAGGTTATGCCACCCTCGGGAGGGTTCACCCCGCGGTCGTTGGACGTGGACCTGCTGCTGTTCGCCGCCGGCAGCGGCATCACGCCGATCCTCTCGATCGCGAAGTCCGTGCTCACCAAGGGCACCGGTGCCATCGACCTCGTCTACGCGAACCGTGACGAGGCCTCGGTGATCGCCTCGGCCGAACTCCGTGCACTCGAAGCGGAGTTCCCTGACCGGTTTGTGGTCCACCACTGGCTGGAGTCCCTCCAGGGACTGCCACGCCCGCATGTCCTGGCACGGATCGTCGAATCGCTCCCGAAGCGGGAGGCGTTCACCTGCGGCCCCGGTCCCTTCATGGATGCGGTCCGCTCTGCGTGGACCGCGGCGGGACGTGAGCGTTCCACGCTACATCTGGAGATCTTCACCTCCCTCAGTGGGGACCCGTTCGCGGAACCCACCGACATCGTGGAGGTGACGGCGGAAGGCACGGTGCCGCTGGAGGTAAGTGTGGACGGGGAGTCTCACTCACTGGAGTGGCCGAAGGGTGTCACGCTGGTCGATTTCTTGCTCTCCCGCGGCATCGAGGTCCCGTACCTGTGCCGAGACGGCGAGTGCGGCACCTGCCTGGCCACCTGCACGTCCGGACAGGTGGCCATGAACGGCAACAACCTGCTCGAAGAGGAAGACATCGCAAACGGCGACGTGCTGGCCTGCCAATTGGTATGCGACGGAGACGAACTCGTCAAGGTTGTATTCTAACGCCTTGTTCGGAGGTGGAACTCGACTCGGAGGTGGAATGAGCGGCGGAGTGGGGCAGCAGGGAGTCCTCTCGCGCTCCCGGGCTGGGCGGCCCCGTGACTCCTCGGTGGAGCAGCGGGTGCTGCAGGCGGCCCGCGAAGAACTGACGGAGCGGGGTGTCGCCGGCTTCAGTATGCGCAGCGTGGCCAAACGGGCCGGGGTAGCGCGGTCGAGCCTGTTGCTGCGCTGGACGGAAGCAGAGACGTTGATCGTCGACGCGATCGACTCCATCGTTCTGCCGGAAGTTCCGGATCTGCCCGGCACTCTCCGGGAGGACCTCGTGGTACTGCTCGGCGTCGTCGCCGAGCAGATGGGAAGCGAGACGATGGACCTTCAAATGCGGGTGATGGCGGACGCCAGGGCGAACCCGGGCCTGCTTGCCCGATACCAAGAACGGCTCCTGCATCCCACCGCCCGTCGGTTCGACGAGGTCCTCCTGGCCGCGGTCGACCGCGGCGAGCTGCCGGCCGACGTCGATCGGGCGCTGATGGCAGACAGCCTGGTCGGGGTCGTGTACATCCGCACAATGGCCTCCGCGGAGCGTAAACCTCCCGGTCCCGAGGCCCGGAGGGCGCTGATCGATCGGATCCTGCGGACCGTTCAGCGCTGAGCCGACGCCCGCACGCGACCGCTCCACCCACAAGCGGCCATCGGTCTCGAGGGTGCGCTCACCGCCTTGCGCGGCGTGGTGTTCGTCGCCGCCGATATGTTCATGGCGGACCCGCATGTCGCAAGTGGGATTCGTGGCTTTTCGGGGTCGGGAATCTCAATCGGACAGGCCGAGTAGATCGATGGCGGCAGCCACCATCGTGCTGGGGTCGTCTTCGCCGCCGGAGCGCGCCCAGCTGTTCCACCCGGTTGCGGCTGCTGCAGACACGGCCGCGGCCAGCACGGCCGGCCGCAGGTCTTCGACAGCGATGTCCATCCGTCGGGCAAGCTCGGCAACTACTGAGGTGTCGGCGACCGTCTCGCCCAAGTCCTTCGCCCAGATGTCGGTCGTCGCCAGGAGTCGCTCGAGTGCATGGACCCGGGGTCGTTCGGCCTCGGGAACGTGCGAGCTCTCGACGTAGGCGCCGCGCAGCGCAACGAGTGGGGATTCGTCGCTCGGGCGCGCCTCGAACGACCGCAGGAGCCTCGCTGAAAGCGATCGCCGGTATCGGCGAAGTACAGCCTCCTTGGACGGGAAGTACCGGAAGAACGAGCGTTCCGACATACCCGCGGCGGCGGCCACCTCCTCGACGGACACGGCGTCGTAACCGCGGTCGAGGAACAGGCGCACGGCGACCCGGGCCAGGTCGTCCTGCATCCATTGTCGGCGGCGCGCGCGCAAGTCTTGTGTCATGGACCGATCGGTCTGCGAGCCGTCGACCGGATCGACGGCGGCGGACTGCAGATCGGACGTCAGGGCATCGCGCTGCTGCATCGTCCTCGTCACTTCCCTTCTCGGTTATTGGGCGGGGCGAATCGCCAGTCTGTCACTGATCACCGATAGGCAGAAAGGGTAAATCATTTGACTTATTGCCGTACACCGGCAATAGTGTCAGTCACCGTCAAACAATCTTTCTGGAGGTCTGGTGTCGGCTTCGAGTGGAACCACTGAGGACGCAGTTCCGGTGGACGATCCCCAGCTGGATCTGGCGGCGCTGTCCGCCTGGGCGGGCGACGCTCTCGGTGATGCGTCTGAGCCCATCACCGCGACACGCATCGGCGCGGCGACTGGCATCGCCAATGCGCTGTACGAGTTGCGCCGGGGAGACGATGTCTTCGTTCTGCGGCGACCGCCTGCGGTTCTCAACGACAAGAGCGCCGGCGACATGGTCCGGGAATGGCGCATCCTCGAGGCGCTGGAGGGCACCGCTGTGCCCCACCCGACCCCGCGGCTCCTCTGTGAGGATCCCACTGTCATCGGCGCTCCGTTCCTGGTCATGGACAGGGTCGACGGCTTTACCCCTGGTTACGAGTTGGCCGAGCCATTCCGCTCGGATCTCGGCTTGCGCCGGGGGCTCGCCGAGGCATACGTCGATGGGCTGGTCGAACTGGCCGCCGTCGACTGGCAGGAGCGAGGTCTGGAGGGGCTGGGCAAACCGGAGGGTTTCCTGGAGCGTCAGGTGTCGCGATGGCTTGCGCAGCTCGATCGGTACCGCACGCGAGACCTGCCTGAGCTGGACTTCGTGACCGACTGGCTGGAACGTAATCGGCCGACGATGAGTCCTGCAGCGATCCTTCACGGCGACTACAGCCCATTCAACGTGATGGTCGCTCCGGAGCCGCCGGCGCGTCTGGCGGCAATTATTGACTGGGACACGGGTACCATCGGCGACCCGTTGCTCGACATCGGTCACCTGCTGGCTCGCTGGACGAATCCCGGCGAGGAACCGGTTCTCACCCTGCAGGCCGGTGGGGTCGATCACTACCCGACCCGCGCCGAGCTGGCGGCCCGTTATGCCGAGCGTTCAGGCCGCGACCTGTCGGCCCTGCCATACTACGAGTCCCTGGCCCTGTTCAAGCTCGCGGTGATCCTCGAGGGCCGTGTCGCCCGTGCCATCGCGAACGGGGTTCCGGACAAGGACAACACTATGGCACCGCTGGTGGAGCGCCTCATGGTTGCTGCTGCGGAGTTCGCACGCGGAGAAAGGGTCTGACATGGGCGAGTTGACAGGACGGGTGGCGGTCGTCACCGGCGGTAGCCGAGGTATCGGCCGCGCCATCGTCGACGGATTCGCTGCGGCCGGCGCAGATGTCGTGATCGCCAGCCGGAAGCTCGACGCGTGTGCGATCGCGGCCGAGCAGGTCAGCGACAAGTACAGTGTCCGGGCGCTTCCGGTCGCTTACCAGGCCGCGGACTGGGAGGACTCCGACCGTCTCGCCGAGACGATTGACCGCGAGTTCGGCCGTTGCGACGTGCTTGTGAACAACGCGGGAATGACCCCTCGCTACGCGGACCTGCCCTCGATCGATGAGGCCTACTATGACAAGGTCGCCGGCGTGAACCTCAAGGGGCCGTTCCGATTGTCGGTCCTACTGGCCGAGCAGATGAAGGCCGGTGACGGTGGCTCGATCATCAATGTCAGCACCATCGGAACTCTGCGACCGGGCAAGGACGAGCTGGTCTACGCCTGCGCGAAGGCCGGACTGAACGCACTGACGGTTGGCCTCGCGGAGGCTTACGGACCTACGGTCCGCGTCAACGCACTGCTTCCGGGGCCGGTCGCCACGGACATTTCGTCCGGCTGGAGCGACGAGCTTCGCGCCCGTGCGGTCGACGGCATGCCTCTGGCCCGGATGGGCACGCCGGAGGACTTCGTGGGGCCTGCCCTTTGGCTGGCCACCCAGGCATCGGCCTTTGTCACTGGGACCCACATTCGGGTCGACGGCGGCCTCTACCGACAGAACCACTGACGAGGAGTAGCACGATTATGTGGGATTTCAGTACCGAACCCGAGTTCGAAGCACAGCTGGAGTGGATGCGCTCCTTCGTGGTCGAGGAAGTTGCCCCTCTTGATCTCTTGTGGCCGCACGACCACCACAAGGCCCCGGCGAAATGGCTCAAAGAGGTCATCGACCCCCTCAAGGACGAAGTCCGAAAGCGTGGACTCTGGGCCTGCCACCTGGGTCCCGAGCTGGGCGGCCAGGGCTTCGGCCAGGTGAAGCTCAGCCTGATGAACGAGATTCTCGCCCCCTATCAGTGGGGGCCGACGATCTTCGGTGTTCAGGGTCCGGATACCGGCAACGCCGAGGTAATCGCGCACTACGGGACCCCGGAGCAGAAGGAGCGGTACCTCCAACCGCTCTTGGATGGTGAGCTGTTCTCGGCGTTCTCGATGACGGAACCTCAGGGAGGCTCGGATCCGACCGGGTTCCGTTGCCGCGCAGAGCGTGACGGCGACGACTGGGTGATCAACGGGGAGAAGTTCTTCACGTCGAACTCCGAAGAAGCAGCCTTCCTCATGCTGCTTGCCGTGACCGACCCCGAAGCGTCGACCTACAAGCGCATGTCGATGTTCCTCGTTCCTCGGGACACCCCAGGGATCGAGACGGTCCGCCGTACCCAGTTCATGGGCGAGGCCGAAGCGGCGATGGACCACGCTCTGGTCCGCTACACGGATGTCCGCGTCCCCGCGGAGAACCTGCTCGGTGAACCCGGTCAGGGCTTCGAAATTGCACAGACCCGACTCTCGGGCGGTCGCATCCACCACGCCATGCGTGGTGTCGGCCAGGCGCGCTACGCGTTCGACATGGGCTGCGAGCGAGTGCTGAGCAGGATCAGCCGGGGATCCCGACTCGGGGACTTCCAGCTGGTTCAGCAGGCGATCATGGAGAGCTACGCCCAGATCGAGCAGTTCAGGCTGTTCGTCCTGCGGACCGCGTGGATGATCGACCAGGGCCACGGTTACAGCAAGGATGTCCGCCGTGACATCGCCGTCGCAAAGGTGCTGTCGGCTCGTGTCGTTCGTGACGTAGTCGAGCGTGCGATGCACCTGCACGGCGCACTCGGAGTCTCCAACGAGATGCCGTTCGGCGAGCTGTGGGCACTTGCAGCCGCGTACGGTATTTGGGACGGCCCCACGGAGGTTCACACCACCACCGCGGCCCGTCTGATTCTCCGCGGATACGAGCCCGCGCCCGGCGACTATCCGACCGAATGGTTGCCGGCACGGGTCGAAGCGGCCCAGGCAAAGCACGCCAAGGCATTGGCGGCGCAGGCTGCCGCTGAGGCCGAGACGCGCGCGTAGGTCTTCGTCGACTATGTGTCGGGCTATAGCGCAAGCGCTGGGGTGCCCGACACATGGGACGGATCCTGGACGAGGTCGAAAAACTCTGTCGATCGGTTACTGATCCGATTCATGCACAGGTTCTTACCGATCCGGGTCCGAACGATTGGAGGAGTGAACATTGGAGGATAGAGGAATCCTGACTCGATTCGACCGGCGCCGGGCCGCGATCATCGTCGAACCGGACGAGCACGTGGTGACATTCGGTGAGTTGGAATCGCGGTCGAATCAGATCGCGCACTACCTGCGCGAGGCGGGGCTGCGGCCGGGCGACTGTATCGGCATCATGTCCGAGAACTCGGCTGAGTATCTCGAGATCGCCTGGGGAGCACAGCGTGCGGGACTCTACTATGTCGGCATCAATACGCACCTGACCGCGCCGGAGGTCTCTTATCTTGTTGCGGACAGCGGTGTGCGTGTGTTCTTCGTGTCGGATCGGTTCGTCGACCTGTCCGAGGATGTACTGGGTAGCCTGGAACTGGCTTCGCTACGCAGAATCGTCATCGGCGACAGGCGCGAGGGATGGGAATGTTATGCAGACATCCTGACCGACTACCCGAGTTCGCCGATCGACGACGAGTGTGAGGGTGATTTCCTCCTGTACTCCTCGGGCACCACCGGGCGACCCAAGGGGATCAAACGTCCACTGCCTGGTGGACCCATGGGAACGTATCCCGATCTGCCCGGACGGTGGCTGCGCGAGACGCTCGGATTCCGACCCGGTGACGTCTACCTGTCTCCGGCACCTCTTTATCACGCTGCGCCGTTGGCATGGTCGATGTCGGCACATCGAAGCGGTGGAACCTCCGTGATTCTCCGCAAATTCGAGGCGGAACACTCCCTCCGAATCATGGAGAAACACCGGGTGACCCATGGGCAGTGGGTCCCCACGATGTTCGTCCGTATGCTCAAGCTCCCAGAAGAGGTACGGACGTCTTACGATCTGTCCAGCCTGCGTCATGCGATCCACGGGGCAGCGCCCTGTCCGATCGAAGTCAAACGCCGCATGATCGAGTGGCTCGGTCCGATACTGTACGAGTTCTACTCCAGTACAGAAGGTATGGGGTCTACGGCGATTACCTCGGAGGAGTGGCTGCGCAAGCCAGGCTCTGTAGGACGACCTGTCATGGGAACGCCGTACATCAAGGGCGACGAAGGCAACGTTCTTCCGGCAGGTGAAATCGGCACCATCTGGTTCACGGGTGGTGAGAGATTCGAGTACCACAAGGATCCGGCGAAGACCGCGGACAGTCGCGACTCGAGGGGCGGGGCCACAGTAGGCGACCTCGGGTATTTGGATGAGGACGGTTATCTCTTCCTCAGCGACCGGCGCCCTCATCTGATCATCTCGGGCGGTGTCAACATCTATCCGCAGGAGATCGAGAACGCACTCGTCATGCACCCGAGAGTGGCTGATATCGGCGTCGTGGGAGTGCCGGATCCGGAGATGGGCGAGCGACTCGTAGCAGTCGTTCAACCGGCCTCGATGGAGGATCTGTCGGGGCTCGAAGAAGAGTTGATCGTATATGCCCGGGAAAGGCTGGCCGGGTTCAAGGTGCCGGGTGAAGTGCGGATCGTCGAAGAGCTACCCCGGACACCGACCGGAAAACTGCGTAAGCATGAGTTGCGAGAACAGACGATCGCGTCCGTCGGTATGGGAGGAGTTTGATGTCACCGCGGATACTCGATCACCGAGACGGCATAGGTTTGGCAGTGTCCGAGCAGATCGCCACGATCACCCTGGACCGTGAGAAGCACAGAAACGCATGGACCGTCCCCATGGTGCGGGCGTTGAGCGATGCTCTCCGCTGGTGTGCGAATGCAGACGAAGTGCGGGTTGTAATCCTCACCGGATCAGGGAATTTCTTCTCGGTCGGAGCAGATTTGGCTGAGGGATTCGGCGCTTCCGCGGAAGAGAGCGGAGAGAAGAACGTCTTACACGACTTGGTGACACCGCGGCATATCGACAAGCCAGTGATAGCGGCAATCAACGGCGACGCAATTGGGATGGGTGTTACTCTCAGCCTCTTGTGCGATATCCGGATTGTTGCAACCGATGCGCGTATGGCGATTCCGATGACTCGACTCGGTGTCGTTCCAGAGTTGGGATCTCACTGGACACTTCCCCGCCTCGCTGGACTGACCGTAGCTTCGGAACTAATTCTGACGGGTAGAAGATTCTCAGGTGTTGAGGCTGAACGTTGGGGAATCTGTACTCGGGCGGTACCGCGGGAGGAAGTTGAGAAGGAGGCACTCGCGATGGCCAGGGAGATTGTGTCTCGGACTGCTCCCCGGGCTGTCGGGTTTGCCAAGCGCCTCCTGCTCGACAGTCTCGAGGACAGGTTCGCGTCGTCGATGGCGTACGAATCGGACTTGTTCATCGCTTTGGCCCGCGAGTCGGACGCTTTCGAGGGCGTAAGTGCGTTCCTGGAGAAGCGTCCGCCGCGGTGGTCCGGGAGTCTCGAGGATCCGATCGCAGTGCCGTACGAGGACCGTGCCATCTCGGATGAATGATGCTAGATGGCTGGTGTTTTTCGCGTGGCGTTGCCGCGCTGATCGAGGCGGCTCGAGCAGAATGAAGGGGTGAGTCTGGGTAGGGTGTCCGGTCAGTCGAGTCTGCTCCGATCGACGGTGGAGTATTGCCAGGACCGGGTGGGGGCGGACTCGATTTACGGTGTACTGCACCGGGAATGCTTCCGGTTGTTCCCGGATGAGATGTTCGCCGACCTGTTCACCGATGTCGGGCGTCGTAGCGTGCCGCCGATGATCGTGGCGGTGGTGATGGTGTTGCAACGACTCGAGGGCCTGTCCGAGCGTGAGGCGGTCGATCGGTTCGCGTTCGATGCTCGGTGGAAGTACGCCGCAGGTGGATTGGACTTCGACTATCCGGGATTCGTGCACACGGTGCTGGTGGACATGCGAGCCCGACTGGCCCGTTCGACTCGGCCGAACAGGGTCTTCGAGGCGGTGCTCGAGGTGGCCCACCAGGCCGGGGTGATCGGCCGCAAGCGGGTGCTGGACTCGACGCCGCTGTACGACGCGGTCGCCACGATGGACACGATCACGCTGGTCCGTTCGGCGATTCGAGGGCTGCTCGCAGCCGTCGATGCAAACCGGGCGCAGCAGCTGCGAGCGGTACTCACCAGCGGTGACGACTACGCCAGTGCCGCCAAACCGTCCATCGACTGGGACGACGAGGCAGCCCGCGCACAGTTGATCGATACCCGGGCCCGCGACGGTCTGACCATGTTGGCGTGTCTCGACGGCCGCGAACTCGACGACCCGGTCGAGCGGGCCTCGACGCTGCTGGGCACCGTGCTGGGTCAGGACCTCGCTACCGACGACGATGGGGTGTTCCGAATCGTGCGCAAGGTCGCCGCCGACCGGGTCATCTCCACCGTCGATCCGCAGTCCCGCCACGGTCACAAGACCCGGGCCCGCGGTTTCGACGGCTACAAGGGTCACATCGCCATCGATCCCGACAGTGAAATCATCACCGCGACCGAGGTCACACCGGGCAACGGCGGCGACGCGGAGTTCGCAGCGGGCCTGCTTGCCGACATCCTGCCTTCCGAAGCCGAAGCCGAAGCCGAAGCCGAAGCCGAAGCCGAAGCCGAAGCCGAAGCCGAAGCCGAAGCCGAAGCCGAAGCCGAGACGCGTGTCTTCGGTGACGCGGCATACGGTGCCGGAGAGTTGTTGAAATGTTTGGACGACAATGGGATTCACAACGGAGTGAAGGTGCAGCCGTCACCTGCGGTGAAGGGCCATTTCTCCAAGGACCGGTTCGGAATCGACCTCGACGCGATGTCGGTGACCTGCCCGGCCGGGGAGACCGTGCCGATCCGGCCCCGGGCCGGCACCCGCGTGGCCGGGGCGGCCTCGTTCGGTGCCGCCTGCATCCGGTGCCCGTTGCGAGCGCAGTGCACCTCGGCCTCCGACGGCCGCACCATCACAGTCGGCCCACACGAGAAGCACTTGGCCACAGCACGTATCCGGCAACAGGATCCGCTCTGGAAAACCGAGTACCGGGCCACCCGACCCAAAGTCGAACGCAAGATCGGTCATCTCATGCGTCGCCGCCACGGCGGTCGTCGAGTACGTGTCCGGGGCACCACGAAGATCGCCGCTGACTTCGGTCTGCTCGCTGCAGCGGTCAACCTCGCTCGTCTGGCCACCTTCGGAATCACCCACCGGGCAGGACAGTGGACCGTGGCCATCGCCTGATCCGGACGACGGGCCGGTTCTGCTCCTCGTTGCGGTCATGACGCACACCCGTGGACGAGTGCTGACGCCGTCACCCGGGCATCACACCGACCATCGGCGGTCATCCTGCCCGGCGAAGGTGAGCGATCAGGCGCCTCGAGGCGCCGTTCGACACCAGCCATCTAGATGGCTGGTGTTTTTCGCGTGGCGTTGCCGCGCTGATCGAGGCGGCTCGAGCAGAATGAAGGGGTGAGTCTGGGTAGGGTGTCCGGTCAGTCGAGTCTGCTCCGCTCGACGGTGGAGTATTGCCAGGACCGGGTGGGAAAGGACTCGATTTACGGTGTACTGCACCGGGAATGCTTCCGGTTGTTCCCGGATGAGATGTTCGCCGACCTGTTCACCGATGTCGGGCGTCGTAGCGTGCCGCCGATGATCGTGGCGGTGGTGATGGTGTTGCAACGACTCGAGGGCCTGTCCGATCGTGAGGCGGTCGATCGGTTCGCGTTCGATGCTCGGTGGAAGTACGCCGCAGGTGGATTGGACTTCGACTATCCAGGATTCGTGCACACGGTGCTGGTGGACATGCGGGCCAGGTTGGCCCGTTCGACTCGGCCGAACAGGGTCTTCGAGGCGGTGCTCGAGGTGGCCCACCAGGCCGGGGTGATCGGCCGCAAGCGGGTGCTGGACTCGACTCCGCTGTACGACGCGGTCGCCACGATGGACACGATCACGCTGGTCCGTTCGGCGATTCGAGGGCTGCTCGCGGCCGTCGATGCAAACCTGGCGCAGCAGCTGCGAGCGGTACTCACCAGCGGTGACGACTACGCCAGTGCCGCCAAACCGTCCATCGACTGGGACGACGAGGCAGCCCGCGCACAGTTGATCGACTCCCGGGCCTGCGACGGTCTGGCCGTGTTGGCGTATCTCGACGGCCGCGAACTCGACGACTCGGTCGAGCGGGCCTCGACGCTGCTGGCCACCGTGCTGGGTCAGGACCTCGCTGCCGACGACGACGGGGTGTTCCGAATCGTGCGCAGGGTCGCCGCCGACCGGGTCATCTCCACCGTCGATCCGCAGTCTCGCCACGGCCACAAGACCCGGGCCCGCGGTTTCGACGGTTACAAGGGTCACATCGCCATCGATCCCGACAGTGAAATCATCACCGCGACCGAGGTCACACCGGGCAACGGCGGCGACGCGGAGTTCGCGGCGGGCCTGCTTGCCGACATCCTGCCTTCCGAAGCCGAAGCCGAAGCCGAAGCCGAAGCCGAAGCCGAAGCCGAAGCCGAAGCCGAAGCCGAAGCCGAAGCCGAAGCCGAAGCCGAAGCCGAGACGCGTGTCTTCGGTGACGCGGCATACGGTGCCGGAGAGTTGTTGAAATGTTTGGACGACAATGGGATTCACAACGGAGTGAAGGTGCAGCCGTCACCTGCGGTGAAGGGCCATTTCTCCAAGGACCGGTTCGGAATCGACCTCGACGCGATGTCGGTGACCTGCCCGGCCGGGGAGACCGTGCCGATCCGGCCCCGGGCCGGCACCCGCGTGGCCGGGGCGGCCTCGTTCGGTGCCGCCTGCATCCGGTGCCCGTTGCGAGCGCAGTGCACCTCGGCCTCCGACGGCCGCACCATCACAGTCGGCCCACACGAGAAGCACTTGGCCACAGCACGTATCCGGCAACAGGATCCGCTCTGGAAAACCGAGTACCGGGCCACCCGACCCAAAGTCGAACGCAAGATCGGTCATCTCATGCGTCGCCGCCACGGCGGTCGTCGAGTACGTGTCCGGGGCACCACGAAGATCGCCGCTGACTTCGGTCTGCTCGCTGCAGCGGTCAACCTCGCTCGTCTGGCCACCTTCGGAATCACCCACCGGGCAGGACAGTGGACCGTGGCCATCGCCTGATCCGGACGACGGGCCGGTTCTGCTCCTCGTTGCGGTCATGACGCACACCCGTGGACGAGTGCTGACGCCGTCACCCGGGCATCACACCGACCATCGGCGGTCATCCTGCCCGGCGAAGGTGAGCGATCCGGCGCCTCGAGGCGCCGTTCGACACCAGCCATCTAGGGCGTGTTTCACAAGCGGTCGGGCCGGAGCCACTGATTGACAGCGGTGATTCGGACGGTGGCGGTATAGCGGACCGCAAGCTTGTCGTACTGATTGCCACCGCGCGGTTCTGCTCGAGCTTGTTGATACCGCCTTCGACAGCATGACGCTGCTTGTAGTGCTCGGTGTCGAACTCTGGCGGACGTCCACCGAGCGACCCGTTCCGCTGCCGGTGGGCAGCCTGATCGTCCTCGACCGGAATGGTCGCACGCTACCGCGTTTGCGCAGGTAGGCGCGGTTTCCGGTGCTGCAGTATGCTCTGTCGGACAGCACACGATCCGGCCGGGTACGCAGCCGACCGCGGCTGGTCCGCGGCACACCGATCCCGTCGAGAACGGGACTGATGCACGATCCGGTGACAGTTTCGGTCACGCGGCCTGTGCGGCCGGTGTGGTCATGATTGTCTCGAACTCAACAGGCGTCAATCTGCCGAGTCTGAGCTGCCGTCGCCGGCGGTGATAGGTCCGCTCAATCCAGGTGACGATGGCGATGCGTAGCTGCTCACGTGTGGTCCAGCGTTGCCGGTCAAGAACGTTGCGTTGTAGGAGCGCGAAGAACGATTCCATCGCGGCGTTGTCGCCGGCCGCACCGACACGTCCCATCGATCCGACCAAGCCGTGACGGTCCAGAGCGCGGACGAATTTCCGGCTGCGAAATTGCGATCCGCGATCGGAATGAACCACGCATCCGGCGACAGAGCCCCGCCGGGCGACCGCGGATTCGAGGGCGGCCACGGCGAGCCGGGACTTCATCCGATCACTGATCGAGTAACCCACGATCCGGTTCGAATAGGCGTCCTTTACCGCACAGAGGTAGAGCTTGCCTTCATCGGTTCTGTGCTCGGTGATATCGGTGAGCCACAAGCGATTCGGCTCGTTCGAGGCGAAGACGCGGCCGACGAGATCGTCGTGCACCGGTGGCCCGGAACAACCCTTCTTCGAGCCACGTTTCTTGCCGAACGCACTCCACCACCGATTCTCGGAGCAGATCCGCCAGGCCGTCCGGTCCGACATCGACTCACCCGCATCGCGGGCCTCGTCGGCGAGGAACCGGTAGCCGAATTCCGGGTCTTCGCGGTGGGCGTCGAACAGGGCGTTCGCCCGATAGGCCTCCTCGAGTTCGGCATCGGTGACAGGACGGACGAGCCACCGGTAGTACGGTTGGCGGGCGATCCCCAGGACCCGGCACGTCGCCGCGACGGGGATCCCGCCGGCGGCCAGCTCGCGGACGAGCGGGTAGATCATTTTCCCGGAAGATTCGCCTGCGACAGATAGGCTGCGGCCCGCCGAAGCACCTCGTTCTCCTGCTCGAGCAAACGGATCCGTTTTCTCAGCTCGCGGTTCTCTCTGGACTCCTCGTTCGTCGTCCCTGGCTTGATGCCCTCTTCGACGTCAGCCTTCCTGAGCCAGTTCGTCAAGCAGGATTCGCTGATGCCGAAGTCCGCGGCGATCTGCCGCAGGTGCTGACCTGGTTCGCGACCTCGGGCCACCCGGACGACATCGTCGCGGAACTCTTTCGGATAAGGCTTGGGCACGGGGTCCATCCTTCCAGCAGTGCCTCACGGCACCACAGTTCAGATGTCACCTGTTCCTACAGCAGTCCCAACCGCGGTGAACCGTGGACTGTCCCCACGCTGACCGGCGGTGACGACGATCGACAACGGTTTGCGGCCCTGCTCGCTGCTGATCGCCGTCCCCGCGGACCCTGGCCGCATGTTGATGTGCCCGCGATGGCCGAGTCGACGCCGACGTCCGACACGATGGCGCCGGCAGCGTCGGCGAGTGCCTGCAATGCCGTCAGGATCTGTGCCCACAGTCCAACGCGTTGCCAGCGCCGGAACATCCCGTACACCGTCTGCCACGGTCCGTACCGGGACGGGACGTCCCACCAGGAGGTACCCGTGCGGGCCCGCCACCGGATGCCGTCGATGAACTGGCGTTTCGTCCATTTCGACCGGCGGCCTGTCTTCTTCCCCGGGCAGCCGCGGAGCCGACCGCGCCCACTGCGCGTCGGTCAGGTCTGCCCGGCCCGGCACCGCTAGGCTGGGCATGAGGTCTCGTACTCAGGGTTTTGCTTGATTGCTGAACCCAGATACCGGAGACCTCGCTCATTCACCCGTGAACCTTTGCCCAGTTGTGGCCCACACGCCATCCGGTTGCGGCGTGTCGGCCACCGCATCGACCAGCCTCGTCGAGTGGCAGAACGACTACGAGTGCAAGAATTCGACGATCAAGGCCGACGCCTGGTGCGGATCACCCGAAGCGGAATCGGGTCGGTGGTGACCCAGCGGCGGGCGCAGATGGTTCTTCTCTCCGCGCAGCGCATGCCGGTGCCGAAGATCGCCGAGGTCAGTTTCTCCAGTGCCGAACGCGTCCGGGATGTGACCCACAACTTCAATACCGACGGTTCGACTCGCTCTACCCGAAGAACGCCGGTGGCCGGCCGAAGACGTTTCCCCTCCCGGAACGGCGGCAGAAGGGGCGCGGGCCTTTCTCAGTCATCGAAACGCCAACGGGATCGGTCGACACCCGACCTACCACTGCAAAGAGCCAGCAAACGAGTCGCGACGCAACCAGTGGACAGGTTGTGTGAGTCGAGGAACCACTAATCGAGCCGAGCGGGAAGATGGAAGGCACACGTGCACATCACCTCATCTATGTAGCAGCCGGCACAAGAACCGACGATCTGCTCGTGTGCGTCTCGAACCACATCCGAACATGCACCTTGTTCATGCTCGAACGATTCGTCGCTGCCGAGTTGAGGAGCAGACACGATCTCCGGCCCGAGTTGCACCAGATTAGTGTGCCAACCTCGACCGGGGATTCGCGATGCCGAGGGAGTCGAGGATGTGTACGGCGTCGTCGGTGAGCGGATCGAAGGCGGTGTGCTCGTGGCCGGCGATGGTGACGGTGACTTCCTGCAGAGGTCGTAGGGTCCGCACGATCTTCCTGATCGATATCCCGGTCGCATCCTGCAGATACCGTGAGATCGCCAATGCGGTGAACACGATGGTCAGGTGCGCCTCGATCGACTCCCGGGTGTGGCTGAAAATCGGGCGGGCCCGCAGATCCGTCTTCGACATCCGAAACGACTGCTCGACGTGCCACAGATCGTGGTACTTCTTCATCACTTCCCGCGGATTCATCAGCGAGACAGGCAGGTTGGTGACGTAGCCCTTCAGCCCGATGAGTGACCGCGCCCGGCCAGAGCGTCGGTGTCGAGGGATTTGCCCTTCGTGGTGGTCTTGACGAACCGCGGTGTGCGGGTGGTGCGGGTGCCGTCGATGACCTCCCGGGCCCGGGTTTCCTGCGCGTTCAGGGTCTGGTTGTCCCGCACGGCACGCGTGGCCGAGTACGCCCAGATCGCCCGTCACGCCGACGTGTCGGTCGGCTCCCACACCGGCTCGCCGCGGCGACCGATGTCGTTGACCGTGCTCTTGGCGTGCCGTGGGGTCACGGCGAAAGATGATCTGTCCGTCGGTGAACACGTCTCCGTTCCAGTGAAAATGGCTGGCCAGATCCGCCGGCGCCTTCGTCACCCTCGAGCCGACGATGAACTTCAGTCCGGCCGCATCGAGATCCTTCAGGTTCGTCGCCGACAGCATCCCGGCGTCGGCGGCGATGACCATCTCCACACCCTCGATACTGTGGCGGGCCTGGAACTGCCGCACGATGGGCACGATGGTGCGGGTCTGAAGCGTGGTTTCCTTCGAAACACCCGATCTCCAACGGAAATCCGGTTCGATCGACGAGCAGCCCGACGACGATCTGTGGATCGACCCGGCGCTCCTTGGAGTACCCGACCTTGCGCAGGTCGTCTTCCTTGTCGGCTTCGAAGTACAAGGTGGTCACGTCGTAGAGCAGCAGGTTCAGGTCCCCTGCGGTGGCGGCATGGGCGAAGCAGCGTTGCGCGATGTCGTCGCGGTAGCCGTCGGCGGTGCATCGCTGCAGGGTCCGCACGAAGGTGTTGCGGTGCGCCGGGGCGATCCCGATCTCGCGCAGCACTCTGCCCGCGTCCGCCACCGACGTCGGCTCGACGAGCCGGGCCACGACCAGCTGGAAGAACGCTTCGTTGTCGACCACGTCGAAGCCGAGGTGTCGCCACGCAGCAGCGATGGACTCGATCAGCCAGCGGGATCGTTTCCCGGTGATCGTCGGTGCACCGCTGGTGGCGCCGAGGCCGAGGTCGAGCTCTTGCTGGCCGGCGAGCAGCTTTGTTCGAGCGATCTCGAGCAGGGCGGCGAGTTCACTGTCGGTGTGGGCGGACCCGAGGTGCTCGAGGACCTTGTCCCGGCGGCCTTGCTTGGCCGCGATCTGCACCGCGGTTGCTCCCGAGGCGGTGCGGACTTTGCGGATGTAGGCGGCCACAGGGCGGAGTCTATCGAGCCGTTAGTGTGCCATTTTCCGAACACGCACCGCCTCTACCAGCGCAGATACGCGGGACCACCCCGAGAACCGGTTCACCTGGTGCAACTCAGGCGCTGCCGAGTTGAGGAGCAGACACGATCTCCGGGGAAGAAACAGACACGCGACGCGTCTTCGGTTGGCTGCCTGTGTCGAATCCACCGCGCCGACGGGTCGGATACCCGAAGGCGCACCGCTGCACCCACTCAGGGTTCCGGAGCCGGAGTCAGGAGAGCCGAACCAGGGTTCCGCCGCCCTCGGTCGCGGTGACCGTAGCGCGGACCCCTGTCGGAACCTCCACTAGCCTGGCCCTCCGCTGCGTCTTGGCGGAGACGACCAGATCTCCGTCCTGGGAGCGAAACTCCCACTCATTCCCGTTGACCTGCATGCCGTCGTCGTCGGGCAACCCGATCCCGACGGCAGGACCCAACAGTGCGAACGGCAAAGACTGCACTCCCGCGGCCGACAGCTGCCGACGGGCCTCGGGCCTGGCCCAAATCAGCCGGGTGTCGGAGAAGACCTCCTGAAGATCGGGCCTACTGTCCGCAATCGCATTCAGGGTCTCTGGCCACAGTCCGAACACGACCGTGACGGGAAGCCTGTCGAGCATCGCAAGAAATCGGCGGGAGTCCCAACTATGCTGCTCCGCTGGAACGTACGTCGCGCCGATCTCGCGAAATGCGCGGATGAACGGGCTGGTCCATGGAAGTTCGTGGTTGGGCGTCGTGCACAGGATGTAGTCATCCGAGGCAACGCCCGCGCGCCTCAGAATATGCAGTGCCCACTGGAAGTCTCGTTCAGCATCATCCCAGCCCACCTCGTACTCGTATGGCTCACCGCCGAAATCAGTAACGACAATGCCGTAAATGGGGGCTGCGGGGACTTTGCGGATCGCCTCAACCATGGAACGCCGACTCACTGCTTCACCACTCTCGGGAACTTGGCCACACTTGAACTGAACTTGAGAATCTCGTCGACTGTCATCAGAGTGACGTCCACGCCAACCCGGAGCCTCTGCTCGAGGAGGGATGAAACCCGCTCACCCAGGTCGTCGATGTCGCTGGTTCGCTCCGGCGCATAGCCGACGCGCAGCTTGAGCCGGTCCATCTTCGACGCATACTGCACGATCTGGAACATTCCGTCGCTGGTTTCGTTCAGGGTCTCGATGGCTGCCCAGATGTCGCTGACGACGACGGCTCGTCCGTCGATCATCGTCTGGTCGCCCATTCGTCCGATTACCCACATCCGAGCCTGGTGGCGGCCGAGCGACGATTTCTTCTTGGTTCTGCGGACGAGATCACCTGACCGAAACCTGATGTACGGCGCGACTCGATTGTCGAAGTCAGTGGTCACCAGTTCACCAACTTCGTCGTCCCCGACCTCCAGGTGAGTGACCGGGTCGATCACCTCAGGAAGAATCGTGTCCTCCCAGAGATAGAACCCATCCTGATCTGTGCCTTCCCACGCCAAACCGCAGTCGCCGGCGCTCGTGAACGTGGCGATCTCCACACCCCAGTCCTCGGTGATCTTCCGCCGGAGTACTGCGCCGAGCGGCTGACCGGAGAAAGACACGTACTTGAGCGACGAGAGCATCTCCCGCAGGTTGTAGCGATCCTCGAGAGCTTCGAACTCGAGAATGAGAGGCATCGGCAGGAGCATGTACGCCACGTTGTGGCGCTTGATCACGTTCAGGACCCGCTCACCGTGCCCGATCCACGTATCCACAAAGATCGGAACCAGACCCATGGCGTTGTAGAGCGTGTCCCAGTAGTTCTTGAACGTCCCCGCCGGGACGATAATGCGATCGCCGGGTCGCAAACCCCACTCCCACTGGTCACGAAGGCACGCAGTCGGGATCGGTGGAATCTCATCCCAGATCTCGGCCACCGGCTCGGGTTCACCGGTGGTCCCCGAAGTTGTGATGACAGAAGTAAGTTCGGACGGATCGACGCACAGGAGTCCACCGAACGGATCGCCAGTTCGTGCGCGAAACGCGCGAATGTCGTCCTTCGTCATCAGAGGCACCTTCTCGACGAAGTCGCGAACGGATTTGATGTCGTCCGGCGTGATGCCACTAGCGCCCCAGAACTCGCGGTAGAAGGCTGAACGATCCCAGGCATACTGGACCAACTCCAGGATCTTTTGTTCCTGGTTCGATTCAATCTCAGCACGCGAAGCCAGCTCTACCGCTGGCTCCAGCAGTGCGCCGCTGTCATGCCGCCGAGCACTCACCCTGCCTTCGGCGAGTGGGCTACGTTGTGCTGTCAAGATCAACTCCGTCCGTGGGTGCTTAGAGGTCGCGCGCTTCGTCCAACCGCACGCGGAGCGGCAAACCTACACATAGCGTAATGTGACGCAAGCAACGATTCAATAAGCTTAAGTATCTATCGGATAACGGCCTCGGGCGGACCTTCGGAATGCGATTCGGCTGGAAGGCGGCCTCAGGTCTCGCGGCCCTCGGGAGACATCGAGTAGAGACCGGGATCGACTGTTGGGCAATGAAAGCCGGTTTCCATGCACGGTCGGTGAGAGCCAGGTGCGACGCCGCTGCGAATGGGGCCGCCCGTCCGCGGTGGAACCTATCGGCACTCCGAAGGCGGGCGGGAGCTGTGCATTCTTCCTCCGGTGCCGGGCTCGGACGGACGATCGCGCACCCTTATGCCCCGACTCGGGGGATCGGGCACAGCCTCCGCGACCGTGAGCCAAATCCGTTCCGCTGCACCAAGCGCGATTCGTGTAAGCGCCTTTCGGGTGTCAGGTAACAGGACCTCGAGGACAGATCTGCCTCAGAACCGGCCGGACGGTAACGATAACTGCGTCGAGCTGGAGACGAGAGCCGGCCCCTGGTTGGAGCGTGTCTCATGTAGAGGTGTGGGATGTGTTGTGGTAGACGATGAAACGTTCGATCGGCGGTCGCGAAGAGTTCACGGCGAGACCGTTCGCACTGCCGCGGCCATCACCTGCTTCAGACGGCTGTTCGCATAATCTCCCCCGTTATGGGCACTCCGGCCCCGCGACGCAACAGTCCCTGCTGGCGTAGGCCCGCATCGGCGACCAGTGGTCAGTCGGTCCGCCAATCCACCGGCGCGGACGCGGCATCGGTGGCGGCGTGCACACTGACCGCGACCTTGCAGGTTCCCGATCTTGCCAAGAGCGCCTGAAGACTGTAGGGCACACTTGGTGGAGCGTCGCCGTCCTTCGTGAACCCGGTGTCGTCTATCACCCACACATCCGACGTCTTCAGGTCGCACACCCTGCGGGACAGGGTTTTCCGTACCGGGGCGGCATCCCACGGTGACTTCACTGATATCGGTCAGGGCTGCGGCATCCACGCTGGCCGCGGTCCGGAAATCATGTGAGATCTCGAGCCCACACGCCTCGAAGTGTCGAACCAGACAAGTCCTACCAATGGTCACCGATATCGCCCGGGCAAACACCCACCGTTCCGAAACGTCGGAAATCTAGCCGGCAGTACGACCGCCGTCGATCAAGTAGCACTGCCCGATGATGTGGGACGATTCATCCGATGCGAGAAAGAGCGCCAGCGAGGCTACTTCCTCCGGCCGACCCAGTCGCTTCTCCGGTGAACGGGATTGAAGCTCTTCCATGAGCTCGTCCGAGATGCCGTCGAGTATGGGTGTCTGGATGGTCCCAGGAGCGACCGCATTCACGCGGATTCCCTTGTCTGCGTACTCGTAACCGGCTTGTCTCGTCATCATCACTACACCACCCTTCGCGATGACGTATCCAGAAGACCCGGGGGTGGCTCGGAATCCGGCGGTCGATGCGGTGTTTACGACCGTTCCCCCGCCGCTATCGAGCATGAGACGGATCCCCGACTGAAGCACCATGAAAGCGCCGCGGACGTTTACAGCGTGCGCTCTGTCGAATGCCTCGATCGGGTACTCGTGAAGCGGCACTCCGCTCAAGCCGCCGATGCCGGCGTTGTTTGCCAAGACATCGAGGCCCCCGAATCGCTTTCGGGCCTCCTCCTCCAGGCGCTGAACATGTTCCTGGTCGCTTACATCGCACAAGATCGGAGTGATCGCGTTCGACTGAGCTGCAGTTTCTCTGACGCTATCGCTGATGTCAGCCGCAAGAACCTCAGCGCCTTCTGTCGCGAATCGTAACGCGATGGCGCGTCCGATACCAGAACCTGCACCAGTTACGATCGCAGACTTTCCTGCGAGTCGACCTCCCATGTCGAGCTCCTTTCATTTCCAGGTGGCATCAGGGTCGATAGATGCGGAATCCTAATGGCGGTAATCTGCCGAAGCGGTTCGACAGACTCTCGATTGGAGTTGATAACGAAGCAGTATTAGTCGCCTTCACGGATCAGTGAGTCGCGTCTGCCCCTGTTCTCCTTCGAGCTATTCCTACTGCTTCGGTGGATTCTCGAGAACTGGTATACGCGGTCTGTACCGCCGTATCAGTTACTTCAGACCAGTGCTCGAGAATCGACTCGGGTGTCTGGTCTCGGTCGTAATATCCCGCGTTTGTGAAAGGAGTGACCATGCCAACCCGACCCGACCCGACGTCAAAATTGGCGCCCGTCGTGGGGCACTGCTCACTGCACAGTAGAGCAACGAGAGGGGACACCAGGCTGGTGGGCGACTCCACTCGCATCTTCTCCGCCCATTCTTCGCTCACGTAAGACTCGGCCATTGGCGTATACGCGGCTGGGCAGATGGAATTGACCATGATTCCGAAGGGCTTGCCGTCGAGTGCAGCCGAACGCATCATGCCGAATACCCCGCCCTTGGTAGCCGAGTAACTGATGGAATCTCTGCCGCCTAGCAGACCGTGGCCTGAAGTGGTCATAACGATTCGACCGTACCCCTGGGCGGCCATGATGGGCCACGCAGCTCGCGTGACGTAGAATGTGCCGTCGAGTCCAACTCGGCGCACCAACTCATACTCTTCGATTTCTACGTTCAGAAAGCTGGAATACCGACCGACAGCGGCATTATTGACAAGGACGTCGACGCCTCCGCATTGCGCCTCGGTGAAATCGATCAAGCCTTTGGCGCCCGTTGGTGTCGAGATATCATGGTCGCTTGCGATAGATGATCCGCCGGCGTCTCGGATGGCGTCTGCGACTTCGCCGGGATTCGTCACGTCATTGACGACCACTATCGCACCGCGCGCGGCCAGGATTTCTGCGTAGGATCGCCCCAGCCCTCGGCCGGCGCCGGTAACAATCGCAACGCGGCCGCTGAAATTGATGTTTCGCAACGGTTTCTCCCTAGGAGGTTCTGCGTACAGGTCAGGATAGAGTCGCCCGGGAGTGAACCATTCGACTCGTTGGCGTGCAACAGCGGAGTGTTCGAGATGCTCGACGGTTACAGACTTCCATGGGTGATCACCGGTGTGCAGAAAGCCAATCTCGGAAGCTTGTGCGGATATCGATCCCGTATTCGGCAGCGTGTTCAGGTCGAGCTGGGTAGCCCACAGCGGCGAGCCAAATTTGCATGCCGGACCAGGATCTGTTGCCCAACCGCTCCTCGATCTCCTCTGGAGACGCCGAACAGACCTTGGTGCGAACACCGGTTACATCGCCGTAGGTGTCCGCAATCTCCGCAAAGCTCAGTGCCGTGGAGGAAAGCTCGATTTCCGCCTCCGCAAAGCGGGCGGGGTCGGCGACAACAGCGGCGGCTGCCTTGCCGAAGTCGTCACCCGAGACCATGGCCAGGGTAGTGGTGATTCCACACGCTACGACGATCTCGCCATGGCTCAGGAAGGGAAACATGTGAGCGACTTTGGGCGCCATGAAGTTCTCCATGAAGAATGCTGGCTTCAGTATGGTCCAGACTGGGAACCCGGCGCTGCGTACGGCATCCTCGACGGCCTCCTTGCTGTCCCAATAGGCGTCTGTCCCACCAGAATGTGCTTGCGAATGAGACTTTCGCCAGCCCGTTCCGGATACTGAGCTGTGCACGAAGTGCGAGACCTTCGAGTCTCTCGCAGCCGTAATCAGGTTGTGTGCGTGGTCTCGCTCGGAAGTTGGGTTGGTTGGACTCGAAGCAAGTTGAACTGAAAAGACGGAGTCGTGTCCGGCACATGCTGCCCGCAGCGAGGATCTGTCCTCGAGTTCGCCCTTGACCAGGCGTATCCCGGACTTCTCGAGCTCCGTGGCAGCTTCGGATCCAGGGTCGCGGACAAGAGCTGACACGAAAGCCCCGCCGCGGCTGAGTGCACGTGCGACGGACCCGCCCTGCATCCCGGTTGCGCCGGTCACAAGGACCGACCGATTCTTCAGATCACTGAGATCCACTGTCACAATGTCTCCTTCGCATTTTTGCTGTGCCGCAATCTTGGCGTCTCCGGGACCTGTGTAGTTGTAACTGCAAGTTTCGGATTCTATGGCTCCGGGACTGTGGGCGACAGGAAGGCTCAGCGCCGCCGGGCTCACGCTACGTTGTTGCGGGAAGCGAGTGCAGGCCACCCTCGGGGTCGGACGACTAGGTGCCTCCACGCATCACTGGTTTGTGCGTCTTTCCTGTGGTCAGGATGCCGTCGCTGCCGTCGCTGCCGTCGCTGGAAACAGTTCCTCGAACGAACCGTGAAGGACTCGGTCTCGGATTGCGGTGTCGACATCCGTAAAGACGGCTCGGAGTGTCTCTTGGGTGTGCCCGTAGGTGCCTTCTAGGTGCGGATAGTCATCACCCCAGAGGACATTGTCGTAGTTGGTGTCCTCGATCACCTGCACCGCGCTGATGTCGTGCTGAAAGGAGGCGTAGACCTGCTGGCGGATGATCTCGCTGGGCAACCGCGACAACCGCGGACGCACGAACATCCCGTGCTGCCGGTACGCCTCGTCCATTCGGTCTCCGATTGCCGGCACCCATCCTGCGCCACCTTCTGCGACGAGAAGCTTCAGGTCGGGATGACGGTCGAGTGCACCGCCGGCGACGAGATGTGTAACAACACGCATAGCCGGGTACGTCGTCTCGGTGTAATTGACGACGGCGCCGCCTGGGCCGCGATACACCACGTTTTCTCCACCGGTTCCGATGTGGAAGGCAAGGGGAAGTCGAAGTTCCTCGGCTGCGGTCCAGAGTGGCTCCCACAAGTCGAGGCCCCAGGCACGGTCGTCCGAGATGCCGCAGGGGAAGTACAGCGCCTGGAATCCGAGTTCGGCTACACGCTCTACCTCGGCGACTGCGTTCTCGACATCCATCAGCGGGACGATGGCCGGAGCGAATACCCGGTCTTGTCGGCTCATGACTTCTTCCAGCGCCCAATCGTTCCAGGCGCGGGCCACGGCGTTCTCCAGTTCGGGGTCTCGAATGTTGCAGATCCAGAACCCCATCGACGGGAAGGCGACCTGCGAGCGGATTCCTTCCTTGTCGAGGTCCTGAAGTCGGAGGTCGAGATCCTTGGCCCCCGGAGGGCGCATCGCGTCCATGAAGTCATTCAGCTGACGGTCGATTTGAGTACCATCGATGTAGACGATTTCGTACTTTTCGCCACGCTCGGAACGCGGTGCACGATCGGCGAGTCGCTTCGGTAACCGAGAGGTCCAGAGATCGTCCGGCTCCATGAGATGGGAGTCTCCGGAGTGAGCCCAGATCTTCTGACCCGGCTCGTCCTCCCGAGTAGTAGGTGTCGCGTGGGTCATGTGAGTCCTCCTGGGGCAGATGTTTCCTGGCGCGGGCGACGGCCGCAGGCGTGGGCGTGAACTTATATACTTTACAGCGTAACGTTAAAGGGCCATCCTGTGAAGGTACCGTTCGAGACTCTCCTGGAGAACTGATGACGCACACAATCGTCACCGCGGTGATGGCATCTGAACAGCGTGCCGACTACCTCGACCGACTCGGCGGCGAGACATTGCCAGCGCTGATGCGCTCCACGTGGACCTGGGGCGATCGCGCTCTGCGGCGACGGCTCAGCCAGATCCTGGTCGGTCTCGCTGCCGTACGCGAACTGCGCGTCGGAATCGCCGACTGCCCGGCCCCCGTGATCGAAGCCGCAGAGTGCGGTGTACTGGCAACCGCTGGCGAGTTCATCGCCGAGGTACTCGGTCCTCGCCTGCTCGCAGATGCCGGGAACCCCTTCCGTGATCCGTTCCTGCCGCTGGTGTCGGCGACGAGTGGACTGGTCTATCAGGCGGAGCAGGCGCTGAACGCGATCTCTGTCGAGGTCACAGGTCACGTGATCGAGCGCAACGAGTCGCTGTCGACCATCCTGCCCGAAGCTGTCTGGTCTGAAAATTCTTCGTCTGCAAGGGGGCTCGCGCAGGTCGCGTACTCGGCTGGCTTCACACTGTCGTCCACCGATTACTTCGCTTCGGCAGGTCTCGCCGCCCAAGCCTATTCCGTGGCGTCTCCATCCACCAGAGACAGTGCCGATCTCCGAAAGGCAACTCTGGCTGCGGCGGAGGAGTCCGGCTCGTGGGACCCGGCACTCGTTCGCACCCGCGCGTCTTCGGATGGCAACTCTTGGATGATCTCCGGCGAGAAGTGGTTTGTACCGAGTGCCGTGGGGGCAGATACGATTCTCACGATCGCACGCACGGTCGGTGGCCCGTCCCTGTACCTCGTCGAAGCCTCAGCCCCGGGAGTGAGCATCAGTTCGCTCGCGACACTCGATGCTGATCGGCCGCTGGCCCGGGTCGCATTCGACGACACGCCTGCGGTGATGATCGGCAGGGAAGGTGCTGGCGGACAGGTCATGAACCGTACCGTGGACCGGGGGACAACCGCCCTGGCTGCCGAACAGGTGGGTCTGGTGGATCGTGCCCTGAAGACGCTGTCGCAGTTGCCTCCGTCGTGTGGTGACAGCGAAGCGTGGCGCCGGTACACCAGCGAGATTGCTGCGATGGAGGTTCTGCGATGGAGTGCAACTGCTCTGTTGCTCCGAGCGATCAAACTTCAGGGAGACAACAGGATCGGCGAAAGCTCAGTTGCTTCTGCAATGGCGCATATCGGGTGTTCTTCGGCGGCTCGTAGTGTGTCCCGGCGGCTTCGGACGGCCGGCTCCAGCGAATTCGACCCCACGGTCGCCCAGGCGATCGGCCTGCGCGTTCAGACGACAGATCTGCTTCTCGGGGGCCCCACGTGGGCGCACGAGAGGCTCCTCGAACGCCTCGGAATCTAATGCGTGCGGTGATGGCGGCACGGGGGTGTACTCGTCGTCCCCAGGGTGCTGGCGGGACGATGAGTACACTGTCGCTGTGAATTCGAACGAGCGTTCATCTTCTTCGCGCGCGATGAAGGACACAGTTCGGCGTGGCAAAGGACGCCCGCCGTCGTTGACCGAGGATCAGATCGTCGATGCAGCCCTGACGATCATTCGAGCGGACGGGCTCGATGCCCTCTCGATGCGGCGCCTGTCTCGTGAACTCGGACGCTCCCAAATGGCTGCTTACTCGCATGTGACGGACAAGCAGGAGCTTCTTGACCTTGTCGCTCGGCGAACCCTTGCGGATGTTCGCATCCCCACTGCAGATGATGGGCCATGGGACACTCAGCTCCGTTTGCTGATCGAGAGGAGCGATGCGCAACTGCGCCGACATCCCGGGATCGCCAGCCTGCTGCTCCAGCGCATGCTCTACTCCGATTGGAGATTGGTCGACGCACTGATGGCGATCCTGCTGGAGGCAGGATTGGAAAAGAGGCAGGTCGTCCTGGCCTACGCAATGATCCACACCTATCTGTTCGGGCGTTACCAGGTGGCGTTGGACGCCGTGCCTCAACCCGAAGACCGGGTGGGGTTACCGTCGACGGTGGCGCAGATCATGCCGTACCTCGACGAGTTGCGGGGTGCCGACTACTTCAATTTCGGTATCGAAACCTTGATTGACGGAATCCGAGCCCGCGCCGGCCAGCTCAGCTGAAGGCGGAGACCGGCGCAGAAGCTTCCTGAGCGCTCGCACCTTCCGATGCCAGGCGCCGCCGAATGAGCACCCCAGCGCCCGGTGGGCCTGGCATGTGTGAACCGAGGCTCTTCTGATCCCCGGACCGCGATGGCCTCGACGCAGTGGGATGGGATCGGGCGCGATGTGCTGATCGTCGGTGTCGCCGTATCCACCGCGCTCTTACCGGATACGGTACTCGGCGCGGTTGGTGGGAGGTACCGGGCGGCCACGCCGGCTCCGGCAGCTGGAACGACATCGGCCGCGGGCTACCGGGCAAGTCCCAGCTCACGGGATGAAACTCGCCTATGGTCCGGCCGGTGAGCTGCAAAAATTCGCTCTTTACTTTACACTGTAACGTGACGTGGTGCACAGTAGTATCAGCTTAAGTATCTAACTATATGTGGTTCGACTGGGTAGGAAACGCTGGTCGAGCCGGCTGGCGAAGGTCAGTCATCACCTTCGTCGAGATCTGGAGGAACACTGATGCCGCTCCAAGACGTCGCTGTGGTTGGAATCTATGCCACTGAGCAGTCTCGAGCACTCCCACGCCGCACGTCGCTGGAACTTGCACAAGAAGCTGTCTTCGGTGCGATCGCGGACGCGGGCTTGAAGCCATCAGACGTCGACGGAGTCGCCGCGGAGTGGCCGGGTGAAGGCGGTCGTCCGGGGGAGGGCTCCTCGTGGGCTCGCGCCCTCGGTGGCCCCGTTCGGTGGATTGCCGATTCACTGCTCGACACCTCCGGCGTACGGGGTGTGCTCAATGCGGCCGCAGCGATCAACGCCGGCCTGTGTGACGTCGTGGTGGTCGGCGGCGGCATGGCGGGGATGTTCGGACCGGGCGCAACCGTCGGCGCAGGAGCCGAGCCAGGGGAGTTCACCGACGTTTGGGGCGCCTACGTCGTCCCTCTCTTCGCCCTGGTTGCGGCCGAGCACATGCATCGCTTCGGAACCACGCCCGAGCAGCTCGCGAGTGTGTCCGCGACAATCCGGAACAACGGTCACACGAACCCGGAGGCGATCATGTTCGGACGGGGACCGTACACCGTAGACGATGTTCTGGCGTCGCCCATGGTGGCTTCCCCCTTGCATCGGCTCGACGTATGCCTCTCCGGCGAAGGCGGTGCTGCAGTTGTCCTGACATCGACGGCCCGTGCGCGGGACCTTCCACACATACCGGTCTCTGTACTTGGTGGGTCCATGGAAGCCGTCGGGCGACCGTACTTCACGCCGCCCTCCTACGATGCGGTAGGCAGGCTCGGCACCGCCGCCGCCGAGCGTGCCTTCGCCATCGCCGGCCGGAGTCGTGATGACGTCGACGTCCTGAGTCTCTACGACCCCAATTCGTTCGAGATCATTCGGCAACTCGAGATCTTGGGGTACTGCCCTGAGGGCGAGGGAGGCCGTTACGTGACCTCTGAGTCGATCGGCATCGTCGGGCCTCGTCCGGTGAATCCCGATGGAGGATGCCTCTCGTACGCTTGGAACGGCACTCAGCAGATGACACTCAAAGTGATCGAGTGTGTGCGGCAGATACGGGGTACGGCGGTGCATCAACTTCAGGGCGTCGAGACCGCACTGGCAGCGAACGCTGGTTCAGCCGCAGGACACTATGAACTCGCCATCTTCGGAAAGGGACCGCGTTGAGAAGCCCTGCTGCAATACCTTCAACCTGGTCGTCCGAGTTCTGGGAAGCCGCGCGGGCTCACCGCTTCGTGATCCCACGGTGCAACAGGACCGGTCGGTACTTTTTCCCGCCAGAACGATGTACACCCGGAACGGACTCGACGGACTGGTCCTACGTCGAATGCCGCGGTACGGGGACGGTGACCACATTCACTGTGGTGCACAGACCCCTCTCTGCCGACTTCGAGACGCCGTATGTCCTTGGCGTCGTCACAGGCGACGAAGGCTGGACGTACCTCACCAATATTGTCGGGTGCCCACCAGAAGCCATCAGTATCGGAATGCAGGTGCGAGTCGTCTTCCACGACATCGAGGGCGCGTCGCTTCCGATGTTTACGCCCGTCGAGCCCCAAGGAGTGTGACATGGTCTATCAACCGACTATTTCCGACATTTGCCGAGAGAATGGCCGAAGCTACCCCACGCGTGAGGCCGTAGTCGACGGGAGCACCCGATTCACTTGGCGTCAGTTCGATCGACGGGTCGATCGTGTTGCACACGTACTGGCGCAGTGCGGTGTCTCTCGGGGCGACCGCATCCTGTGGTTGGCCCAAGGGTCGTTTCGCTTCCTCGAGTTGCTCACCGCTGCCGGCCGGTTGGGGGCGATGATCTGCCCTGTGAACTGGCGTCAGCCCGCCGAGGAGATGGCGTTCGTCATCAATGACCTCCAACCCGCGGTCGTCTTCTGGCAGGAGAAGGAGATCGGCGACACGGTTGCACTCGCACGAGAACTCGCTCAGCTCGACGCAACCTGGATCAAACACGACGGCACCGAGTCGGATGGGTATGAGGCCAGAGTTGCAGCGGCTCCGGCGACTCCGCTGCAGGACGGGCACGTCCGGTCCGACGATGCACTCTTGGTGATCTATACCGCTGCTACGGCAGAGCGCCCGCGCGGCGCAATGCTGAGCCACCGAAATCTCATCTCCATGGCACTCGGGACCGGTGAGATTACGGGTGCCGACCACAACTCGATCTTCCTCAACTCAGGTCCGCTCTTCCACACGGCCAACTTTCAACTCGAGTCATTACCGGTCTACGTGCGGGGTGGGACCAATGTCTATACCCCTCGTGTTGACGCCGCCAACATCCTCGAGATCCTGTCCAACGAGAAGGTGACTTCGGCCTTCCTCATGCCTCCGACCATCGCCGAGATCAAGAAGCTGAACAGTGAAGCAGGACAAGATATCTCCGCGCTACGAGCTGGTGCGTTCGGACCCATGTGGGGTAGCGCATTGCCTGTCGACCCTTCACCGTGGGGTCAGCGCCCCGGCGGGTACGGCCAGACCGAGTTGACCGGTATGGCGCTTGTACGAGCCATCGGCCCGGAGGGCACTGGTAGCGCGGGAAGGCCCTTTCCTGGGACACAAGTGAAGATCGTGGATCCGGCCGGAGAAGAAGTTCCTGACGGCGAACTCGGTGAGATCGCGATTCGTGGCGACGTCGTCCACCTCGGGTACTGGAACCGTCCCGAGGTGAACGCTGCACGGTTCCTCGACGGCGGATGGTGGCGGACAACAGATGCCGGTCGTCGAGAGCCAGACGGCTCCGTGTCCTTTCTCGGCACCATGGTTCGGGTGATCAAGTCCGCGGCGGAGAACATCTATCCCCCGGAGGTCGAGGGCTGTCTGAACACCCATCACGCCGTGGCGAAGTCGGCAGTTATCGGGGTGCCGGACCCTGTCTTCATGCAGTCTGTCAAGGCGATTGTCGTCTTGAAGGAAGGGCAAACGGTCTCCGAGGACGAGCTGCGCGAGTACTGCAGGAAGCGCATCGCCTCGTACAAGAAGCCGAAGTTCATCGAATTCGTCCAGGAAATTCCGACGGTTGGCGGCGTCATTGACTATGACGCACTCGATGCAGCTTTCGGTGGCGGCGGATACCCAGGAGAAACCGACATCACACAGGCGCGGGCTGACGAGCGTGCTGCCTGCTGACCGAACACCCGCGCATTCGTAGGCGAACAGACGGCTAACCTCCTGTCTGCTCGACAACCTCGTGGGCTCATCTAAACCTTTGTGTTGAAGCGTGTTCGGGTCTCGGATCGCCTACTGGATCGCGCCGTCCGCCGCGTAGGAAGTTCCCTCCGCAGCAGAACTCGGCAGCCGAATCCGACAGTGTTCCACCCTTGACGGGACCGATGTCATATAGTTCAATAAATGTGACTGGCGTCACATGGCATTGTGGCGATACGGCACCTTCATGCAATTCCTCCCGCACAGACGTCACGGATCGTTCCTACGCCCCTGCTGATGTCCCGAACAGGAGCAAGTGAAAATGAAACAACCCGACGATCAGTCGATGGACCCTGGGCAGCGTGACACGGTCCACCGCAGTATCACCGCACGTCTCGAGAAGTTGCCGGCACGCGGACGATCCCGGATGGTGATCGCGGTGGCCGCGCTGGCCATCTTTTTCGACATCGGTGACGGCGCATCGCTTGGGCTCGTCGCCCCGACGTTGCGAGAGGCGATCGGCCTGTCCACCGGCATGTTCGCCCTCACGATGTCAGCAACATTCATCGGGTCATTCCTAGGGGCGTCTATCGGTGGCCTTCTGTCGGACCGGTATGGCCGAGTGCGCATCTTCCGCCTCGCATTGGCTGTCACGACACTCTTCACTTTGGCGCAGTCGCTCATCTCTTCACCGATCGAACTGATCCTTCTTCGATTCATGGCGGGAACGGGAATCGGATCGTTGTTCGTGGTCGCGATCATCTATTTGGTTGAAATGAGTCCGCCGTCGCGTAGGACCGCACGCACAGCGATCGTATCGGGCATCGGCGTAGCGGGCTCAGCTGTTTTCGCTACCCTTGCCCGCCTCATTATTCCAATCGGACCCGACGGATGGCGCTTTGTCTTCTGCATCAGCGCGCTGGCGATTCTCTTGTACATTCCGCTCCGACTGCTCCCTGAGTCCCCGCTGTGGTTGGTAACTCAGGGGCGCCTCGACGATGCAGAATCGGCCATGGTGTCCATGGAGCGCAACTCCGGAGTATCGCGTACGCTGGTGAAAGCAGACTCAGCGGACGAATCCGCCGCATCTCTCGTGGGTTCGCCCACCGTCGAGGACGTGAGCGCGGAACCTGACACGGTCCAGGCAGGCGCCGGCGAACCTGTTCGTTTGACTCGCGGTCCTCTGCTCGTGTCGCTGGTGCTGGTGTCGGTGATGTTGATGTTGTATTCGACGGCCGGTCAGTCGTTCTCCATGTGGCTGCCCACCATCCTCGATACTCGGGGATTCGATTCCTCTTTGGCACTCACGGTCACCGCCGTTTCCCTGTACGGCGCACCTATTGGCGCCGGAATTGTTTACCTTTCCAGTCGATTCATATCGCGCTGGGCGATGATGTTCACTCTGGCTGCAATGGCCTGCATCAGCATCGTCATCTTCTTCGCGTCGAACGAGACCGCAGTCGTCATCGCCGCTGCGTTCGTCGTCATGGCCGTGAGTGGTGCGTACTCGCCCCTTACCAACGTCACTGCCAGCGAAGAGTTCCCGACGGCTGTCCGCGCAAGTGGCATGGGATTCGCGCACTCCACCACCCGGGTGTCGAATGCCATCGCTCCGTTCTGGCTTGCATTGGTCCTCAATTCGGGTCTGTTCGTGCTGGGGTCGTTCCTCACCGGTCTGTGGCTCGGAATTCTTGCGGTGGTCGCCGCGCTTCGGACCAGGCATGTTGCAGCGCAGCGGCGTGATTCCAGGACCCAGGCCGAGGAGGCCGATCAACCCCTCGTGAGCAGTCAGCAGCACCTCGGGTAGGGCCCGGATTCTACCCCTGGGCGAACCTTCGAGATGCTGCCCTATAAGCAACACACTGTGCTACTGCAATCATTGCTATCGAACCCCGAACAGCAGTCTTCTCATTGAAAGGAAACCGTTTCAGCATGACGACCCAGACCCGCCAGTTCGCGGAGCGTTACGTCGAGTACACGAACGCGGGGCAATACAACAGGCTCTCGTCCCTGTTCGCGGATGACGCGCTCTTCCTAGCTCCAAACGGTCGCGAGTTGCGAGGGCGACAGGAGATAGCTTCGTTCTACGAGCACTTCCTTCCCTCCATCAAGTCCCGACTGCGCCTCGCGAGCTTCGTCGAGCAGGGTGACATGTGCGTGTACGAATTGGAGGCTCAGATCAACGACGAAACCGAATACCTGTTGAGTGCAATTGATCATGCGACGCTCGATGGTGACGGCCTGGTCACACGTTTCGTCGTGTACACCCGCGACGCTGGGCGATAGCCAGTCTCTCGCTTCCGGCGTGGTTGTGATCGGCGCCGATCACCTATGCCGGTTCTCGAGGGCGGGGTGTTCTTCTCGTACGAGGGGAACACCCCTTTTTGTCTCCTCGGGCTCGAGGTTCATCACCGCCCCCTGAGAATTGGCGCGAGCAGCGCGGGGCCACGCTGGGATCTATGCCGAGGCCTGCGAGTGTCACGGAAGACTCGGTCCGAGCCTCGGCGCCGATGCCATCGGAAGTCACATGGAGACAGTGGGTATCGCCGAGGCGTGGGGTATTGGCACAACACCTGACGCGCTACTGGTAGCCACCTGTAACGAAGCACCTCTTATTGCTCCCCCCGCTACCTGGGGCAGAGGGAGCACGTCGCTCTGAGTGCATCGAATGACCGCAACGGCGCCATCCGTCAGGTGCACGGCTACTGTCGAACTACTGCAGTACCGACTTCCGTCAGTAGAGCGTTCCGTGAACCAGCAGGCGCGGGGTCCGTGGTTCAGCGAACCCATGAAGGCGCCGAGTCGCCAGTCTCCACCGACAGAGGACCAGTCCGATCAATCAGATTGGGATGAAGTCTGATTCGAGAAGTTCGCATCAACGCGACATTCCGTTCGCGAAGTCGCCGGCGGCGTCGAAACTCAGATCGGGGTCGGTTCGGTCGCCTCCTCATGCAGCGACGAGCACCCCGAATCGAGGTTGCATGTATCGAAAACCAGATCCGCGCACCGGATCCGGATCGACGTGCGCCGTGACGCCCCCGTCGGCGCGGTGACAACGTGGCTCGGTTGGGCACGGTGGCGAGGAGACTCCTAACGGTCAAGAGAAGGCCCGGAGGGAGTCCTTGCCCGATGGTATCGAAACACGCTGCGGGGCAATGTACTACGACTACACCACCATGCCCCGTGGACGTGCGCGCCGGGTAGACGCAGGAAAAGTGACGGAAAGCAGCTACGCAAAAAGGGTTTATTTAGATAGATAGTTAATCTATAGTCGCTGCGGGGGGCAACACTGACCGGTCTTCCGGAGGCCGCGTCGAGATCCTATACGCCTTCGTCTTTCAGGTTGGAGCTACACATGCTCACCATATGTTTCTGCCACGAGACAGCGGAACGGAGGCCTCGATGCTCGCGTTGATTCTGCGACGGATTGCGGCCCTCATCCCGGTGATGCTACTGGTGTCGTTTGTCGTCTTCATGCTGTCTACCCTCATCCCTGGGGATGCAGCCACTGTGTTGGCGGGCGGCGAGAACGCAACTCCAGAACGGATCGCCGAGGTCCGTGCCGAGCTGGGCTTGGACCAACCGTTGCTGGTTCAGTACTGGGACTGGTTGAGGCACGCGCTGGTCCTGGACTTCGGCGACTCGCTTGTCGACCAGCGTCCCGTGATCGGAACGATCCAGGATAGGTTCCCTGTCACGCTGACACTGGCTTTCGCGGCAATCGCTTTCGGCGTGATCGTAGGCGGCTTGGCAGGCTTCGTCGCAGGTAAGCGGCCAGGCAGCACTCGCGACCGGGTTGCCACCGTCGGCTCGAGCATCGGTATGGCAGTCCCGAACTTCTGGCTGGGAATGCTCCTCATCTCCGCGTTCTCCTTACAGCTCGGCTGGCTACCGCCAGGGGGTCTGCCCCTGTTCGCCGAAGACCCAGCAGGCTGGTCACAGTCCCTGGTCCTGCCCGCCATCGCACTCGGGATGCTTCCCGCAGCGATCATCATGCGGCAGCTACGGGCATCGCTGGTCGACGTGATGGGATCGCACTATGTCCGCACTGCGTGGGGCAAAGGTGGAGGAGTCACTCGAGTAGTCGGCAAACATGCACTGAAGAACGCCGCGATGCCGACAGTAACCGTTCTGGGCCTGACAATGGGATCGCTCATCGGGGGGTCCGTGCTTGTCGAACAGATCTTCAGCATCCCCGGCCTCGGTACGCGGCTACTACAAGCTGTGCTCGACTCCGACCTGCCGATGATTCAAGGCATCGTCGTCTTCTTTGCGCTCATCCAGGTCGTGCTGATGCTCCTGGTTGACATCGCCTACAGCTTCCTCAACCCGAAGGTGCGTACGTCATGACCGAACAGACAAGGGAAGTCATCGACGACTCTGACGTCGTCGCATCAGAGCAATCCGCACAATCGAGGCACGGCTCATCCGGCCCAGTGAGGAAGGCTGCTCGACGGTTCCGAAAGAACGGTGCCGCGATGTCTGGACTTGCGTGGTTGATTGTCATCGTGGTCTGTGCGATCTTCGCGCCCCTCATAGCACCCTACGATCCAGCCAGCCAGGACTCCGTTCCATTCATGGAGCCGTCATCCGCTCACTGGCTGGGGACAGATGAACTCGGACGCGACGTCTTCAGCCGAATGGTGTATGCCACTCAAGTTGCCTTGCAAGCAGCGTTCACGATCGTCGGTCTCGCTCTCGTCGTTTCACTCGTACTTGGATTGACAGCCGGCTACCTCGGCGGACGATTCGACTACCTCGTCATGCGTGCCATGGACGCGTTTGCCAGCTTCCCTCCTCTGGTCTTCGCGATCGCCATTGCCGCGATGCTCGGTGCGAGCCTGGGAAGTACAACGGTCGCTATCGCGGTCATCTTCGTTCCAGGACTCACTCGTCTGATTCGTGCCCAAGCACTCGCGGTCAAGGAGGAGACCTTCGTCGAAGCCTCCCGTGCAATGGGAACCCGGCCACACGTCATCCTCATCCGCAGGATCCTGCCGAACATGGCCTCACCACTGATTGTCCAGGTCACTGTTCTCCTCGGCGCCGCGCTGCTGGCGGAGGCATCTCTCAGCTTCGTTGGGTTGGGTGTGCAACCACCCGATCCCAGTTGGGGCCAAATGCTGCGACGTGCGTACGACGTGATTTTCGCTCATCCCTGGCAAATGCTGGCGCCCGGAATCGCAATCGCTCTGACCGTCCTCGCCTGGAATGTCATCGGGGACGGATTGCGTGACTCACTGGGTCACCAGCCAGTGAAGGCACCGCGCGCGATTCGGCGAGGGGCCGGCCTAGGCGTCACGTCCGTGAAGAAGAATCGGGCGGCGGCGACGCAACCGTCGTCGACTGCCACGTTGTCCGTCCGGGACCTCGAGATCCGATTCGCCACAGAGTCCGGACCGGTCACGGTGGTAGACGGCGTGAGCTTCGATGTCGGTCCAGGTGAGATCGTGGGCCTCGTCGGAGAGAGCGGTTGCGGCAAGTCCATGACTTCGCTCGGCATCATGCGTTTGGTTCCTACGCCTCCTGGGTGGATCGAGCGCGGATCGGTGACTTTCGACGGCCGCGACCTTACGGCTATGTCAACCAAGGAGTTGCGTTCAGTCCGTGGCAAAGACATCTCGATGATCTTTCAGGATCCGATGTCAAGTCTCAATCCCGGTTTCACGGTTGGGAATCAACTGGTCGAAACGCTGCAGCTCCACACCGACCTGACTGCGGCGGCGGCTAGAGTTCGTTCGGCTGAACTGCTCGATATGGTTGGAATATCTGATCCGAACGTGCGGCTCGACCAGTATCCTCATCAGTTGTCGGGCGGTATGCGGCAACGAGTGATGATCGCCCAGGCGCTGGCGTGCGAACCGCGGGTGTTGATAGCGGACGAACCGACCACGGCTCTCGACGTGACCATTCAGGCGGAGATTCTCGACCTGTTGCGTTCGCTCCAGCGAGAGCTCGGCATGTCGATGATCCTCGTCACACATGATCTTGGAGTGGTCGCAGACATCTGTGATCGGGTGGTGGTGATGTACGCCGGTCAGGTTGTGGAGCAGGCGCCAGTGGACGAACTCTTCCGGCAGCCGAGGCACGTATACACCCAAGCTCTGATGAAGGCGATGCCTCAACTTGCAGGGAGTGGAGAGCGACTCACCGCGATTCCGGGGACGGTTCCCCTGCCCTCCGCATTTCCCGAGGGGTGCCGTTTCGCGCCGCGCTGTCCGCACCGGAGTTTCGAGTGTGAGCACCCCGTTCCGCTGACTCAGCCGGAACCGGCGCATCAAGTCCGATGCATTCGATCCGACAAGTTGTTGAAGGTCGTTACCTCATGAATGACAATGTCCTCGAGCTCCAGAACGTACGCAAGACCTTCGCTGTCAACAAGGACCTTCTGGGACGGCCCACCCGACACGTAACAGCCGTTGATGGCGTCAGCCTGTCGCTTCGTCCAGGCAGGACCCTGGGTCTGGTAGGGGAGTCAGGATCGGGCAAGTCCACTCTTGGTCGACTTGCCCTGCGGTTGGACGCACCGACAGATGGTCACGTGCTCTTCGACGGCGCGGAGACCAGCTCACTCCGCGGGGCAGCGCTACGCGCGCTACGGCGCAAGATGCAGGTCGTGTTCCAGGACCCGTACTCGTCATTTGATCCCATGGCGACGGTGGGATCTAGTGTCGCAGAACCGCTGCGTACCCACGGCTTGATACCCCGATCTCTACATCAGGAACGAGTCGGCGAACTGTTGGCAACTGTCGGTTTGCAGCCGACACATGCGCATCGCTACCCACAGGAGCTTTCGGGTGGCCAGCTGCAACGGGTTGCCATCGCGCGAGCGCTGGCGTGCGGGCCGAAACTGCTTGTCCTCGACGAGCCGGTCAGTGCCCTCGACGTTTCGACGCAGGCGGACGTCATCAACCTGCTCACAGATCTCCAACGCGACCGCGGAGTGGCCTACCTTTTCATTGCGCACGATCTGGCCGTCGTGCGGCATGTCAGTCACAACATTGCAGTTATGTACCTTGGGCAAGTGGTGGAGTATGGGCCCGCAGAAGAGGTGTACACCCGTCCCCGCCATCCTTATACGCAGGCACTGCTGTCAGCGATCCCTATGGCGGACCCCGTAGTTCAGCGAGCGCGAGAGCGAATCGAGCTGAAGGGCGAGATACCTTCCCCTGCGAACCCGCCTGATGGGTGTCGGTTCCACACCAGGTGTGCCCATGTCATGGACATCTGCCGTACGGCAAATCCCGAGGCTTACGCCGCTGCAACCGATGTGACTGTGCGCTGCCATCTGCATACACACGGTCCTCAACTCGCCGGACGTTCCGTCATTGATCTCCCGATGCCGCGGCCGGCCTAGAGCCAGGGGTCGTTCCGCATCGGACTAGGCACTTGATTCCCGTCGGCCACCGCAGTGTGCTCGGAGCGAAGCAGTCGAAGGAGCACGTGAATGGCGGATCCCGCAATACACAGGGCATACGTCCCAGTCAGAGGCTCTTGCGTGCCCGTGCGCAAACTGTCGTTAGTTCACTCGCTCGTACAGTCTGGGCCGGACGCCGCGCGACTGCGTCAGTAATGGGTCACCGGTCGACTGCGAAGGCCGTAGCCACTTGTTGATCGGTCGCAGTGGGGCGTTCGCCGCGATGGTCGTCGAATCTCGGTCACTTCGCTCATCAGGACCGTTCGCATTCCCGGGATCGATGTCAACATGCAGTTGGTCATCCAAAATCGCTGCAAGCATCCCGTCGGAGTCCCCACTGACGCCAGAGGGACTGTTGCCGATATCACAGCGAACTCATATGGTTTAAACAGATTAATCAATCAGACGTAAGTTCGGTTCGACCACCACACGAGTTACCCCCGACCAGGAGGCTAGTAAGGATGAGACGCCGTATCACCGCCCTAGGCGCAGGCTTACTAATGGGAATGACGACGTTGTTGTCGGCATGTGGGGCCGGCAGCAACGCCAGCTTCAGCGGCGAGTACGACCCCAACGGGGTCTTCGTCAGAGGAGTCGATCTCACGTTTCAGGGTGGGATCAGCTTCGACCCGGCAACAATTGGACCGAACTGGTACGGATACGTCTACCCGGTCGCGAACTCTTGGCTGAAGATCGACGAAAGCGGCGAGTACCAGCCCGACCTCGCTGAAGAAGTTGCTGTCGTCAACCCGACGACTGTCAGCGTGACCATGCGCCCTGACTTGAAGTTCAGCAACGGCGAGACACTGGACGCACAGGCCGCCATCGACAGCATCAAGCGCACGACCGCGGCTCAGCCACCCGGATTACGCCTGTCGGAGCTCAGACTCATCAACTCGATGACAGTCGACTCACCCACCAAGTTCACCATCCAGCTGACCGAACCAAGGATGGCGCTGTTCTACCCGCTGCTGGCGGACGCCGAAACCACGCCGGTCGCACCGGAAACCATGCGCACGCCAGGAAACCACAACGGGGATGTCATCACGGCAGGCCCCTTCAAAGTGGAGTCCTTTCAGCCTGGGGCCCGAGTACGCATGGTCAAGAATGACCTCTACTGGGACGCGGACAACGTCAAATTGGCTAGCATCGAATACCAGCATATCGGAGACGGCGCCGCAGGAATGAACGGGCTACGGGGCGGTACGATCGACTTCGTCGCCGGCCTGAATCTCATGTCGTCTTCCGACGCCTCCGCGCTGGGGGGAGACCTGCAAGGCTACTCCAACCGCCTTCCGGGCACGGACTCTGCCTTGTTCTGTATGCGAGAAGGTGAGCCCCTCGGTGACGTCAGGGTGCGCAAGGCGCTCAATTTCGGTACGGACCGTGAGAGGGTCAACCAATTGCTGATGGGCGGAAAGAGCGAGCCTGCAGTGGGATTGGTTCCTAGCGACAACCGTCTGTATGCCGAGGATCTGGCAAGTGCGTATCCGTACGATGTTCAGAAGGCCAAGGACCTCCTCAAAGAAGCCGGATATCCCAACGGTCTGAACTTCAGGGCCGTGGTCTTGCCCAACGAATCCAAGCACTTCGAGATCCTTCAGGCGCAGTGGAAGGAGATCGGCGTCAACATGGAGCTGACCGCGGCAACCGACATCAACGAGCAGTGGTATCGGGCTGAGGGCGCAAACGGCGAGGTAGCGGGCGTGCCCATGATGCGCGGGATTCCGGGATCGTTCTTCCGCCTGCTCAACAGCGAGGCCGTCTCGAATGCGTGCTCTTACCCTGTACCCGAACTGGATGCGTGCACCCATGCGTTGGCCGCGCTGGATCCGGCGAGCGACGAGTTCGTTGCGAAGTCGGTCGAGTGCCAGGACATTGCGTTCAAGGATCTCGCACTTACTGTCAACACAGTCTTCGTGCTGGACAACGGCGGCTACAACAAGAACCGAATCAATGATCTGCCCGTGCAAAGTGACCCGCTCGGTCAAATGCAGCCGGATGTGACGAAGTTGTACATCACGCAGTAGAGGTGACCGCGGCATGGCGGCCCGCGCCGTTCTCGGCGCGGACTGCTATGTCGTACCACCGAGTCGACCTGGCCGGAGGACGTCGCCATATGGGCGGAGTCCGCAACGTCAAAACGCTGGAGTGGCAAGGTTGCGGAACACGCAAGTCCTTTGCTTAGAGGATGTCTCATTTGGAGAGTTTCTTCCAGCATGTCAGTGCGGCGGCGAGTTGCAGGAAGCCGGCGAAGTGCTCGCCGTGGCGTTCGTAGCGGATCGTCAACCTGCGGTAGCCGGTCAGCCACGCCAAGGTGCGTTCGATCTTCCACCGATAGCGCCCGAGGCGCTCGCTGGACTCGATCCCGCGGCGGGCGATGCGCGGCACGATGCCCCGTGCGCGCAGCCACCGGCGGTGGGCGGCGGAGTCGTAGCCCTTGTCCGCCCGCAACCGGCCCGGCGTGCGGCGCCGCGGACCGCGGCGCGAGCGCACCGCCGGGGTGGCGGCGACCATCGGTTGCAGCATGACGCTGTCATGGGTGTTGGCCGAGGTCACCGCGGTCACCAGCGGGATGCCGTCGGCGTCGGAGAGGATGTGGATCTTCGAGCCGTTCTTGCCGCGGTCGACCGGGCTGCGACCGGTCAGAGAGCCCCCCTTTTCGCCCGGACGTGCGCTGCGTCCAGGATCGCCGCGGACCAGTCCAGGTCCCCGCCGACCCCGAGTCGGTCGAGGACTTGGCGGTGCAGCTCGTCGAACACCCCGGCCTTGACCCACGCGGCGAAGCGGCGGTGTGCGGTCGGGACACTGCCCCCGAACGAGGGCGGCAGGTGCCGCCAGGCGCAGCCGCTGGTGAGCACGTAGACGATGGCGGTGAACACCGCCTGATCGTCCAGTGCCGCCCGGCCGCCGCCCTGCGGCCGCGCCCGGAACCCGGGCAGCAGCGGTTCGACGATCTCCCACAACGTATCCGGCACCAACCGGGAAGACAACGCATCGACCACGACATGCATCATGCCGCACAGGCGATCCCATCCATAAGAGACACGCTCATAAACAATTATGGCTCGGCTAGGCGCATGAGGACATGACGTTGCGACACCGATCCGGTGCTTCCTCGCAGGCGGCCGTTTCCGACGGGAGTATGCGGGCGATGATAATTGTAGTGCATATTCAACACCTGACGGGCTCCGCAGCGCTATTGTTCACGGGTCCCGATCATGGTGCGTAGAGGAATTCTGAGGCTGCCCCTTGGAGTGGCCAACCCGACAAGGGGCTGGGAAGGTGCAGAAGGGGACGTCGAGGTGGGACGTCAGTCACCCGGAGGAGGGGACTGATGTAGGAACAGGTCACATCTGAAACTGGGGTGCCGTGAGGCTCTGCTGGAATCATGGACCCCGCGCCCGAGCCGTAGTCCATAAAGTTCCGTGACGACGTTGTCCGCGTTGCCCGCAACCGCGAACCAGGTCAACAGCTGCGGGGATTTGCCACGGACGTCGGCATTCGCGAATCCTGTCTGACGAACTGGACGCGGGCCGCCGAGGGCGAGGACAGCATCGAGCCTGGCACCACTGCCGGCGAGAACGCGGAACTGCTGGCTGCGTGACGCTATCTGTCACCTGATCGTGCAGCGGTCCCACAGTAGTCGTCGCCGCTCTGGCCCCAGCTTCCTCCGCCGCCATTTTCCGCCGGGTGATGCTGGCCGGTGCCTGCACCTATGTCTCAGCTGGCGCGGTGACAGAGGCAGCAGGTGAGGCCACGATAGGCGCATGTCTTCGGCAGCGGATCCTGCCACGGGCAGGGACGGTGTGTCGCGGGGCCGTGAGCGTGGCGGCGGTGAGTGTTGTGCTTGTTGGGGGGTCGCGCTGTCGACGTGACTGACGTTGTGGTGGTCGTCGATGCTGCGACCGTGCAACTACCTTCGACGCAACGCGCCAGGAACTCGCGTGGTGCGGGATGGCCAACTGCGGACTTCTCGGTGGGTTCAGCCGCAACCCGGACGATCCTGTTCAGGCGCTTTGAAACTTCGACGCGATGCCCCCGCGAGGAGGCTTCCTTGATTCGGGCGTGTCGGGTCAGTCCACTGCCAGTGAGATAGAGGCTCTACTGACTGATCCGTGGGTTTGTTCTACCGGGTAGTCGGGGTCGGTCGCCTCCGAGGCTGAGCATCGCCAGGGCGATGACGGCCTCGGGGGTGTGGAACCCGAAGCCGCGGCGGACGATGAGCCGGATCTTGGTGTTGACCGATTCGACCCGCCCGTTCGACAACCGGTGTTCGATCGTGGCCAGGATCGCCGGGCGTTGGGCGGTGATACTGCGGGCCAGGCCGACGAACGCCGGCAGGCCACTGGCGGCGGCGTCCTCGATCCACGCATCGAGCGCATCGGGGGCCACCGCAGACGGCAGCTTCAAGATCAGCCGTAGCTGTTCCTTGAGCTGCCAGGCCCGGAACAACCGGGCGTCGTGAGCCTCGATCCAGGCCAGCTGATCACGCTGGGCCGCGGTCAGGTGTTCGGGATTCTTCAGCAACGCCCATCGGCTGTTCTTCACCGCCGCGGTGGCCGGATCCCCGGCCGAGCGGGTGCGCGATTTGTATCCCGCCCCGGCCCAGGGACGGGCCGCCGGACGCGGGCCCCGGGCCCGGTTCCACGCCGCCCGCCGCTCCACGTCGAGGGCACCGGTCGCCCACGCCACGATGTGGAACGGGTCGGCGCAGCGCACCGCGGCCGGGCACCACCGGGCCACCGTCGCCGCGACCGGGCCGGCCGCATCCGAGGTCACATGCGTGATCTCGGCGCAACGGTCCGGCCCGAGCGCGGTGAAGAACCCGGCGAGCACCGCGGCACCGTGACCGGGAGCGGCCCACACCAACCGCCCGGTGTCGTGGTCGACGACCACGGTCAGGTACTTGTGGCCCTTCTTGTAGGACACCTCGTCGATCCCGATCCGCCGCACCCCGGCCAGCCGGTCGGCGCCGGCGTCGCCGTCGGCGAACACCCGCGCCACGATCGCCCCGACCGTGCGCCAGGCGATCCGCATCAACTCGCACACCGCCGTCTGGGAGGTCTGCGTGGCCAACCACGCCACCGTCGCATCGAAACCATAGGTGTGCCCGGCGCCGTGCCGGGCCCACGGCACCGCCGCCACCACCACCGCGTGTTCGGCGCACCGCACCCGCGAAGCGGGGGCTTCGACGAACACCGGCACCGCACCCCAGTCCGGGGCCCGCCACCGGCGCCGTCCGGCTCCTCCGTCGTAGCGCGGGCAACGGCGCCGGCACACCCCGCACCGGTGACGGGCGCGGGCCTGCGGCCGCACCGAGACCACCACCGCCCCGGCCTGCTCGTCGAAACCGACCGCGTCGATGACCGTGTTGTCGACACCCAACACCCGACGCCATATCCTGGCTGCGCGCACGCCGTTCTCCGCACCTGTAGCGAACTGACCCTAGACAAGCCAGAACGCTACTGCGGCAACGGCGTGCGCTTCCACCACGGCCGGACCCCACCCACGGTTACGTCAGTAGAGCCGAGATAGACACGCACTTACTTTACAGTGTAATGATGTGTAGCATGGCGCCGTGATAGCGTTTACTTATCTACCTATATGGTCTCCTGTGCGAGGACGCGTCGGCCGACTTCGGTGAGGCACCCGGACTCTCGCGGGCTTGATCTGGCGGAGTAGCTAGTGACGCGCTACAAGGCGACTGTGACAGACACCGACAACTCTTAGGGAAACAAGTTATGGCAACAAAGATCTGGGCCAACTCTGCGGACTCCCACTTCCTCGAGCCCGAAGACTTGTGGAGAGAAAACCTCCCGTCACGGCTTGCTGATTTGGTGCCTCGCACTGTCAAAGATCCTGATGGGCAATGGGAAACCGTGCACATCGACGGCATGTCCTTCCGGCGCAAGCTGCCGACCATGAAGGCGCAGGAGTTCATCGAGGCATCGATGCGCGCCCCAGGTGCTCGCGACGTAAACAAGCGGATGGCTGACCTCGATCAGGAAGGCGTATGGGCAGAGCTCGTCTTTCCTTCCCTGGGCATGTGGAGTTCGTCGTTCAGGACTCCGGAAGTGTTGCGCGAAGCGCTTCGCGTGAGTAACGACTGGGCCTGGGACACGATCGACAAGCCTCATCCTCGACTGGTCGCCACCGCCCAGGTATCGACTCTCGATGTCGGAGACGCGATTGCGGAGCTTGAGCGCGTTGCGGAGATGGGTTATCGCGCGGTGTTTTTGCCGGTGACTCCGCACCCGCTACAGAAGGACTACCATCACGCGGATTGGGAACCGTTCTGGGCTGCAGCTGAGGCGGCTCGGATGGTGATCGCGTTCCACATCGGCACGGATCCGGTTGATCTCTCCTCTGGGAACACCAACGGTGAGATCAAGTACCGCGGTCCCGGCGGATTCATCCTCAACTTCACCGAGACCTCCTTCGGTGGCCAACGAGCGGCGATGAAAATGGTCGCCAGTGGAGCTTTGGATCGCCATCCCGAGCTGAAGGTGCTGGTCGCTGAGGGAGGCGCGACCTGGGTGCCGTTCATCGCGGACCGGATGGAGGAGGGGTATCGTCAGCACGACTCGGCGGTTAAGCACAAGCTCAAGCGGTCGGCGCGTGAGATCTTGTATACACAGGTCTACGCATCGTTTCAGCACGACGCCACGGCAGTCATGGCCGCTGCACACATGGGTTACAGCAACGTTCTTTGGGGCAGCGACTACCCCCATATGGAGGGGACTTACGGACATACGCAGAAGACCCTTCAGGGACTCTTCAAGGACGCCGATCCGGCGATTCGAGAGAGAATCACGGTAGGAGCGTTCCAAGAGCTCTTTCCGGGCCTGCCGCCGGTTCCCTCGGTATAGCGGGCCCGGGTATGTCCGAGAACATCATGTACGACTCTCCGCTGGAGATGATGCAAGAGGCTATCGCCGACAGTAGTTGCGACGTGCAGTCTGTGGTCCCACTCCCCGGGGGAGGCTTCAGTTGTGCGTGTTCGTGCGAACAGTGGCAGATCGTTGCAGAGACACGCGACGAGGGGCTGCGGCTCGCCAAAGGGCACGCCGGCTGACCAATTCCATCAATGGCACTGGGTGGCGTGAAAGACGCCGTGTCCTTCACGCCACACAAGCTCATGTACCCATCTCGTTGACCGGCCGAAGTGCAAGATGCTCACAGGTGTCGGCGACCATCCTCGATTCGTCCTTGTCGCCGCTGTGCTCGAAAAGCCGTACGGCCCTATTGCCTGACACGAAGATGCGGTGGTGAGTGGGCAACAGAGAAGGACCCCGGCGGTCGCGGTCCGTCGGGTTGCCGGAGGGGCGGGACTATGCGGCTTTCGGTCGGTGCGGGCGGTAGGGCTCGTGGTCGGTGAGGATGTGCCAGATCGCAACGAGGAGGGAGTGTTCGACGGCGACAAGGGCGCGGGTGGGACCACGTCGGGCGGACAGTCGTCGGTACCGTTGTTGGAAGAACGAGCCATTGGTACGCGCCGCGGCCATAGCCGCGATGCCGAGAGCACCCTTGAGGTGTGCGTTGCCGGGTCGGGTCTTCCCCGGGCCGGATCGGCCTGCTGATTCGTGCTGGCCGGGGCACACGCCGGCCCAGGACGCCAGATGCGCCGGCGTCTCGAATGCGGTCATGTCCACACCGGTCTCGGCCAGGATGTTCTCCGCGCCGGTGGTGCTCAGACCCGGGACGGTCACCAGAAGCCCTCGCGCCCAGGCGAGGTCGTAGTCGGTGACCAGGGTGTCGATCATTCTGGTCAGTGCGGTGATGTGCCGATCGAGCACGTCGATGCGGTCCAGGTACAGTCCGACCAGTTGGCCGTGGTGGTTGGTGAAGTTCCCGTCGAGCGCGAGCCGGAGTTGGCCGGTCTTGTTCTTCAGTCGTCCCCGGGCCAGGCCCGCGAGGACGAGCGGGCTGGTCTCCCCGGCGATGAGTGCTTCGAGGAACGCTCTGCCCGAGACGCCCAGGGTGCGCGTGGTCACCGAGGTGTACTTGATCCCGGTCGACTCGATCAGCTTCTCCAACCGTTGGGTCTCCCGCGTCTTCTGTGTCGTGAGCAGGGTCCGTTGCCGGGTCAGGTCCCGCAGCCGCCGGATCGGCCAGGGCGGGATGAACGACCCACGGACCAGGCCGTGTGCGGCCAGCTCGGTGAGCCACTGAGCGTCGGAGACATCGGTCTTGCGGCCGGGCAGGTTCTTGGCGTGCCGGGCGTTGACCAGCATCAGGTTCAGGTCGTCTTCGAGGGCGTAGTAGAACGGCTTCCAGTAGTCCCCGGTCGCTTCCATCACCACCAACGTGACCTGCGCGGCCAGCAGATGCTCACGCAGCGCGGCGATATCGCGTCGCATCGCGCCGTGGACGCTGAGCTGTTTGCGGTAGGTCCCGGGACGGGCTCCCGGGGTGCGTATACAGACCTTGGCGTCGCGTTTGGAGATGTCCATCCCTGCGCAACGTTCGTGTACGACTTCCATCGTTCGCTCCTGCGATCATTCTCGGATGCGGAGGAGCAGTGGCCGCGGCAAGCGGGACTGGGCAAACAGGTGGAGTCTGACACTCGTGCTCGTCGGCAACACTTCACGAATCCCTACGACTGTCCCGCCCGACCAGGCTCAAGTTCGGGCTCTACGGCTCCAAGGCAACAACGGCCGTGGCGTCACGACCACCGCTCCACACGCTATGGTCGGCCCGCCCGTGGCCTGGGGCAACGCAGAGACGAGCATCTTCCCGGCCTCACGAACGCGCGCCACGGCGCGCGGGAATGCTCAGGTGCCGATGCCCGCGTGACGGCCGCCCTTCGCGCGGGCCCCGCCTTGTGGTCGTCAGCGTCAACAGCTCGGTAGTCAGCGCCTGGATCCCCCGCTGGAGGGCGGCGGGGTTCAGGCGAGCGTAGGTGTCGGCAAGGATCGCGAGGTCTTCCTCGGGGAGTTCGTCGTGTCGTTCGGCACGCCGATGCGGAGTGGCCGCCGTGTCGTACTTCTTGATCACCTTCGCGCCCTCACGGACCTTCGAGATCAGTTTCTGTTGCGGGCAGAAGTAGTTGGCCAGCTGCGACTGCAACACCTAAATCTTGTTGAGCAGCAGCAATTCTGCCTCGGTCTCGTAGCGGTGGTAGCCGACCACAGTACGCACAATCGCCCAGTTCTTCTGCTCCACATGGCAACCGTCGTTGGAGTTGCCCTGCCGGGGCCGGGTGAAGGTGATCGTGCGTTTCGCGTACCACGCGAGCAGGTGATGATTGATGACTCACTGCCGTTGTCGCTGTCCACGCCGAGGATCGGGAACGGCATGATGCCGGCGATCTCGTCGAGGGCGGCGATCACCCATCTGCGCGCCTTGTTGCGCACGCTGTGGTTCACGGCCGCGCCGGTGGCGATGTCGGTGACGGTCGGGGTGTAGGCATGGTCGCCGACTGCGTTGCCGCCCTCGTGGCCGACCAGGTCGATCTCGACGAACCCTGGTTTCGCGTCGTCCCACTGCGCCCAGGTGCGGATCGGGATCTGCGACTCGAGCACCCGACCCCGGTTTGGTGTGGCTGCGACCTCGCAATTGGTGTTTCTTCCGTTCCGGAGCCAAGCGCCGGTCGATGGTGGCCGCGGACATCCGCACCAGCAACGCGGCGGTCTCGTCGTCGATGTCGAGCTCGCCGAAGTGGCGTAACTGCGGCACCAGCTCGGCCAGGACCGGGGCCAGCCGCTTGCCGGCCGGCATCCCCAACACTGCCCAGCAGAAGACGAGTGCAGCAACGGCCTTCGGGCGTACATCGGTGGTCGGGTGTCCGCGGACGCACCACTCACGGCCGCAGCACGCCACGCAGTGCCCTACGGGCATGATCACGATGCCAGCCGGTGGTGGGTACGACCGACTGCTCGCCCGCCAGGAGGGCCCACCCACCGTCGAATGGGCCAAGGCGCTCTACGGCGCCAGCGTGATGGCCGGCGTCCAGGGCGACCTCCCCACCGGGACGACATTGGTCGAGCACGGGCGCACACTCGCCGCGCAGACCGCCGACCCCCTGATGCGAGCGTTCGTTTACTCTGCGGACGGCAGGCTCGGCGTCCTCAGCGGTGATCTCGACCATGCCCGCTCCCGCCTCGAATCCGCACTCGCACAGTTCGGCGCACGCGGAGACCGGACGCTCGAGATAACCGCCCTGACCACACTGGGGACGGCCTAGATGGCTGGTGTTTTTCGCGTGGCGTTGCCGCGCTGATCGAGGCGGCTCGAGCAGAATGAAGGGGTGAGTCTGGGTAGGGTGTCCGGTCAGTCGAGTCTGCTCCGATCGACGGTGGAGTATTGCCAGGACCGGGTGGGAAAGGACTCGATTTACGGTGTACTGCACCGGGAATGCTTCCGGTTGTTCCCGGATGAAATGTTCGCCGACCTGTTCGCCGATGTCGGGCGTCGTAGCGTGCCGCCGATGATCGTGGCGGTGGTGATGGTGTTGCAACGACTCGAGGGCCTGTCCGAGCGTGAGGCGGTCGATCGGTTCGCGTTCGATGCTCGGTGGAAGTACGCCGCAGGTGGATTGGACTTCGACTATCCGGGATTCGTGCACACGGTGCTGGTGGACATGCGGGCCAGGTTGGCCCGTTCGACTCGGCCGAACAGGGTCTTCGAGGCGGTGCTCGAGGTGGCCCACCAGGCCGGGGTGATCGGCCGCAAGCGGGTTCTGGACTCGACGCCGCTGTACGACGCGGTCGCCACGATGGACACGATCACGCTGGTCCGTTCGGCGATTCGGGGGGTGCTCGCGGCCGTCGATGCAAACCGGGCGCAGCAGCTGCGAGCGGTACTCACCAGCGGTGACGACTACGCCAGTGCCGCCAAACCGTCCATCGACTGGGACGACGAGGCGGCCCGCGCACAGTTGATCGACTCCCGGGCCTGCGACGGTCTGGCCATGTTGGCGTATCTCGACGGCCGCGAACTCGACGACCCGGTCGAGCGGGCCTCGACGCTGCTGGCCGTTGGCGGATCCCGTCGAATGCGACTTCCCACCGCACGAGCGCAGTACCGATATCGCCGAGCGCCCCGCCCGGGAGCGAAGGTCCGGCGCAAGGCGGGGATCGATGCGTGATCCTGCCGGATCTGACTGGGGGATCGGCTCACGTCCGGTCTCGTCGCGGGTTCTCGATGCGCCACCGCTCGCCACCGCGGCCGCACCCGCCGACCCACCACGGCGTTCGGGGGGCTCCCCCGACGAGCACCCCTAGGCCCTGAAATCATGGTTCACGACAGGGATTGGATCCGCGATTCGTCGACCCCAGGGTGCCGTGCATCCTGGTGCCGGCGGCTTCTCGACCGGCGTACGGGGCGGAGAAATCTGGTACCGGCGGGCCGCGTAGAGCGGCATCGAGTCCAGTGGTGCCTGTTTTACCGGCTGCCCGGTGGTGGGGGCGTGGACGACCGTGCCGTTCCCGGCGTAGAGCCCGACATGCTGCGCTCCGTTGAACAAGACGAGATCGCCGGGCTGCAGGTGTGCCCGATCCACCGGTTGTCCCCCGTCGAGCTGGTCGTAGGTGGTGCGCGGCACGACGATACCGGCCTGCTGGTACGCCCACTGGACCGGGCCTGAGCAATCGAACGCATCCGGCCCCGCCGCAGCCCAGAGGTACGGTGAGCCAATCTTCGACTCGGCCGCGGCGAGCGCCCGCGCACCGTGGGTCGACGGCGACGGCGGCAGTGAGGGTGCCGTGTCGGGGAGGGGTGCGGGGTTCGGAACCGGGAGGGGTGCAGGGGTGGGCACCGGAGGAAGCGCCGGCGGGTGGGGGAGGTCGAACGTCCCGATGTCGGGAATCGTGATCGGCTCCGCTGCGGCAGGAGACGCCGGAAGCAGGCATGCTGCCATCGTCACACCCCCGGCGATCAGCAGTCCTGTGGTCGAGACCTGCAGTCGGTTGCCCCGACGCATTCTGTGCTTGGCCAAGGAATGGAGTCCTTCGGGTGGGACGATGTCCGAGGACCCTGGGGTCGGTTGAACCGCCCTGGACGAGGTGGAGGCTCCTGATCTAACAAGGAGAATGCTGGTATGCCTGCACCGAGGAAGTACGACGCGGAGACCCAGGAACGGGCGGTCCGGATGTACCGGGACCGGATCGCCGAGCACGGAGGCTCGAAGGTCGCCGCCCGCCGCCACGTCGGCGAACTGCTCGACATCGCGCCGGCGACGTTGCGGAACTGGATCGAAGCCGCGGAGCGAAAGGGTTCCCCGACCGTCTCGACGTCGGACAGCGATGCCGGCCTCGACGAGGTTCGTCGACTACGTAAGGAAAACGCCGAATTACGCAGGGCCAATGAGATTTTGAAGACGGCGAGTGCGTTTTTCGCGGCGGCGGAGGTCGACCGCCGCCTGCGGTGATTGTCGACTACATCGACGCCCACCGGGAACGATTCTTCGGTCGTCCCGATCTGTGCCGTGCTCACCGAGCACGGCATCAGCATCGCCCCGTCCACCTACTACAAGGCGAAGGCGCGCGGACGTGTCTCCGCCGCCGAACTGGCCGACGCCTACGCCGCGAATGCCGTGCACGCGGTGTATGTGGCCAATCGGCGGGTCTACGGTGTCCGCAAGATGTGGCACGCGATGAAACGCGCTGGTCACGACATCGGCCGCGATCAGGTGGCCCGGCTGATGTCGATCACCGGCATCGCCGGCGCGGTCCGCGGCAGACGCCGCATGGTCACCACCGAGCGCGATGAGCGAGCGCCCCGGCATCCGGACCTGATCGAGCGGAACTGGGCCGCACCGCGACGCCCGGATCAATGGTGGGTAGCCGATTTCACCTACTGCTGGACGCTGGCCGGGTTCGTCTACACCGCATTCTGTGTCGACGTGTTCTCGCGTCGAATATTGGGTTGGCGGGTGATGACAACGAAGGCCACACCCTTGGTTCACGGCGTCCTCGAGCAAGCTCTCTGCACGAGACGAAGAACTGACTTCCGTTTCACATCAATAGGTTTGGTTCATTACTCGGATGCTGGAAGTCAAGGCGGATTCAACCGGTCGATGCAACACTCCTGACGAGGAGGGTGTTCATGGGCAGACCGTCCGGATGGTTGAAGGAGCTGACAGGTCGATCGGCGATGATCTCGCCGGGTGCGCCGGCACTCGGCGCAGCATCGAACGCGAGTTCTGGAGAAAGATCGCGGAGGGAGTGTCCTCGGAGGACGCGGCCGGCATGGTGGGCGTGTCGCCGGCGGTGGGAAGCCGCTGGTTCCGCCAAGGTGGCGGGATGTCGACGATCGAGCTGACCGAGCCTGGTGGGCGGTACCTGTCGTTTTCCGAGCGGGAGGAGATCGCGATCCTGCGGGCGCAGGACGTCGGTGTGCGTGAGATCGCGCGCAGACTCGGTCGCGCTCCGTCGACGATCTCGCGTGAACTGCGGCGCAATGTCGCCACCCGCAGCGGCATGCTGGAGTATCGGGCGTCGGTCGCGCAGTGGAAAGCCGAGCTGATGGCCCGGCGACCGAAGACCGCGAAGATGGTGGCGAACCCGCGTCTGCGGGATTATGTTCAGGACCGCTTGAGCTGCGTCATCCGAGGTCCGGACGGCGCGGTCGTCACCGGCCCGGAAGTGCCGGAGTGGAAGGGCCGACGCAAGCCACACCGGCAGGACCGGCGGTGGTCGAGCGCGTGGAGCCCGGAGCAGATCTCGCAACGATTCCACATCGACTTCCCGGAGGATGAATCCATGCGCATCAGCCACGAGGCGATCTACCAGTCGTTGTACATCGAGGGCAGAGGCGCGCTGAAGCGGGAGTTGGTCGCGTGCCTGCGCACCGGCCGGGCACTGCGGGTGCCCCGAGCCCGATCGCGGAACAAGGCACAAGGGCATGTCACCGCGGACGTGGTGATCAGCGAACGTCCCGCCGTGGCCGAAGACCGCGCTGTCCCAGGGCATTGGGAAGGTGACCTCATCATCGGTACCGGCCGGTCTGCGATCGGCACGCTCGTCGAGCGCAGCAGCCGATCCACGATCCTCGTGCACCTGCCTCGCCTGGAGGGCTGGAGTGAGAAGCCGGCCGTGAAGAACGGTCCGTCTCTCGGCGGATACGGCGCCGTCGCGATGAACGCCACACTGAGGGCATCGATGACGACGCTCCCGGAGCAGCTCCGCAAGACGCTGACCTGGGACCGCGGGAGGGAACTGTCCGGCCATGCCCAGTTCGCTCTAGACACCGGCACGAGAGTGTTCTTCGTTGATCCGCACTCACCGTGGCAGCGACCGACGAATGAGAACACGAACGGTATTCTGCGACAGTGTTTCCCGAAGGGAACCGATCTGTCCCGCTGGACCGCTGAGGACCTCAAGGCAGTCGCGCTGACTGTCAATAATCGACCGCGGAAAGTGTTGGATTGGAAGACCCCAGCCGAAGTGTTCACCGAACAGCTACAGTTGCTCCAACGACGCGGTGTTGCATCGACCGGTTGAATCCGCCCAATACGCCTCTCTCGCCTTCACCGAAGCGCTGGTCGAGTCGGGGATCGCTGGTTCCATCGGTAGTGTCGGGGACGCCCTCGACAACGCTCTGATGGAGTCGACGATCGGGCTCTACAAGACCGAGCTGATCGACCGGGCACTGTCCTGGTCCGGTCGGGCCGAGGTCGAGCGGGAGACCGCCGACTGGGTCCGCTGGTTCAACGCGGACCGGTTGCATTCGTCGATCGACTATCTCTCGCCGAACGAGTACGAGACGCGCTACCGTGAGCTGCGCCCCATCGCTACCTCCATCCCCGAGGTGGCCTGAACGAAGTCTCCACTCGATCCAGGGCGGTTCAGTTCGGACGGGACACTCCATAGCATTCCGGTCACGAACGAGTCGGACCACGGCCGAACGGCCCATACACGTACCTGTTTCTTGAAAGACGGGTAGATCACGAACCGGTCCTAATCAGTTCGGGGAGTGGTGCCATCCGGCACACTCCTGGTGGGTGGGCGACCGGTAGGTGAGCACTTTCTGGTCCTGGACTTCGAAGCCCTGGTGAAAGACTGTGCCCCTGTCGGTAGGCCGGGAGAGTTGATCGCTGCTGGGATGTCGTGCCCGACCCCGTTGCGGGGGCGTGAGCACTGCTTGATTAGGTCGCTGATAGTTCTCTCGCCGGTTGCTCGACGGTGATCGACATCGAGACATCGAGGAGGACCGATGCGACTGTTCGTCGGAGACGACTGGGCCGAAGACCATCACGACGTGGAGGTGATGGACACCTCCGGGCGCCGGCTGGTCAAAGCCCGCCTGCCCGAGGGTGTAGCCGGGATGACACGGCTGCACTCGATCATCGGCGATCTGGTCGGCGAGGACGCCGACGACACCGAGGTGCTGATCGGGATCGAAACCGACCGGGGCCCCTGGGTCGGCGCGCTGGTCGCGGCCGGTTACCCAGTGCTGGCGGTGTATCCGTTGCAGGCGGCACGGTTTCGTGACCGACTCGGTGTGTCGGGAGCCAAGAGCGATGCCGGTGACGCGCATGTACTGGCCGACATGGTCCGTACCCACTCCCACGAGCTGCGGCCGGTGGCGGGGGATTCCGCTCGCGCCGAGGCGATCAAGGTCGTCGCGCGGATGCACAAGATGATGATCTGGGAGCGGACCCGCCACACCCAGCGACTGCGGCACGCCCTGCGCGACTACTTCCCCGCCGCGCTCGTCGGGTTCGAGGATCTCGACGCCGCCGACACCCTGGAACTGTTGGCCAAGGCGCCGACCCCGGCGCAGGCGGCCCGGCTGACCACCACGCAGATAGGTGCCGCACTCAAAGGTGCCCGCCGCCGCAACGTCGCGGACAAAGCCGCTACGATCGCAGCCGCGTTGCGCTGCGAGCATCTCGGCCAACCCGAGGTGGTCACCGACGCCGACGCGGCGACGGTCCGGGCGTTGGTCGCGGTCCTGACCGTGCTGAATTCCCAGATCAAGACCCTCGGTGGCCAGGTAGATGCCCATTTTGGGCAGCACCCGGCCGCTGAGATCATCTTGTCCCAGCCGGGGCTGGGACAGGCGCTCGGCGCCCGGGTGCTCGCAGAGTTCGGTGACGACCACGACCGCTATGCCAGCGCCAAAGCACGCAAGAACTACGCCGGGACCTCGCCGATCACCCGCGCGTCCGGGAGGAAGAAGGTCGCCGTGGCCCGGTTCGTCCACAACGACCGGCTTCTCGATGCCCTGACCTCGCAGGCGTTCAGTGCATTGTCGAGATCGCCGGGTGCCCGCGCATATTACGACAAGCAACGAGCCCTCGGGGTGGGCCACAACCCGGCGTTGCGTCAGCTCGCCAACAGTCGACCATGCCCGCATCGACCGAGTTGACGTACCCGCCGTCGACCCACACCAGCCCCAACCCGGGGAACCGGGTCCGGGCCCCGGCCAGCACCAGCCGGGCCCCGGCCCGGTCCTGCACCGACGCCGAATGCACCAGCCCGACCAACATCAACCCGAGGGTGTCGACAGCAGATGACGCTTGCGGCCCCGGACGCGTTTGCCGGCGTCGTAGCCGATCTGCTCGCCGCCCTCGCTGCTGCGCACCGACTGCGAGTCCAGCACCGCCGCCGACGGCTGCGGATCACGTCCGTCGTTGGCACGCAACCGATCTCGCAGGATGTCGTGGATGCGCGCCCAGGTGCCGTCCGCGCTCCAGGCGGCGAAGATCCGGTAGGCGGTGCTCCACGGGGCCAGATCGTGCGGGACCAACCGCCAGGCGCAGCCGGTGGCCAGCACGTACAAGATCGTGTCGACGACCAGTCGGCGTGGGTGCACCGGCGGCCGGCCGCCGAGCCGCGGGCTCGGTCGCGGCAGCAGCGGTGCGATCACCGCCCACTGCGCATCGGTCAGCGACGAGTCGTAGGCGGGCTTGCACACACACGGACACACGTACCGACACGATCATCGATCACGTTCGGATACCACGGCCGACACGCCGCGTCAGCACAGGGTTCCACAACACTCTCTCAGCCGACCGTTGCGGCTGACGGGGCGTCGACGAGATCGAAACCCCGGCGCTCCGCCTCCTCGAGCAGGTCGAAGTAGGCAGGCGCCCCACCGAACCAGTAGAGGATCTTGTGGGCCTTGCCCGGGATGTTGGCGCCGAGATACCAGCTGTTCGCCTCTTCGCCCTTGCCGAGGACCGTCGAGTCGAAGGCTTCCTGCGTGACGCGGAACCAGTCGTTCACCGTCTGGCGGGACACCTCCGCGAGCTTGCCCTCCTGCTCGCAGTGCGTGATGACCTTCCCGATCCACTCGGCCTGGTGCTCGATGACCGGCGGGTTGTTGGCGAACGGACCCTGGGGGCCGAGGATGGTGAAGAAGTTGGGGAAACCATCGACCATCATCCCCATGAAGCTCTCCGCGCCGTCGGCCCAGCGGTTCTCGATCGTCTGCCCGTCGCGGCCGCGGACGTTCATGTGGGTCAGCGCTCCACTGACCGCGTCGAATCCGGTGGCGATGATGATCACGTCGAACTCCAGCTCGCCGTCCGCCGTCTTCAGGCCCTTCTCGGTGAACCGCTCGACGGGGTTCGCGTTGACGTCGACCAGGGTGACGTTGTCACGGTTGAACGTCTCGTAGTAGAAGTGCCCGAGGGGCACCCGCTTGCCGCCGACCGGGTGATTGGTCGGGCAGAGCAGCTCAGCGGTCTTCGGGTCCTTGACGATCGCACGGATCTTGTTCCGGACGAACTCCGATGCCAGATCGTTGCACTCCTGATCGGTCAGAAGGTCATCGAATGTCTCGAAGATGTAGCGGAACCCGCCCGCCTCCCAGCCGGCCTGCAGCACCTGATCGCGAGAGGCAGGCTCGGTGTCGCCCGAGATCCGGTTGACCGGGTCGAATGCCATTCCGAACGGCTGGTCCCGGACCTGCTCCCAGACGCGGTCGTAGTCGCGCTTGATCGCATTGCGGTGGGTGTCGGTGAGGGCGAAGTTGCGGGCAGGCATGACGTAGTTCGGCGTCCGCTGGAAGACGGTGAGACTCTCGGCTTCCTGGGCCACGAGCGGAATGATCTGGATGCCGGTGGCTCCGGTGCCGATGACCGCGACTCGCTTGCCGGTGAAGTCGACGGGCTCCTTCGGCCAGCTCGAGGAGTGGTAGGCCTGCCCCTGGAAGTTCTCGACCCCCGCGAAGGGGAAGTGTTGAATGCCCAACTGTCCCGTTGCTGCGACGACGTAGCGGGAGGTGTACGTCTGGCCCGTACTCGTCGTGACCGTCCACAGCTGCGAGTCCTCGTCGAACTTCGCAGCTTCCACCATGACACCGAACTCGATGTCCTTACGCATGTCGTGGCGGTCCGCGACGTGACCGAGGTAGGCCTGGACCTCGGCCTGGGTGGGAAAGCGTTCCTTCCAGTCCCACTCCTGCTGGAGGTCCTTGTCGAACGAGTAGCAGTACACCCAGCTCTCGCTGTCCGTACGGGCGCCTGGGTAGCGGTTCCAGTACCAGGTACCGCCGACGTCGGTGCCCTTCTCGAGGATCTTGGTGGAGATTCCCCGCGACCGAAGCTCGTGCATACAGCGAAGACCACTGAATCCCGCGCCGATGACGATGGCCTCGACGTCCACCTCGCCCTTCTGCTCCGCGGCCTGTGCTGCGTTTGTCACTGTGAACTCCTTCTGATAGCTGGTTTGCTGCGCTCAGCGGTCCGGTCGACAGACCGGGCTTTTCGTCGTCAGATTCCGGCCAGCTCCTCCGTCAGTCGTGCCGTTTGCGAGGTAGGCCGTCCGCATCACTGCGGATTCTGGGGCGGCTATGACTGTGAATCGTGCGTCAGCGGCCGTCGCCGAGACTGTCCGACTACGCAACAGCACGGGACGCCTGCCGAATGAGGTGTAGCGATATGAGACAGTTGTGTTGCAGTGCATTGAGCTTGACTTGCGGCTACGCCTGTCATCGGCCGGTTCACAGACCAGCTCCCGAGTGACCGAACGCGGCGGGTTCCCAGGCGAAGCCAGCTGTACCTGTCAACAGCCTCCGTCGGTTTTACCGTTAGACTGCCGCGAAAGTCATGAGTGCCAGCGTCAAGCCCCGGCTTGCTGGCCGGCAACCCTCCGACCGGGGTGGGGTGCTCCGGGTGATGACACGGTCGGTGGAACCCCACCGACAAGCCTGCTGTCGGGAGGATTGAGATGATGATGTGCTGTCGCACGCGAGCCGCGATCGAACCTCCCACCATCGCCGGAAGGACACGATGACCGACATTCGCAGCCGGCCCTGCCATCCCACCGCGAGCCTCAAGGCGGTCACCTCTTGACGGCGGGCACCGAGCCTCGTCGCGTCGAGCTGCCCCCGGCGGACGGACGCCTCGACACCATCGATATCGGGGATCTCGTCCTCGAAAGCGGTGAGACGCTGCCGAACGTCACCATCGCCATGCAGAGGTGGGGCGAGCTGTCCCCCGCCCGCGACAACGTGGTGCTGGTCGAACACGCTCTCACCGGCGACTCGCACGTCACCGGCCCCGCCGGGCCGGACCATCCGTCCCCCGGCTGGTGGTCGGGCATGGTCGGCCCCGGCGCCCCGATCGACACCGATCGTTGGTGCGTGGTCTTGACGAACGTTCTCGGCGGTTGCCGCGGCACCACCGGACCCGGCAGCGCCGCTCCCGACGGCAGGGCCTGGGGTTCCCGCTTTCCGCTGATCACCGTGCGCGATCAGGTGGCCGCCGAGGTGACGCTGCTCGACAAGCTCGGCATCGACGTCCTCGCGGCCGTGACCGGAGGCTCGATGGGCGGGATGCGCACCCTTGAGTGGATCATCGCTCACCCCGAGCGGGTGCGGGCCTCGCTCGTCCTCGCCACCGCAACCCGCTCCACCGCCGACCAGATCGGCACTCAGAGCGCGCAGATGGCCGCCATCACGGCCGACCCCGACTGGCAGGGCGGCGACTACTACGGCACGGGGCGGCGCCCCGAGACCGGGTTGGCCATCGCCCGGCGCATCGCGCACCTCACCTACCGGACCGGACTCGAACTCGACACGCGCTTCGGGAACCTCCCGCAGGACGGCGAGGATCCGTGGCGCGGCGGCCGGTACGCCGTGCAGAGCTATCTCGAGCACCAGGCGCGCAAACTCGTCGCGCGCTTCGATCCCGGCACCTATGTGGTGTTGTCCGACGTGATGAACCAGCACGACGTCGGGCGCGGACGCGGCGGCGTCGAGGCCGCACTCGCGTCCACCCCGGTTCGGACGATCGTCGCCGGCGTGGACTCCGACCGGCTGTATCCGCTGCGTCTGCAGCAGGAGATCGCTGATCTCCTGCCGGGATCGGGTGATTTGCGCGTCCTTGTCTCGCGCGACGGACACGACGGGTTCCTCACCGAGGCCGGCGAGGTCGCCAAGCTCCTGGCCGAACTGATGACGCTCGCTGAGGGCTAGTGTCTTGAGTCGTTAATTGTTTTATTGATTTGGGTGCAGTAGCGGGCGAGGCTGTCGAGGATCTCGTCCGCGGTCTTGGTCCACACGAAGGGTCTCGGATCGTCGTTCCATGCGGCGATCCAGGCGGTGACGTCGTCTTCGAGGGCTTGGATGCTGCGGTGAGACGAGCGACGGAGCTTGCGGTTGATCAACTCGGCGAACCAGCGTTCGACGAGATTGAGCCAGCTGCTCGAGGTGGGGGTGAAATGCAGATGGAACCGCGGGTGACCAGCCAGCCATTTCTTGATTGCGGGGGTCTTGTGGGTGGCGTAGTTGTCGCAGATCAGGTGTAGGTCCAGCTCGGCGGGGGTGTTGGCGTCGACGGTCTTGAGGAACCGCAGGAACTCCTGGTGCCGGTGGCGACGCTGGTGCTGGCCGATGACCTTACCGGTGGCGATATCCAGTGCCGCATACAGGCTCGTGGTTCCGTGGCGGATGTAGTCGTGCGTCCTGCGTTCGGGCGTACCCGGCATCATCGGCAGCATGGGCGCAGTGCGATCGAGGGCCTGCATCTGCGACTTCTCGTCTACGCACAGCACCATCGCCTTGTCGGGCGGATCGAGGTACAACCCCACCACGTCCCGAACCTTGTCGATGAACAAAGGATCGGTCGAGAGCTTCCACGTGTCCACTAGGTGCGGTTGCAGGCCGAATGCCCGCCAGATCCGTGAGATCGCGGTCTGGGACATCCCCGTTGCGGCCGCCATGGACCGGGTCGACCAGTGACTGTCACCGCCCGCCGGCGCCTCCTCGAGAGTCGCGGTGATCACTCTCGCGACCTGGGCATCGCTGATCTTGCGTGGCGTGCCCGGCCGGGGCTCGTCACTCAACCCGTCGAGCCGATACTCGACAAAGCGCTTGCGCCACTTACCGACAGTGGGCAGAGACACCCGCAGCTGCCGAGAAACCTCACTGTTGGACAATCCGTCCGCACACGCCAGAACGATCCGCGCCCGCGTCGCGAGTGCCTGCGCGGTCTTGCTGCGCCTCACCCAGCCCTGCAACACATCTCGCTCGGAATGGCTCAGTTCCAGAACTGCCAACTTCGGCCCGCGCCCATCGACCATGCCGTACTCTATCAAATTGCCAATGAATTAACGACTCAGGACACTAGCGGTAGTTTGTTGACTTTTGTGCAGGTCAGCGGTATTCCGGAGGTAGTACCCATGCAGTCCACTGGGGGTGCGTGATGACCCGACATCAACCCTGCCCGGCAGCACCGGGCCCACTGGAGGAATACGCGGTCCGGTTCGACGAGCTGTTCACCCGCGTCGCGCAGCCACGAGGGTTCCGGCAGTACCTGACCGGGCTGCTGGCACCACGGGACCGGAACAAGACGCTGACCGCGCTGGCCGGGGCCGAACCGGTCACCGGCGCACAGCACCCGGCGGTCCAGCGACTGCAGTTCTTCCTCTCCGAATCCCGCTGGGACGCCGACCGAATCAATTCTCGACGACTGGACATGCTCCTCGCGGACCCGGCCACGACTCCGCATGACGGCGGGGTGCTGGTGATCGACGACAGCGGGGACCGCAAGGACGGGAGGAAGACCGCGCACGTCGGCCGCCAGTGGCTGGGCCGGTACGGCAAGACCGACAACGGTGTGGTCACTGTCACCACGGTGTGGGCCGACGAACGGTTGTACTATCCGGTGCACGCGCAGCCGTACACTCCGGCGAAGCACTTCGCGAAGGGCAAGAGCGATCCGGGTTTTCGGACGAAGCTGGCGATCGGCGCGGACCTGGCGGCCGCGGCCCGGGATGCGGGATTCGTGTTCCGTGCGGTGGCCGCGGACAGCGCGTACGGGGACCAGGACGGGTTCCGCGGTGAACTCGCCGAGGCCGGTCTACCGTTCGTGACGGCCTTGCGGCCGCACCGCGGCACCTGGGCCTACGGGCCGGGCGCGCACACCCCGGTCGATGCGGCCCGCGCCCTGGCCTGGGGTGGTCCGGACGAGCCGGGCGACTGGCAGGCGGTGACCCGCACCTTCCGCGACGGGCACACCGAGACCTGGTGGGCCGCGGACGCCACCTTGGGCTGGTGGGGGCCGGACGGCACCCACCGTCTGGTGGTGGCCACCGCCGACCCGACGGCTTTGCCGGACAAGGCGACCTGGTATCTGGTCACCAACCTTCCCCGTCCCGGTGGCCCGCGTGAGGCCGACGGTCCGCATCCGGCCGCGGACCTGACCGAGATCGTGCGGATCTACGGTATCCGGCACTGGATCGAGCAGAGCTACAAGCAGATCGAGGACGAGTTGGGCTGGGCCGACTTCCAGGTCCGCTCCGATGTGGCCATCCACCGCCACCAGGTGCTCGTGAACTGTGCGTTCAGTTTCTGCTGGGCTGCCTGGTTCTCCGATCATCCACCAGGGCAAGATGATACGGCATCACGGCAGAACGCAACCACATCGCAGGCCGGACCCGGCCGCGGAGAGAGGGGGGCCACACACCGCCGCGCCGGCTCCGTCGTGGCCGCGGGCGCTGCGGGCGATCCGTGGCTGGCTTTCCCCCTGGATCGCGTTGCGACGCTGGTGGCCGGCATGGTCGACGGCGCCCCCGCCACCGCAGTTGCAGGCACTGCTGGACTCGGTCGCGGCAGGTCACGACCTGCACCTCTACCTCCCGAACCAACAAACTACCGCTAGTGGCTCGTCAAACAACCTTGGCCGGGGTAATGCAGATACTCGGTCCACGACCGGACCGGTGAATCCGGAGCGAATCGGGTTTCGGTTCCGCGAGCGTTGCGCCACAGCATGTATGCGGCGATGGCGGCGTTCTGCTCGGCGTGACTGCGATGATCGGTGCCGTTCAGCGCGGAGTGCCGCCAGGCCGCAAAATCGGATTCGATCCAGTTCAACCACGACCCGTAGGTCGGCAGAAACACCCACTCGACGTCGTTGTCGGCGGTCCATTCACGGACGGCCGGGTGCCGGTGCGGGGAGAAGTTGTCGAGCACCACGTACAACTTCTCCCCGGGCCACCGCGCCCTCAACACCTTGAGGAAACCGAGGAACCAACCGGCACGTTTGCGGGGTCGGATGCGGTAATACATTCGGCCGCTCGATAAATCGGGTGCGACGAGCATGCGCATCACACCGTCGTAGCGGTGATACGTCGCCCGCAAACCGGAGCGGATATGCGGCCGGTCGCCACGATTTCCTTTGCGGGGTTGCAGGTTCAACGGCCCGGACTCGTCGACACAGATCAGCCGTCCGACGGCCGGCGGAGTGTCGTAGATAGCGAGGATCACGTGCATCTTGGACAGGAAATCCGGGTCGGTGGAGGCCCTCCATGTGGTGGTGGTGGACTGCCAGGTGACCTTCCCTTCGCGCAGGATGCGGCGCAGCATGTCGCCGCTGATCGTCGGTACGATCTTCTGCGCGGTCAGGTGTTCGGCGAGCTTGGCCAGGCTCCAGATGGAGAATGCCGTGATCTTCCAGTCGGTGGTGGAGACCGGCCTTGCTCGCCGCGTAGGAGTAGTTCGGCAGCGAGGGCACGCTGAGCCCGTCCACCGAGCCGATATTGATGATCCTGCTGGGTGACTGGGTCGTCGCAGTCTTGCTGAGGTCCGGCAGGAACGCCTGGGTCAGGAAGAACGGGGACTTCAGATTGAGGTCCAGGACTTTGTCCCAGGCGGTGGCGGGGAAGTCCTCGATAGGTGCACCCCACGTGGCTCCGGCGTTGTTGACGAGGATGTGCACCTCGTCGTGGCGTGCTCGGACCGCGTCCGCGAGTCGGTGACATTCCTCTTCGCGCGACAGGTCTGCCGGGATGGCTGTCACCTCCCCGAACTTCGCCAGCTGCACACGTGCCGTCTCGCACGCCTCCGTCTTCCGGGAGGAGATGACGACAGACGCACCTGCCTCGAGCAGGCCTTGCGCAATCATCAAACCGATTCCTCGGCTCCCGCCGGTCACCACGGCCGTCCGGCCACTGAGGTCAAACAAGGTGCTCATCGAGGGCTCCAGACATGCAGGGCGCGGCCCGATATGTCCCCCGACCCGGTCGCGGGGTCCGAGGGCGCGTGCCACACGTGAGATGAGATGACACCGGGGTCATCCTGGGTGACGGCGTCGAACCGTCCGGGGAGGTAGCTGGTCATTGGTCCTGCCGATCAGATGGAGATACCGCCGTCGACGGGCAGGACCACGCCAGTGATGTAGGCAGCCTCGTCGGAGGCGAGGAACGCGACCGCGGCGGCCATCTCCGACGGTGCGGCGAAGCGCTGCATCGGGATCTGCTCGGTCAGCTGGGCGAGCTTGTCCGCGGGAATCGACTCGATCATCCGGGTTTGGGCGTTCGGTGAGATCGCGTTGACCGTGACCCCGAAGCGTGCCAGCTCCTTCGCCGCGGTTTTGGTGAACCCGATGATGCCGGCCTTGGCCATGGCGTAGTTCGACTGGCCAGGGTTGCCATGGAGACCGGTGAACGAGGTGACGTTGATCACTCGCCCGCCGCCCTGCCTGCGGAAATGCGGCACCGCGGCGCGGGTGAACCGGAAGGTGCCGCCGGCGTGCACGGCCATCACGGCTTCGTAATCGTCATCGCTGATCTTCCACAACATTGCGTCGCGGAGGATGCCCGCATTGTTGACCAGAACGTCGAGACGTCCGGTGTCGGAGATCACCCGCTCGACGACCGCCTCGACCTCGGCGGTCTGCGCGACATCGGCGGCCAGTCCCACCGCACCGATCTCTTTGGCCGCCAGCTCGACGGCGTCCGCATCGAAGTCCACCAGGTAGACCGTGGCGCCCGCGGCCCGGAAGTTCTCACCGATCGCCTTGCCGACGCCGCGGCCCGCCCCGGTCACGACGACGGTGCGACCGGTGAAGTCGAAGGTCAGGTTGGTCATCAGGACAGCCTTTCGTAGATGATTGCCATGCCTTGGCCGCCGCCGACGCACATGGTCTCCAGACCGATGCTCTTGTCCCTGGCGCGCAGCCCGTTGAGCAGGGTGGTGGTGATGCGGGCGCCGGTCATGCCGAACGGGTGCCCGACGGCGATCGCGCCGCCGTGCACGTTGAGCTTGTCGCCGAACGGGTCGATGCCCAGGTCACGAGCCGACGGGATGACCTGCGCCGCGAAGGCCTCGTTGAGCTCGACCAGGTCCACGTCGTCGATCGTCATGCCGGCACGGGCCAGGGCCTGCTTCGACGCCTCGACCGGGCCGTAACCCATGATCTCCGGGGACAGCCCGGTGACGCCGGTGGAGATCACGCGGGCCAGCGGGGTCAGACCCAGGTCGCGCGCCTTCGTGTCGGACATGATGATCAGGGCGGCAGCGCCATCGTTGAGAGGACAGCAGTTGCCCGCGGTGACCAGGCCATCCGGCCGGAACACCGGCTTGAGCTGGGCCACCGATTCGTAGGTGACGCCGGCGCGGGGACCGTCGTCGGTGCTGACGACGGTGCCGTCCGGCAGGGTGACGGGGCTGATCTCACGGGCGTAGAACCCCTCCGCGATGGCCCGCTCGGCAAGGTTCTGCGAGCGCACGCCGAAATGGTCCATCTCCTCGCGAGTCACGCCCTTTGCGCGGGCAAGGTTCTCCGCGGTCTGGCCCATGGCGATGTAGACGTCCGGCAGCGCCCCGTCGTCGCGGGGATCGGTCCAGGCGTCGGTGCCGGACTCGGCGGTGGCGACCGTGCGGGCCTCGGCGTCGGCGAACAGCGGATTGTGCGTGCCGGGAAGCTCGTCGGAGCTCCCTTTGTCGTACCGGGACACCGTCTCGACGCCGGCCGAGACGAAGACGTCGCCCTCGCCAGCCTTGATCGCATGCAGAGCCATGCGGGTGGTCTGCACCGACGACGAACAATAGCGGGTGATGGTCGTGCCGGGCACCGAATCCAGCCCGAGCAGCACCGACACCACCCGCCCCATGTTGTAACCCTGTTCGCCACCGGGCAGTCCGCAACCGAGCATCAGGTCGTCGATCTCGCTCGGGTCGAGCGCGGGCACCTGATCGAGGGCTGCGCGCACCATCTGCGCGGCCAGCTCGTCCGGACGCATGTCCCTGAGCGAGCCCTTACGCGCCCGGCCGATCGGGGACCGCGCGGCGGCAACAATCACTGCTTCAGTCATCCACACTCCTTAGGGTTACTAATCAATTAGTAAGTACCATGGGGATGAGGGTCGGAACAAGGCCAGTGGTGAAATCCATGGAGCGCAACACGAGGGAGCGGGTCGATGATTTCCAGTCTTGACATGGAGTCCGCCGCCGCAGCAGCGGCAGAGATTCTTGCCGCGGAAGATCCCTGGCGAGATCTACCGCCGACCGCGAAGTTGGTCGTTGAGTCCGCCGTGCGCTCGTTCGCCGACCGCGGCTTCCATGCCACCACGCTCAAGCACATCGCTGCGGGATCTGGACTGAGCACCGCCGCGCTGTACGTGCATTTCGGCTCGAAGGACGAGTTGCTGTATGAGATCAGCCGTCGAGGTCACGAGAGCGCGCTGACGATCGTGAAGAAGGCCGCCGCGCTCGAGCCCGCGGACCATGCCTTTCGCACGCTCGTCTACGCCTTCGCGCGGTGGCATGCCGAGCGGCGGACCGTCGCTACAGTCGCCCAGTACCAGCTCAACGCCCTGACCGGCGTGCATGCAGAGGAAATCGCGGACATCCGCAGACGGACCGAGCATGTGGTCCGGGGCGTCGTAGCCGCTGTATCGGGCGGTGTCGACGATGACGTTGACTCTCGTGGCCTGACCGTCGCGGTCGTCTCGCTGGGCATCGATGTCGCCCGCTGGTACAAACCGGACGGTCGCTACACCCCGGACGAGGTCGCTCGACTGCAGTGCAGGCTCGCAACCCGACTCTTGCAGCAATAATCGCCCCACAGGAGAACTGTCGCGTAACGCTACACCTCGCATTGCGAGTGTCGCGGTCTGTCGCGTATTCGGACAGTCTCACGCGGCTCAGTGGCGCCATGCTCAGGATTATCGCCCGGACCGATCGTCGCGCTGACGAAAGCGCCAGCGTGAGCGTTGCTCGTGACCGCGGCACAGAGACCTGCATCGGCGAGGCAAATCGTCACTGGTCCCGAATTTGGAGTCACGCCCCAAGAGAGCGAGGTGTTGCTGAGATGACGGCATTGATCACAGAGGTCAGCGGGCATGTAGGGATCATGACCTTGAACAGGCCAGAGAAGCACAATGCGATGAACGCGGAAATATTCGTCAAGATGGCCGAGGCCTGGGAGGAGTGGGCACTCGATCCTCAGGTACGAACCGTCATCGTCACTGGAGCCGGCGACAAGGCGTTCTCGGCTGGTGCTGATCTGAGTTCGGTGGTTCCTGTGCTCACTCGAGCCAGGGCACCACAGAACGAGTATGAGTCCATTCTGATGGACACACATCCGAAGATTCGGGATGCAGCGATGCTGCGAACCTACTTCCCTAAACCGATTATCGCGGCAGTAAACGGCTTCTGCTTGGCTGGTGGAACCGAATTGATCCAGGGAACGGACATTCGGATCTGTGTGGAAGGCGCCAGTTTTGGTTTGCCCGAAGTGAAACGGGCAATTGTCCCGGCGGGAGGGTCGCTTGTTCGCCTCAGTCGCCAGATGCCCTTCGCGAGGGCAATGGAAATGATACTCACCGGCGAGCCCATCTCTGCTTCAGAGGCGCTCAGTTGCGGATTCGTCAACGCCGTAACGGCGCCTGACCAACTCATGGACACGGCACTGAAGATTGCCCACCAAATCAACGAGAACGGTCCAGTCGCTGTGGCTGCAGCCAAGCGGGCAATCATCGAGACATCGGGGATGACTCTGGACGAGGCCTTCGTGATCGAAGATCGCGCCTGGGACGTGGTGTCTGCCTCCGCGGACGCAAAAGAGGGACCCTTGGCGTTTATGGAGAAGCGGCGCCCGGTCTACATCGGACGGTGAGTACAACCAAGACGGGATGTCGTCCCGGTGGGCATCGCCCCTGAACATTAAAGGAAAACCCATGGACAGCGATAAAAATATGCTCGTGAATCACGCTGCCAGTGCCTCGACTGACGGCGCAGGGAGGGTCGAAAACAATGAACAAAAAACGCTGAGTTCAAAGAGACGAAAATCCGCATTCGTTGGAGCTATCTGCGGGCACATCTTCGAATGGTACGATTATGCGATCTACGGGTTCCTAGCTGTATATATCGGCGCCAATTTCTTCAACTCGGACGACCCCGCGGTCAATGTGATCAGCGCCTTCGCGGTCTTCGCTCTGGCCTTCTTCATCAGGCCGATCGGCGGAATCGTCTTCGGTCCGATGGCTGACAGAATTGGCCGGAAGACGACACTCCTTCTTGTGCTCAGCCTCATGAGTGCAGGAACGGTGCTGATGGGACTTCTGCCCACAGCAGCATCTATAGGGGTGCTGGCGCCCATTCTGCTGATTCTCCTTCGCCTGCTCCAAGGTCTCTCCGCCGGCGGAGAGCTCGGAACCGTGAACACGTTCATCGCCGAGTACGCTGCAAAAGGACGGCGGGGCACCGCTACAAGCATCATCGCCGCCGCCTCAATCGTAGGGCTCCTCTTGGGAGCTTTTGTTGCGAATGGAATGAGCTGGGCGCTCGGCGAGGAGACAATGACGGAGTGGGGTTGGCGTATTCCATTCCTGCTCGCTGGACCTCTCGGACTTCTCGCTATCTACATCCGAATGAAGCTGGAAGAGAGCCCCGATTTCGAAGCGCTCAAAGAGAGCAACAACACGTCCGAGTCGCCGCTGAAGGAAGCCCTGCGCCATCCCAGGAAAATCTTCTTGGTGTTCTGTACCGTCACCCTGATGGGCTCGTCCATTTACCTGGTCATGACGTACTCGACCACATTCCTGACAACCATCGTGGGCTTCGAATGGGGGCCGACGTTCGGATATGTGGTACTCGCCGGAGCGATTGCGATCGTACTCACTCCGATCAGTGGGTACATCGGTGACAGGTTTGCACGCCGCAGGGACTATCTCATTCTGACATCGGTACTATTGGCGCTGGCCACGGTATGGTTCTTCCTCGCTGCCCCTGACTCGACGCCCACTTCCCTTCTGGCCCCGTGGATTCTGCTGGCGATCGCATTCGCACTCCTGCTCGGAAACCCGTTGGCGATGATGAGCGAACTGTTGCCAGTTCACTTGCGGTCTACCGGATCTGCGATCGGATACAACCTGTCAATTGCCATTTTCGGGGGGTCCGCTCCGTTCATTGCGTCTTCCCTGATCGAATGGACTGACAGTCCCTCGAGCCCAGTATGGTATTTCCTGCTTACCGCCGCGGTTTCTATCGGAGGCCTCATGCTTGTTCGCGACTCCGATGTAGGCGGAAAAGGGGAGTAGTTGTTGTCCCCTCTCCGAGAGCGCTGCATCGGCCCTTCATCGAAGCGATGGTTTCGATACCAGAATGAATGCGTGCCAGTGCTAGAGCAGCTGCGGCATTTATGGAAAATAGGCATTGAGAAGAATTTGGGAGGTAGATAGATGAACGCACTCACTGATAAGTCGTGCATCGTTGGTATTGGCCAGACAGAATTTATCCGCGGAACAGATAAATCTGAACTTCGCCTACTCCTCGAAGCAACCAGGAACGCGCTGGATGACGCTGGTTTAGAGGCACATCAAATCGACGGGATTGTAGGGCCGCCCGTTGCCAGCACAGCTGAACAACTCGCCGCAAACCTAGGTATAAGGGACCTGAGGTACGCCTCGACCGTGCTGATGGGCGGTGCCAGTCCTGTAGTCGCCCTTCAGACTGCGGCTATGGCAGTGGCCACAGGTGTCGCGGAGAACGTCCTCGTACCCTTGGGGTGGAACGGGTACACGGATCGCCGTATCAGCAAAGTTGGCACGAATATTGAGGCCATTGCAGGTTCGTTGGGGTCCTACTACATCCCTCACGGCGCGGTCGCGCCGGTTCAGTGGTACGCATGGCTGGCCACAAGGCATATGGCTATGTATGGCACGAGCGAAGATGCATTGGCTGAAGTGGCCCTCAGTAGTCGGGCGAATGCTCAGATGAACCCCAACGCGTTGATGTACGGTCGTCCACTTTCTCGCGAAGACTATGACAACTCGCGTTGGATATCGAAGCCTTTCAGGAAGTTCGATTGTTGCCTGGAAAACGACGGCGCATGCGCAGTCATCGTTTCGTCTCCTGAACGTGCGCGAGATATGCGAAAGAAACCGGTGTTCATTTCCGGGATCGCTGAAGGTCATCCATACCCGGCAGACGACTTTAGTTCCCGTGAAGATCTGTTCAAGATTGGCTTGAGTGATGCGGCGCCGCGCGCCTTCGAAGCCGCTGGAGTGAGCCATTCGGATATCGATTTCTTGCAGGTGTACGACTGCTTCTCCTTCGTTGCGTTGCTCCAGATCGAAGCCATGGGATTCTGTGAAAGAGGTGAGGTCGGGGATTATGTCCAGGACGGACGTCTGCGCCTTGGGGGAGAGTTGCCGATGAACACGCACGGGGGCCTCCATTCCGAGGCGCACATATGGGGAATGAACCATATCAACGAAGCGGTCAAGCAGCTCCGAGGCGAGGCCGGGCTTCGACAAGTAGACGACGCGCACGTCGGTGTAGTAACCGGATGGGGAGACTTTGGCGACGGCGGATTGGCGGTTCTCCGAAATGACTAATACTGCGAAAAACCTGACCTACATTAGTCCGGCTCCGTCGCCGCTGGGGGACGAGTTCTACGGGCACTTCGTCCAGGAGAAGTTGTGTCTGCTGAGATGCAACAAGTGTGAGTCTTGGATCCATATTCCGCGAGAAATGTGCGCGCGTTGCGGTTCCTTCGACCTGAAGTGGGTCGAATGCTCCGGTCGGGCCGAATTATTTTCGTGGACGGAGACCGAGTTAGCTCCTCTCCCAATCCTTGCGGACGACGTTCCGTTTGTCGTTGCGCTGGTTCAGCTTGAAGAGGGCCCCCGCTTGGTCTCCCGACTAGTCAATGTCAACGATATCGAGCTAACTCCTGGGCTGCGGCTAAAAGTGAGATTCGATCAGGTTGATGATGACACTGCGCTGGCCACTTTTGAACCTGAATAGAAATCCCTAACCTGCGTAGCTCGGGGCCAACGGCACCGAGCTACGCAGGGGTCGCCCGTGGACAGGGGCGCACGACGTCTGGCCTGAGTTAGGACATTACTGCCGGGTCGATGGCCTGCCGGGTCTGTGACCTGTGCATTTACAACCTTGACGAGGTGGATCGGGACACTCAGCAGGTAGGTTCGAGCGGTGGCATTCGCCTGACTTGCACAGATTTAGTGCCCCGCTCATCGGGTCGGTAGACCCAGGGCGGTCAGGATGCGGACCGCGTCCGGGTTGAGTGGGTCGGTGGCGGTGGCGGTGGCGGTGTGGGGGTGGCCGGCGATGGTGATGGTGATTTCCTGCAGCGGACGCAGGGTCCGGATCAGGGAGCGGAGCGAGGTCCCGGTCTCGGCCTGAAGGTAGCGGGCGACGGCGAGTGCGGTGAAGACGACCGTAAGGTGGGCTTCGATGGCGTCGCGGGTGTGGTGGAACATCGGCCGGGCCCTCAGGTCGGTCTTCGACATCCGGAACGACTGCTCGACGTGCCAGAGGTCGTGATACTTGGCGATGACCTCACCCGACGTCATCAGAGTCGCGGGCAGGTTGGTGACGTAGCCCTTGTTAGGCCGAACTCGGCCTAAGTAGGGTTACGACGATGTCGGGGTTATGCCGATACGAGCACATCGTTGCTGGTGGCGGCCTCGCCATGGCGGATTGTTCGGCATAATCACAGGGCTTGCAGCCATGCGAGGAGTGAGTCCGAGGGCGTGTAGTCACCTGCGACGGTTTCCGGTTGACGTGTCCGTTCGAGGGCCCGTCGTTTGATGTCCATGTCGGCATGGAGGTAGATGCTGGTGGTCGCGGTGGATTCCTGGCCGAGCCATAGGGCGATCACCGCGGTGTCGATGCCGACGGCGAGGAAACCGCATCGCGGCCGTGTGCCGGAGGGTGTGCACAGTGATGCGGGTGTCGGCCAGTTCCGGACGGGAGCGCGCTGCGTGGTGCACGTGGGTGCGTAGCCGTTGCGCGATCGCGTCGGCGGACAGTGGTTCGCCTTGTAGGTTGGGGAACAGTGCGTGCCCGGGTCGGGTGCGCCGTTCGCAGAGATAGGTTTTCAGTAGCGTGGCGGTGGCCGTCGTCAGGGGTGTGATGCGGTGTTTGCGTCACTTTCCGGTGCAAGCGACGTGCGCGGCGGTGCCGAGGTGAACACTGTCGACGGTCAAGGAAATGAGTTCGCTGACGCGCAGTCCGGTGTGGGGCGGCGAGAGCGAACGTGGCCTGGTCCCGTCGGCCGGTCCAGATGGTGGTGTCGATCGCGTCGAGCAGGGCCTGCACCTGTGTGGTGGTGAGGTAGGTCAGGTGCGGTCGCGGGTGTTTCTTGACGGGGATCGCCTGGACCGCCGCGATGGTGTCGAGGTGTTCGGGCATGGTCGCGCTGTGGAAGGTCAGCAAGGCCTTGATCGCGGCCAACCGCAGGTTGCGGGTGGCGATGGGTGTTGCCGCGTTCGTTCTCGAGGTGGTCGAGGAACGCGGTGACGCACCGGTGGTCGATGTGGGCGAGGTCGAGCGCGTAGGGCGGGATCTGTGTGCGTTCGGCGAGGAAGGTGAGCAGCAGTGCCCAGGAGTCGCGGTAGGTCCGGATCGTGGCCGGGCTCAGTGCCCGCTGGGTGAGCACGTAGGTGGTGAAGTACTGCTGCAGGATTGGGGCGAGACGGTGGGTCATCACCCCTCCTGGTCGTTGTCGAGGCGTCCGGCGGCGATCGCCGCGACTTCCGGGGCCGCTTGGAGATACCAGTAGGTGTCGGCCGGGTTGGAGTGCCCGAGCCAGAGCGAAAATACGGCGAACGTGTGTCCGGGATCGCGCCCTGGGCGGTAGGCGTCGATCATCGTCCGGGTGGCGAACCTGTGGCGCAGATCGTGCAGGCGTGGGCGGGCACCGGCGCGGCGGACGAGCCCGACATGGCCGACCATCTAATGGAAGCCGCCGCAGACAGTGGAGTAGGACACCTCGGTGCCTCTGCCGGTGACGAACAGTGGCCGATCGGCGCCCGTGCCCAGATCACGGCGTGGCGGGCCATCGAGGTAGGCCCGTAGTGCTTCGCTGGTGCTGGCGTCGAGGCAGACGAGGCGTTCGCGACCGAACTTCGCGTGTCGGATCGTCAGGGTCTGCCGATCCGTGTCGAGGTCGCCGATGTCCAGGCGCAGTGTCTCACCGATGCGCATTCCGGTGACGAAGAGCAATCCGATGAGGGTGCGCATCGTTACGGCCCGCCGTGGGGTGAACACCACGTCGGTGGCGTCCATGAGGTCGATGATCTCCGCGGGTCATCGGCACCGACGTCCCGTAGTTCGTGAGGAACACCTCATGATGCTGTGTCGAGGCCGGACGCCGCTGCAGATATTCGACCAGGGCCGAGCCGACATCGCCGGGGATGGGCAGCTCAAGGGTTCCCGCCCTTGACACGAACCCTCAGGCTGGCGTGTGCCCAGTCGATATCGTCGAGGCGCAGGCCGCCGGCTTCACCGGCGCGCAGACCGAGGCGGGACATCAGGATCAGCAGGGCGAAGTCGCGGGATCCGGTCAGCGTCCGACGATCGGGTGCTGCCCACAGTCGTGCCAGCTCGTCCGGGTGCAGCGCCTTGGGGATTTTGCCGGACCGATGGGTGATCACCGGGCCGACCGCACCGGTCAGGTCCGAGCTCATCCGCCCGGATATCCACGCGAACCGCAGGAAGCACCGCAGCACAGTGGCTTTGAGTTTGCACGATTGCGGGGAGTATCGCCCACCCAGACCGGTGACATAGGACCGGACCTGCGGACCGACACTGCGTCGAGGTCGACCGGACCGGTCGACGACATGAGGGTGTCGAGAGGGTGGCCTCCAATGTGGGCATGTTCGCGCAGACCTTCCTCCTCGCGCTGGCGGCGCGAGGTCTCGCGGGCGTTCCCCAGATAACGCTGGGTATGTTCGCCGACACCGTCCGCCGGGAACTGGGGATTTCCGCCGAGTCCAAGCTCCTGTTCGGTATCTCGTTCGGTCGCCGGATACAAGCGCGGCCGCCTACCGCTACCGCAGTACACGAGAGCCCGTCGAAACACTCGTCCGAATGCACACGCAGTGACCGAGACCTCCGCGCGGCGTCCAAGGGCCGAACGCCGCGCGTCGTGGCAGCGAGCGGAGATGTCCGGAGCCTCGACGTCATCATAAGGAGTAAAGTGGTATGGATTTCGCGAGATTGTTTCAGGACTAGGATTTTTGGAAGGTCCGGTCATTCTTCAGGATGGTTGCCTGATCGTCACCGATGTCGAACACGGCACTCTTCTCGTGGTCGACCGTGAGTCCGGTAAAATCGAGACACTGGTGGAAACGAAAGGTGGACCGAACGGAACTGCACTGGGACCGGACTGGGCCCTGTACGTATGCAACAACGGTGGTATGGCTTTTACCGCGCATAGTGGCATGAAAGCGTCCGATCTCACGGAGTCCCGCTCACAGTTGCTCCTTCGGGAATCCAGCGGGTGACCCTCGATGCCGAGATCACCCAGCTCTATACAGAGTGTGATGGGCGGCCGTTGCTGAGGCCCAACGACATTGTGTTCGATAGCCACGGCGGTTTCTATTTCACCGATACCGGCCGTGCTGAGGGACGGCTCGTAGATCTCGGCGGGTCATATTACGCAAAATCTGACGACTCCGCAATTGTCCGCGTTGACTCATTCAAAATGCCCGCGTAGCCCCCTTTGTTGACTCACTCGAGAGTGCCCGGGTGTGGCGTGTCGTTCGAGAGGGCGCTCGGAGTTGCGCTACCGCCGAAGGGTCGTCTTCTGCTGGGCAGTGTTGGGGATGCCGGCCGGCAAGCGGCTGGCCCCGGTCCTGGCCGAGCTGGTGCCGCAGTTACGCCACTTCGGCGAGCTCGACATCGACGACGAGACCGCCGCGTTGCTGGTGCGGATGTCCGCGGCCACCATCGACCGGCGCTTGGCTCCGGAACGGAAGAAACACCAATTGCGAGGTCGCAGCCACACCAAACCGGGGTCGGGTGCTCGAGTCGCAGATCCCGATCCGCACCTGGGCGCAGTGGGACGACGCGAAACCAGGGTTCGTCGAGATCGACCTGGTCGGCCACGAGGGCGGCAACGCAGTCGGCGACCATGCCTACACCCCGACCGTCACCGACATCGCCACCGGCGCGGCCGTGAACCGCAGCGTGCGCAACAAGGCTGGGAGGTTACTGGGTTCAGCACAGGGCTTAGACTGAACTACTCCGGATAGGGAGTCCATAGCGGGGTCCGAGGTGTCGGCCCCAGAGTCTTTCGGAGGGAAACGGTGAGGACGCCTAGCCAAGCTCAGTTGCTCGCGGAGCTACTGTACGTGCAGTTCGAGACGCCTATCCTGATCACGGCGGGCCGAACGAGCGTTCTGGCATTCTCTGATCAGCCGCCCGACCGAACAGACTCTGTCCGGCGTGATGGAATTCTGGTCAACAGCCCGTCTTATGTCCCAGACTGGCTCACGGCCTACCTGGATCCCAACAAGGGCTTGGTCCGCGCTCCTGCAAATGCCGAATTTCAGGCTCTCCCGCGCACCATCATCACGATCGCGCACCGCGGCTACCCGGTCGGCTACGTCTTCGCGGTCGACCCCGACCAAAGGATTCCGTCCGACTGGCATTTGAAGAACGAACGAACGCTGACAGCGGTCGGATTGGAGATCGAGCTTTCGAAGTCCCAGTCGAATCAGATCCAACTGACAGTTCGATCCGCACTGAGTCCCGACCCAGCGACCCGTCGGGTCGGGATTGACAGCTTGGGCTCTCTACGAACCTTTGAAGAGGCGACGCGGATCCGCGTGCTGGTGTCTGAACTTGACGACCGCGAGGTGAGCATCTCTCGATTGGCGTGGGTGGGATCGGTAAGCGACGGGCGCGCCTGGGCAGAGTTGGATGACCGACTCGTGGCAATCATTAATGACGACGAACATGATCCTATTAAGGAAATTGAGCGTTTACAAACGACTTTGCGCCAAAGCAGACCTTTCCTCAGGACGTTTCATGGCGTTGGTGGTCAAGTGCATGGTCTTGACGCGGCGAGGCAGTCCTACATAGAAGGGCTCGGAGCGTTGCGTGTCGCAAGGGTCTTGCGGGACGGTTCATCCGTCGCCTACTGGGACAAGCTTGGTTCTTGGCGGACACTCGTAGCACTCGGTAAGGAACGCGGGCTGCGCACACTTGACCCCAGGGTGGCACGTCTCATTGATCACGAGCGCGACGACAATATCGCCGTACTGCGTGAATATTTGGAACGCAATGGCGAGGTCGAGAAAATCGCGTCCGAACTTCACATGCACCGCTCGACAATCTATAGCCGCCTCAAACGGATCGAGAGCAAATACACCTTGGATCTCAACGACGCTGAAGACCGCCTCACCACTGTGGTCGGATTGCGACTCGCGCAACTCTATGCCTGAGCCTGACATTCACCGGAGAAAGAGCATGTGGTGAATGTCAGGGGGTCCAAGCACGACGGCTCGGGCGACCGGAGTTGGGAGGCCGCCGAACGGCGTTGCTCGGATGTGACCGAAACGGTCGGCATCCTGTCCGGTACGACAATTCCCGGCCGCTCCTCGTCTCGGTAACGTACGTCACATCCGGGAACCGCCGTGTCACCGCGTTGCTCCGGACCTGAGTTGCACCAGTTTAGTGTGCCAACGCTGATCGGCGATTCGGGATTGCGAGGGCATCGAGGATGCTCGCGGCGTCGTCGGTGAGTGGATCGAGGGCGGTGTGCTCATGGGCGGCGATCGAGGTGGTGATTTCCTGCAGTGGACGCAGGGTCCGCACGATTTTCCGGATGGACATCCCGGTCTCGTCCCGCAGATAGCGCGGAATCGCCAACACAGCGAACACGATGGTCAGGTGCGCCTCGATCGCATCCCGGGTGTGACTGAAGATCGGCCGGGCCCGCAGGTCGGTCTTCGACATCCGAAACGACTGCTCGACCTGCCACAGGTCGTGATACTTCGCCATCACCCCATGCGGGTTCATCACGTGCGCAGGAAGGTTCGTGGCGTAGCCCTTGAGCCCGACGAGGGAGCGGGCCCGGGCGATACCCGCCGTGTCGAGGGTCTTGCCCTTCGCGGTGGTCTTGACGAACCGCGGCGATCGGGCAGTGCGGGTGCCGTCGATGACGGCCTTCGCCCGAGCTTCCTGCGCGTTCAACGTCTGGTTGTCCCGCACGGCACGTTTGGCCGAGTACGCCCAGATCGCCCGCCACGCCGATGTGTCGGCGGGCTCCCACACCGGCTCACCGCGACGACCGATGTCGTTGACCACGCTCTTGGCGTGCCGCGGGGTGACGGTGTCGATGACCTGCCTGTCGGCGAACACGTCCCCGTTCCAGTGGAAATGACTGGCCAGATCCGCCGGCGCCTTCGTCACCCGCGATCCGACGATGAACTTCAGTCCGGCAGCATCGAGATCCTTCAGATTCGTTGACGACAGCATCCCGGCGTCGGCGGCGACGACCATCTCCACACCGTCGATGTTGTGACGCTCCTGGAACTGGCGCACGATCGGCACGATCGTGCGGGTCTCGGCGTGATTCCCTTCGAAACAACCGATCTCCAAGGGGAATCCGGTGCGGTCGACCAACAGGTAGGTCCCGGGCGCGGCCGCAGGGCGGCGGTCGGGCGGCGCTGGACGATCGGGCGGTGTTCACCGCGATCGTCTACGTGCTCACCAGCGGTTGCGCCTGGCGGCACCTGCCGCCGTCGTTCGGGGTCAGCGTCCCGACCGCGCACCGGCGTTTTGCGACCTGGGTCAAGGCCGGGGTGTTCGACGAGTTGCACCGGCAGGTCCAGGGCCGGTTCGGGGCCGGCGGGGTCCTGGACTGGTCCGCGGCGATCCTGGATGCCGCGCACGTCCGGGCGAAAAGGGGGGGCTCTTTGACCGGTCCCGGCCCGGTCGAGCGCGGGAAGAACGGCTCGAAGATCCACATCCTCGCCGATGCCGAGGGCATCCCGCTCGTGACCGCGGTGACCTCCGCAAACACTCACGACAGCGTCATGCTCCAACCGCTGGTGACTGCGATCCCGGCGGTGCGGTCGCGTCGCGGGCCGCGTCGTCGCCGACCCGGCCGGTTGCAGGCGGAGGGCTACGACTACCCCGTGCACCGCCGGTGGCTGCGCGCCCGACGTATCGTCCCGCGCATCGCTCGCCGGGGCGTCGACACCGGCGAGCGCCTCGGCCGATCGGTGGAAGATCGAACGCACCCTGGCGTGGCTGACCGGATACCGGCGCCTGACGATCCGCTACGAACGCCACGGCGAGCACTTCGCCGGATTTCTCCACCTCGCTGCAGCGCTGACGTGCTGGAAGAAGCTCGCCAAATGAGATGTCCTCTTAGAAGGAGGAATGTTGTGAGCAACTTTGAAGGCAAGACCGCGCTCGTCACGGGCGGAGGGTCAGGACTGGGGGAGCGATCAGCAAAGACCTCGCGAAGAACGGTGTCAACCTCGGCGAGCCCCAAATCCGTTGCTGCGCTGTGGATCCCCTCTGTGAACTCGGCGGTCCGGTATCTCCGGGAACGCTCTATCAGCGACTTACCCACGGACGCGCTCGTCGAGTCGCGGCGCCTCGGTCACACCGGCTCGGGCAAGGTCGGCTGTGATCCATTCACGCAGATCCACTTTCCTGATCTTGGTTCCGGACATCGGCCATTCTGTGACGATACGCAGATCCCGCGGGATCTTGAACGAGCTGATCGCGCCACGGCAGAAGTCGATGAGCTCGTCGAGGGTCAGCGAGGCGCCGGGGGCGAGCTGGACGTACGCGGCGGGGACCTCCTGGTAGCGCGCGTCCGGCGCGGCGACCACCTGGACGTGCGCGACTGCCGGGTGCTGGGCGAGGTAGTCCTCGATCTCGACTGCCGCGACGTTCTCGCCGCCGACCTTGAGCATGTCCTTGATCCGGCCGCCGAAGACGACGTTGCCGTCCGCGGTCATCATGGCGCGGTCCCCGGAATGGAACCAGCCGTCGGCGTCGATGGCGGCGGCAGTGCCGGCGGGGTCCTTGTAGTAGCCCTCGAACGTCGAGTAGCCGCGAATGCACAGCTCACCCATCTCGTCCACGCCGGCGTCCTGACCGGTCTCCGGATCGACGATCTTGACCTCCATTCCGTCGACCGGCCGACCCAATGTCCGCAGCCGGATCTCCGGTGGGTCGTCGGGCAGGGGCATGACGAGGTGGGGGCCGCACTCGGTGGAGCCGTAGCACGTCACCTGGCGAGCCTGCGGCATTGCCTGCTCGAACTGCGTGATGCGCTCCGGCGTGGCGATGTTCTGGACGAGGCGGACCGCGCTCAGATCGGTGACGGGAAAGTCGGGGTGGTCGAGGACACGGATGTCCGTCCGCCGACCTTCTGCAGGTACGACAGCAACTCGGCGTTGTAGGTGGCGGGTTCCTCCATGTGCGGGGCGTGTCCGCATCCCGACATCGTGAACAGTCGGGCATCCTTGAACAGCCCGATCGACGCCTCGACGCCGTCGAAGGGTATGAATGCGTCCTGGTCCCCAGCAATCACGAGTACGGGGTGGTCGAGCTGGCGGGCCAGATCGCGTTGGTCGATGTCGATCAGCTCTCGCAGGCTCTGGTCGGCGCGGGGCCCGTTCTGGGTGAACTGGCTCCACGCCCACTGGGAGAGATCTGCCGACACAGGCTTGGCGAAGCAGGCGTCGGCAATCGCCTTCATCGCGGCTGCACGATCCTGCGCCATCAGGGCGAGAGAGTCTTCGCTGCCCTGACGGTCGTTGCCATAGGGCCAATCCTGGGTCGGGGTGAAGCGCGGCGTCGCCGCACCGGTCAGTACGACACCGCCGACGTTGTCACCCAGACGGGACGCGGCCTCCATGACCACTGCGCCGCCGAGCGACCAGCCATTGAGGATGGGTTTGACGAGACCGCACTTCTCGACCAGCGTCACCACATCGGACGCGATGGCGCCGATCGAAGCGTCGGTGAAGTCCTTGTCGGACTCCCCGCACCCGCGGTGATCGAGGGTCAGGACCTCGTGTCCTGCCCCCAGCAGGGCACTGACAACGGTGTTCCACAGGCGGGTTGTCCCACCCCAACAGTGCACCAACACCACAGGGGTGTTGTCTCCGCGGAAGTGCTCATAGTAGACGCGCTTACCCTGCTCGACGTCGAGGAACGCCATGACTTTCTCCATTCATCGTTTTTCGGTCGTGCTGAAGATCGAGGTGACGCGAGGTGCCCGGGACGTGAAGGCCCGGGTGCCGACCGGTCCGATAACGGACCGGTCGGGTGCGTTCGGCTCAGCCGACCGTTGCGGCTGACCGGGCGTCGACGAGATCGAAACCCCGGCGCTCCGCCTCCTCGAGCAGGTCGAAGTAGGCAGGCGCCCCACCGAACCAGTAGAGGATCTTGTGGGCCTTGCCCGGGATGTTGGCGCCGAGATACCAGCTGTTCGCCTCTTCGCCCTTGCCGAGGACCGTCGAGTCGAAGGCTTCCTGCGTGACGCGGAACCAGTCGTTCACCGTCTGGCGGGACACCTCCGCGAGCTTGCCCTCCTGCTCGCAGTGCGTGATGACCTTCCCGATCCACTCGGCCTGGTGCTCGATGACCGGCGGGTTGTTGGCGAACGGACCCTGGGGGCCGAGGATGGTGAAGAAGTTGGGGAAACCATCGACCATCATCCCCATGAAGCTCTCCGCGCCGTCGGCCCAGCGGTTCTCGATCGTCTGCCCGTCGCGGCCGCGGACGTTCATGTGGGTCAGCGCTCCACTGACCGCGTCGAATCCGGTGGCGATGATGATCACGTCGAACTCCAGCTCGCCGTCCGCCGTCTTCAGGCCCTTCTCGGTGAACCGCTCGACGGGGTTCGCGTTGACGTCGACCAGGGTGACGTTGTCACGGTTGAACGTCTCGTAGTAGAAGTGCCCGAGGGGCACCCGCTTGCCGCCGACCGGGTGATTGGTCGGGCAGAGCAGCTCAGCGGTCTTCGGGTCCTTGACGATCGCACGGATCTTGTTCCGGACGAACTCCGATGCCAGATCGTTGCACTCCTGATCGGTCAGAAGGTCATCGAATGTCTCGAAGATGTAGCGGAACCCGCCCGCCTCCCAGCCGGCCTGCAGCACCTGATCGCGAGAGGCAGGCTCGGTGTCGCCCGAGATCCGGTTGACCGGGTCGAATGCCATTCCGAACGGCTGGTCCCGGACCTGCTCCCAGACGCGGTCGTAGTCGCGCTTGATCGCATTGCGGTGGGTGTCGGTGAGGGCGAAGTTGCGGGCAGGCATGACGTAGTTCGGCGTCCGCTGGAAGACGGTGAGACTCTCGGCTTCCTGGGCCACGAGCGGAATGATCTGGATGCCGGTGGCTCCGGTGCCGATGACCGCGACTCGCTTGCCGGTGAAGTCGACGGGCTCCTTCGGCCAGCTCGAGGAGTGGTAGGCCTGCCCCTGGAAGTTCTCGACCCCCGCGAAGGGGAAGTGTTGAATGCCCAACTGTCCCGTTGCTGCGACGACGTAGCGGGAGGTGTACGTCTGGCCCGTACTCGTCGTGACCGTCCACAGCTGCGAGTCCTCGTCGAACTTCGCAGCTTCCACCATGACACCGAACTCGATGTCCTTACGCATGTCGTGGCGGTCCGCGACGTGACCGAGGTAGGCCTGGACCTCGGCCTGGGTGGGAAAGCGTTCCTTCCAGTCCCACTCCTGCTGGAGGTCCTTGTCGAACGAGTAGCAGTACACCCAGCTCTCGCTGTCCGTACGGGCGCCTGGGTAGCGGTTCCAGTACCAGGTACCGCCGACGTCGGTGCCCTTCTCGAGGATCTTGGTGGAGATTCCCCGCGACCGAAGCTCGTGCATACAGCGAAGACCACTGAATCCCGCGCCGATGACGATGGCCTCGACGTCCACCTCGCCCTTCTGCTCCGCGGCCTGTGCTGCGTTTGTCACTGTGAACTCCTTCTGATAGCTGGTTTGCTGCGCTCAGCGGTCCGGTCGACAGACCGGGCTTTTCGTCGTCAGATTCCGGCCAGCTCCTCCGTCAGTCGTGCCGTTTGCGAGGTAGGCCGTCCGCATCACTGCGGATTCTGGGGCGGCTATGACTGTGAATCGTGCGTCAGCGGCCGTCGCCGAGACTGTCCGACTACGCAACAGCACGGGACGCCTGCCGAATGAGGTGTAGCGATATGAGACAGTAATGCTACAGTGTCTTGAGCTTGACTTGCGTCACATAACAAGTGCGCGGAGGTGTTAGTCACACCGTAGGCGTGGAGGTGTCACATGCTCCTTGACCATCGGGAGCGGACTGTTCGCAGTGCCCGCGAGGAGTTCTTGTCCGGTAATCAGCTGGCTCTCGACATTCGCCCCGAGATCGTGGCGTCGTGGCGTCGATCGCGCTTGTCCGGGGTAACTCCGAATGGAATAGAGGTGCCGTTCTCGCCGCACCTCGACGGGGCTAGTCAAATGCTCATCGCAGCGGCCGCGCCTGTCATCGACCGGCTCGCAGACCAGCTCCCGAGTGGGACTGCCGTCATTCTCGCCGATTCCGAGGCGCGCATACTCGACCGGCGGGCCGCCGACCCTGCGTATTCGCGCTACCTCGACGAGGTGTTCTGTGTGCCAGGCTCCATCTACAGCGAGGAACACATCGGCACCAACAGCATCGGTAGCGTCATCGAGACTTCAGCCCCCGTCGCCATCGCCGGGGCGGAGCATTACCGGGACAACTTCCAGAACTTCACCTGTGTGGGGGCGCCCTTGCGTCATCCGCTGACGCGGAAGCTCGTGGGAGTGCTCAATGTCTCGTGCTCCTACCAGGACTCCAACGGCATGATGATCCCACTCGTGCTCACGGCAGCGCACGACATTGAGGCGCGCATGTACGAAGGGGCGTCGCTGCAGGAGCGCATGCTCCTCGAGGAGTTCCTCAGAGCTTCACGCCGTACGTCGGGCGCAGTTGTCAGCCTCAACCAGGACTTTCTGATCACCAACACTGCGGCGGCTACGCTCCTCGATTCCAGGGACCACGTCCTTCTATGGGAATGGGCCACAGCGTCGAAGGCTCAGCGCGGCGAGTTCACAGGTGAAGTGCAGCTACATGGCGGAGACGTCGTCCAGGCGAAGGGCAGGACGGTTGGTGAGGGACGTGGGGGTGCCGCTGGAGTGCTCGTCGAGCTTCGGCGACGCAACTCGGGATCACCACACCGTAAGCCGGCCGCTCCGGTGTCCGACCCCGACCTGCCCGGGCACAGTGCGACATGGCGTCGAGCGCTCAGCGACGTCACCGCCGCAGCGCGCTCCGCACGCGACGTCCTACTCACCGGTGAAGCGGGGACAGGGAAGAGCCGACTGGCGACCCGCGTCGGGGGTGATGACGCGGTCGTCTTCGAGGCTGCGCTTGCCGCGGTCGATCAGGACTGGGCGATGCAGGTCCGCCGCGCGTTCGAAGGGTCGAAACCGGTTGTCATCCGGCACCTCGAAGTTCTGCCTCCAAGCCATGTTGCCCTTCTCTCGGCCCTCTTGAGAAGTCCGCGCGCCGCGCGTGTGGTGGCCACCGCCAACACCGCCGATCTCGGTAATCACGCTGCTCGCCTGATGGACCATTTCGGGGCACGGGTCGACGTTCCTCCGTTGCGACAGCGTCCCGAGGACATCCCCGACATCGCCACTGCGCTGCTTCGCACACCGGACAGCGGCCCACCGCCACGCATTCAGCCCGCCGCCCTGCAGGCGCTCCGCAGCCTGGCCTGGCCTGGCAACATCCGCGAACTCGGCGCTGTGCTCGAATCGGCTCGGCTACGTTCTCTCGGCGGAGACATCGGGCTCACCGACCTTCCGCCCGAATATCGTCGAGCCGTGGGAGCGCCACTTCCGACGCTGCAGCGCTCGGAGCGAGAGACGATCCTGGCGGCGCTCGCCGACTCGCGCGGAAACAAACTCGCGGCCGCCGAGCGGCTGGGTGTCGCGCGCTCGACGCTCTATCGCAAGATGCGGACTCTGGGCATCAAGGGAGCCTGAGCCCGACCTCTCATATCGGGTTCGCCGCAACGACTCGAACAGTTGTCTGCTGCTTTCGGAAAAACTCCCGACAAGTGGCGCGGGCGCACCACGAGCCTCTCTACCAGACTCGTCTTTGACGAAAAGACCGACGAGCGTCTTGCAAGGGAGTGCGATGTCTCAGCGAATTCTGTTACTGAACCCGTGGGGCATGGGTTATATGGATGCGCCGGCCCAGGAGGTGGTGGGACCGCGAGTCCGACCGGATACGACGATCGAGGTTCGGAACCTGGGTGACGCCGCTCCACCCCTTCCTTGGCCTGTCGCCGGAATCGAGTCCGCGATGATCGCGGAGGCGCAGCGGGCGCAGGCGGAAGGTTTCGATGGTCTGGTCATCGCCTGCTCCGGAGACCCGTGCCTCGAGGTCGTCCGCGAGGCGGTTCAGATCCCAGTCTCCGCTCCCACCGAGGCGGCGATCCGGACGTCGCACGCGTTCGGCAAACTCGCGATCCTGCCCAGACAGCTGCCCGACAGCTATGCATCGCGTCTCCGGTCATTGGGCAGCGGGGACTTCTGGCGGACCATGGCCCGCGAGTACGGCCTGAGCGAGGGCGACTACGCATCCCGTCGTGTGTCGATCCCCGGGCACCCGGAACCGGACGTGCTCGACCACCTGACCTCCGCCGATCCCGAACGATTGCGCGAGTTGACCCTTGACGCGATGACCGACGCCCTGCGCACCGACGGCGTGCGGCAGGCCGCGGCGGCCATTGCCGAGGACGGCGCTGACGTCGTTTACTTCGCCTGCACTTTTTTCAGCAGGGGAATCGAAGAGCTGAACACAGATGGAGCGTTCTTCGGAGTTCCCGTCCTCAACCCTCTGGTGACGGCGGCGAGCTTCGTGGAGTCGGCCATCGTCTCCCAAAGTAAGGGTGCTGTCACAACATCCGCCGTGTGATGACGATGAAACATTCTGAAAGACAGAAGGTTTGAAGGGTTTGATTATGCGCGAGATTGATTCGGACACGTCGCGGGCCGACCGGCCCCTTCGGTTCTGTATGTTCACGACCAACGCCCCAGCGGGATTTCCGGGTTCGCCTTGGAATCAGCCCTTGGGGGCCGATCACGACTACAGGTCGTTGAAGTCCTGGATGGACCTGGCTCGTACGCTCGAGGAGGCACGGTTCGATGCCATCTTCTGGGCCGACCACTCCGGGGTCTACGACACCTACCAGGGCTCGCGAGACGCGACCGTCCGGCGTGGCGTCCAATTCCCGATCAACGACCCTAGCGCGCTGGTGCCCGCCCTCGCCTCCGTCACCGAACACCTCGGGTTCGCCTTCAGCGCGAACGTGATCCAAGAACATCCGTACAGCTTCTCCCGCCGTGTGGCGACGCTCGATCATCTCACCGAGGGGCGAGTGGCATGGAACATCGTGACGTCGTTCCAGAGGTCCGCATGGCGGAATGTCGGATTTGAGGAAGTCGCCAACCATGCCCAGCGGTACGCGCGTGCCGAGGAGTACGTCGACGTCTGCTACAAGCTGCTCGAAGGCAGCTGGGAGGACCGCGGGGTCGTCCGTGACGTCGAGACCGGTGTCTACGCAGACCCGACGGCTGTACATTCCATCGATCATGTCGGCGAGTTCTACCGCTCGGCGGGGCCGCTGTGTGTAGAGCCCTCGCCGCAGCGACTTCCGGTTCTCTTCCAGGCGGGCTCCTCGAGCAGCGGACGCTCGTTCGCGGCCCGGAACGCGGAGGCGATCTTCATCTCGGCAAAGAGCCCGCAAGGTGCTGCTACCTTTGTCGAGGACGTGCGGGCCCTGGCGAAGGAGGCCGGCCGCAACCCTGAAGACATCCTTGTGTTCCAGGCGATCTCGGCCATCGTGGGTGCCACGGAGGTTGAGGCCCAGCAAAAGGCGGAGCAGATGCGGGCGTTCCTGAGCGACGAGGCGAGTCTTGCCTATCAGAGCTCGGCGATGGGGCTCGATCTGAGCGGCCTGGACCTCGACTCACCTATCGGAGAGCTGAACACAGACGCGATGCAGGGGGCTGTCCGCGCCCTCGCCGAGGCGGCTCCGAACAAGCAGTGGACCTTCCGTGAGGTGATTTCCAAACCCATGACACCGCATGTCGTGGGGACCGGGGAACAGGTCGCCGACTGCATCGAGGAGTGGGCGGCAGCGGGCCTCGACGGTATCAATCTCTCTTTCATCAACGGCCCCGGGGAAGTCGTCGATTTTTCCCGCTACGCGGTGCCGGAACTGCAACGACGTGGGCTCATGCAGACCGAATACACTCCAGGAACGTTGCGGGACAAGTGGTTTGGGTCGGCGCGTATCAACGACCGACACCCGGCCGCGAACTACCGAGGGGCGTTCGTCGAGAAAGGCAGCAACTAGATGGCTCAGCCACCTTCGGGACCGACGACGGCGGACTCGTCTCGGCTTCCGGCGAGCAGCGGACAGCGAGGGGCTCAGGCCCAGCACTCGCACCCGACGGAGGTCGGAACCAGTTTGACGACACCGTTCCGGACGCTGGTCCGCGAACGCCGGTCCTACCGCAGCTTCCTGCCGGAACCCTTGGATGACGTGACGTTGCACGAGACGCTTGCTGACGCCTCATGGGCGCCGTCGAACTGCAATACCCAGCCGTGGGAGGTCCATATCGTCTCTGGCGCCGCTCGAGACCGGCTCGTTGCTGCGCTGTTGGAGGCCGAGGAAACGTCCCCCCCCAATCCAGACTTCTCATTCGACGCGGCAGCGTATACGGGCGCGCTGGGCGATCGCCGCCACGCTCAGGGTGCCGCCTACCACGAGGCGCTGGGAGTCGAACGGAAAGACTACAAGAAACGACGCTCGGTTTCCGTACAGAATCTCCACTTCTTCGGCGCACCGCACGCCGCCTTCCTTTTCCTGCCCCAAGTCGGAGACTCCGTGAGGGTGGCCTCCGATGTGGGCATGTTCGCGCAGACCTTCCTCCTCGCGCTGGCGGCACGAGGTCTCGCGGGCGTTCCCCAGACAACGCTGGGTATGTTCGCCGACACCGTCCGCCGGGAACTGGGGATTTCCGCCGAATCCAAGCTCCTGTTCGGTATCTCGTTCGGTCGGCCGGACACAAGCGCGGCCGCCTACCGCTACCGCAGTACCCGAGAGCCCGTCGAAACACTCGTCCGAATGCACACGCAGTGACCGAGACCCGCTGCGTCCCGCTCAGTACGGCAGCCTCGCTGAGTGGGTCACCTACCGTCCCGCCGGTAGGTGACCCACGGTGTCCGTTTTGGAAGCGTGGGACACACAAGAACTCCTGAGAGCCCTCCGTTGGTCTGGCCGTTTCAAGAGCAGCCGAGGCGGGATAACAGAGCGGGGCCTGATGTCAAGGGACAGGGAGGCGTGGATCTGGCGGACTTTCCGTGATGGCGCTGGGCGTGTCGCTGAACTGCACCGACGTGGGTAGTTGAGGATCTTTCGGGTGCGCTGAGGATGGCGGGAGGGGCTTGCTCCCGCATTTGGAGAGTTTCGATGTTCTCGATGTCCGTCGGGTCGGATCGGTGATCCGCATCGAGGCTCGGCCGCGGGGCGAGCGGGCGGCGTGCCCACGTTGTGTCGGCGAAGCGCGTCGAGTGCATTCTCGGTATCGCCGGCAACTGGCCGATACCGCAATCGGTGGGTATCCGGTCCTGATCGACCTCCGGATCCGTCGATTCTTCTGCGACACGACCGACTGCGCCGCAAAGACCTTCGCCGAGCAGATTGCGGGTTTGACGCTGCCGTGGAGCCGGCGCACGCCCGCAGCGGCGGCCATGATCGAGGCGATCGGACTGGCGGTGGCCGGACGGGCCGGCGCCCGTCTTGCAGAACCGGCTCTCCAGTCGCGGTCGGCCGCGACACCGTGCTGCGGGCGGTGCGGGCGATCCCCGACCGGCCCGTCGAGGAGGTGCCCGTTCTGGGTATCGACGACTTCTCGCTCCGCCGGGGACACGGCTACTTCCGCCGTCGTCATCGACATGACCACCCGTACCCCGATCGACCTGTTGCCTGACCGCACCGCGGACACGGTCGCGACGTGGCTGCGTGGCCGTCCCGAGGTCGAGATCGTGTGCCGGGATCGCGCCGGCTCGCGCAGCGGCCGGATCGGGGCCGCGGCCCAGTCGTACACCCGCGGTCCGTGGGCACCGTCGCCGCAGGACAGTCGTTGCCACGCCGACGGCTCGAGCTCTGCGATCACCGCGTGCGCCCGGCGCTGACGTAGCTGCATCGAGATCACCATCTGCGACTTGGGCACGGCCAGCACGTGCGCAACGCCGCGGGATTCGAGCCACATCCGCAGGCGGCCGACCTGCCCGTAGGCCTCGTCGGCGGTCACCCACCCGAACGGGATACCGCCGTCGACCGCTCGTTCGATCATCGATTGGGCCAGTTCGGGTTTGGTCGCAAACTCTTTACTGTCGTCGATGCCGGCATCGCGGCAGCGATCGCGGTCCTCGGTCCAGGACTTGGGTAGATACAATTCCCGGTCGATCAACGCCCGACCACGATCGGAGGCGTAGGCGAGGAACACTCCGACCTGACTGTTCTCGATCCGCCCGGCGGTGCCGGAATACTGCCGGGCCACGCCGGCGGATTTGCTGCCCTTCTTCAGAAAACCGGTCTCGTCGACGATCAGCACCCCGGTCTTCTCGTCGCCGATCGTCTCGACTACCACCTGCCGCACGCATCGCGCAGCCCATCGCAGTCCCAGGCATAGAAGTTCAGCAGCCGCTGCATGCCTTCCGGACCGGTGTCCCCGGCAGCCTCGGCCAGCGTCCAGCCGTTCTTACGGTCGACCTCCGCGAGCAATCCACGGACATAGGCCACCATCCGCCGCCGCGCCTCCACCTGCGAAAACCGGTGTGCGAACCGACTGCAGAACGCCGTGAACCCCGCTGACCATTCCAACACCTCCGACTGCACCAAGATCAATTACCATAGGTACAACCTTGGTCACAAACTGTCGTTGCAGTATTAGAGCGTGTCTCTTATGGAGTAGATCGTCTGTGCGGCATGATGCATGTCGTGGTCGATGCGTTGTCTTCCCGGCTGGTGCCGGATGCGTTGTGGGAGATCGGTGAACCGCTGCTGCCCGGGTTCCGGGCGCGGCCGCAGGGCGGCGGCCGGGCGGCGCTGGACGATCGGGCGGTGTTCACCGCGATCGTCTATGTGCTCACCAGCGGTTGCGCCTGGCGGCACCTGCCGCCGTCGTTCGGGGTCAGCGTCCCGACCGCGCACCGGCGTTTTGCGACCTGGGTCAAGGCCGGGGTGTTCGACGAGTTGCACCGGCAGGTCCAGGGCCGGTTCGGGGCCGGCGGGGTCCTGGACTGGTCCGCGGCGATCCTGGATGCCGCGCACGTCCGGGCGAAAAGGGGGGGCTCTTTGACCGGTCCCGGCCCGGTCGAGCGCGGGAAGAACGGCTCGAAGATCCACATCCTCGCCGATGCCGAGGGCATCCCGCTCGTGACCGCGGTGACCTCCGCAAACACTCACGACAGCGTCATGCTCCAACCGCTGGTGACTGCGATCCCGGCGGTGCGGTCGCGTCGCGGGCCGCGTCGTCGCCGACCCGGCCGGTTGCAGGCGGAGGGCTACGACTACCCCGTGCACCGCCGGTGGCTGCGCGCCCGACGTATCGTCCCGCGCATCGCTCGCCGGGGCGTCGACACCGGCGAGCGCCTCGGCCGATCGGTGGAAGATCGAACGCACCCTGGCGTGGCTGACCGGATACCGGCGCCTGACGATCCGCTACGAACGCCACGGCGAGCACTTCGCCGGATTTCTCCACCTCGCTGCAGCGCTGACGTGCTGGAAGAAGCTCGCCAAACGGGGATGATGTCCTACAAAGGACGGAAAGCCCTGCTTCGATCATCCTTTGATCACCGAAGCAGGGCTCTGGCAGCCCGAATGCAGGGGGGTGTCGGGATCTGCCCGTGCCCGCACATGGAGGCACGCCGTCTCGCCCAGGCTGCACGCGCACCGCTGGTCGACATGTCACCTGCGGTGGATGCATATGGGACGAGCCGTCAACAGGTATTGCTGTTCTCCCCAGCGACCACATCCACTGTCGACATCGATACAATACTCAATCTTGCCATATAACACCAGCATTCACCGTGATCGTTGTCTTGCTGCATCACCTGTACATCGTGACCGGCCCCGGGTCGCCGATGTGGGAATACGCCGGCGGGCTGCAACCCTTCGGCTCGGGCTTGCTCAACCAGCTCCTTCAGTTGCGCATCGCTGACACTCGGCTGAACCGAGTTCGTCTCTGCCTTACGATCGATCACATCAGTCATGGTGGCGTATCTCCTTTCAGAGTTACACCGTTGTTCTTACAGTCCCACCCGGAGCGACGTCATTCGTGGGCCGCTGTTCGGATTCGTCATCGTTGACTCCTGGAGATCGTGCGCAGGTTGCGAGCCAACGTGACGCGATAGGCGGCCACGCGCTCCAGGCCTCCGCGACGTTCGTGGGGGACGCGGTTGAGGACGTTGGGCTCGGTCAGATCGAGCATCCGACGGTATGCAGTGGCCGGGGAGATGCCGAACTCCTCGAACACCGTCTGGGCCGATGGTCCGCCGAAGGGCAGCCAGCGTGCGAAGTGCTCGATGAGAGCGAGATCGTATCGTTCGAGCGCCGAAACCGGCTTCAGCTGACGCTGGTGTGGCGTTGATGATTCGCTGGGCATTGCAAAGCTCTTTCGCTTCGGTAGTGCGTTCGACACTTCAGCTCAGTTCGATAACGAGGTCGCCGGCTTCCACATGCGCGGTGGTGGTGATGGCGATACGTGCGATGGTGCCGCCCTTGGGGGTGGTGATGGCGGCTTCCATCTTCATGGCTTCGATGGTGGCGATGGTGGCGCCGGGTTCGACTTCGTCCCCGACGGCCACGGCGACGGTGACGACACCGGTGAAGGGGGCGGCGACGTGGTGATCGTTGCCGGGTTCGGCCTTTTCTGCGGCAGGAATCTCGACGCCGACGGCGCGGTCGCGGACCTGTACGGGCCGTAGCTGGCCGTTGAGGATGGCCATCACGGTGCGCATACCGCGGTCGTCGGGTTCACTGACCGCTTCGAGTCCGATGAGCAGGTCGACGCCGGGTTCGAGTTCGACGCGGTGTTCCTCGCCGTAGCGCAGCCCGTAAAAGAACTGGTTGGCGGAGAGTCGGGAGGTGTCGCCGTAGGTTTCGCGGTGCTGTTCGAACTCGCGTGTCGGTGCAGGGAACATCAACCGGTTCAACGTCTCCTGACGCGCCCGCCCGGGCTGTTGCAGGGCTTGTTCGTCAGCATCGGAGATCGCTGTGACCTCCGGTGCGGCCGCCCGGCCTTCGAGTGCCCTGGTGCGAAGTGGTTCGGGCCAGCCGCCAGCAGGGTCGCCGAGTTCGCCGCGTAGGAACCCGATGACCGAATCCGGGATGTCGTAGCCCGATGGATTCTCGGCGAACCCCGCCGCCGAGATCCCGCGGCCGACCAGAGCCAGGGCCAGGTCACCGACGACCTTCGAGGAGGGGGTGACCTTGATCAGGCGGCCGAGCATGCGGTCGGCGTCAGCGTAGGCCCGCTCGACGGCCTCGAACCGGTCACCGAGCCCGAGTGCGATGGCCTGCTGGCGCAGGTTCGACAGCTGTCCGCCGGGGATCTCGTGGGTGTAAACGCGCCCGGTGGGGGCTGGCAGGCCGGATTCGAACGGCGCGTACACCCTGCGCACCGCTTCCCAGTACGGTTCGAGATCGCACACCGCGGCGAGATCGAGTCCGGTGTCACGGTCGGTGTGCGCAGCTGCGGCCACGATCGCTGACAACGCCGGTTGTGAGGTGGTGCCGGAGAGCGCCGCCGAGGCCCCGTCGACGGCGTCGGCGCCGGCTTCCCACGCCGCAAGATAGGTGGCGAGTTGTCCGCCGGGGGTGTCGTGGGTGTGGACATGGATCGGGAGATCGAACTCACGACGCAACGCGGTGACGAGTTTCCTGGCGGCGGGGGCGCGGAGCAGCCCGGCCATGTCCTTGATCGCCAGCACGTGTGCGCCTGCGGAGACGATCTGCTCGGCAAGGCGCAAATAGTAGTCCAGGGTGTATAAGGTCTCGTCGGGGTCGGCGAGGTCGCCGGTGTAGGACATGGCGACCTCGGCGACCGCGGTGTTGGTCTCCCGTACCGCGTCGATCGCCGGGCGCATCGCCTCGATATTGTTCAGCGCGTCGAAGATCCGGAAGATGTCGATGCCGGTCGCAGCGGCCTCATCGACGAAGGCGGTGGTCACCGCCGTCGGATACGGGGTGTAACCGACGGTGTTGGCTCCGCGCAGCAACATCTGCAGGCAGATGTTCGGGATCGCTTCGCGCAATGCCGCCAGCCGCGCCCATGGATCTTCCTTGAGGAACCGCAACGCCACGTCGTAGGTGGCCCCACCCCAGCACTCCACCGACAACAACTCCGGCGTCGACGACGCGACATACGGTGCGACCGCCAGCAGGTCTGACGTGCGGATGCGGGTGGCCAGCAACGATTGATGCGCGTCGCGGAAGGTGGTGTCGGTGACTCCGAGTTGCGGACGCGCCCGCAGATCGGCGGCGAACCCCTCCGGACCGAGTGCGAGCAGTCGTTGCCGGGATCCGTCCGGCGGCGAAGCGAGCAGCGACGGGTCCAGGGTGGGCAGTTTGTCACGTGGATAGATGGCGGTCGGTCGCTCGCCGTGGGGCTGGTTGACCGTCACATCCGCCAGATAGGTGAGAATCTTCGTCCCACGGTCCGCCGATGTCCGCGCGGTCAACAGCTCGGGGCGTTGTTCGATGAACGACGTCGTGACCCGGCCGGCCCGGAAATCCGGGTCATCGAGGACTGCCTGCAGGAAAGGCACATTCGTCGCGACCCCACGGATCCTGAACTCAGCGACCGCGCGCCGCGCCCGCGCGATCGTCGTCGCGAAATCCCGGCCCCGGCACGTCAACTTCACCAACATCGAATCAAAATGAGCGCTGACGTCCGCGCCCAGTGTTGCGCCTCCGTCCAGACGGACCCCCGCCCCACCCGGGGTGCGGTATGCGGTGATACGGCCGGTGTCCGGGCGGAACCCGTTCGTCGGGTCCTCGGTGGTGATGCGGCACTGCAAGGCCGCCCCCCGGATCTGCAGCCGGTCCTGCGACAACCCGAGATCGGCCAGAGATTCGCCGGAGGCGATCCGCAACTGCGACTGGACCAGATCGACGTCGGTGATCTCCTCGGTCACCGTGTGCTCGACCTGGATCCGCGGATTCATCTCGATGAACACATGTTGCCCGCGCTCATCCAGCAGGAACTCGACGGTGCCCGCGCATGAATAGCCGATGTGGCGGGCGAAGGCGACTGCATCCGCGCAGATGCGCTCCCGCAGCTCCGGTGCCAAATTCGGTGCCGGCGCCAACTCGATCACCTTCTGGTGACGGCGCTGCACACTGCAATCACGTTCGAACAGATGAATCACGTCCCCGTGGGTGTCTGCCAGGATCTGCACCTCGATGTGGCGCGGATTGATCACCGCCTGCTCTAGGAACACCGTCGGATCACCGAACGCCGACTCCGCCTCACGCGACGCCGCATTGATTGCCTCGGTCAGGTCCTCGATCACCGCGACCCGACGCATCCCACGGCCACCACCACCGGCAACCGCCTTGACGAACACCGGAAACGACATCTGCTCGGCAGCGGCGACGAGTTCATCGACGTCGGCCGACGGCTTCGAGGACGTCAGGACCGGCAGACCTGCCTCACGCGCGGCCGCCACGGCTCGGGCCTTGTTGCCCGTCAGCTCCAACACCTCGGTCGATGGACCCACGAACGTGATCCCCGCCGCCGCACACGCCGCCGCCAGATCTGGGTTCTCCGACAAGAACCCGTAACCGGGATAGATCGCATCCGCGCCGGACCGCCGCGCCGCGTCGATGATCTCCTCCACCGACAGATACGCCCGCACCGGGTGCCCCGACACCCCGATCTGATACGACTCGTCCGCCTTCAATCGATGCGTGGAATTCCGGTCTTCATACGGGAATACCGCCACTGTGGCGGCTCCGAGCTCATATGCAGCGCGGAACGCGCGCACAGCGATCTCGCCGCGGTTGGCCACCAGGATCTTGTCGAACACGGGTTTTCCTCGTCTAGGTCGTGGCGGCCGCAGCTATCGCGTGTCGACTGCACAGGCATGGTCGTCCCGCCGTTTGACGGCGAAGGGCGAAGCGAACGCCAGGGGGATCGTCAGGATCGATTCCGGCTCAGCCGAGAGTCATCGCCGACGTGCGGCCCCGGTAGAACAGCAGCGGCGGGTGCTCGTCCTGCTGGGTGTGGATCACGCGGCCGACAACGATCTCGTGATCACCGCCGGGGTGGACCGCCTCGATGTCGCAGACCAGGCGAGCGATGGCGCCGCGCAGGGCTGGTAGCCCGTCCGGGAGGGATTCGAGCTCCACTCCGTCGAACTTCGGCCCACCTGAGCGGGAGAAGGCGGCGGCGAGCGTCTCCTGCTCGGCACCGAGGATGTTCACCGCGAAGCGGCCGCTCGTCCGGATGCCGGGCCAGGTGCTCGACGACAGCGCGGGGCAGAACAACACCAGGGGCGGGGTGAGCGACAGCGAGGTGAAGGAGTTGACCGCCATCCCGAGCGGGGCGCCACTGGCGTCGCGGCCGGTGACGACTGCGACCCCGGTGGCCCAACGGCCACACACGTCCCGCAGAATCTGTGGGTTCACAGTCGGTTGCACGTCGGTCATGCCGATTCCTTCCTCTCTGTGTGGCCCGCGGTGTCCGCGGACCCGAGTCCGCCGTCGTCCGCAGCGGTTATCTCCGTGAGCCGCCGCGCCGGGCGGGTCGGCGGGGGCGCGCAGACGCCCGGCTCCAGCTGGTGTCCGAGCCGCCGGGTCTTCGTCTCGAGATATGTGCGGTTGTCCACCCGGACGGGTGCGCGCAGCGGAACGAGTTGGGCAACGTCGATGCCGGCCCGTTCCAGCGCAGCCCGCTTGTCCGGGTTGTTGCTGAGCAGGCTGACCCGTCTGAGTTCGAGCATGTGCAGCATGTCGACTGCGGGGCCGTAGTCACGAGCGTCGACGGGATGCCCGAGCAGCACGTTCGCCTCGACGGTGTCGCAGCCGGTGTCCTGCAGGGCGTAGGCCTTGATCTTCTCGATCAGTCCGATACCGCGACCCTCGTGCCCGCGCACATACAGGACCGCACCGACGCCCGCAGCGCCGATCTCGGAGAGAGCCAGGTCCAGCTGGTCGCCGCAGTCGCAGCGCCACGACCCGAGCACGTCACCCGTCAGGCACTCGGAGTGCACACGGACCAGCGGCGCGTCGACGGCCGTGAGGTCGCCGAGAACGAGGGCCAAATGCTCGGTCCCTGCCGTGTCCCGATGAGCGACAGCCGAGAAGGTCCCGTAGCGCGTCGGAAGTCGCGCGCCGACGGGAGAGTCCAGTCGGTCTGCCGCGTCGAGATGGGCGACGAGCTCGGCAACTGTGATCAACGGGATGTCGAGTCGCTGGGCCAACCGCCTCAGGTAGGCCGCGTCGGCGGCGGCCCCTTCTTCGTCCAGGATCTCGCAGATGGCCGCCGCCGGTGTCAGACCGGACAGCCGGGCAAGCTCTACAGAGGCCTCGGTGTGCCCGCGCCGTGCGCGTACACCCCCGTCGACTGCGCGCAGCGGGAAGACATGGCCGGGCCGGCGCAGCTCCGCAGGTCGGGTGCCCGGGTCTGCGATCGCACGGACCGTGGTGGCCCGGTCGGCCGCCGAGATGCCGGTGCCGGTGGCCACGGAGTCGACGGACACGGTGAACGCCGTTCCGTGGGTGTCGCCGTTCGACTCGACCATCTGGGGCAGTTCCAACCGGTCGATGATGGAACCGGCAGCCGCTACGCAGACCAGACCGCGCCCCTGGGTGATCATCGTGTTGAGGTGGGCCGTGGTGGCGAACTCCGCTGCGACGACGAGATCGCCCTCGTTCTCGCGTGAGGCATCATCGACGATGATCACGAGCCCGCCGGCGGTGAACGCCCGGATCGCGTCGTCGACAGGGTTGCCCCTCGCGCTCGTGTGACCGACGTTTTCGGCAACGATGTCCATCTCTGGCCTCCTTGTTGGCGGCTGTCAGTACCCCGGCTGGTGGTCGAGGCCGATCTGTGGTGTGGAAGGTGAAAGTAGGTTTCCGTGGCGTCGTGCCGGGTCGCGCCGGCAGCAGCACTTTCCTACCGTCCCACCGGTACTCGTTGGTGGAGCAGCCAAGTGTGCCGCTCCACGTATTAGGTATTCGTCGGCCGGAACAGCGTCAGTCCCTCGACGGCCTTGCTCCGAATGTTGCCGACGTCTGATCCGATCGTCAGGAAGTCGGCTTCCTCATCGAGGCCGAACCCGGCGGGTGCTCCGATCCGCACGCCGGTCGGACGAATCGCGGACCGCACCCCGTTGAAAATCTCCCGGATCTGGTCCCGGTCGGTGTACATGTTCAGACCGAGATCCTGGGAGAGGTCCGCCGGGCCGAAGAAGAGATAATCGATGCCCTCGATGGCCGCGATCTTCGCGGCGCTCTCGACACCTGCCATCGTCTCCAGAAGTGGTATGAGCAGCACGTTCTGGTTGTGACGTGCGGCGCGCACCTCCCAGTCGACGGCAAGGAACTCGGCTCCGGGCGTCTGTGGGCACTTGCCGCGGCCGCCCGGCTCGTACCGGGTGGCCCCGACGAGGCGCTCGATCTGCGCGGCGTCCTCGGCCTTGGGGACGACGATCCCGTGTGCACCTGCGTCCAGCGCCTGCTGGATTGCCCCCGCCGTCGGTTCCAGAACGCGAATCAGCGGAACGGCTCTGCCCATCTCCACCGCACGGACATGATTCACCGCCGCCATGAGATCGATCATCCCGTGCTCTCGATCGATGATGACGAAGTCATAGCCCACTGACGAGAAGATCGCGCTGGTCGAGGGATCGTTCGTCATCACAAATGCACCCAGGGGCCGCAACCCGCGACTCACCACACTGTCGAAGCGCTCTCTTGCCGCAGTCCTCATGCCGGCCCACCTCCCGGGACCGCCCCCGCCAGGGACGGGACAAGGACGACCTTGATCGGTCGCTCGTCGGTGTTGAAGGATGCGACCTGGATCGCATGGGCGGCCTCGGAGAGGTCGAAGCGGTGAGTGATCAGCTCTCCGAGCTTCGTCCCTTCGTTCTTCATCTCGACGGCGAGCTTGAGAGCGGCCTCAACTGTGTGCGGATGGGACAGGGCGTGCATGATGGTCACTTCTTTGCGCAACAGAGCCATCCAATCCACCGGAGCGCTGGCCGACACCGAGACGTTCACGATGGTTCCCTGGTGACGCACCAGACGTGTGGCCAGTGCCTTGGCGGAGGTGGCGCCCGATGCCTCGATGACGTAATCCACCTCATCGAAGACCTCACGGACCTGGTCGAGAAGCCGGTCCTCGTCCCCGGGCACGAGTATCAGCGCAGCTTCGGCTCCGAGCCGGGTAGCCGCCGCAAGGCGCTCGGAGTCGTGCTCCACCCCGATCACGATCACTTTCGCACCGGCTCGGTGCGCGACGGCCGCACACGCGAGGCCCTGGGGACCCGGCCCCAGTACGGCAACACGGTCTCCTGCCCCGATGCCGGCGTAGTTGTTCCATCGCAGGCCGTTCGCCAGGACCGAACACCCAACCAGGGCCGACCCCAGGTCGAGCTCATCCGGCACGCGATATACCAGTGCAGCCTTGGGGACGAAGACGTGCGTGGCGTAGCCACCCCAGAGTCCGGGAGCCTTGCTCATCGAAATCTGGCCGTAACCCTCACGGTTGGGATTGTTTTCGCACAGGTAGTACTGGCCTCTGTCACACATCAGACAGCCGGCGCAGGGCCAACGCGCCTCGACGGTGACTCGGTCACCGACAGCTACGTCGCGTTCGGACGGCGAGCCGGTGGCCACCACGCGTCCGATGATCTCGTCGCCGAAGATCAAGGGTGCTCGTTTGTTGAGGTGATCGAACTCCCCACGGAACATGTGAAGCTCGGAACCGTCCACGCCGGCCATCTCGATTTCGACGAGTAGTTCGCCTGCTCCCAGTTCGGGCAAGGAAATCGTGTCGAGGTGGAAGACTTCTGGTCCCTTGTACACGACTGCGGTAGCCGCTCGGGAACCCCCGAGAGTCGATGTATCCGCCATGGACGCTCCTGACCTTCTAGGACTGCAAATATCAATGTCTCGATCATGGCCGTCCGGGCGACCGTCGGCGATGGACGAGCGTCGCGAGAAACGACCGATCCGGTGAACACGGGTCTGCAGTCCTGGGCGGTGGCCCCGTCCGAGGGATCTACCGGTTCACTGCCAATACCCTTGGAAGAACGGTCAGGGCATATGCGTCGGGTAAGCCGATGTCGGCCATGTGCCTACGGGAACAGCCCTACGGGGTTTTCTCACCGATGGTGACGAGGTGGGATTCGGGTTTTCGCCCGCCGCGGTCGGGCATCTGCTGCCGTGCGTCGAACATGATTTCTCGGTACGCTGCCACTGCGGTTTCGGTATGCTCGGCGAACGGCTGATTGAAGCTTTTGCAGGCTACACCCACGTCTGCGGCTCTATCTGTCGGGTGTTCGTACCCTGCGCACATCCAGAGACTCCTCCACACGAGTTTGCGTCTTCGCCTCGTTCTCAAGGTTTTACGAGCGAGGCGTCAACGCCGACGCCTTCGAGGGCGCTCGCCAGCACACTTGCGCCACACTGCAAGAATCACGTTTTCACCAAGCCACGAAGAGGACGGTCAGAATATGAGCGACGAAAAATACTCTGGCACAGCCGGTTACATCGGTCTCGGCAACATGGGCGGCGGAATCGCCACGCGCTTGTCACGCACTGGGGTGAGACAGGTTGTGTTCGACATCAACAGAGAGGCGGTCGACAAGTTGGTCGCTGAGGGCGCCAGCGCTGCGGGCTCCCTCGGTGAGCTCGCCGCCGCGTCAGACACGATCTTTGTCTGCGTGGATCCTGAGCACGTCGTCTTGAAGGTAGTAGAGCAGCTCGTCGAGTACCTGGCTCCCGGACAGTCTGTTGTCATCCAGTCCTCCGTGCCCCCGGCACTCCTGTTCGAGGTCGCGCGCTTGGTCGAGAATTCCGGTGCGACGCTGTATGACGCCCCGGTGAGCGGCAGCGTGGAAGACCGCCTCAATGGGACGTTGTCGGTATTGGTCGGAGCGACAGAAGAAACGGTCGGATCAGACAAAACGCTTTTGGAGACCATTGGTCGTCCGCTCTACTTCGGCACTCTCGGCGGCGGCGAGGTGGCGAAACTGTGCAACAACGCCATCATGACCACCACCCGCACGGTTGCGTCCGAGGTGATGAAGTTCGCCGCCGCCTATGGCTTGACCGAAGACAACGTGCGCGAGGCTGCAGCCATCAGCAGTGGAGGATCCTGGGTACTGGACAACTGGGACTACTTCAACCAGCGACTCTCCGCCGGGTTCACGTTGCGGATGTCCAGAAAGCAGGTCGAAGAGATCCTTGCGGCGGCCGATGAGAAGGGCGTTCGCCTGCGGATGCTGGAGTCCGTGCTGGAGCATGGCCTCGACATCGACAAGGACCGATTCTATCTGTTGACCGGTAAGGATCCCGACACCGTTCTCTGACTCCGTCGTCGCCACCGCCAAGACCGTCACCATCGTCGGCCGAGTAGTGACACCCCGCAGCGCTGACCGCACACCATTCCATTGGGACCTCACACGAGGATGCCACCCACGCCTGGGGGTTGGCCCGGCGTGTGCCGGCGACCCGCAGTGGACAGCAGCGGGTTATCGTCGACGACCTGTAGTGAACCAAGGGGGTATCGACATGGCATCACCGACTGCCACCGACATGGCGACGCTGCTGATTCTCGACTCCGCGTCTGCGCGGGACCGAGACGACGCCTTCGCGGTCACCCCGCTCCCCGGCGGCCGCGGGTGGGCGGTCGAGGTTCACATCGCCGGTGTCGCCGACGTCGTCGGCCTGGGGTCGGTCACCGACGAGCAGGCGTTCCTGCGAGCCGAGACCCGGTACCTGCGCGACCGCACCATCCCGATGCTCGGCGAGACGGCCGAACAGGCCGCCACCCTGACCACCGAAGCCGCACGGACCAGTGTGCGGGTCACCGGCACCCTCACCACCGACGGTCAGCTGGTCGACGTCACCGTCGCCCGCGGGCAATCCCCTCCGGAAGATGCGCGGCCATCGACCACGTCCAGGTGCCCGGCATCCTGATGGACCCGGAACATTCGCTCCATGTCCAGTTGGCCGCGGCGGATGCCGCCGCGCGAGTCTTGTTCGGCGCCTTCCTCGAGACCGAGATCGATGTACGAGGCGACCTTGTCGCGGTGCACACCGGTGACCAGCGGACCCATCTCGACCCCGGGCTCGGTGCCCGGGCCGACCTTGAGCTCGCCCAGGGCGGCGACAAGGCGTTCGCGCAGCGCGTTCGCGGTGTCCTCGCCGACCGGGACGGCGACGGAGATGGCCATGCAGCGCTCACCGGCGGAGCCGTACGCGGCGCCCATCAGGGCGGAGACGGCCTGGTCGAGGTCGGCGTCGGGCATGATCACCATGTGGTTCTTCGCGCCACCGAGCGCCTGGACCCGCTTGCCGTGGGCGGCGGCGGTGGTGTGGATGTACTCGGCGATCGGGGTGGAGCCGACGAAGCTGACAGCTTCGACCTGCTCGTGCGCGAGCAACGCGTCGACCTGCTCGTGCGCGAGCAGCGCGTCGACGGCGACCTTGTCGCCGTGCACGACGTTGAACACCCCGTCCGGCAGGCCGGCCTCGGTCAGCAGCTTGGCGAGTTCGACGGAGAGGGTGGGGACCTTCTCGGACGGCTTCATCACGAAGGTGTTGCCGCAGGCGAGGGTGACGGGGAACATCCACATCGGCACCATGGCCGGGAAGTTGAACGGGGAGATGCCGGCGACGACACCGAGCGGCTGGCGGAAGGTGACCCCGTCGACGGCGCGGCCGACGTTCTCGGAGAACTCGCCCTTGAGCATCTGCGGAATGCCACAGGAGAACTCGACGACCTCAAGCCCGCGGGTGACCTCCCCGCGGGCGTCGGAGAGCACCTTGCCGTGCTCGGCGGTGATGATCGCCGCGAGGCGATCGGCGTGCTGCTCGACCAGGGTGATGCGTGCGCGGGCGCTGTCGATGCCCTCTGCGTAAGGGCTGCGAGGCCGAGATCATGGCATTACGTAGTTGCTCACCGAATTGCTTGCTCGGGGTGAAGTTTTCGATCAGCACGCGTCGCGACTCGATGTCGACGAGCATTCTGTCGACCTGCACGATGTCGAGCTCTGATCCGCGAAGAAGCCGCAGTGTCGACTCTTCGGTGTTCATAGCGTTGGTCGCCAGAATTGAGCGGCCTGCGAACTCCTCCAGATCCAGCGACTGACGTCCTATCCTCAACTTTCCCTTCCTGGACCTTGATGGCCCATTGTCAAGGTGTCCACTCCAAAGGTGCAGCCTCTCCACCCTGTTCACTCGAAATCCACGCTGCTATCTGGGCACGAGAAGTGAATCCTAGCTTGGACATGAGGTGGCGGAGATGCCCCGCCGCGGTCCGTGGCGTGATTCCCAGATGGGCACCGACCTCCTTGTTCGACATTCCCATGGCGACCAATTCGGCGACCTCCCGCTCACGCCTGGTCGGTTCCCCGGCCTCGCCGGCATGGGAGCGCGGTGAGGGTAGGACCTGTTGACCCAGTGCGTAGGCGACGACTGCATCGAAACTGAGCGCGGTGCCGTCGCGGTGAGCTGCGGCGAAAGCATCGTCACTCATAAGGCTTCGAGTCGTGCGCTCCCACTCGTCCTGATAGACGGCCAGATCAGGTAAGAACACTGTCGGGCTCCCGACCGAACGGCTGAGCTGTTCTGCAGCCCCCATCAACACCACCGCGCGCTGCGCGTCGCGCTCGTCCGCAGCGATCCAGGCCAGCGCTTGGACGCACATGCCGGCATTCAACCGGTCGTTCACCCTCCGACTTGCCTCTAGTGCTCGCCCGAGAAATCGCTTCGCGCGCTCGAGATCACCGCGCCGCCAGACTGCGAGGGCCAACGACCACAACGTGTACGACCGGTACACCGTTTCGCCGTGCGCTTCGGTGATGGAGAGTACCCGCTCGTAGCAGTCGACGGCCCGCTCGGTATCATCGAGCAAGTGGTGGGTGATCCCCAGGACCTGGAGTGTAGCGACCTCGAACAGAAGATTCGGCTCTCCGCCGTACACCTGGAGGGCACGCTGGAGATGCGCACGTGCCTGGAGAAGGTTCCCCTGGAACAGCGCGAGGTATCCCTCGGCGAGGTCGCGGCGTGCGTGCGCCATCGGTTCGGTGGTCCGATCTGCGAGGGTGCGAGCTTGCTCGACCAGCGCAGTCGAGGCGGCCAGGTTGCCTTGCAGTCCGGCCATTAGACTGTCGGCGTAGATCGCCTTGGCCCGATCGACTGTGGGGTATCCGGGTCGGACGGCCAGTAACTGGTCGAGCCAGCGCCGTCCCTCACCAAGCAGCCCCTGGGAGATCCAGAATGGGAAGAGGGCAGAAGCCATCCGCAGCCCGACCTCGGGATCGTCCGCCGCACAGAACCCCAGGGCCTCACGCAGGTTCGGCAGCTCCCGCTTGAGCGTGGCAATCAACTCGAGCTGCCGGACACTGATCCAGTCGGCCTCCGCCGCGACCGCAAGCCGCTCATACCAGTGACGATATCGGCGGCACAACTCGAGATACTCGACGCTCTGTTGCGCCTTTTCCCGTCCGTAGTCCCGCACCGTCTCGAGCATCCGCAACCGCACCGCCGTATTGGAAGCCTCGCGGATCAGGATCGACTTGTCCATCAGCGACGAGATTGTGTCGAGCAGCTCGTCCGCGGGCAGGTCGCAGACGTGTGCGGCGGCGTCGAGGTCGAAGCTGCCGGCGAACACCGTCAGCTGGCTCCACACCCGTTGCTCAAGCGGGGTGCACAGCTCGTTGCTCCAGTCGATGCACGTGCGCAGCGTCTGCTGCCGTGACGGCGCGCCCCGGCTGCCGCGGGTCAGCAGCGCGAACCGGTCGTTCAGCCGCGCCAGGATCTGCTCGGGGGACATCGCCCGCAGCCGCGCCGCTGCCAACTCGACCGGCAATGGCAACCCGTCCAACCGCCGGCAGATCCGGGCCACGGTGGCCCTGTTGTCCGCGGTGAGGGCGAAGCCCGGCACCACCGCCGCGCCCCGCTCGACGAACAACGCCACCGCGTCGTTACCCGGCCACCCCGCCCCCAGTCGGTCGGGATCGGGGACCGGCAGCGGCGGGATCGGCAGTACTGCCTCCCCGCCGATTCCGAGCGGCTCGCGGCTGGTCGCCAGGATCCGCACCGCCGGGCAGACCCGCAACACCGATTCGGCGAGCGTGGCCACCGCCGCGATCACCTGTTCGCAATTGTCGAGCACCAGCAGCGCGCGGCGCGGGGCGAGGAAATCGACGAGCACCTCCAGAGGTGGCCTTGCCGACGCGTCCCGCAACCCGAGGGTGCCGGCCACCACCCGGGCGACCAGGGTCTCGTCGCGTAGTTCACCCAGCTCGACGAGCCATGCCCCGGCCGGGAACTCGTCTCGCGTGGTGGCGGCGACCCGCACCGCCAGCCGGGTCTTGCCCACCCCGCCGATCCCGGTCAACGTCACCAACCGGGAGGTCGACAGTCGCTTCTTCGTCTCGGCCAGTTCTGCGCGGCGGTCGACGAAACTGGTCAGCTCCAGGGGAAGAGCGCCCGTGCGACCCGAGGCCCCCACCGGTGCCGGCGATGCGTACCGGGCCGACGTGGGTTCCCTCGCGGCAGCCTCCCGGCTCGCCGACGGCGGCCCGTCTGGTTCGGCTGTGGTCTGCAGGGCCATCTCCGAGACCGGGAAGCCCTGACGGCGCTGAGCCTCACGCAGGTGCTGCCCCAGCTGCGCGGCGGACGGGCGGTGTGCCGGGTCACCGGACATCGCCCGTTCGATGAGCGCGCTCACGTCCTCGGGCACGCCGTGCTCGCGGGGGTCGGGCACCGGTTCGGCGGTGATCCGCAGGAACTGGGCCATCACCTGCTCGCCGCTGCGGCGCTCGAACGCGGCATGACCGGTGAGCGCGGTGAACAACGTCGCCCCGAGGCCGTAGACATCGGCCGCCGGGCTCGGCGCCTCGCCGGCGATGACCTCGGGCGCGGTATACGCCGGCGATCCGGTCACCACCCCGGTGGTGGTGACGAACCCTCCGGTGACGTGGGCGATGCCGAAATCGGTCAGTGCGGGCTCACCGTAGTCGGTGAGCAAAATGTTGCCGGGCTTGACGTCCCGATGCAGGATTCCGAGGTGATGCGCGGTGGCCAGGGCCCCGGCGATCTTCACCCCCAGCCGCAGTGCTTCCTCGAGCGGCAGCGGCCCGTGCCGGCGGATCCGTGCCTCCAGGGATCCCTGAGCGTGATAGGGCATCACCAGGAACGGTCGGCCGGTGTCGGTTATGTCCACGTGCAGGACGTTGACGATGTGCGGGTGCCCGGTCAGTCGGCCGGCCGCGCGCTGTTCCCGCAGAAACCGCGCCCGGTTCGGCTCGTCGAGATCGGCGGTGAGGACCTTCACCGCCACGGTCCGCTCCAGCGCCGTCTGCGTACAGCGGTAGACGACACCGAAACCACCCCGGCCGATCTCCCGGGCATCGTCGAACCCGGCCGCCGCCAATTCCGCCACGACCGAACCGACCGTCCCGCGTTGTGTCGCGAACGGATCGATCTCGGACATCACCTACACCGACTCGTCCGCTCCGAACGCAACCGAAGGCACCACAGCTCACCTCCCGATGATGTATCCCTCAGTATCGCCGAAAGTAGGACGCACGCGTGCCCGTAATCGACGAGGCATACCCTGATATCGCTCCGGCATGCCCCGTCGAAGACGAGAAACGGCAACTGTGCCACATCACGTTCTATGTACTGCGCCCGCAGTGGCTGAGAACGTGTCTCACGTGGGAGTTTCTTGAAGCAGATCAGCGCAGCCGCGTGGTGAAGGAATGCACCCGACACCGCTGGTGCCCGGCCCCGTGGAACGAGCTGCGCAGCACCGCGATTCGGCCAGCATGCTGGTCGCTGACCACCAGTCGGACGCCGGATAAGCGATGCTTTTCAGCGAAGCGAGGAAGCTACGCCAGAACACCTCGTCCTCACTGTCTCCCACATCGACGCCGAGGACCTCACGCGCACCGGTGGCGGTGATCCCGGTGGCGCCCACGACCGCCATCGAGGTCATCTGCGAGGGGGCGCCTGCGTACATGCGGGTAGGTCGCGTCGAGGTAGACGTAAGGAAACGAGGTGATCGAGCGGGCAGGTGCGAAATGCGTCGACGACCTCGTGGAGACCGGCGCAGACCCCGACACCTCGGACTTGGATATGCCCGACTCGATTCCCAGGGCCGCGATGAGGTCGTCCACGCGGGATCACGGCGTAGGCGACCCGAGAGTGGTCGTCGATGACGGTATGGACGTAGGCCTGCCTCAGGAGCGGGTCCCGGTACTTGTTGCGCGGCTTCTCCGGCGTCTTGGCGCGGTTCTTCTCGGCCTGGCGGCGGCCGACGTAGCGCCAGCCGCCCTCGGGGATGTTGCCGAACTTTTTCGCGTCGACGTGGATCATCGACCCCGAGCGGTCATGTTCTTAGCGTCGGATCGCTTCGCCCGTGGCCCGGCCCACGGGTAGGAGCCGATTAAGGCCCGGTGTCGACCAGGATGCGGTGGGCCCTCGATGGCGCGATCCTCGGCCTGCACCAGATCCAGGATGGACGGCGGGACGTTCACTGGTACGAGTGGGCCTTTTGGCGGCTGGTTGTCAGTTGTCGCTGGCCAGGCGAGGGTCGAGGCCGAGTTGCTCGGGCAGGCTGAGGTGATCGCGCAGGGTGGCGCCCAGGTAGTTGTCCGGCCGCAGGCCACGTCGTCGCAGGATCGGGACGACCTGGTCGACGAAGGCGTCGAGCCCGTCGTGCAGGTCATCGACGACGAGGGTGAAGCCGTCGCAGACGCCTGCCTGAATCCACTCCTGCATCCGGTCGGCGGCTTGTTCGGGGGTGCCGACCAGGCCGGAGAGGGCGTCGAGGACGCCGTGGGCGAGGATCTCGCGGGGTGACAGGCCCTGGCTGGCGAGCTCGACGGCCCGGGCCGCCTGTGGCACGCCGGGGCTCGGACGCAGACCCCTGACCTGGGAACTGGTGAGCGGCTTGTCGGCATCGGCCGGGTCCAGGCGGAGGCCGAGCACCGCGGACAGGTGCGCCAGGCGCCCCTCGAGGCCGGCCGCCTGCTCCAGGACCATGCGCCGTTCCACGGCCTCCTGCTCGGTGGCGCCAAGACCGAAGGTGACGAAGGCCAAGAACTTCACCTCGTCCGCGGTTCGCCCCGCGGCTTCGGCGAGGGAACGGATCATGTCGCGTTGGGCCCGGCTCTCCTCGATGGTCGACGGCATCGCGATGATGCCGTTGGCGTACATGCCTGCAGCCTGCAGCCCCAGTCCGCTGGCCGACGGCATGAAGATCACCGGCTGGCCCTGCTCGGACGGCGGGATCTGGAGCGGTCCGCGGGCACCGACCCGACGTCCCTGCAGGTTGACCGGACGGATGTGGCTGGGATCGGCGAATCGCCCGGCAGTCTGGTCGGGCTGGCCGGCCTCGCGTTCCCAGCTTCCCCACAGGGCCTGAGTGATCTGGACGACCTCGTGGAGGCGTTCGTACTTCTCGTCGCGTTGCGGCACCTGGCGTCCGTAGTTCGCGAAGGCCTCCGGTTCGTAGCTGGGAATCGCATTCCACCCGGCACGCCCATGGCTCATCAGGTCGAGGGCCCGGAGCTGACGCGCCAGCGTGTACGGCTCGTTGAAGGCGGTGGAGGAGGAGGCGACCAGGCCGATCCGTCGGGTGGCGTGGGCGACGGCCGCGAGCACCATCAGCGGCTCCATCGAGAAAATCGGGGGCCGTACGAGAAGGTCCCCCTGCAGGAAGACCCGGTCGGGGTAGAAGGCGTAATCGAGCCCGCCGCGCTCGGCGGTCTGCGCCGCTCGCACCTGGACCTCTACATCGGTGTAGGCATTGGGGTTGGTATGCGGCATCCGCCACGCGCCGGGGTGCGCGCCGTAGCTGTCCCCCAGGGCCACTCCCAGCAACATCGCGTCGCCACCCATGATCGCCCTCCTTCTATCGCGAGTGGAATGACCACAAGCGGAGAGGCCATCCGTTTAGAGGATACGGAGATGCTATCCACTTATCAAACAGGAGCCGTCCCCCGACCCGGCGACGCCCACCCTTCCCGCGCCATGCGATGGAGGCCGTCCGCCTCGGCGCCGCCACGAACACCGGCCGCCGTGGCCACCCAGGCGAGCCCGAGCGTGGCACGGTAGAACTCGCGCCCCGTGACGAAGTCCTTCACGACACCCGCCGCCTTCGCCTCTTGGACGATCTCCTCGGTCCAGCCGATCACCACGTCGCAGCCGACGGTCAGCGCGCCCGACCCGCCGTCTAGAGCCTCGCGCAGGGGCTCCGGGAGCCCGGCATAGCTCGTCATCCAGCGCCGTAGCTCATGCGACCAGCGCTCCAGCTTCTCCTCGACGCGGAGATCCGAGTCCCGTAGGGAGACGAAGTTCTGCTCGAGCGCACCCATCTCGGCGTCCAGCAGCTCGGCTACCAGCGCCTCACGCCCCGGGAAGTGCCGGTAGAGCGTCCCGGCGCCGACGCCGGCCCGCTTGGCCACGCTGTCGAGCGAGACTTCCAGCCCCTGCTCGGCGAAGCACTGCCTGGCCACGGCCAGGATCTTCTCCTTGTTGCGCGCAGCATCCGCACGCACCGCACCCTTGGCCACAATCCATCCCCTTCGGTGACCGAACGACGTTAACAATCGGAGGCAGTCTCCATATCATCAAGCGGAGAACTTCTCCGATCTGAGCCAGCCTACGCCACGGAAGCCGATGCCCGCCCTGCTACCCATCCCCCTGCGGGAGACCTTCGCCGCCTGAGCCACCGGCATGGCGCTGGTCTTGGCGGCGTAGTGCGTCCACGGGGCGATCCGCACACCGGCCCGGCTCAGGACCCGGCAGATCGGCCTGACCTCGTAATCGGTTTATGGGCGTCGATGTAGACGGGCGATCACTTGAGTTTGCGACCCCGCTCCGCTGCCGCGAAAACGCCGATGCCGTTGTCAGGATCTCGTTGGCACGACGCGGTTCTCGGTTTCACGTTCGAGTTCGGCGATGCGTCTCGCCTGTCGGTGGTGGTGCCCGGCCGGACGCCACCGTCGATCTCGGCCTTGGAAGAGACGTTCATAATGCACCCGCGCCAAATGTCTCGTCCTTTCCCGCTCACAGAAGACAGTTGTTCATTCCCGAAGACGCGCGGCAGCTCCCTCGTCACAACATTTTTCAGTCACAATCGCCGTTGATGCCCAGAGCCCGCATCTTGCGATAGAGCGTCGAGCGCGCGACACCCAGCCGCTCGGCGGCCGCGAGTTTGTTTCCGCGCGAGTCGGCGAGCGCCGCCAGGATCGTCTCTCGCTCCGAGCGCTGCAGCGTCGGAAGTGGCGCTCCCACGGCTCGACGATATTCGGGCGGAAGGTCGGTGAGCCCGATGTCTCCGCCGAGAGAACGTAGCCGAGCCGATTCGAGCACAGCGCCGAGTTCGCGGATGTTGCCAGGCCAGGCCAGGCTGCGGAGCGCCTGCAGGGCGGCGGGCTGAATGCGTGGCGGTGGGCCGCTGTCCGGTGTGCGAAGCAGCGCAGTGGCGATGTCGGGGATGTCCTCGGGACGCTGTCGCAACGGAGGAACGTCGACCCGTGCCCCGAAATGGTCCATCAGGCGAGCAGCGTGATTACCGAGATCGGCGGTGTTGGCGGTGGCCACCACACGCGCGGCGCGCGGACTTCTCAAGAGGGCCGAGAGAAGGGCAACATGGCTTGGAGGCAGAACTTCGAGGTGCCGGATGACAACCGGTTTCGACCCTTCGAACGCGCGGCGGACCTGCATCGCCCAGTCCTGATCGACCGCGGCAAGCGCAGCCTCGAAGACGACCGCGTCATCACCCCCGACGCGGGTCGCCAGTCGGCTCTTCCCTGTCCCCGCTTCACCGGTGAGTAGGACGTCGCGTGCGGAGCGCGCTGCGGCGGTGACGTCGCTGAGCGCTCGACGCCATGTCGCACTGTGCCCGGGCAGGTCGGGGTCGGACACCGGAGCGGCCGGCTTACGGTGTGGTGATCCCGAGTTGCGTCGCCGAAGCTCGACGAGCACTCCAGCGGCACCCCCACGTCCCTCACCAACCGTCCTGCCCTTCGCCTGGACGACGTCTCCGCCATGTAGCTGCACTTCACCTGTGAACTCGCCGCGCTGAGCCTTCGACGCTGTGGCCCATTCCCATAGAAGGACGTGGTCCCTGGAATCGAGGAGCGTAGCCGCCGCAGTGTTGGTGATCAGAAAGTCCTGGTTGAGGCTGACAACTGCGCCCGACGTACGGCGTGAAGCTCTGAGGAACTCCTCGAGGAGCATGCGCTCCTGCAGCGACGCCCCTTCGTACATGCGCGCCTCAATGTCGTGCGCTGCCGTGAGCACGAGTGGGATCATCATGCCGTTGGAGTCCTGGTAGGAGCACGAGACATTGAGCACTCCCACGAGCTTCCGCGTCAGCGGATGACGCAAGGGCGCCCCCACACAGGTGAAGTTCTGGAAGTTGTCCCGGTAATGCTCCGCCCCGGCGATGGCGACGGGGGCTGAAGTCTCGATGACGCTACCGATGCTGTTGGTGCCGATGTGTTCCTCGCTGTAGATGGAGCCTGGCACACAGAACACCTCGTCGAGGTAGCGCGAATACGCAGGGTCGGCGGCCCGCCGGTCGAGTATGCGCGCCTCGGAATCGGCGAGAATGACGGCAGTCCCACTCGGGAGCTGGTCTGCGAGCCGGTCGATGACAGGCGCGGCCGCTGCGATGAGCATTTGACTAGCCCCGTCGAGGTGCGGCGAGAACGGCACCTCTATTCCATTCGGAGTTACCCCGGACAAGCGCGATCGACGCCACGACGCCACGATCTCGGGGCGAATGTCGACAACCGACTGATCACCGAATAGAAAGTCCTCGCGTGCGCTGCGGACGACCTGCTCCCGACGTTCAAGTATCAATTGATAACTCCGCATTATGATGTGTGACTTGAACCGCTGCGACTCGGCGGTGTGACGCAAGTCAACCTCACCGCACTGCAACATAAGTGTCCCATATCGCTACACCGCACGCGGCGAGTGTCGCGGGCTGTCGCGTAGTCGGACAGTCTCAGCGACCACCGTTGAAGCACGATTCCAGTCATAGCCGCCACCACATACGCAGTTCTTGCGGGACGACCGACCTACCACACCGGCAGGGACAGGACGGCAGTGGCAGTAGCCGGGATCGGACGACGAGGCCCGGTTCTGTGGGGCGTGCCGTTTAACGCAGCACATGCAGTGGAAATCAGGAGGAGTTCGAAGTGACAAACGCAGAGATGTCCGCGGCAGAGCCGAAGGCCGGGGCCGGAGTGGACGTCGAGGCCATCATCATCGGCGCGGGATTCAGTGGTCTTCGCTCTATGCACGAGCTTCGGTCGCGGGGAATCTCCACCAAGATCCTCGAGAAGGGCACCGACGTCGGCGGTACCTGGTACTGGAACCGCTACCCGGGGATCCGTACCGATAGCGAAGCTTGGGTGTACTGCTACTCGTTCGACAAGGATCTCGCGCAGGAGTGGGACTGGAAGGAGCGCTTTCCCACCCAGGCCGAGGTCCAGGCCTACCTCGGTCACGTCGCGGACCGCCACGACATGCGTAAGGACATCGAGTTCGGTGTGACTGTGGAGTCCGCGGTCTTCGACGAGGACTCGCAGCTGTGGACTCTGACGACGGATACGGGCAAGACGTACACCTCCCGCTATGTCGTGGCGGCTTCGGGACAGCTGGGCGTCCCCCACTTTCCTTTCGAGGGGGTCGAGAACTTCCAGGGGCAGGCCTACCACTCCTCACTTTGGCCGAACGAGCCGGTGGACTTCAGCGGCAAGCGAGTCGCGGTCATCGGCACCGGAGCCACCGGCATCCAGATCATTCCGATCGTGGCCCAGGAAGCCGAGAGTCTCACCGTCTTCCAGCGGACGCCGAACTACGTCATGCCTGCCCGCAATTACACCCTCACCGACGCGCACCGGAACGCGATCAAGCGTGACTACGACCATGTCTGGGAGATGGTCAGGGCGCAGCCGTTCGCGATGGCGTTCGACCCGGTCAACCGGGAGCTGGGCGACATCGAGCCCGCGACTCGCGAGCAGGTGCTAGACGCCGGGTGGGAGGCGGGCGGGTTCCGCTATCTGTTCGAGACCTTCGACGACATCATGGGCAATCAGGAGTGCAACGATCTGGCATCGGAGTTCGTGCGAAAGAAGATCCGTGCGATCGTCAAGGACCCGAAGACGGCTGAGATGCTCTGCCCGACCGACCATCCGATCGGTGGCAAGCGGGTGCCCTTCGGGCACTTCTACTACGAGACGTTCAACCGTGACAACGTCACCCTGGTCGACGTCAAGGCGAACCCCGTCGAGCGGTTCACCGAGAAGGGCCTGAAGACGGCGGACGGCGAACTCGAATTCGACGTGATCATCGTCGCCACCGGATTCGACGCGGTCAGTGGAGCGCTGACCCACATGAACGTCCAAGGCCGCGACGGGCAGACGATCAAGGGCCGCTGGGCCGACGGCGCGGAGAGCTTCATGGGGATGATGGTCGATGGTTTCCCCAACTTCTTCACCATCCTCGGCCCACAGGGGCCCTTTTCCAATAACCCGCCGGTCATCGAGCACCAGGCCGAGTGGATCGGGAAGGTCATCACGCACTGCGAGCAGGAGGGCAAGCTCGCGGAGGTGTCCCGCCAGACGGTGAACGACTGGTTCCGCGTCACGCAGGAAGCCTTCGACTCGACGGTCCTCGGCAAGGGCGAAGAGGCGAACAGCTGGTATCTCGGCGCCAACATCCCGGGCAAGGCCCACAAGATCCTCTACTGGTTCGGTGGAGTGCCTGCCTACGTCGACCTGCTCGAGGAGGCGGAGCGCCGGGGTTTCGATCTCGTCGACGCCCGGTCAGCCGCAACGGTCGGCTGAGCCGAACGCACCCGACCGGTCCGTTATCGGACCGGTCGGCACCCGGGCCTTCACGTCCCGGGCACCTCGCGTCACCTCGATCTTCAGCACGACCGAAAAACGATGAATGGAGAAAGTCATGGCGTTCCTCGACGTCGAGCAGGGTAAGCGCGTCTACTATGAGCACTTCCGCGGAGACAACACCCCTGTGGTGTTGGTGCACTGTTGGGGTGGGACAACCCGCCTGTGGAACACCGTTGTCAGTGCCCTGCTGGGGGCAGGACACGAGGTCCTGACCCTCGATCACCGCGGGTGCGGGGAGTCCGACAAGGACTTCACCGACGCTTCGATCGGCGCCATCGCGTCCGATGTGGTGACGCTGGTCGAGAAGTGCGGTCTCGTCAAACCCATCCTCAATGGCTGGTCGCTCGGCGGCGCAGTGGTCATGGAGGCCGCGTCCCGTCTGGGTGACAACGTCGGCGGTGTCGTACTGACCGGTGCGGCGACGCCGCGCTTCACCCCGACCCAGGATTGGCCCTATGGCAACGACCGTCAGGGCAGCGAAGACTCTCTCGCCCTGATGGCGCAGGATCGTGCAGCCGCGATGAAGGCGATTGCCGACGCCTGCTTCGCCAAGCCTGTGTCGGCAGATCTCTCCCAGTGGGCGTGGAGCCAGTTCACCCAGAACGGGCCCCGCGCCGACCAGAGCCTGCGAGAGCTGATCGACATCGACCAACGCGATCTGGCCCGCCAGCTCGACCACCCCGTACTCGTGATTGCTGGGGACCAGGACGCATTCATACCCTTCGACGGCGTCGAGGCGTCGATCGGGCTGTTCAAGGATGCCCGACTGTTCACGATGTCGGGATGCGGACACGCCCCGCACATGGAGGAACCCGCCACCTACAACGCCGAGTTGCTGTCGTACCTGCAGAAGGTCGGCGGACGGACATCCGTGTCCGCCTGACATTCACCGGTGGTATCCGAGCAGCCGATGCGGCTCGGATACCACCGGCTCTGTCGTCCGCCCCGACGAAAACTCCAACCGACGATCGATGAGGAACCCGACATGGTCATCCGAGTAACGACGCTCGGCGATTTGGTAGACGAGCAGGCACGGCGCTCCGACGCCACCGCCCTGATCATGCCCGACGCTCGCTTCACGTATCCGGAGCTCGCTTCGCGCATCGACCACGTTGCCGCATGCCTGCTCGCCCTCGGCGTCGACGGCCAGGGCACGGTCGGGATCCTGATGCCGAACACCTCCGACTACGTCACCGCGCTACTCGCCACCGCCAAGCTCGGCGCCGTGTGCGTGCCGATCAACAGCCGATTCAAGGCGCACGAGCTCTCCTATGTGATCGAACATGCCGACATCGACGTGCTCCTCGTCGCATCGGACCCCGATGGCACGGACTATGCCGAGCTGATCAGCACGGTGCTGCCCGACCTCGCGGTCGGCGAGCCCGGAATGTTGCACCTCGAGGCCGCCCCGCGGCTTCGAGCGGTGGTGAATCTGTCGGGCACGGCACCGGGGATGCTCGACCGCGCCACCTTCGAGGCCGGCGCCGCGACCGTCGACCGGTCTCGCATCGAGACCCTGCGACAGCGGGTCCGGGTCCGCGACATCGCTCTGTTGATGTACACCTCGGGCACGACCGCCTATCCCAAAGGCTGCCTGCTGACCCACGAGGCGCTGGCCCGGCACGCCGAGAACGTCGCCCGCACCCGGTTCCTGCTCACCCCCTCCGACTCCTTCTGGAACCCGCTCCCGCTGTTCCACTGCGGCGGCATCCTGCCGATGCTCAGCTGCTTCTCCGTCGGAGCGACCTTCTGTCATGCCGGTCACTTCGAGCCCGGTGCCGCCCTGCGCATGATCGCGGAGGAACGCTGCACGGTGCTCAATCCGATCTTCGAGACCATCTGGCACGCGGTCCTCGACCACCCCGACTTTCCCGTCACCGATCTGAGCGCGGTCCGCCTCGTCCAGAACATCGCCACGCCGGAGCGCATCACGCAGTTCGAGCAGGCAATGCCGCAGGCTCGCCAGGTGACGTGCTACGGCTCCACCGAGTGCGGCCCCCACCTCGTCATGCCCCTGCCCGACGACCCACCGGAGATCCGGCTGCGGACATTGGGTCGGCCGGTCGACGGAATGGAGGTCAAGATCGTCGATCCGGAGACCGGTCAGGACGCCGGCGTGGACGAGATGGGTGAGCTGTGCATTCGCGGCTACTCGACGTTCGAGGGCTACTACAAGGACCCCGCCGGCACTGCCGCCGCCATCGACGCCGACGGCTGGTTCCATTCCGGGGACCGCGCCATGATGACCGCGGACGGCAACGTCGTCTTCGGCGGCCGGATCAAGGACATGCTCAAGGTCGGCGGCGAGAACGTCGCGGCAGTCGAGATCGAGGACTACCTCGCCCAGCACCCGGCAGTCGCGCACGTCCAGGTGGTCGCCGCGCCGGACGCGCGCTACCAGGAGGTCCCCGCCGCGTACGTCCAGCTCGCCCCCGGCGCCTCGCTGACCCTCGACGAGCTCATCGACTTCTGCCGTGGCGCGATCAGCTCGTTCAAGATCCCGCGGTATCTGCGTATCGTCACAGAATGGCCGATGTCCGGAACCAAGATCAGGAAAGTGGATCTGCGTGAATGGATCACAGCCGACCTTGCCCGAGCCGGTGTGACCGAGGCGCCGCGACTCGACGAGCGCGTGGGCCGATAAGACGCCTTGCCCGTGCGGTACTCCGGTTCTAAACTGGCTCCGGGGCAAAGCGCTTTGTTCGCACCTGGCGCATCGGCACCCCCGAGAAGGCGCCACTCATCATCGACGAGTCGGGTGGTTCACCCTTCCCTCTTCGATGCTCGCCTGGCTGCCGAAGTTCAAGTGTTGAGGTGAGGATGACGAGTACCTTCCCGAGTTCGACCAGCCCGCTGAACCCACCGGACGAACCGGTGTCGGAGAAGAGACGCCCGGGTGCGTTCGCTGTGTCGAGGAGCCACTGGGACCACCCGAGAACAGCCCGGGGTGTTCGCATCATGGCCGACCACGCTGTCGAGCGCGGCTACTCCCGCGAAGCGGTGTTGGTATCGACGGGCCTCTCCCCAGAAGATCTTGACAGCTCCGCGACCCTCGTCGATGCCAGGCAGGAGATCACGGCCACGCGGAACTTTCTCGCCTTGATGAAGAACCGTCCCGGACTCGGACTGGAAGTGGGTCGAAAGTTCCATCTCACGACGTACGGACAGTTCGGTTTTGCTCTGTTGAGCAGCCCTCGTACGGTCGACATGACGCGGACCGCGCTGCGACTGATGGGGTTGACATTCGCATACTCGACGGTGACCGCGGAGATCACGCCGGACGGTCGGTACGTGACCCGGTTCAGTGGACACGGCGTACCGGAGGATGTGCGCCGATTCTTGATCGAACGCGACCTGGCCGCCACGATCACCACGCACGGCGAGTTGTTCGCGGGGGACTCCACTGCCGTGCCGCTACTCTCAGTCCGGTCAGAATTCACCGGCGCGGCCGGCGATCCCCTCTTCGGAGCCCCGGTCGAGTTCGGCGCCCCCGAGACCGCGATCGTGTTCGAGCAGGAGTACCTGACGCAGGCGCTGCCGCAAGCGTGTCCGGAAACCGCGCGGGAGTGCATCGCATACTGCGAACGGATTCTCAACGAGCGGTTGAATCGGCGCGGTGTCGCGGCGACTGTACGCGCCAGGCTGCTGCGGCTCGGTGGGCACGAGGACGGTATCGCCGGCGCAGCACGCGCGCTTCACATGACCGAGCGCACCCTCCGTCGGAGATTGACTGCGGAGGGAACCAGTTATCGGCGAATCGTCGACGACGTACGCGCCTCGGTCGCAAGAGAACTGCTGGAGGTCGACCAACTGACCGCAACCGAGACGGCATACCGACTCGGTTTCAGTGATCTCCCGAGCTTCCTGCGTGCGCAACGCCGCTGGGCGGAAACGGTCCCGGGATTTCGTCGCGACTGAATCGAATCCGAGGCGGATTCGACGGAGGTTGCGGGCGCTGGTGTCTTCGGCGACTGGCGACCAGGCTTCGGTTGCCCAGGGCCGCCAACCGCGGCGCCTGGGTCACCGAGGTCACCGACCTGCCGACGTCAACGCTCATAGTCGGGTGCGGAGCCGACTTCGAGCTCTGGGCTGCGCGACGAGTCGGGTGTCTGTGCGCAGCATGCAGAACTCGTCGAAGGAGACTTGTGCTTGCTCGACGGTCAATTCGTCGGACGAAGTTCGCCACCAGCGTTGCGCGGCAAAGTGGTTGGCTTTCTCGACCAAGCCCTTGCGGTTGCCGCCCGGCCTCCACGGCGAAGCCACCCTCTCACCGGCGCGGAACGCCTCGAACAAGTTCGGACAGGGAAGAGCGGCGAGGCTGCCGGTGATTCTCTTTCACTGCGTGGTTGGCCGTACACACCGAAGATCTTGCCGATGGGCACCTGCTTCACGCCGCCTCGCCGAATCAAACCCCACCACTCCAGGGACGTATCTGCACTGACGCTCAGACTGCGGTGTAGCCGCCGTCAACGCGCACATACGAGCCGGTCATGAAACTGGCTTTGTCGGAGAGGAGGAACGTGGTCACGTTAGCGATCTCCTCCGGCTGTCCCAGGCGGCCGAGCGGATGCTTCGCTTTGATCGCAGTGACAACTTCCTCCGGCGCGGGGACCATCATCGGTGTGTTGATGTAACCGGGCCCGATCGCATTGACGCGCAGCCCCTGAGCTCCGTATTCAGCCGCAGCATTCCTGGTCAGACCCACCACACCATGCTTGGCCGCAGTATATGCCGCGTAGCCAGGGGCGGCGACGGCGCCATGGACCGAGGCTATGTTCACAATGGCGCCTTCCGCGGCGCCCGAAGCAAGAATAGCCGGGATCTGGTAGCGCATTCCGTAGAGGACTCCGCTCAGATTGATGCCAATGACCCGGTCCCAGTCCTCAAGGTCAAGGTCTCCAACCGGAACGTCGGCACCGACGACTCCAGCATTATTGACGGCATAGTTGAGGGCACCGTAGGTCGCGACCGCAAGTTCGACAGCCTTCTTGCCGTCCTCGGCGACGGCCGCGTCGCCCGAGAACTGAACTGCGATACCGCCTGCGGCCGTAATGTCGTTCACGACACGCGTGGCTTCATCGATGTTGAGGTCGAAGACGACGACGTTGGCACCGTTCTTCGCGAGGTCTTTGCTGATAGCTTCCCCCAGTCCTGACCCTCCGCCAGTGACGAGCGCGGTCTTGCCTTCAAAGTTGTTGCTCACAAATTCCTCCTCCGAAGCGGGATCGATTTAGCGAAGTTGCGTAGGGCGTGCCGTCGGCTTCTCTGCGAGGCACTTCCATCCAGCCGAGCTACTCACATCCGACCACGGACGTCGCAGCCCCCAGGCCTCACTCTAAGAGTTCTCCCATTCCGGCTGCGGCGATGGCGTCGCGGTCGCCAGTCACCCAGACATTCTTGAGAAGGCGATCGCGGATTCGCCAACCGTCGGGCGTGCGAATCAGGGAATCCTCGTAGAAGCCGCCCATCACGAACAGCGGGTCGGAAAGCTGCTGACGCCATACGTGAGTGGCGATGTAGTAAGAGTGCATCGATGCTTCGTCGCCCGACACCTCGACGTGGAACTGCGTAGTGACGTGCTGGGTGCCGGAGAACAACTCGGTCAGGAATTGCAGCGTCTGATCCAAAACAGCCTGGGTTCGAAGCTTCGGCAGCCCGAAGGCCGCGTCGGCGGTGAAGCACGACATGAATCCTTCCTGATCCCGGGTGTCGATACTGCGTGCATAGCGCATTCCCACCTCGATGATCGCGCGCTCATCGGTCATGACCTCGGCCATTTGCTGCTCCTTTAGTTGCTGGTTTCTGGTGAAAATCAACGCGGGAAGGTCTCAGGGGCAGGGCATTTCCGGGCCGCCGTCCACGACGGCGACACAAACCGGAACACCCGACTCGGCCCTGTCACCCCGGACGATCAGGAAGCCATCCGAGGTGACAGGGCCGAGGCGGGTCAGACCATCTCGAAGCCGTGGTAGTGCGCCACCTCGACGCCGTCGCCGATTTGCTTGTAGGTGCCGACGCCACCGACGAAAGGCATGAAAACCCGTTGCTTGCCCGGGATGTTAGCGCCCATGTACCACGACGCGGCCTGCGGCATGAGGGTCAGGTCCGCGAGGTCGTTGGTGGTGTTCACCCAGTTGTCCTCGACGTCGGCCTCGGCCTGGATACGCCTCAATCCGTGCTTGCGCATGTGCTCCATGGCGCGGGCAATCCAGTCGACGTGGTACTCGATGGACGTCAGCATGTTGGACAGAACCGATGGACTCTGCGGACCGGTGATGAAGAAGAGGTTCGGGAAATCCGCCGACATCAGACCGAGGTAGGTGCGCGGGCCGTGAGCCCACTTGTCTCGCAGAGACTTCTCGCCGTTGCGGATGTCGATCGAGTTGAGCGCACCGGTCATTGCATCGAATCCGGTTGCCAGGATGATGACATCGAACTCATGCTCGGTGTCGCCAGCGACGATCCCGCGCTCGGTGATACGGCGGATCGGGCGCTCCCGGATATCGACCAGCGACACATTGTCCTGGTTGTACACCTCGTAATAACCGGTATCCACACACAGCCGCTTGGTCGCGACCGGGTAGTGGGGTAACAGCTTCTCGACCAGATCGGGGTCGGTGACCTTCTCCCGGATCTGCCGACGGATGTAGTCCGCAGCGACCTCGTTGGCCTGAGCGTCGGTCACGATGTCTTTGAAGCTGTTCTGGAAACACAGGCCACCGTTGGCCCAGCGCCGATCGAGTTCGCGCTCGACCTCCGCAGGGTCGGTCTCCACCAGCAGGCGCTTGCCATCGTCGCACTGGAGTCCGCCGAGGGTCATCCGGCTGCTCTCCCGAATCTCGCGATAGCGGGTCTTCGCGTCGGCCAGACGCTCGGCGTTCGGTCCGTTGTGCGCCGGCACCGCAAATACCGGCGTGCGCTGGAACACGGTCAGCTCACCGACGACCGGTGCGATCGCGGTGATCGTCTGTACACCCGACGAGCCGGTGCCGATCACCGCGACCTTCTTGCCGGCCAATTCGACACCGTCGTGCGGCCAGCTAGAAGTCGAGTACAGCTCGCCGCGGAAATCATCCGCCCCGTCGAAGACGGGTTGAGTGGGTACCGAAAGGCACCCGGTCGCCGCGATGACATGACGCGCGGTGCGCGATGCGCCGTCGTCGGTCAGCACCGTCCACTGGCCCGCCTCGTCGTCCCATTCCATCCTGTCGACGCGTGTGTTGAAAGTGATGTCCTTGCGCAGGTCGTAGCGCTGCGCCACGTGCTGCACATAGGAGAGGATCTCCGGCTGCGCGGCGTACCGTTCGCTCCAGTTCCATTCCTGTTCGAGATCCGGGTCGAAAGAGTACGAGTATTCGATCGACGGGACGTCGCAGCGTGCCCCCGGGTAGCGGTTCCAGTACCAGGTGCCGCCGACGTCTCCGCCGGCTTCGATGACACGGGCGTCGTAGCCGAGCTCGCGCAGTCGATAGAGTTGATACAGGCCGGCGAAGCCGGCACCGATGATGATGACGTCATGGTCAGGCATTGATCAGACTCTCCCCACCCAGCGAAGCGATGTGACTGTTCAAGTGTTCGGCAACGAGCCGCAGGCCTTGTTCGGCTCCGGGCAGGATGTTGACCATCTGGAAGAATGCATGCATCTGCCCCTCGGCCTCGTCGAGCGTCACCGGCACCCCGGCGGATTCCAACGCTTTCGCGTAGGCGATGCCCTCGTCGTGCAAGGGGTCGTACTCGGCGACGTACACCAGCGCCGGCGGCAGCCCTGCGAGACTCTCGGCGCGCAGTGGGGACGCATCGGGGTGCTTGCGTGCCTCCGGATCGGCGAGATAGTGGTCCCAAAACCAGATCATGGTGTCTCTGCTGAGCATCAGTTGGTTTTCTTCGGCAAGGTAAGAATCCGTGTTCAGGTCGCAGTCGGTCACCGGGTAGACGAGGACCTGGTAGTCGATCCGCGGCCCGGCCTTGTCACGGGCCCACTGCGTCATGACGGCGGCGATATTGCCCCCGGCACTGTCGCCGGCGACTATCAGCGGAACCCCCTCCGGTGCGAGCTCGCCCGCGTGATCGTTGACCCAGGAGAGTCCGACGTAGCTGTCCTCGATGGCCGTGGGAAAGGGGTGTTCGGGTGCTTTCCGGTAGTTGACGAGCACCACCGTCGACTGCGTCGCGTTCACCAGCGAGCGGGCCACATTGTCGTATTGCAGGTCGATGTCGCCGAGAACCCAGCCGCCGCCGTGGAAGTACACGATGATCGCTTGCGACGGGGCCTCGGGTCGGAGCACACGGACTCGGAACTTTCCGCCATTGCCCTCCAGCTTGAGATTGCGGACGCTGCCGACCTCCGGGCCCGGGCCGCTCAAACCGGCCATGATCGGTCCGGTCATGCGGGCGATTGCGGGTGTCGACTCGTGGATTGCAGGTGCTCCGTCCTCGGCCATCTGGGCCAACATGGCTTGGGATACTGGTTCTAGAGGCATGGGAATCGTTCTCCTCGTGATAGTGATCTTGCTGGGCGGCGGTCGCCGGTTGGCTCCGGCGACCACCGCCGGTGGTCAGCCTTGAAGCGCTTTGACCTCGAGGAACTCCTGAAGACCGAAACGGCCCGCCTGTCGACCAACGCCTGACTGCTTGTAGCCGCCGAACGGCGCATTCGGGTCGAAAGCGCCCCCGTTTATCGAGACCTGGCCCGCCTTGATGCGACGGGCGAACGCATGCGCATGTGCGGGATCGCCCGACCACACCGCCCCGGCGAGACCGTACACGGAATCGTTGGCGATCCGCGCCGCATCTTCTTCGTCGTCGTAGGGTTCGATCACGAGCACCGGCCCGAAGATCTCCTCCTGATGGATCACCATGGAGGTGTCGACGTCCGCGAAGACCGTGGGCTCTACGTACGCTCCCTGGTCTTCCTGCGGACGGCCGGTGCCGCCGCCGGTGACCACGCGTGCGCCCTCGGCTTTCCCACGTTCGATGTAGTCCAGGACTCGTTGCTGTTGTGCCGCCGAGACGAGGGGACCCAGGACGGTGTTGTCGTCGGAAGGGTCGCCGACTGTGTAGTTGGCCAGCGTCTCCGTCACGATCGACTCGACCTCGGCCTGCTTGTCCCGTGGCACGACCAGACGGGTCAGTGCCGAACAGGTCTGGCCTGAGTTCATCATCGCGCCCTGCACCGCGACCGGGATGGCCGCCGACAGGTCGGCATCCTCCAACACCACGGTGGGGCTCTTGCCGCCGAGTTCCAGCGTGACGCGTTTGACCGTGCGTGCGGCGAGTTCGGCGACCCGCTGGCCTGCCCTGGTGGATCCGGTGAAGGTGATCAGCCCGATCTCGGGGTGTGCGGCGATGGCCTCACCGACGACCGGACCGGTGCCGAACACCACGTTCAACACGCCGGGGGGCACCCCCACGGACTCGAAGATCTCGACGAGCGAGATGGTGCTCAGCGGGGCGACCTCGCTGGGCTTGAGCACGACTGTGTTGCCCGCCGCGAGCGCGTAGGCGACCTTCTCGGCCACCATGAACAGCGGGTAGTTCCACGGCGTGATGGCACCGACCACACCGAAGGGCTCGTGCACGATGGTCGAGTTCCCTTCGGGGTACTCGAAGTCGAACTCGGCAGCGGTTTCGGCTGCGTGGCTGAAGCTGTTGATCGCCAGCGGTACCTGTACTGCGCGGGCGAATCCGATCGGTGCCCCGATCTCGCTGCTCAACAGGCCGGCGATGTCCTCGAGTCGCTCCGTGATTCCCTCGGCGATACCCGACAGGAACTTGGCACGATCCTCAACGGAGGTCTGGGACCAGGCTGGTGCGGCGGCGGCGGCGGCATCGACCGCCGCATCGACGTCGGCCCTCGTCCCGGCGACGACCTTGGTGATCTCTTCCCCGGTGGCCGGGTTGACCACGGGGATGTACTCGGTGCTCGTCGAGGGTCGCCAGGCACCGCCGATGTAATGCGTGTCGTGCACGTTCATGTCAGGGAACTCATTTCGTCAAGAGTGGGACGGTGGACGGTGCGCTCAGTAGTCCGCTTCCGTGTAGCGGATGACTCCGCGCAGGTTCTTGCCGTCGCGCATGTCCTGCCATCCCTGGTTGATGTCCTCGAGCCGGTAGGGCGTGACCAGTTCCTCGAGCTTGAGGTTGCCGACGCGGTACTGCTCAAGGAGGCTGGGAATCTGGGTTCGCGGGCTGACGCCACCGAAGATCGCGCCCTGGACGCGCTTCTGCAGCAAGGTCAGCTCGAAGAGATTGAGATTGACTTCGTTGGTGGCGTGGTGGGCGACCGCGGTCACCACGACCTGGCCGCCCTTCGCGGTGAGCGAGAGTGCCTCCTGGATGTGGTGGCCCTCGACCTCCCCGACGGTCAGCACGACGAGCTCGGCCAGACGACCCCAGGTGAGGTCCGGCAGTGCTGCCTGCGCATCTGCCATCGAGTCGAAGACGTGTGTCGCGCCGAACTCCAGCGCCTTCTTCTGCTTGAACGCCACCGGATCGACGGCAACCACGTAGCGCGCCCCCGCCGCGGCGGCGCCCTGGACTGCGTTGATCCCGACTCCACCGATGCCCACGACGACGACCGTGTCGCCGGGTCGGGTTCTTCCGATCGCGGTGGCCGACCCCCAACCGGTCGAGACACCGCAGCCGAGGAGCGCCGCTGCCTCGAGAGGAATGTCCTTCTCGATCTTGACAACCGATGCCTGATTGACGGTGACGTACGGGGCGAATGTGCCGAGCAGGCACATCTGCAGCAACGGCTTGCCGTCGGGTGTCTTGGCGCGGAATGAGCCATCGGCGATGGATCGACCGGTCATCAAGCCGGCACCCTCGTCGCATAGATTCTGAAGACCTGAGGCACACGGGCGGCAGGTTCCGCACGCCGGGGTGAAGGCCAGGACGACGTGGTCGCCCTCCTCGATGCCGCGCACGCCGGGACCGACTTTGGTGACAACGCCCGCGCCCTCGTGGCCACCGAGCAGCGGCAGGAAAGGAACCGGGCTCGCGCCGGTGGCCATGTGCTCATCGGAGTGGCACAGTCCGGAGGCCGCGAGGCGGACCTGCACTTCTCCGACGATCGGATCACCCAGCTCGATCTCTTGGATCTCCCACTCGGCACCGATTTCGGGCAGGATTGCGGCTTTGGTCAGCATGAATGTTTTATCCGATCCGTTGGTCGAGAATACGATTGGGACGCTTGCGGTCCGGCGACACAGGTGACAGAAGAGCTAGGAGCGAACGTTCACACGGGGCTACCTCCTGTGTGACCCAGGCCGCCCTGGTCACCGTGTGTGACGAACATTACGTCGTGGTGGGGACGGCGGGAATGACCGAAGCGGACAGGATGTTGTCTCTTCTGGCCACGCTGCGCCGAAGTCTCACTCAGGGGCGAGAGACCGCGCGCAGCCATGGTTCGACGACGTTCAGGCAGCGCCCTGCTCAAGACGTCGAGTCGCCGATACGCCGACCGGCACGGGCAGATATACGACGGCACTCCGCATGCCGCCCCGCCCATGTGGGCGGCGCCGCAGTGCGGAGTGCCGATGTCTTACAGACTATTCGGGCTCGAACGTCGCCAGCACTGTGTCGCCGTCGATGCCATCGAATCTCACCTTCAATTTGAGTCCCGGTATCAGCTCGACATCGTCGACATTGACAAGTCGAGAGACCACGCGGGGGCCCTCCTCGAGTTGGACGAGTCCGACCACGGATGGTACGTCTTCCGCGAGAATGGGGAGCGGAGGCCGACACCGAGGCCAGCACAGCGGAGGCCGGGTGCTGGTCTCGGTGTTGCGAGATATCGTTATGGGACGATGACTGCCCTGCCGGGAACGAGTCCGTTTGCCAGTCGGGTAAAGACATCGTTGATGGCAGACAGTGGAAACTTCTCGACATTTGAGATGAGTCTGCCGCGTTGGGCGAGCGCCAACACTTCTTCGAGCTCATTGCGGGTGCCCCAGTTGCTGGCTGTCAACGATGCGTCCTGAGGAATGCCCATAAGAGCGTGTCTTGTATGGGTCGGATCCTGTGTGCGGCATGATGCATGGCGTGGTCGATGCGTTGTCTACTCGGTTGGTGCCGGATGCGTTGTGGGAGATCGTCGAACCGCTGCTGCCTCGGTTCTCGCCGAGGCCGCAGGGCGGCGGCCGGGCGGCGCTCGATGATCGGGCGGTGTTCACCGCCGTCGTCTACCGTGCTCACCAGTGGCTGCGCCTGGCGGCACCTGCCACCGTCGTTCGGGGTCAGCGTCCCGACCGCGCACCGCCGCTTCGCGGCCTGGGTAAAGGCCGGGGTGTTCGACGAGCTGCACCGCCAAGTCCTCGACCGACTCGGCGCCGGCGGGGACCTGGACTGGTCCGCGGCGATCCTGGACGCCGCGCACGTCCGGGCGAAAAGGGGGGCTCTCTGACCGGTCCCAGTCCGGTCGACCGGGGCAAGAACGGCTCGAAGATCCACGTCCTCACCGACGCCGACGGGATCCCACTCGTCACCGCGGTGACCTCGGCGAACACCCATGACAGCGTCATGCTGCAGCCCATGGTGGCCGCGATCCCGGCGGTCCGGTCGCGTCGTGGTCCGTGGCGCCGGCGACCCGACCGGTTGCGGGCGGACAAGGGCTACGACTACCCCGTGCACCGTCGGTGGCTGCGTCAGCGGGGCATCGTCCCGCGGATCGCTCGCCGTGGCGTCGACAGCAGCGAGCGTCTCGGGCGGTACCGGTGGAAGATCGAACGCACCCTGGCGTGGCTGAGCGGCTACCGCCGGCTGACGATCCGCTACGAACGTCACGGCGAGCACTTCGCCGGATTTCTCCAACTCGCCGCCGCGCTGACGTGCTGGAAGAAGCTTCCCAAATGAGACATACTCTAAGTATGGCTTCACCGAAGCCCGAAACATTGTCCGATAGTGTGACAGACCGGAACACTGGCGGCGCGCGGCGTAGCGTTACAAGACATTCGAGCTAGCTAGCCGAGTTTATTTCCGCACCCGCCCTGGCCTGTCCGTCGAGCAGGTTGATAGCAAGTCGGCGGCGAGTTTGGCTCCTCGTCTCTTGGCGATGCCCTTTTCGCTTCGACCTTTCATCGAGCATTGTGTTGAAGTCGTTGGGGGTCCACCCGTGTGCCGCGAACGGTTTCAGACCGTCTCAGTTAGATGAAGCTGAGTGCGATCCCAGCTGCAGGAGGCGAGCTGCAAGCCTGCACTGCAGTCGGCCGACCTCGTCGGGTGTATAGCGCCCGTCGGGCTGGTACCACCGGGCAACGTCGATGCCGAGTGAGATGACCGCGGCGCTGAGGCCCCGCAGGTCGATGTCGTCATCACCGGTGGTGGATACTGCGGCGACGACGCGACGGACCACATGCTCTGTCCGTCTGCGGATGTCCGCAATCTTCTCGGCCTGTACACCGGTCAGGGCGTTGAGCTGATACTGGACGACTCGGGCAACGGTGTGCCGCTCGGCGTGCCAGCGCGCGAAGACATAGACGAGCGTGTGGAAAGCATGGTCCGCGGGCTCGAGCGCGGCGGCCTTCTCCACGATCGTCAGAGCGCTCTCGTGACCTCGACGGCTGATCTCGTACAGCAACTCGTCCTTCGAGCCGAAATGCACGTACAGCGCGGCGGTGCTCAGTCCCGATCCGGCGGCGATGTGCTTGAGCGTGGTGGCATGGAAGCCGCGGTCGGCGAACGAGCGCACGGCGGACTCAACGACCAACTTCGCGGTCGGTGGTAGATCTCGCCACGGATCCTCCGCGGCAAGAATCTCCACTGCCGCGCCGACTGCGGCCTCCTGGTCATGACTGGTGATCATCCACCCGCTCCCCTCGTGCTGCGCTCCAAAGATCTCACCACTTGTGCTCACTGCGATCTTCCCCCTAGGGTGCTTACTAATCAATTAGTAACGCGATGAGGAATGTCGATGACCGAAGCAGTGATTCTCGCCGCCGCGCGATCCCGATCGGCCGGGCGCGTAAGGGCTCGCTCAGGGACATGCGTCCGGACGACCTTTCAGCGACGTCTTCGAAATTCGTGACCACAAGATCCACCGCTGCTTCATCTACTTCGACCCCGACTACGCCGGCGACGACACCCAGCGTTACCCCTGGCTGGCGTCGGCCGAAGTACAGAACCTCACCCACTGAAACGGAGCCGACGATGACCTCATCACTTCAGGGAAAAATAGCCTTCATCACTGGCGCGGCCCGCGGCCAAGGGCGCGAGCACGCAGTCACCCTTGCACGGCACGGGGCGAACATCATCGCCCTCGACATCTGCAAACCCGTCAGCACGATCCCTTACGACATGTCCACCAGTGACGACCTCGCGGAGACCGTTGCATTGGTTGAAGCCACCGGACAAAAGATCGTCGCCGCCGAGGCCGACGTGCGCGACTTCGATGCCGTGCAACGAGTCGTAGACAACGGCCTCGAACACTTCGGCCAGATCGACATCGTCCTGGCCAATGCCGGTGTGTACTCGTTCGGGCCGCTCGACAGCGTCGACATCGAGCTCCAGCGCTGGCGGGACATCATCGACATCAACCTCACCGGCACATTCCATACGCTGAAGGCTGCCATACCGTCCATGGTCGCGCGTGGCGCTGGCGGATCGATCGTGCTGACCAGCTCGACCGCCGGAATCAAGGGTCTACGCTCAATGGCCGACTACACCGCCACAAAACACGGCGTTGTCGGACTAATGCGTACTTTCGCCAACGAGTTGGCACCGCACAAAATTCGCGTCAACACCGTCCACCCCACCGGTGTCAGTACGCACATGGTAACCAACCCCCAGCTGGTCCAGTGGTACGCAGACAACCGGGACATGGCAAACAACGTTTCTGCGAATCTGCTCCCCGTCGATCTCGTCGACGCACACGACATCAGCGAAGCAGTCCTCTTCCTTGCCTCCGATGCCTCCCGCTACATCACCGGCCTCGAGATGAAGGTCGACGCGGGATTCACTGAGCGAGCCTAACTTTCAGGCCCGAAACCCTACTCGGAGACTTCTCATGCGTATCGCCAATATCGACAACCGGTCGGCCCTGATCATCGGGGACGCCGGTTCCGCGCGTGGCGCTCCGATTACCGCAGCGCCCAGCACTGGGACGCCGCGATCGCGGCCGCAGTCGAGGTTGGCACCGCATCTGTGTGGTCGAACCTGGTTCCTGCTCCATCCAGGCGACGAGCCGGTAACCAGGATCGATTAATGCCCAGGTCAACAATCTGTTGTCGCCCGACCGGTCTTGACCGGTGTCCGGGCGTGCATGCGCTGAGTAAGGAGTACAAATGAGCGCGAGTCCCCCGATACCCTCTTCCCCCACGCCAACTCCCGTCACCTCATCGATGCGGATCGGGGTGGTGGCGGAGACCGTGAAGGCCGAGACCCGAGTTGCGCTGACACCGGAGACCGTGCGCAAGGTCGTCGACCTCGGGTATGTGGTGACCGTGGAGTCCGGGGCGGGGGAGCGGGCCGGGTTCGCCGACACTGCCTATGCCGCGGCCGGGGCGGAGATCTCGGCGAGTCCCGTCTGGGATTCGGATGTCGTGGTGATGATCAACGCTCCGCAGCTGGATGAGATCCCGGCGTTGCGTGCCGGCAGCGTCGTGGTCGCGATGCTGGCCCCGGCGCTGGATCCGGATCGGGTGGAGGCGCTGGCCCGGCGGGGTGTGACGGCGCTGGCGATGGATGCGGTGCCTCGGATTTCACGAGCGCAGTCGATGGATGTGCTGAGCTCGATGGCGAACATCGCCGGCTATCGGGCGGTGGTGGAGGCGGCGCACGCCTTCGGTCGGTTTTTCACCGGGCAGGTCACCGCGGCGGGCAAGGTCCCGCCGGCGAAGGTGCTCGTCGCCGGTGCCGGTGTAGCCGGACTTTCGGCGATCGCCGCGGCGAACAGCCTCGGCGCCGTGGTGCGGGCCACCGACCCGCGGCCCGAGGTCGCCGATCAGGTCAGGTCGTTGGGCGGCGAGTACCTGGCCGTGGAGGTCGCTCAGGAGGCGAGCACCGACGGCTACGCGAAGGCGACGTCGCAGGAGTATGACCGGCGTGCGGCGGAGATTTATTCGGAGCAGGCCGCGGACGTGGACATCGTGATCACCACTGCCCTGATCCCGGGCCGTCCGGCCCCGAGGCTGCTCGACGCCGCGCAGGTCGCGTCGATGAAGCCGGGTAGCGTGATCGTGGACATGGCGGCCGCGCAGGGCGGCAACGTGGCGGGCACGGTGGCCGGTGAGGTCGTCGTGACCGACACCGGGGTCACGATCATCGGCTACACCGACCTGCCGGGCCGGCTGCCCACGCAGGCCTCGCAGTTGTACGGCACGAACGTGCTCAACCTGCTCAAGCTGCTCACCCCCGCCAAGGACGGGCAGCTGGTGCTCGATCTCGACGACGTGGTGCAGCGCGGGCTGACCGTCGCCCACCAGGGCCAGACGCTGTGGCCGCCGCCGCCGGTGTCGGTGAGCGCCGCCCCGGCCCCTGCCGCGCACGCCGCGGACACGAAGGTCGAACCGACACCGAAGAAACCCCGGTTACCGTTTGCCCGGGCCGCCGTGGGGATCGTCGGCGCGGTGGCGTTGTTTTTGGCCACCGCGTTCGCACCGGCCGAGCTCGCGGGGCACCTGACGGTCTTCGTCCTGGCCGTGGTGATCGGCTTCTACGTGATCGGGAACGTGCACCACGCCCTGCACACACCGCTGATGTCGGTGACCAACGCGATCTCGGGAATCATCGTCGTCGGTGCCATCCTGCAGATCGGCACCGGTGGCTCGGGCGGCAACGGAATGCTGGTCCCCGCGCTGGGTGCGGTCGCCGTCCTGCTGGCCGCAATCAACATCGTCGGTGGCTTCGCGGTGACCCGCCGCATGCTGTCGATGTTCTCGAGGAGCTGAGGTAGAAAATGAATGCTTCGTCGTGGACGACGGCGGCCTATCTCATCGCCGCCCTGCTGTTCGTGATCAGCCTCGCGGGGCTGTCCAAACACGAGACATCCCGCGCCGGTGTTCTTTTCGGCGTGATCGGCATGGGCATCGCCCTGATCGCGACCGTGGCGACGGCGCTCGAATCGGCGTCCGGTCTCGGGATCGTTTTGCTTGCGGTCACGGTGGTGATCGGCGGTGCCATCGGGTTGTGGCGGGCCCGAGTCGTCGAGATGACCGGCATGCCGGAGCTGATCGCCCTGATGCACAGCTTCGTCGGTCTCGCGGCGGTGCTCGTCGGCTGGAACGGCTTCCTCGAAGTCTCGAGTGGCCACACGGACCTGACCGGGGCGCTGCTCGGCATCCATCACGGCGAGGTCGTGGTCGGCGTGTTCATCGGCGCGGTGACATTCACCGGCTCGATCGTCGCCTACCTCAAGCTGTCGGCGAAGATCGCGTCGAAACCGCTGCAGCTGCCGGGCAAGAATGTGCTCAACCTCGGTGCGCTGGTGGCGTTCGCCGCGCTCACGGTGCTGTTCGTCATCACCCCTACATGGTGGCTGCTCGGCGTGGTGACGGTCCTGGCGTTGCTGCTGGGGGTTCACCTGGTGGCCTCGATCGGCGGCGGCGACATGCCGGTGGTCGTGTCGATGCTCAACAGCTACTCCGGCTGGGCCGCGGCGGCGTCGGGCTTCTTGTTGTCCAACGACCTGCTGATCATCACCGGTGCGCTCGTCGGTTCCTCGGGTGCGTTCCTGTCCTACGTGATGTGCAAAGCGATGAACCGCTCGTTCATCTCCGTCATCGCCGGTGGTTTCGGTGCACCCGCGTCGTCGGGCGGAGCGGAAGTGACCGGCGAACATCGGGAAATCGACGCAGCTGGTGTGGCCGAGTTGCTGGCCGCGGCCAGGTCGGTGGTCATCACCCCCGGGTACGGGATGGCCGTGGCGCAGGCGCAGTACCCGGTCGCGGAGTTGACCCGCCAGCTGCGCGAGCAGGGTGTCGGGGTGCGGTTCGGGGTGCACCCGGTGGCCGGTCGGCTGCCCGGGCACATGAACGTGCTGCTCGCCGAGGTGCAGGTGCCGTATGACATCGTTCTGGAGATGGACGAGATCAACGACGACCTCGCCGAGACGGATGTCGTGCTGGTCATCGGGGCCAATGACACCGTGAACCCGGCCGCCGCCGAGGACCCAGCCAGCCCGATCGCCGGGATGCCGGTGCTCCGTGTCTGGGAGTCCGCCGACGTCGTGGTGTTCAAGCGGTCCATGGCCACTGGTTACGCGGGCGTGCAGAACCCGCTGTTCTTCCGGGAGAACACCCAGATGCTCTTCGGTGACGCCAAGGACCGGGTGCAGGACATCCTCGCCGCGCTGAAAGGCCACGCACTCACCTGAGAGGAATCCCTGGGGTACGTCGAACCTGCCGGTCGGCGGATACGACGTGACAGATCGTCAGGCAGTGGCGGCACGGACCCGTGTCGCCACCCCGGCCGGGGGGTGTCCCTATGGTTTCGTCAAGCGGCGGCAGCAGCGGGGGTGCGGTAGAAGGTCTTGTTCTTGAGCATCGCGTAAAGGACATCGCAGCGACGGCGAGCGAGACAAATCAACGCGGCGCCCAAGCTTCTTGCCCTCAGCGCGTTTCCGGTCGTAGTAGGCGCGACTGGTCGGGTCGTGCAACGCAGCGAACGCGGACAGGAACAACACCCGTTTGAGTTTGCGATTGCCCGACCGGGCGGGGTGCTCACCACGGATCGACGAGCCGGAACGGTGAGTCACCGGCGCAATGCCGGCGTAGGCCGCCAGATGCGCCGCCGAAGCGAACGTCGAGCCGTCGCCGACCTCGAGCAGGATGCGAGCTGCAGTCCTGACGTCGATGCCGGGCATCGAGGTCAGGACCTTCGAAAGAGGGTGGTCATCGAGCATCCTCTCCACGTCGTCGGCAATACTTTTACGCTGTTGCAAAACCTCTTTCAACGAATCGGCCAGTTTCGGCAGGACGATCTCGGCGGCGTTGCTGCCCGGAACCGCCACCGTTTGTGCATCCAGGGCGGCAAGGATTTCCTCGGCGAGGCGGGTGCCCATTCGCGGGGCGTGCTTGGTCGCGAGTGCGGTGAGCCGGCGCTTGCCGGCCTTGCGGATGCCGACCGGTCCACCGCATCGCGACAGGATTTCGAGCACGGCTGGATGCGCGATCCTGGGGCCGAGAATGCGTTCGAGGGCGGGGTGGATTCCGGTGAGCAATCCGCGAATACGGTTGCTGATTCGGGTGGCCTCCCCGGCAAGGTCGTCGTCGAACCCGACGAGGACCCCGAGCTCGGCCAGGGCCTCGTCACCGACGTCGACCCGGCGCAGCGTGTGCGGCATGGTCCGGGCGGTGTCGGCGATGATGAACGCATCGCGGGCATCTGTCTTCGCCTGGCCGGGGTAGAGGTCGGCGACGCGGCGCATCGTCAGCCCCGGCAGGTAGGCCACGTCAGGCCACAGGCTCGGGCGACGGTGACCGGCAGGGCGCCGATCGTGTTCGGCTGATCGACGATCACCAGCACCGGGCCGTGTTCGGCCAGGCGACCGAACACGTCCCGCAGCTTCGCCTCGTCGTTGGGCAGGGCCTTGTCGAACAGTCGGGTTCCCGAGGTGCCGAGTGCGACGGCGTGGTGTTCACCTTTGCCCACGTCAACGCCGCAGAACACGGCGTAGGTCGGGTCCATGAAGCGTGCCTTTCGTTCCGCTCCGGACGGTCACCGATCCGACGTCGACACCCGGCACCCACGTTACGAAGAGACCTACCGCAAATCCGGTGGCCCTGTCCCTATCAGCGGTCCATCGACGCCACCAGGTTCGGCGACACCACCCCCCGGGACATTCGAGAGACAGGGGCAAGAAGTCATACCGAACTTGGCGACCAAGCCGCTTAGGGGAGCAGTGCCCGGTAGAGTTCCTTGTTTTCAGCATGGCGTAGAGAACATCGCAGCGGCGTCGGCGAGGCAGATCAGGGCCGCGTTGTGCTTCTTCTTCTCGTCCCTTTTCTTGTCGTAGTAGGCGCGACTGGTGGGGTCATGGAGGGCGGAGAATGCGGACAGGAACAGTGCGCGTTTGAGTTTCTTTCTTGTTCCCGGATCGGGCCGGGTGCTCGCCACGGATCGATGAGCCCGATTTACGGGTGACCGGTGCGATGCCGGCGTAGGCCGCCAGGTGCGCGGCGGAGCCGTCGCCGACCTCGATCAGGATCCGAGCTGCCGTCCTGACGTCGATGCCGGGCATCGAGGTCAGGACTGGGGAAAGAGGGTGGTCATCGAGGGCCCTCTCCACGTCCGCAGCGACCGTTTTGCATTGTAACAGAGTTACTTTCAGTGAATCAACGAGTTTGGGGAGAACGGTTTCGGCGGCCGTGGTGCCGGGCACCACCACGGTCTGCTCGTCGAGGGCGGCGAGGATCTCGTCGACAAGTCGGGTGCCCATGCGGGGCGCGTGCTTGACCGCGATCGCGGTGAGCTTGCGCCTGCCGGCCTTGCGGATTCCGGCCGGTCCACCGCAGCGGGACAGGAGCTCGAGGACCGCCGGATGGGCGATGCGGGGACCGAGGACCCACTGGCAATGCCGACTCGACCACCATTCGCGCGGTCAGCGGTAGATCTCGCCAGGGATCTTCCGCGGCAAGGATTTCCATTTCCGCGTCGACTGCGGCCTCCTGGTCTTGCGTGGTGATCATCGACCCGCTCTCCTCGTGTTCCGCTTTCAGAATCTCACTACTTGTGCTCACCGGAGTTGTGCCCCTATAGTGCTTACTAATCAGTTAGTAACCTGGGAGTGTGGATGACTGAAGCAGTGATTGTTGCCGCCGCGCGGTCCCCGATCGGCCGGGCGCGTAAGGGCTCGCTCAGGGACATGCGTCCGGACGAGCTGGCCGCGCAGATGGTGCGCGCAGCCCTCGATCAGGTGCCCGCGCTCGACCCGAGCGAGATCGACGACCTGATGCTCGGTTGCGGACTGCCCGGTGGCGAACAGGGTTACAACATGGGGCGGGTGGTGTCGGTGCTGCTCGGGCTGGATTCGGTGCCCGGCACGACCATCACCCGCTATTGTTCGTCGTCGGTGCAGACCACCCGCATGGCTCTGCATGCGATCAAGGCTGGCGAGGGCGACGTCTTCGTCTCGGCCGGCGTCGAGACGGTGTCCCGGTACGACAAAGGGAGCTCCGACGAGCTTCCCGGCACGCACAATCCGCTGTTCGCCGACGCCGAGGCCCGCACGGTCGCCACCGCCGAGTCCGGCACCGACGCCTGGACCGATCCCCGCGACGACGGGGCGCTGCCGGACGTCTACATCGCCATGGGCCAGACCGCGGAGAACCTTGCCCGCGCAAAGGGCGTGACTCGCGAGGAGATGGACCATTTCGGCGTGCGCTCGCAGAACCTTGCCGAGCGGGCCATCGCGGAGGGGTTCTACGCCCGTGAGATCAGCCCCGTCACCCTGCCGGACGGCACCGTCGTCAGCACCGACGACGGTCCCCGCGCCGGCGTCACCTACGAATCGGTGGCCCAGCTCAAGCCGGTGTTCCGGCCGGATGGCCTGGTCACCGCGGGCAACTGCTGTCCTCTCAACGATGGCGCTGCCGCCCTGATCATCATGTCCGACACGAAGGCGCGCGACCTGGGTCTGACCCCGCTGGCCCGCGTGATCTCCACCGGCGTCACCGGGCTGTCCCCGGAGATCATGGGTTACGGCCCGGTCGAGGCGTCGAAGCAGGCCCTGGCCCGTGCCGGCATGACGATCGACGACGTGGACCTGGTCGAGCTCAACGAGGCCTTCGCGGCGCAGGTCATCCCGTCGGCTCGTGACCTGGGCATCGACCCGTTCGGCGACAAGCTCAACGTGCACGGCGGCGCGATCGCCGTCGGGCACCCGTTCGGCATGACCGGCGCCCGCATCACCACCACCCTGCTCAACGGGCTGCGCGCCAGGGACAAGAGCATCGGTCTGGAGACCATGTGCGTCGGCGGCGGCCAAGGCATGGCAATCATCTACGAAAGGCTGTCCTGATGACCAACCTGACCTTCGACTTCACCGGTCGCACCGTCGTCGTGACCGGGGCGGGCCGCGGCGTCGGCAAGGCGATCGGTGAGAACTTCCGGGCCGCGGGCGCCACGGTCTACCTGGTGGACTTCGATGCGGACGCCGTCGAGCTGGCGGCCAAAGAGATCGGTGCGGTGGGACTGGCCGCCGATGTCGCGCAGACCGCCGAGGTCGAGGCGGTCGTCGAGCGGGTGATCTCCGACACCGGACGTCTCGACGTTCTGGTCAACAATGCGGGCATCCTCCGCGACGCAATGTTGTGGAAGATCAGCGATGACGATTACGAAGCCGTGATGGCCGTGCACGCCGGCGGCACCTTCCGGTTCACCCGCGCCGCGGTGCCGCATTTCCGCAGGCAGGGCGGCGGGCGAGTGATCAACGTCACCTCGTTCACCGGTCTCCATGGCAACCCTGGCCAGTCGAACTACGCCATGGCCAAGGCCGGCATCATCGGGTTCACCAAAACCGCGGCGAAGGAGCTGGCACGCTTCGGGGTCACGGTCAACGCGATCTCACCGAACGCCCAAACCCGGATGATCGAGTCGATTCCCGCGGACAAGCTCGCCCAGCTGACCGAGCAGATCCCGATGCAGCGCTTCGCCGCACCGTCGGAGATGGCCGCCGCGGTCGCGTTCCTCGCCTCCGACGAGGCTGCCTACATCACTGGCGTGGTCCTGCCCGTCGACGGCGGTATCTCCATCTGATCGGCAGGACCAATGACCAGCTACCTCCCCGGACGGTTCGACGCCGTCACCCAGGATGACCCCGGTGTCATCTCATCTCACGTGTGGCACGCGCCCTCGGACCCCGCGACCGGGTCGGGGGACATATCGGGCCGCGCCCTGCATGTCTGGAGCCCTCGATGAGCACCTTGTTTGACCTCAGTGGCCGGACGGCCGTGGTGACCGGCGGGAGCCGAGGAATCGGTTTGATGATTGCGCAAGGCCTGCTCGAGGCAGGTGCGTCTGTCGTCATCTCCTCCCGGAAGACGGAGGCGTGCGAGACGGCACGTGTGCAGCTGGCGAAGTTCGGGGAGGTGACAGCCATCCCGGCAGACCTGTCGCGCGAAGAGGAATGTCACCGACTCGCGGACGCGGTCCGAGCACGCCACGACGAGGTGCACATCCTCGTCAACAACGCCGGAGCCACGTGGGGTGCACCTATCGAGGACTTCCCCGCCACCGCCTGGGACAAAGTCCTGGACCTCAATCTGAAGTCCCCGTTCTTCCTGACCCAGGCGTTCCTGCCGGACCTCAGCAAGACTGCGACGACCCAGTCACCCAGCAGGATCATCAATATCGGCTCGGTGGACGGGCTCAGCGTGCCCTCGCTGCCGAACTACTCCTACGCGGCGAGCAAGGCCGGTCTCCACCACCTCACCCGTGTCCTCGCTGTCGAATTGGGACCCCGCAGCATCACCTGCAACACCATCGCGCCGGGACCCTTCTCCACGAAGATGATGGCCAAGACCCTCGAGGAACGCTCGGACGATTTCATCGCACAAACGCCCCTGGGACGACTCGGCGAACCCGACGACATCGCCGGGACCGTCGTCTACCTCAGTTCCCGCGCGGCCGGCTTCGTCACGGGCGCGTTACTCACCGTCGACGGCGGTCTGGCCCTCAATCGATGAGTACCTCACAACTATCCGCCAAGGGGAACACATGACACCGCAGTCGCTCCTGCTGTCCCGACCCGACCTCGAGTTCTTGCTTTACGACTGGCTTCACGCCGATGAGCTGACCGCTCGAAAGCGGTTCGCCGAGCACTCACGCGAAACCTTCGACGCCGTACTCGAGTTGTGCGCCGACATCGCCACCGAACGCTTCGCCCCGCACAACCGGACCAACGACGTCCAGGAACCGCAGTTCGTCGACGGTCGCGTGGTGGTCCACGACGCGGTCAAACCTGCGATCGACGCTGTCGCCGAGTCCGGCGTGCTCGCCGCGACGATGGACACCGATGCCGGAGGACTTCAACTACCGCACGTGGTCCACGCCGCGTGCAGTGCCTGGTTTGCCGCCGCCAACGCCGGCACCTGGTCCTACTCGTTCCTCACGATCGCCAACGCCAACCTGCTGCTGGCACACGCCGCACCCCAGCTCGTCGCGACCTTCGTCCGTCCGATGGTCGAGGGACGGTTCCACGGCACCATGTGCCTGTCCGAGCCCCAGGCCGGGTCGTCACTCAGCGACATCACGACCCGCGCCGAAGAAGCGGGAGACGGCACCTACCGCGTCTTCGGCAACAAGATGTGGATCTCGGCAGGTGACCACGAACTCGGCGACAACATCGTGCACCTCGTCCTGGCCAAGATCCCCGGCGGGCCACCGGGCGTGAAAGGCATTTCCTTGTTCGTCGTGCCGAAATTCCTGGTCAACGACGACGGCTCGATCGGCGAACGCAACGACGTCGTGCTCGCCGGCCTGAACCACAAGATGGGCTACCGCGGCACCACCAACACGATGCTGAACTTCGGTGAGGGCGTCCACACTCCCGGCGGCCAGTCCGGAGCGGTCGGCTACCTCGTCGGGCAGCCTCATCAAGGGCTCACCTACATGTTCCACATGATGAACGAGGCCCGGATCGGAGTCGGAGCGGGCGCCGCCGCCCTCGGATACACCGGCTATCTGAAGTCCCTCGACTACGCACGCACCCGGACCCAGGGGCGCGCGCCGGAAGCGAAGGACCCCACACAGCCGCAAATCGCTCTCACCGAGCACGCCGACGTACGCAGAATGCTCCTGGCGCAGAAGTCGTACGTCGAAGGCGCCCTTGGACTGATCCTCTTTTGTGGGAAGCTCCTCGACGAGAAAGCCTCCGCCGACAGCGAGGACGAACGAGCCCACGCCGCGCTGCTCCTCGACGTCCTCACCCCCGTCGCGAAGAGCTGGCCGTCGCAATGGTGCGTCGAGGCCAACGACCTCGCGATCCAGGTGCTCGGCGGGTACGGCTACACCCGGGAGTACGACGTCGAGCAGCACTACCGCGACAACCGGCTCAACCCGATCCACGAAGGCACCCACGGAATCCAGGGCATCGACCTGCTCGGCCGCAAGACCTTGATGGGCGGCGGTGCCGGACTGCAGGCGCTGGAGACCCTCCTGCGCTCGACCATCGAGACCGGACTCGGCAGCGGTGGTGAGACCGCCGAGATGGCCGCGCAGCTCGACGCGGCGCTGACCCGACTGGTCGACGTCACCCACCGCATCCACAACGAACAGGATCTGACTGTCCGGCTTGCCAACGCCTCGATCTACCTGGAGGCGACCGGGCACATCGTCCTGGCTTGGGTGTGGCTGGAACAATTCCTGGCTGCAGCGGGCGGCGACGACGATCTGCGTCGCGGCAAGCATGCGGCAGCCAGATATTTCTACCGCTACGAACTCCCGCGGACCGGCCCGCAGCTCGACCTGCTCGCCGGGCTGGACCGGACCTGTGTCGAGCTCGACCCGTCCTGGCTCTGACCGGCCGGGCCTCGCAGCGTACCGAGAGGACCCTCATGACCTCGAGAAAGACCAAGACCAACGGTAGCCGTCCGGTGCCGATCACCAGCCCCTACCCGCCGGTGGAGATCCCGAACGTGACCGTGCCAGAACTACTGTTCGGGAGCGGGTTCGGCGAGCGGGCCGGCTCGACCGCAGTCGTGGACGGAGCCAGTGGGGAGTCGGTGACCTATGCCGACCTGGAGCAGACCGTGCGCCGGCTGGCCGGGGCACTGCATGCCCGCGGTATCCGGGCCGACGATGTGGTCGCCATCTTCGCGCCGAACTCCCCGAACTGGGTGACAGCGTTTCACGGCATCCTGCGGGCCAACGCGGTCGTCACGAGCGCCAACTCGCTCTACTCGGCTCCAGAGTTCGCACACCAGCTCGTCGACTCCGGCGCAAAAGCGCTCTTCACGGTCGCTGCATGCCTGGAACGTGCCAGCGAGGCGGCCATCGCAGCCGGTCTCACACGAGAGGCGATCTTCGTTCTGGACGAGGCGGCCGGCTACACCTCGCTGGCCGAGCTGATCGCCACCGACGCCGTGGCACCGGAGCTGATCAGCAAGCCCTCGAGTGTGGCCGTACTGCCCTACTCCTCGGGGACCACGGGACTGCCCAAGGGTGTGATGCTGACGCACCGCAATGTGGTGGCGAACCTTGTCCAGACTGCTGCGATCACACCGACGCACAGCGCGTCGGTCATCCTCGCGGTGCTGCCCTTCTTCCACATCTACGGCATGACCGTGATCATGAACCAGGCGCTGCTACGGCGCGCCACCCTCGTCACGATGCCTCGATTCGACCTCGACGAGTTCCTGCGCGTCGTTGCCGAGCACCGGGTGACCTGGGTCTACATAGCGCCGCCGATCGCCGTCGCCTTGGCCAAGCAGACCGACCTCACCAGGTATGACGTCTCCAGCATCGAGGGGGTGGTCTCCGGCGCCGCGTCCCTGGACGCCACCCTGGGGCGCGCGGTCGGCGACCGGCTCGGTTGCATGGTCCTGCAAGGATACGGGATGACCGAGCTCTCCCCGACCAGCCACATGATGGATCCAGCCCGCCCAGACGATGACCTCAGCAGCATCGGGTACGCGCTGCCGAACATCGAGTGTAGGCTGGTCGACCCCGCGACCGGTGCCGATGTCGCCCCGGGCGAGCCCGGCGAATTGTGGGTTCGCGGGCCCAACGTCATGGTCGGCTACCTGCACAACCCCCAGGCCACCAATGAGACCCTCGACGAGGACGGATTCCTGCATACCGGCGATATTGCCACCGTGGAGCCGAGCGGCCTGTTCCACATCGTCGATCGAGTCAAAGAGCTGATCAAGTACAAGGGTTACCAGGTGCCTCCCGCCGAACTCGAAGCACTTCTACTCAACCATCCAGCTGTCGCCGACGCGGCGGTTATCGGCATCCAGGACGCCGACGGTGAGGAGATCCCGAAGGCATTTGTGGTTCGGCAGCCCGGACACCTCCTCACCGCCGACGAGGTGCTCGCCTTCGTCGCCGCCCGCATCGCACCACACAAGAAGATCCGGATCGTCGAGTTCATCGACCAGATCCCCAAGTCCACAAGCGGCAAGATCCTCCGTAAGGAACTGCGCGCGAGAGAGACGTCCCGAGCGTGACCGGGACTTCCTCTCTGACTGAGGGCCCGCTCCGACCACCCGATCCGCTAGTCTGCGCCCGTGCATTGGACTGCCGCTACGGGGTGAAGGGTGCGCGGTCGCGATCAAGTCGAACCGGGTAGTGCTTCTCGGTTTCTCGTGCGGACGTGCAGCGAGACCGGAAACAACCGCCAGAAAGCGACGCCCGTCGGCAGTCTCGTGCAGATCATGCGACACACGCGCACTGACGTCCGCTGTTACGACCGGAGAGTATCGAGAGTCGACGAATTGGTTAGGAGTACAACGTGCAATTCCGCGAAATCATCAGCGGTCTAGGGTTCTTGGAAGGACCGACGATCCTGCAAGATGGGCGCCTCGTAGTAACGGACGTCGAACACGGGATCTTGGTGGCGGTGGACCCCGCGTCCGGAAGAACGCAGACTTTGGCCGAAACGAAGGGTGGCCCCAACGGAGCCGCGCTCGGGCCCGACGGGTACTTGTACGTCGTCAACAATGGCGGCATGGCCTTCGCATCACACAACGGATTCAAGGGCGGGGACCCGAACGGCGTTCCGGTGAGCGTTGCTCCGCCAGGAGTCCAGAGGGTGGGCTTGAATGGCGAAGTCACGCAGTTGTACACCGAATGCGACGGGCGGCCGCTCCTCAGACCCAACGACATTGTCTTCGACGCACACGGGGGCTTCTACTTCACCGACACCGGCCGCGCGGACGACAGGTTGGCGGACCTCGGTGGACTGTACTACGCAAAGGCTGACGGCTCCGCGATTGTCGAGCTCGTTCACAATGCACGACCACACCTTCCCTTGACTCAGCCCAACGGCGTGGGCCTATCCCCTGACGGTACGGTCGTCTACGTATCGGAGACCGGACACGGCCGGTTGTCGAGCTGGAAGGTGCTCGCGCCCGGCGAGTTGTCCGAGGAGAAGCCGCGAGTGTCACACGGACCTTCTGGTGCGATGTTCGATTCGCTCGCCGTAGACGCGGACGGCAACGTCTGCGTCGCGACGCTCGAACTCGGAGGGATCACTGTGTTCTCTCCCGAAGGGACGATCATTGAGTTCGTCGAGATTCCGGTTTATGACTCGCACGTGACCAACATCTGCTTCGGTGGTCCAGATCTTGATGTCGCATACATCACTTCGGCAGGGCGCGGCGCGATCTGGGAGCTCACGGAGTTCCGCACCGGACTCCGTCTGAACTACCAAAGTGACGGGGCGTAGTAGGTATTCTCGAGACACCGGCATGGACTACGGCAACTGCAGGAGGACGCATGCGGGGGTCTAGTCAGGCTCAGCTGATCGCCGATCTACTGTACTTGCAATACGAGACACCGATCTTGGTTACTGCAGGGTTGGGCGCGATTGTCGCATTTTCACACCAGCCGCCGGAATCGTCGGACTCTATTCGACGAGAGGGCATCTTGCTCGGCAATCCGTCGCGTGTGCCTGAGTGGATGCAGAGGTATCTCGATCCGAAAATTGGCCTTGTGCGGGTCCCTGAGAACAAAGAAGTCGGCGCCTTACCTCGCACAATCATTACAATCCCCTACAAGGGGCATGCGATCGGATACATATTTGCGCTCGACCCCGACCAGAGGATTCCCTCCGACTGGCACATAGTAAACGAAAGGTCGCTTGTATCCGCTGGTTTGGAGATCGAACTTCAGAAGAGTCGAGCCAGCCAGTCTCAGCTGGCAGTTCGGTCGGCGCTCAGTCCAGACCCGGCAATCAGGGGTGAGGGGGTTGACAGCCTTCGGTTCATGCGGGCATTTGAAAGCGCTACGCAAATCCGCGTGCTCGTGTCCGAGTTCGCGGATGACGCCGCCTCCCACCTCACCCGGATCATGTGGGACGGCCCACCGGGGGGCGAAGGAGCCTGGGCGGAGATCGACGACCGACTTGTCATCGTTGTCAACGAAGACGAGCGAACATCCGACAAAGAACTCGATCGTCTCTCAGTAATTCTGAAGCAAAGCAGCCCTCCGCCGGTGGTCTTCTTCGGTGTCGGCGGCGAGGTCGATGGGCTCGAGGCGGCCAGACAGTCGTATGAGGAGGCCTTGCGGGCTCTTCGAGTGGGGAAGTTGCTGAATGATCGCCCAACGATCTCCCGATGGGACAACCTCGGCTCCTGGCGTAGTCTTGCGACGCTCGGCAGGGACCGCGGACTACGTACTCTCGATCCGAGGGTTGCGCACCTTGTCGCCCACGAGCGGGCCGAAATGGTCGGAGTTTTGCGCGAGTATCTCAACCGCAACGGCGAGGTCGACAGAATCGCAGCTGATTTCCATATGCACCGTTCGACCGTCTACAGCCGACTCAAGAGGATTGAGTCCAAGTATGGACTTAACCTGAACTGTGCCGAAGACAGACTGACGATCACCATCGGGCTACGTTTGGCGCAGCTCTACACGTGAGCGCTCAGTGAACTGCGCCCGCCACTACCTGGTGATCGGAGATTCGCGCCAGAGGATTTCGCGAATCGAAGAATACCGATGTGCTGTTCACTCCTACTGGCCGTTCCAGAACGACTCCCAGCCATCCCCACAGAAAGAGCCGATATGCCGCCGAAAATCATCCGCCTCGCCGACCTCAAACACGTGAACGGCACAGAACTCGGACACAGCGACTGGTTCACCATCAAGCAGGAGCGGGTCGACAACTTCGCCGACGCTACCGAAGACCGCCAATGGATTCACGTCGATCCCGAACGCGCTCGGCGTGAGAGCCCATTCGAAGGACCGATCGCTCACGGATACCTGACGCTGTCCCTCGTCAGCGCCATGTTCGAGCAGATCCTTGTCGTCGACGGAGCGAGGATGGGCGTGAACTACGGCCTGAATAAGGTGCGCTTTCCGTCTCCGGTGCGAGTCGGGAGCCGCGTGCGAGGCCACGCAAGCGTCCTGGACGTTTGTGAATACGACACGTACACGCAAATGAACCTCGCAATGACTATCGAATGCGAAAATCTGACGAAGCCAGCATGCGTCGCTGAAGCTATCTTCCGGTTCTACCGCTGAACCGCGACGACCTCCGCACCGAACTGTTCGCCGCAGAAGGTGAACTCACTGAGGACCAGGAAACGGCCGACGTGATCGGGGAGGTCGTTGAAGATTACGGGCCGCTGACCGAATCCGGCGGTCGTGGGCACGAGTAGCCGCCGGCGCATCGGTGGGCGGTGGCGCTCGATGACGGGCGCTTGATCTTCGCGGACACTGACGAGGTGACCGTCGACCCGGGTAGCCGCTGATCCCGGTGGTCGTGAGCCCGACAAAGGGTTCCGCGCGAACTCCGTTTCGATCACCGCGGTGAACAGCTCCGGCGAGGGGAAGGCCCTACCGGCGCGAAACACGACTGACGCAGCCGGTGGAGCAGTAGTGACACCGCCCGGATGCTTGCCGGTGTTACACAACGCGCCACCGGTGGCAGTGCCGCGGCACAGATCTCGTGCCGACCCGGTCGCCGGCGTACTCGTGTCGGAGCACGCGCGGTATGCCGGGCCGCCGGCTCGCTAGTGGCTCTCGGTGTCGTCTGTGAACAGCGTGGTCTCCTGCGTGCCGGGCAGTGTGGGATGCCGCCGGGTTGCTCGGGCGTTCTCGTGCTCGGCGATCGCGTTCTGCCAGTCCTCGTCGGAAAGTTAGCCGCGGCCGCTGGCGTTCGGTGTAGGTACCCCGAGTCGTTCGCCGATCTGCGTCCAGGAGTCCCCGTCGGCGAGGGCGGCGGCCACGGCCCGGGCGAGGAATTCCTCGGCCAGCTCGGCGGCGGGGACCAATACTGGCACTGACACGCCCGGACGGTGGTGTTCCGTCGGGCCCGGTGGGCTGTGTGTGATGAGGTCCGTCATCTCGATGATGGTATCGGCGCCAGCACCGGGGTCCAGCGGCTGTCTCGCGCGTTTCCGCACCGTCGATGTCGAATCTGCACGTCACACCGTGGTTTCGCGGGGCGGGGTCTGTGTCGGTGCGGGTCGGTAGTGTCGGCGCTTGTGACGATCGAGCAGACCTACGGCAGCCGCACCGCCGCAACCGATGTCGTCCCCGCAGGTGGGTGGGGGTCGGCGCCGGAGTTGTCGGAGGAGGCGGCCGCCCGGATCGCCGGGGCGGTGGCCGGGGCCCGGTCGGAGGGCACCCGGCGCACGTACGCGTCGGCGTGGCGACGTTTCGCCGCCTGGTGCACCGCGCAGGGGCATCCGGCGTTGCCGGCGCACCTGGTGACCGTCGCCGCGTATCTGGTCGACGCCGCCGACACCTACACCCGGGCGGGGGAGCCTACGCCCCGGTCACGCTGGCCCGGTGGGTCGCCGCGATCGGTCACCATCACCGCACCACCGGGCATCCCACCCCGCACACCCACGACCTGGTGCGCTCCACGCTGTCCGGGATCCGCCGCGACTACGCCGCCAATGGAGACCGCCCCCGCACCCCACGCGCGCCGCTGCTGGTCGACGGGCGTGCAGCTGCCAATCCCTCACCTCGGCAGTGGGTCGGGGCGGCGCGGCTGCAGAGGTGGTGTATTGCGCGAGTGCCTGGTGGGCGAGAGCAGGGTCCACGGTGGTCAGGTCAGCGCCGCCAGTCGACCGGCTCGGAGCTGAATTCGTATCGGCCCGTGTGGTGGTCGATCGGGATCACGTCGGTTTCGCCGTCTTGGTAGATGACCAGCCAGCAATCTCGGTTGCCTGACGGTACGGTCATTATGATCTGGGCCCATTGTCCGGTGCGGTAGCCGTGTTTGTTGTTGCGGCGGATGAAGTCTCCGGTGCGGTTTCGGGTGAGGCGGGCAGTCATGCGGTCTCCGTGAGGTGAGGTGTGACGAATTGTGATCGGTGCCGTGGGGCGACGCGCCCTGTTCGTCGGCGGTGACGGCCCCCGTGGACGTTGCGCCGGCATCGGGTAGGCATCGGCGCGGGTGCGGCGAGTCAGTGGTGGTCTTCCTCGCCGATTCTGTGGACGTGGATCAGGTTGGTCGAGCCGACGGTGCCCGGAGGTGATCCCGCGACGATGACGACGAGGTCGCCCCGCTGGTACCGGCCCAGGCCGAGGAGCGCGTGGTCGACCTGGTGGATCATCTGGTCGGTCGATTCGACGGGGTCGACGAGGAACGTCTCGGTGCCCCAGGTCAGCGCGAGTTGAGCGCGCACTTCCGGGAGCGGGGTGAACGCCAGCAACGGCAGTGGAGTGTGTAGCCGCGCGAGCCGGCGCACGGTGTCCCCGGACTGGGTGAACGCGACGAGCGCCGCCGCACCCAATCGTTCCCCGATGTCCCGCGCCGCGTAGGACAGGACTCCGCCCTTCGTGCCGGGTACGTGTCCCAGCGGCGGAACGTGTGTGGACTTCTCCTCCACCGCACTGATGATGCGGCCCATGGTGCGGACCGTCTCCATTACGTGCTTCCCGACGGACGTTTCGCCCGACAGCATGACGGCGTCGGCACCGTCGAGGACGGCATTCGCCACATCGGATGCCTCGGCCCGGGTCGGCCGGGAGTTCTCGATCATCGACTCGAGCATCTGCGTCGCGACGATCACCGGTTTCGCATTCTCGCGGGCGACCTGGATGGCCCGTTTCTGCGCGAGCGGCACCTGTTCGAGGGGAAGTTCGACACCCAGATCGCCGCGGGCAACCATCACCGCGTCGAACGCCAGCACGATGGCCTCGAGGTTGTCGATCGCCTCCGGTTTTTCGAGTTTCGCGATCACCGGGACCCTGCGGCCGACCCGGTCCATCACGGCATGGACGAGTTCGATGTCTGCCGCCGACCGCACGAACGACAGGGCGATGAGATCGACACCGAGGCGCAGGGCGAATTCGAGGTCGGCGATGTCCTTGCCCGACAACGCCGGGACCGACACGTTCATTCCCGGCAGTGACACACCCTTGTTGTTGCCGACCGGTCCGCCCTCGGTGACCCGGCACACCACGTCGTTGCCGTCGACCTCGGTGACGACCAATCCGATCTTGCCGTCGTCGACGAGCAACCGGTCACCGGGCTCGGCGTCCTCGGCGAGCTGCTTGTAGGTGGTCGAGACCCGGTCGTGGGTGCCCTCGCATTCGTCGACTGTGATCCGCACGACGTCGCCGGCCGACCAGACGACGCTGCCTTCGGAGAAGCGCCCCAATCTGATCTTCGGGCCCTGGAGGTCGGCGAGAACACCCACCGCCCGGCCGGTGTGTTCGGACGCCTCGCGCACCCGGAGGTAGTTCTCCTCGTGGTCGGAATGTGCGCCATGGCTGAAGTTGAGCCGGGCGATGTCCATTCCGCAGTCGACGAGTTCGCGTATGCGGTCGCCGGTTGCCGTTGCGGGCCCGAGTGTGCAGACGATCTTCGTTCGGCGCCCGGAGCGGGGGGTCGGTGTCAGCGGCCCTGCCGTCGGTGCCGGTTGCCTCGTGTCCTCGCTGATGCGGACGTGTGCGGTCGTTTGTCGAAAGGGTTTCTGCGCCAGAGGCATTGGATTCACTCTCGTGTCGGGACGTACGGGCTTCGGTGCAGCTGTCAGGTGGGTGGCAGCGCACGGTGGGCGCGTGATGCTGCGGTACCGGCATGGACGGGAGAGGGTGTCTCGTCCGGGGGAGTGTCCTCGACGGCGGGGGTGCTCTGGGCGTTCCGGTTGACGCGCCGTGACCAGGCGGACGTGATCACGGGGCACAGAATTGCGGTGACGACGGTGGAGGCGGCGACGAGGACCGTGGCGGTCTCCGCGGCGGGAGCGTAGATGGGGTTGGCCTCGGCAACGATGGCGGGAACAAGTGCGGCGTTGCCGGCTGTGGTGGCTGCGGCCAGACCGGCGACGCCGTCGCCACCGGAGATCCTGTCGGCGAGGAACAGGACCAGCCCGCCGCCGAGGACGACGAAGAGTCCGAGCAGGATGCCGAGGAGGCCGGCGTCGACGACCGAGGTGAGGTTGATGGTCAGGCCCAATGCCAGCCCGAGGAACGGCACCATCGCGGGAACGGCCGGTGCGAGGAGTTCACGCATCTTCGGGTCGAGATTGCCGACCAGCATGCCCAGGGCCAGCGGCAAGATGGCGCCGACCAGTGCCTGCCAGGGGAAGGCGGCCAAGCCTGCGATGCCGAGCGTCACCATGGTCAGGAAGGGCCCCGATTCGAGGGACATGATCGAGTACGCGCCGGCGTCTTTCTTCCGTCCGTACTGACCCATCAGGGAGATGTAGAGACCGCCGTTGGTGTCGTTGAGGGCGGCGACGATCGCCAGGACGGACAGTCCGGCGAGGAATCCACCCTCGACGGGCGCCTCGCCGAGAAACTTGCCGGCGACAATCCCGATGAGGGCGGCGAAGGTGATCTTGCTGCCGAGGAGAACTCCGCCCTTTTTCATGATGTACGGAGTGGAGCGCACTTCCAGGGTCGCCCCGAGGCAGAAGAAGAACACCGCCAGGATCGGGGCGAGACCGGTGAAGAACGCGCCGGTGAACGAGCCGAAGAAGCTGCCTGCCCCGGGTGCGAAGGTATGGATGACGGCGCCGAGGAGCAGCGGAATCAGCATCATGCCGCCGGGAATCTTCTCTATGGCGGCTTTGATGGGGACGGTCATGGGATTCTCCCTTGAAGGAACCGGTGGGTCCGCAGTTTTTATGATCGGTCAGGGACGTCGCCCGCGAACAGTCGGGCGCGGCGGTGGTGTGGCCGAGCGGAATTCGTCGGAACGAGTTCACTACGAGTCCGGAGTTGCCCGAACGGTTCGGGCTCATCGAGCGGCGACTTCGGCCGGTCCGCTTGTGCGTACCTTTCGTACGTACATTAAGCGTGACTGTGGTCACTGTCAATGGGGGCCGTGTGGAACCGATCGAGGGGGGCGGCGTTCCCCGCCGTTTCGAGTCGCGGCCGGTCGCGGGGCAGTGCAGTGCCGCTGCCATGCCATCGCCGTAGAGGGTGGGAGGTTTTGCCAGTCCGCGCGCCCGATACACCGCCCCGTACCGGTGGGCGGGTCTCGTCGCCGTCCGGCTCGACCGGAAACGGTCGAGCCGGAGGCAGGAGGGTCGTGCCGGTTAGCGGGTGCCGTCGATTTCGGCCAGTGCGGCGTCGAGTTCGCGCACCATCGAGCGCAGTCGTGTGACCTGCTCCGGCGAGATCGCCGGAGGGGTTGCGGCAACTTGTGCGTCGACGTCGAAGACCGTGTTCGCGCGGTGCCAGACGCTGAACCATTCGAGGCCCTGCCCGCCGGTGTCGCGGGTGACGCCTTCGAGGAGAAGGAGCGGGTCCCCGGTCTCGACCTCGAGGGAGTACGCAAGGTTCGGGTCCGCGGCGACGGCTTGGACGTGCCGTGGACCGCCGGCGGGTGTGTATCCGTGCGCCCGCATGAGGGCCAACAGCGAGTTGCCCTCGAGCAGCTCCTCGGTGAAGTGGGGAAATAGCTCGCGGGGTACCCAGGTGCGCATGTAGGCGACAGGGACATCGTCCAGGTAACGGACGCGCTCGATCCGCCAGGCGCGTCCGGTCCCCAGTTCGCCCAGTGCTGCGTCCGGCGGCGCAGACGGCTGGACGCTGACGACATGCGTGCGTAACTGCTGTCCCTGCGCAACGGCCTGCTCGTTCAGGCCGCCGGCGCGCTGCACGCTGCGCCGGAGCACAGGAGTGGCGGCGACCACGCTTCCGCGACCGCGCTGGCGGTGAATCAAGCCACGGTCGGCCAGGCTCGCCAGCGCTTGCCGGACCACGCTGCGGGAGACGCCGAACTCTTGCTGCAGTTCGTCCTCGGTGGGCAGCGCGGACCCGGGCGGCAGGGCGTGGCTGGAGATCTGCTGGTGCAGGATGTCGAAAATCTGCACGTGAAGTGGGCGCGCATCATCTCGGTCGACGCGCGGGGGTTGCCCCGCCACTTCCGTGTGCACGACCTCATCGTAGGCGTGCGCAATGGCGTTGACGTGCATTGGATCCTCATTCGGTTGACGGTGACTGCAATCACAGTCTAATGTACGTACGAAAAGTACGCACAAACTTCGCTGGGTGCCCGCGGAGAAATGTGACACATCAGATGCGCCAGGTCGACGCCCGCCGAACGCGAGCGATCCGACCCACGATTGGAGACTTCATGCGGGATCAGCGCACGGTGCGATGCACCTACTACCTCGAGTCGGAAATTCCTCCGGAGAAGGCGGCAGCCCTCATGGCGGGGGAACAGTCCAGCGGCACGTTCGTCCCGGTGCCGGGAGAGTCGGCTCGGATCCGGGAACGACATGCCGCGCAGATCGTCGAGGTCGAGGAGTTGGGGGCGTGCCCACCCTCACTTACCTCCCGTGCCGCCCCGGAAAAGGTCCGCGCCGCACTGGTGACGGTGGATTTCCCGATGGAGAACATCGGGACCGACCTGGCGACCCTGCATACCACTGTCGCCGGGAACCTCTTCGAACTCGGTGACCTGTTCGCCTGCCGACTCGAGGCGCTGACGCTGCCCGAGGAATTCGTCTCCGCGCACCCCGGCCCCGCCTACGGCATCGGGGGTACCCGGGAGCTGATCGGCGCCGCTCCGGGCGTGCTGATCGGCACCATCGTCAAACCGAATGTCGGGTTGTCCGAGGACGAGTTCCGGCTCGTGGTGCGGGAATTGGCGCGGGCGTCGATCGATGTCATCAAGGACGACGAGCTGATGACCGATCCCGACTACCTGCCACTGGAACGACGCGTCGCGGTCGCCACCGAGGAGATCACTGCCGCCGAGCAGGTCACCGGGCACCCGACGATGTACGCGTTCAACATCACCGGCGACCTGAAAGGTCTGCGCAAGCGACACGACACGGTCGTTCAAGCCGGTGGACGATGCGTGATGCTCAACATTCCGGTCATGGGCATCCCGGCACTCGAATGGCTGCGCTCGTTCACCGAAGTCCCCATCCACGGACACCGCGCCGGCCTGGCGGCATCGATGCGCGCAAAAGGCTTGGGCATCGACTACCAGGTATGGCAGCAGTTCGCCCGACTCGCCGGCGCCGACCACCTACACGTGAGCGGGCTGGGCAGCAAATTCTACGAACGCGATGCGCAGGTCACCGCGAATGTGCAGTCCCTGCTGGCACCCCTCGGTAAGACGACCACGCCGCTGCCGGTGCTGTCCTCCGGCCAGAACGTGACCACACCCGCTCCGACCTTCGACGCAGTCGGATCGACGGACCTGTTGATGCTTGCCGGCGGCGGAGTAGCCGCCCACCCGGACGGTCCCGCCGCCGGTGTCCGGAGCCTGCGCGAGGCGTGGGCGGCGGCCGTCGACGGGGTCCCGCTGGCCATCGCTGCCGCGGGCCGCGCCGACGACGGCGACACCGACCTCCTGCACGCGGTGCAGGCGTTCGGGAGGAACTGAGATGGCCTTTTTCGGATTCGTCGCCGACGATCTCACCGGCGCCAGCGACGTGCTCGCCCAGGCACATCGATACGGGCTCGATGCGGTTCTCGTGATCGGCGACGCAGCACTACCCGACGACGCCGACGTCGTCGGTATCGCCGGGCCGGCGCGGTCCCTCGGCGGGACGGCCTTTGACAAACACGTACGCCGCGACCTCGCCCGCATCGCCGAACTCGATCTCGAGGTACTGCTGTACAAGGTCTGCTCGACGTTCGACAGTTCACCGAAGCTCGGCAGCATCGGCCGCGGAATCGAACTGATCCACGAACGATTTCCCGAGCACGGACCCATCCCGGTGGTGCCGGCGCAACCGGGATTCGGCCGGTTCACCGCGTTCAGTCACCACTACGCCACCTACGGAGGGCGGATCTACCGACTGGACCGGCACCCGGTCATGGCCACCCATCCCTCCACTCCGATGCACGAGGCCGACCTACGCGAACTCCTGGCCGAGCAGTTCGGCACCGAGGTCGCACCCGGTGCGATTCAGCTGCCGATCTACGACGACGGCACATTCACCCAGGCGTGGGAACAGCACCGCGCCGCGGGCGGACCGGCGTTCGTCGTGGACGCCGTCAGCGACACCCACCTCGACACCGTCGCCGCGGCCCTGCGCACGCACCCGGACCGATCGAGCCCGGCGATCGTCGTCGGATCCGGGGGCATCATGGCCGCCCTCGCCCGCACCGTAGGGCACCGCACCCCCATCACCTCCGACCCGCACCGCGCCAGCGGCCCGGTCCTGGCGGTCAGCGCCTCGGCGTCGAGTGTTACCGCGCAGCAGATCGCCGACGCCCTCGACCAGGGCTGGGTCGAGGTGCCGGTACCGCTCTCCCTGTTGACGTCCTCTGAACCTCAGCAACTCGCCGCCCTCGAGGCGGCGGTGTCGGCGGCATTGTCCGCCGGCCGGGACGTCGTCGTGCACACCACCCGAGGAACCGACGACCCGCGCTACTCGAACCTCGGACCGGTCGAGCCTGCCCACGTGGGATCCCTGATCGGTTCTCTCGCCGCCCGAATGGCGTCCGCGGGCCTGACCCATGACATCGCCGTCTTCGGCGGCGACACCTCGAGCCACGCCCTGATCGCCATGGGCGTGCAGCAACTACGGGTCACCGAACAGTTCGTCACCGCCGGTCCGATCTGCCACAGCGACGACGCAGCAGCCGTCGCGGGATGCCGCCTGCTCCTCAAGGGCGGACAAGTCGGGCCCCCGGACATCCTGAGCCGCTTCGCCGGTCACCTCCCAGCGTAACCAAACCCCCGGATCGAGAGAAAGAAGGAAACCCGTGAGGGCAGTAATGAAATCAGCAGCGCAACGCGGCGTCGACTACGTTACCGACGTCGCCGACCCGAAGGCCGGCGACGGCCACGTCGTCATCGAGGTCGCAGCGGCGTCCTTGTGCGGCACCGACCGGGAACTGTACGAGTGGACACCGTCCGCGCAGGCATTCAACCTGAACCTGCCCGTCATTCTCGGTCACGAAGGCGCGGGAACCGTCGTCGAAGTCGGGCCCGGTGTCACCGGGCTGACCGTCGGCGACCGAGTGGCGCTGGAAAGTCACCTCACCTGCGGCCAGTGCTTTCCCTGCCGCACCGGTGACGCGCACACCTGCGAACGAACCGGCATCATCGGCATGCACATCGACGGCCTCTTCGCCGAACACATGAGCGTGCCGGCCGGAATCTGCGTAAAGCTGCCCGATGCCTTGTCATTCGAGTCCGGCGCTCTCCTCGAAGCGGCAGGCGTCGCCGTCCACGCGATCCAGCGAGCCAACTACTCGGTGGCAGGACGGGCCGTACTGATCAGTGGCGCCGGCCCGGTGGGCCTGGTGCTCGCGCACCTGGCACAGCTGATGGGTGCCGCCTACACCGTCGTCGTCGAACCGAACGAATACCGTCGCGCCCAGGCCACCAAACTCGGCGTCACCGCCCTCACCCCCGGGGACGGCGTCGTCGAACGGTGCCGGGAACTGACCGGAAAGCGCGGTGGATTCGACGTCGCCTTCGAATGCTCGGGCGCTCCGTCCGCTCTGAACACGTTGTTGGAGGCGGTTCGCCGCGAGGCGACCGTCGTCACGGTCGGCCACCCGAGCCGCCCGATCGACATCGACATCGCCGCCTACATCAACAAGAAGGGCATCACCCTGCGCGGGATCTTCGGGCGACGCCTGTGGGAGACCTGGGAACAAAGCCTGCTTCTACTCGATTCCGGCCGACTCGAGCTTGACTGGCTGATTACCCACCGGATGAAACTCAGCCAGATCGACGAAGCGGTCGAACTTCTCACCGGCGATGCCTGCAAGGTGCTTCTGGTCCCTGGCCTCGGATAACCCGCAGTGTTGATCTTGATCTCGCGTCCCAGATGATGACGACCCCTTGCTCGTCGCGTGCAGAGGAAAAAGACAAGATCTCCAGCCGCGCGGCCCGAGCGATCTGCTTCTCACTGGTACGTGCCGTTCCTCGCGGACGATGGGCGACACGCGTTGATAGTTGCAACGCCAATAAGAGCGTGTCTCATGTGGGTACGCGCTGTGGTGCGGTGCATGATGTACCTCTTGAGCGACGATCCCGAGGTGTTCACGACGCGAGTGTTGCGCTGCCGCAGCCATTATTCGCTTCACGAGGCTCTTTGCTCAGGCCTTTCTTGTGGGCGCTCCGGTTTCGGGGGTGCAACAGTCGCCGCCGGAGTATTCCCACATCGGCGACCGAGGCGCCGGTCACGATGTACAGGTGATGCAGCAAGACAACGATCAAAGTGAATACTGGTGTTATAGAGCAAGATTGAGTATTGTAACGATGTCGACAGTCGATGTGGTTGCCGGGGAGGACGGCCATACCTGTTGACGGCTCGTCCCACAAGCATCCACCGCAGGTGACATGTCGGCCAGCGGTGCGCGTGCAGCCTGGGCGAGACGGCGTGCCTCCATGTGCGGGCACGGGCAGATCCCGACACCCCCCTGCATTCGGGCTGCCAGAGCCCTGCTTCGGTGATCAAGGGATGATCGAAGCAGGGCTTTCCGTCCTTTGTAGGACATCATCCCCGTTTGGCGAGCTTCTTCCAGCACGTCAGCGCGGCGGCGAGTTGGAGAAAGCCGGCGAAGTGGGCGCCGTGACGTTCGTAGCGGATCGTCAGCCGGCGGTATCCGGTGAGCCAGGCCAGGGTGCGTTCGATCTTCCACCGGTACCGGCCCAGGCGCTCACTGGTGTCGACACCCCGGCGCGCGATCCGCGGAACGATGCCACGCTCGCGCAGCCACCGGCGGTGCACGGCGGCGTCGTAGCCCTTGTCCGCCCGCAACCGGCCGGGTCGGCGGCGCCGCGGACCGCGGCGCGACCGCACCGCCGGGATCGCGGCGACCATGGGCTGCAGCATCACGCTGTCGTGGGTGTTCGCCGAGGTCGCCGCGGTGAGAAGCGGGATCCCGTCGGCGTCGGATAGGACGTGAATCTTCGATCCCTTCTTGCCCCGGTCGACCGGGCTCCGACCCGTCAGAGATCCCCCTAATGAGAGCCGGCGGCTCCGCTGTTCCCGATGCGCTGCAACACAATGTGTGCCGTTCGGCGGTGCCGCGGATGCGGGCCCGGGCGCCGTTGTTCCGGTCGATCCGTAAGAACGGCAACCTCTCCGACACCGCCCTATCAGGGTCGTCGGTGCATGCGGCGATCCGCCGCCGCGCCGCCCTCGCCGGGTACGACGACACCCTCGTCGCCCAGCTCGGTTGGCACTCGTTGCGGGCCGGGTTCGTCACCCAGGCATTCCGCAACGGCGCCGACGCACACGCGATCATGCGCCAGACCGGAAATTCGAACCCGGCGACGGTGGAGCTGTACGCCCGCGAACACGCCCCGCTCCTCGGCAACGCCGTCACGAACATCGGTTTGTAGGAGCTGCGGGTGAGCCTGGACATCGACACAGCCACTGCCGCGGAGCTGGGTAACAGCAGCCCAACGCCGCGGGTGCCGCACCGCTACGTCCACGACTGGGCCCTGTTCACGGACTGGTGCGATGTCTGCGAGCACCGGGCATTGCCAGCGCATCCCACTGTTGTGGCGGAGTTCCTCGCCGACCACCCGGCCGCCGCTGGCACCCAGCGCCGCCGGGTGACTGCAATCAACGCCGTCCACACCACCAATAGCCTGCCGGCGCCGGGCCGCGCGGAAACGATCCGCCAACTACTCAACGAAACTCGTGCCGAACGGATGGAGCGGGTCAGGTCGGTTGCGTGGCAGCGAATCCCGCAGATTCCGACCACGGGGTGGCCGGACGGGTTGTTCGGGCGCCGCGACGCCCTGATCCTGACCCTGGTGGTCGGCGGGCTGGGATTCGAGGACATCGCCGGCCTACGGCGCACCGACCTCACCGCCGCCGACGCAGCGTTGGTTGTGCGGGTGGGGGAGCGGTGGATCCGGATCCCCGACGGCAGTGACGGCCCGGTGTCCGCGGTGGCGATGCATCGCCGCTGGGTCGAGGTGCTCGGCTTCCTCGACCGGTACCCGAGCACCCAGCTGCAGGCTCAGCGTCTCGACCGCGACGGCGAGGACCTCTCCTCCTTCGCCGAGACGATGCGCCGGGACGACCGCCAGCTGGTGATGCCGATCGACCGCTGAGGCCACAACCCCTTCACTGCAACTCCGCTCACGGCGCAGTCGATAGCAGCGCTGGTCACAGCGCATCTGACCGGGCACGCGCCAGCGCACAAACGATTGGTGCTGCGCAGGGATACGGCGGCCGTCCCGCCCGAGCTACCGGAAATCGTGGACGTCGAGCTCGATACGGACTACTACGACCGCGGCATCCACGCCCGCCACACCGCGCACGGTCAACTCACGGATGTCACCGACATCCGCGACGGCATCGAAGACAAAGCCGACAAAATCCTCGCGGACCTGCTTCGCGTACTCGATGACATCGGTGCCGAACCACGAGACGGATCGCCACTTCACGGTGTGATATTCCGGCTTGTGCGTTCCGCCGGAGTTAGAGCGGCGGATCGCATCCCGGGATTGGCGGGTTCGCGTAGGGGAACAGGCACCCCGGATCGGCCACAGCCGGACATAGGGGAGGGGGAGAGGCATCCCGGATCGCAGACCTTGGCACGTTCCTTCGAACAGGTTGGCCCCGACACCCCCACCCGATCGTCCCTTACCTCAACGCATGCATCGTAGTTGGAGACGAATCCAACCAACCACATCGTCACCCACGTTCGCTGAACTCGACCCCATCAGAGTCTGCGTGGCGCGGGCCGCCGTCAAACGCCGCTCGTCCGTTGCTACGCTCCGGGCGCTCCGCATTGACCCCGGGCCCTTACCCAGCGCCGTCCGCACAGAGGGTCGAACCTCCAAATTGACAGACCTCACTCCTACAGGGATGACATTCAAGTTACTGGGGTGGCTTCTGGATATCGCCGTTGGTGCTGGTCGCATCGGCTACTGACCTACTGCGCACGCCGCCCACGACAAGCCCCCGTCGGGGGTCGTCCCCTGACTCCGTTTTCGCCAGAGCCTCGACGACCGGCCGCCACCGGTCGGCGTAGGCCGGCAACGCCGGGTCGTCGGCGTAGCTGGCATCGAGGAGATAGAGACCGGGCAGCGCGCAGGTGCCGCCCAGTTCGGACAGGACGGGCTTGAGGGTGAGCTCGGGCGCCAGTGCATGTGCCGGTGCCCCACCGAGCATGAACGGCACGGTCACGACGCCGGCCAGGCCGGTACCGCCGGGGAACTGATCGAGAAATAGTTTGAGCAGTCCGCTGTAGGTGGCTTTGAAGGTGGGGCTGGCGAAGACCACGAGCGATGACGACTGCGCGGTCCGGACGGCGGAGGCGACCTTCTCGTCGCCCCAGCTCAGCAAACCGGGGCCGAGGTCGACCAGGTCGATGACGTGGTCGGGCCCGCGGCCGGTGAGTTTCTCGACGAGCAGGATCGACGCGGCGAGGGTGCGGGAGGTCGGCTTCGGGTTTCCGACGACGACGGTGGTGATCAAAACGGGTCTCCTATGAGCGGTTGACGGCGGGGAGCGGCGCCGCGGGATTCAGTCGTGGATCGCATCGTAGTCGCGTTGTTGATCGGCCGGCAGGAACCGTTCTTCGAGGCCGCGTACCTCCTGATAGGTCGGCTTGACGAACGCGTCTCCCCAGCCCACGAACTCCTCCGTGCCCTCGAGCTCGAACATGTGGTCGAGGTACCCGTCGATCGGCGCCAGTTCACCGGTGTCGCGCACCTTCAGCAGGAGCTTCCACAGCTCCTGGATGCCCGGAATGATGAAGGGGACGATGTTGATGGCCTGCCCCATCTTCGACAGCTCGTCCACCGGCGGCGTCGGCCCGGCGTGGCGGCTCGCGATCGCGTAGGTCGGCCCGGGCGTCTCGGCGAGCAGGTAGCGTACTTCGTCCCACGTGCGGATGCCCTCGTAGAAGATAACGTCGACGCCGGTCTCCTGCCGGTAGAGCTTGCCCCGGCGCAGGGCCTCCTCGAGCCCGCCGCCTGCGGCGCCGTAGCCGTCGGTGCGGGCGGTGATCACGAAGTCGGGGTCGAGCTCGTCTCTGGCCTCGACGGCCGCGCGCAGTCGTCCGATTGCCTCCTCGTCGGACACGATCGCGATCCCCGCTTGGCCGCCGGCTTTCTTGGGGTCGCGTTGGTCCTCGAGGTGGATTCCGGCGACACCGGCGGCAATGAAATCCTGAACTGTTTTGCGGACGTTCTGGATCCCGCCGTACCCGGTGTCGGCGTCGCAATATACCGGGATATCCGTCGACTGAACGATTCTGCGCGCGGCGTCGATGATTTCCGTCCGGGTCATCAATCCGACGTCCGGAAGTCCGTTCCACCAGGACATCATGCCCCCGGAGATGTGGAAGGAGCCGAATCCGGCCCGTTCCGCCATCTGAGCGTGGATCGGCATCACGCCGAAGGGCATCAGTTCGGTTCGGTCGCTTTCGAAGATCCGGCGGAGCCGGGTCGTCTTCTTCTCGTTCATCACATCAACTTTCGGTAGGAGGTTACGGGGTGGTTGTCGCCGAGGCGCGGACCCGTGTCCGGGAAGAGTTTCTCGCGCAAGGTGCCCGGCGAGCAGTCCCGCTGCGCCAGGCCCCGCGCTTGCAGTACTGGGATAACGTGATCGACGAAATCGGTGTAGGTCCCCGGAACGAGCATGGACATGATGTTGATGCCGTCGATTCCCGCGCCGGCAGTCGCAGCGCGGTGACTCCCGCCCGCCTCGAGTCCGCGAGCGATCTTGACGACGAACGTGGTGCCCGTCGATCGTCCACTGTCCACTCGGGTCGGACCGACGTTCATCGGTACCACGCGCCGAGGTCGCGGCCTGCGGCCTCGAGTTCGATGATGGTGGACGCGATCCGCACGTCGGCAAAGGCAGACAGGGCGTCCGCGCTGTCGTCGACCGTGCCCACGACCGCATGCACCGGGACACCCGCCGATCGCAGCAGGATCTCGGAGACGATCTTGCCTTCCGCGGTCTGTGCATCGAGACGCCCCTCCCCCACGATCACCGCTCTCGCGGATGTGACCGCGTCGGCGAAACCCAGTGCATCGAGGACGAATCCGGCGCCGGAGACGATGCGGGCGTCGAAGCAGGCCCACAGTCCACCGGCGAGGCCGCCCGCGGCGCCGGATCCCTCGACCCCCTGGGGGTCACGCGGGAGCTCGGCGCGGGTGGCGTGCAGTCGTCGCGTGAGGAATTCGACGTCCGCTGGGTCGGCGCCCTTCTGTGGCCCGAACACCGTCGCGGCGTCGCAATAGCGGGTCCGGACGTCGCTGAGCACGGTGATTTCGGTTCCGCCGAGCCCACCGGCCTCCTCGATCGCAGAGATCGCCCCGACGCCACCATCTGTGGTCGCGGACCCGCCGACAGCCACCACGATCTCCCGTGCTCCGCGACGGGCAGCGTCGACGATCTGGCGTCCAACCCCCACGGTGTCGGCCGTACGCGGATCACGAATCCCGTGGTGCGGCGTCGTCAGCCCACAGGTCTGCGCGACCTCGACGACAGCGATACCGTCTGGTGATAGGCCCCATTTCGCTGGGATCGTGGAATGCCACGGGTTCACCCCGTCGGCCTCGACGATGTCGAGGCCGAGGGGCGCCCGGAGCACGTCGAGGGTGCCCTCGCCGCCATCGGCGACCGGCAGCCGCAGCGCGGTGACTCCCGCCGCCTCGAGCCCGCGAGCGATCGCGTCCGCGACGGCGGGCGCGGTGTGCGTGCCCTTGAAGCTGTCGGGCGCAACGATCACCGTCATGCGACCCACGCCTCGGGGTTCACCGGATGTGGCGGAAGCTCCCGACGCGCCATCGCGAGTGCGTTCAGTGCGCACAGTTCCGCCATTTTCGCCCGGACGGCCACGGTGGCGCTGCCCAGATGCGGGAGCAGAACCGTGTTGGCCTGGTCGACGAGCCCCGGCGCCAGCGCAGGCTCGTTCTCGTACACGTCCAGTCCGGCGCCTGCGATGACGCCGTCGCGCAAGGCCTCCACCAACGCGTTCTCGTCGACGACCGGACCTCGAGCGGTGTTCACGACAATCGCGCTCGGCTTCATCCGTGCCAGCACCTCTCGGTCGATCAGGTGGTGCGTCGACGCCGACATCGGAACGTGCACGGAGACGAAGTCGGAGGTCTCGATCAACTCGTCGAAAGACACCCGGCGGCCGAGCACGGGATCCACGCCCACCCCGGGTTGGACCTCGTCGTGCCGGCCCCGGGCCGAACAGTGCTGGATCGTCATGTCGAACCCTGCGGCCCGGCGTGCCGTGGCGGCAGCGATGCGACCGGAACCGATCAGGCCGAGTTTCGCACCTGTCACATCGTGGCCCAGTAGCAGATTCGGTGACCAACCGGAGAACTCGCCCCGCCGAAGGAATCCGTCGGCCTCAACACAACGTCGGGCGGTAGCGAGGATCAGCAGCATCGTGATGTCCGCCGTCGGCGCGGTGAGCACCCCGGGGGTATTTCCGACCATAATTCCCCGAGCAGTGGCGGCGACCACGTCGATGTTGTCGAATCCCACCGCGTAGTTCGAGATTCCGTCGATCCGTGCATCCGCGAGTTCCTCCGCGCCGAGGCGATCGGTGAGCTGGGACAGCACGACCGAGTACGTTCCCGACTCACAGGCGGCCACCAACTCCTCCGGGGTGTGCTCGTGTTCCCATACCGTGACCGATCCCGCAGCGGCGAGCAGGCCAGTGGCGGGATCCGGCAACGGGGTGGTGACGAGGAACCGCGGAGTGCTCACAGCGCGTCCTCAACGAGCACGGGTGTGCTGCCCGTTGTGTTCGGGCGTCGCCACCAGGCGTGGTGCCAACCACCCGCATCAGGCGTGACACAAACCGGAATATGTTGCGCCATCGTTGCCCTTCCCGTTGATCCGTTGTCCTGTCGCGGCCGAGGCCCCTCACCACGCCCGCATCGATACCTGCCCGCGCCTTCGGCACGGCGCCAAATACGTCAGGACGTCGGCATTGTTCGACTTGTTCGCCACGACGAGCCTGCCAGCGGCGGAGTGATGTATCCCAGTGGAGTAGCCGCAGCGTCAGGATTCGTCTGCGATCCCGCACCGCTGTTGTCACTCGGGCGGGCGGTGGCAGCGTCCGGCGGTTCCATGGACACGGCCAAAAATGAGCTCGCGGTGATCCCGATGGGCTCGCGGTCCTGTAGAGCGCAGATGGCGATGACACCGCTCGGGAAACAGCCGTATGCCGTACGCAACGTGGCCGCCTTGGCCGTCGGGTCGTGGTCGAGTACGTCGAGCTGCAGTGTGCTCATGCCAAGTACCTCCTTGAACACGGTCCACCGAATGGTCCCGTTCGTTCAGGGCCGACGCGGTGGATCTCCCAACGACGCTATGAGGTGTGACCGCCGCACCGTTAACGCGATGGCGCCAAGGAGTTGGGAGTTTCCGCCACACTCCGACCGACCTGTCGTCGCCTCGAGCGCCGGAACTAGTAGACTGTCGCCGCTAAGTCTTGGGATATAGGTGGCGGAGTTTGATGCGGGCGTCGTCGGTGGTGAAGTGCCACTGGACCTGGCGTTGATCGGCATTGGTCTGCCGTTGCCAGGCAGCGAGTTCGGCGCCCAGTGTCTCGAGGTCCTCGATGCGCCGGTCCAGGCACTGGCGGGTCAGCACCGAGAGCTCGATCTCGGCGATGTTGAGCCACGAGCCGTGTTTGGGGGTGTGGTGGATCTCGAGCCGCTGTGCGAGCGCGAACGCCTCGGCCGGCTCGAAGGCCTCGTAGAGCGATCCGATGCCGTGAGTATTGAGATTGTCCATCACCAGCACCACCGTCTCCGCGTCCGGGTAGTCCACGCACAATAGCTCTTTGACCTGCCGAGCCCAGTCGACCTTGGTGCGCCGGGGCTGGGCATCGACACGCCGCCAGCCGGCCAGAGGCTCGACCCAGCAGAAGATCGAACAGGTCCCGTGCCGCACATACTCGGAGTCCTCCTTCAGATCGCGCCCCGGGCCTGCCGGGATCGGCTCACGCACGTGAGCGAGGAGCTGGTAGGGCTTCTCGTCCATACACACCACCGGGTGAGAGGGGTCGTGGGGGCGGGCGTAGACCGACAGGACATCCTCCATCCGAGCGGCGAACTCCGCGTTCGCTTTTGGTGGGATGGTCCAACACTTCTTCAGGTGAGGACGAAGTTTCGTTTTTTTAAGATCCGGCCGATGGTCGAGTGGTCCAGGTCGGGGATGCCCTCGACCAGGGCGACGTGCTTCTCCAGCAGTCGCAGCGACCACCGGGCATGACCCTCGGGCGGCTTCGAGCAGGCCAACGCAATCAACCTGGCCTCGATCTCGCCGGTGATCTGCGACGGCACCGGCGGGAGGTCACGCTGTTTGCGCCCGATCGTGGCCTCCACGTCCCGACCGGTCTCAGCGAACCGCTTGGCCACCAGTCGCACCGTCTCACCCGAGACTCCCAACCGGGCTGCGATCACCTTCCTCTCATCCACCACCCCGGCCGAGGTGTCCAGCGCCAGCAACACCCGGGCCCGTCGGATCATCGAGGCCGGATGCACCCCGGTGGTGGTCAATCGTTCCAAGAACTCACGATCAGCCGAGCTCAACGTCACCGGACGCTTCTTCTGTGAAGGCATGACAACAGTCCTGACCGGCAGAGGGGAAGGGGAAGTCTGCCGCCCCAACCCTAACGAAACAGGACAGAATTAAGCAGCGACACGCTACTAGTGCCGTATCACGCTACGTTTGCCCTGTCGACGATCAGCGAATGGCGTAAACAACGCGACGCCGGCGCCCTCGACGGCACGAAACCCGACGAGAAGACCGGCAAACTCACCGCCGAACAAGCCGAGATCGCCCGACTCACACGCGAACTCGAACGAGCGAACAAGAAGCTGGCCACCACCCAAACCGCACTGGGGATCATGGGAAAAGCACACGAGCTCTTGGAGCAACTCTCCGAGAGCACGAACACGGACGAGCAGCGCAAGAAGCGTTGATCCACGCCCATCACGAACTCACCAACTCCGGTATAACCACAAGGGATGCAACCACACTGACAGGAATCGCCCGCTGCACCGCAGCGCGGGACAAAGCTCGTCCTACGGCAACGGACCCGGCCGTCACCACCGCCGGCCGCAGCCCGGAAAACAAACTCACCGACACCGAACGCCGGGCCGTGCTCGATGTGCTGTGCAGCGCCCGGTTCGTCGACCAGGCGCCACTCGAGGTCTACGCCCAACTCCTCGACGAGGGGATCTATCTGTGTTCGGTGTCGACGATGTATCGGATTCTGCGGGAGAACGCGCAGGTCAAGGAGCGGCGTCGGCAGGCTCGCCATCCCGCCCGGGCCTGTCCGGAACTGGTGGCCACCGCGCCACGACAGGTGTATACCTGGGACATTACGAAGCTGCCCGGTCCGGTCAAGGGCACCTACTTCGATGCCTACGTGATGATCGACATCTTCTCCCGCTACATCGTCGGAGCGCACGTGCAAACGCACGAGTCCGGACTGCTCGCTACGGAGATGATGACCGAATCTTTGCTGTGCATGGAATCCCGAATGTCGTGCACGCCGATCGGGGAACGTCGATGACGAGTAAGACCGTTGCGACGCTGCTCGCCGATCTCGAGGTCACCCGCTCGCATTCACGGCCACGGGTATCGAACGACAACCCGTACTCGGAAGCGCTGTTCAAGACCCTCAAGTACGGGCCGATGTGGCCGGAACGCTTCGCCTCGATCCACCATGCTCGGAATCTCGTAGCCTCGTTCACCGCGTGGTACAACCACGAACATCGTCATATCGGTATCGGCCTGCACACGCCGGCGGACGTGCATTTCGGTCTCGCAGAGCAGAAGGCCACCGAACGCGCCGCCATGCTCGCTCGAGCCCGAGCGCGGCATCCCGAACGATTCGGGACGGCCGGCACCCCGAAGATCCTGGATCTGCCCGCCGATGCATGGATCAACAAACCCGCAGCCGAACCTGACCGACCCGGCGCCGATCAGGCCGCTGCGTAACTCCCGTTGGACTCAAACGCCTTGACACATTCCGGAACGCCGATTCCCCGGGCCATGATCTTGCCGTCGGCGCCACAGACGCGGGCAGTGGTGATCGCCGAGCGCAGTTGGGAGGCGGCGCCGCGCCCGGGTCCGGTCTTGCCAGCCCGCAGCCGCGTCTCCGCACTCACCGGAGCGCTGATCCCGGTGGACAGGGTCGTGACCAGCGGAGCGAGGCCCTTGTGAAACAGGGCACGTTCGGCGATCTTCGCGTGCCCGTATGACGCTCCTTGTTTCTGATGCCCCGTAGACCGGGCGCAGCAACGCGGACCGATGTCACACAGTCGGAATAGCTCCGTTCGGGGTTGGTCGGAGTTCGGGTGTCCGGGCTGGACGGATCAGCGCCGGTCGTCAGCGGCTGATGCCGCCAACTGCGGAGCGGGGACGCATGACACGCCGTCGCCGAGACGGAGGACCTGAAGGTCCTGGACGAGGCCACGCAGGCCGTTCTCGGTTCCGACGAACCAGACATGTTTGCGGTGGGCTTCGCTACCCCGGCCGACGGTCCGCTCGAACTCTCGCATCGCCTCGCGTGCTGTTGCCGCAAGGCAGGTATTGATGCGGACCAGCAGCGGCGGTGTGGGAAGATTTGCGGTCGCGTACATCGCGCGCACACCGAGTGCCGCGTGCTCGTACCTGTCGAGGCTTTCGATGTCGAGTTCGACTGCGTCGGCGTCGACGAGTTCCTCGTAGGTTCGTGGACCCGACCATGTCGAGAATTCGACGATGCGTTCCGGCACGAAGGACGGCGCCGTCTCGTTGTGCATTATCACTGATCGAACCATGGTGGACACCCCTTGGTCAGGCCGGAAGTCTGTGGAAGGTGCTGGCGTGGAAGATCAGGGGACCGGTGACGTCGTGAATCGTGGCGGAGTGAACTTCCAAGAGGACCATGAAGTGGTCTCCTGCCGGGGTTTTCGACCACACCGCGCCTTCGAGCCATGTTGTTGCGCCGTCGACATAGACGGCACCGGAGTCGGCGACTGTGGTGGTGATCGATTCGAACCGATTCCCCTCTTTCATGGCCAACGCGGTGGCCGCGTGCTCGTTGTCCGACCCGAGAACGCTCAGTCCGAGTCGGGTTCCTCGTTCGAGCATCGGCCAGGTGCGTGAGGTGTTCTGGATGAACACCCCTACCAGTGCCGGTTCGAGGGATACCGGTACGAACGTGCTGACCGCCATGCCCGTTGGTGTGCCGTCGATCTCGGCGCAGATGGCGACGACTCCGCTGGGGCATCCGGAGAAGATTCTGCGCAGTTCCTTGGGGTCGAAGACTGTCGTGGTCATCTCGCCATCTCCTTTTAGTGTGTATCTGTCATCAGGGCTAGTGGGTATTTGACCGATGCGCCACCGTCGACACCGATGACCTGGCCGGTGATGTAGGAAGCGAGCGGTGAGGTCAGGAACAGTGCGGCGCCGGCCACGTCCTCTGGTGAGCCGAGTCGTTTCATGGGTACGGCGTCGGCGAACTCACCGTTGCGGCCGGTGGTGTCCAACAGGTGCTGCATTCGTGGAGTTGCGATGATGCCGGGTGGGATGGCGTTGACCCGGACGTTGGTGGGCGCGAGTTCCGCGGCGAGGGATCGGACGAGCGAGACCAGTCCCGCCTTGGCGGCTCCGTAGGCGAGGTTGTACGGGGACGAGTGGATGCCGTTGAGCGAGGCGCTCGCAACGTAGGAGTCGCCGCCTTGTCGATGTCCACGATGGCGACGTTGGGCGCCCACGGCCGAGAGTTCCAGTGCGATAGCACGGCCGATGCCGCCGCCTGCATCGGTGACCACCGCGGTGCGGCCCTTGATCTTCTCCAACAGAGAACCTTTCGTTAAAAAATCCCTCCGGCCGGCACGCGGAGCATGCGGTAGGTCCCTGCGAACCGCGGAAGTCTCGTCCGGGCCCTGGACGGCCTGTGACCTGTAACACTATCGAGGGTTGGCTGTCCCGTTGTAGCGAAGTAGCGTCAGCCGAGTTGTGCGAACGTGCCACATCGGAGTAAGTGGCGATCAGGGCGGCCTTTTCCGACAACGACGAAGATGAGTAACGTGAATAGGGTCGAACGGGGCATCGGCCAGGTACACGTCGCCGAAGGGCCGTCACAGGTCATGCGGACTTGGCACCCGATGTGTTCCTCGACCGCTCGAGGATCGAGGCCTATGCGACTGTGCCCACCAGAACCGCAATCCCGGGAGGATAGCACCGCGCCTCGCCGCTGTGGGAGAACGATGTGACCTGCTGGGCGGTTGGTCGCGTGCCTCTTACTCCCTTCTCTGGTCCCAATGTGCGGATGAGCGGTGAAGCCGCGCCAACTCGCACTCATATCTATTTTCGGTAGGCAACGTCCGAGCAGTCTCGCGTATGACTGACCCGATCCGGCCCCTGTGCTGCGGCGTGCTACGGGGTCTCTACCTCTCCTAAGTCCGTACAGCCCGGGGGCGACGCAAGGAGCGCCAACGGTGCGCAGTGGTGGTGCTGCACCTGTGGACCGATGGCTCTATCGGCAGGCTGGCCAGTAGCTGTCGATGTGACCGGCGACAGGGTCTCGTGTCGATGATCTGTGGATGCAGGACGGACTGAGGCTGGTCGGCGTAGTCGATGGGCGCAGTACGGTGGACGCGCTCGTGGTGGTCAAGTTCGCTGAGAACGTGTTTGTGAACCTCTGTGCTTGAAGTTACAAGATGGGATCACTGAGGAGGAAGTGAACTCCTGGTAGGTCAGTAGGTGCTTACGCCACGACCCGACCAGGAGCCCACGTTGTCATCATCGCTCATCGCGCTGTGCCCGTCATGCCCGACCCCCGAGGGGGCCGCCGGGCACCGATGCCGGGTGTATCCCTCGTCGTCGGTCACCGACGCGCAGGGGGCGCTGCTCGAGCCGCTGCTCCCACCTCCCGGCAACGCCACAGGACACGGTGGACGGCCCGAGAAACACTGCCGCCGACTGATTCTCGATGCGATCTTCTACGTGGTGCGTGGCGGTATCGCGTGGCGGCAACTCCCATCGGAGTTCCCGCCGGCGATGACGGTGTACGCCATCTTCGCCCGCTGGGTCCGCGCCGGGGCCTGGCAGCGCATCCACGACGCACTGCGCGATCGGCTCCGGATCCACGACGGCCGCGGCCCTCTGCCCACAGCGGCGATCATCGACTCGCAATCGGTGCCCGGTGCCGACACCGTGGGCCGGTCCAGCCGAGGATACGACACGGGGAAAAAGATCAACGGCCGCAAACGGCACATCGCGGTCGACACCAACGGGCTGCTGTTGGCGGTGGTGGTGACCGTGGCCGGAATCGGAGGACCGTGATGCGCGGTTGCGGCTGCTGGCGTCGTTGCGGGCCCGATTCTCGACGATCAGCCTGGTGTGGGCCGACGGCGGCTACGCCGGACGGTTCGTCACCTGGGCGAAAAACGTTCTCGCTCTTGTGGTCGAGGTCGTCAAGCGCACCGACGATGCCACCGGGTTCACGGTCCTTCCCCGCCGGTGGGTGGTCGAGAGGACCTTCGCGTGGATCAGCAAACACCGTCGATGCGTCCGCGACTACGAGACCCGGCCCGATCATCATGAGGCGATGGTGCACATCGCCATGATCGTGACCATGTCACGCCGGCTCGCCCGATCGGCGTGACATCCACCAGGTTCTCAAACACGTTCTGAGCTTGGCTTTTAAGTGCGCCACGAGCGCGGAAGGTGAGGTTTGATTGAGTAGGTGACCTTGCTGGAAGCGGTGCTGTGCAGGAGATGAGGGTTTTGTGGCCCCTCGGAGTTGCCTTGCGGTAGGAGGCTTCAAACCACCCCGAGCTGCGTTAGCTGAAGACTGTCGTGGTGAGCGTCGGGGGGAAGGCGCGCCTTTGAGTGCGTCAGGTGGGGTTCGGGAAGGCGAACGCGAGTGAACCGCTGTTGACGTGTCGAAACAAGTAGCTGGCATCAAAACCGGGGCGGTTAAATGGCGCCGGGATGAGCCTGGCGGGTGACCGTGTATTGGCCAGGCGGTGTCCGGCATGGAGGCGGCGCGAGCCCGAACTGCGGCTTCTGCATGGAACGTGGGAAGGCGCGTGTCGATACTGCCCGATGTCCGGTTCCCGGGCGGGTGGGTGAAGAGGGAGAGCACCGGACGGCCGAAACCGGAGGTGTTGAGTACCGTGGCGGCGCGCGCCGGCGGACCGGCTCGTAGTAGTGGGGAAGCTCCTGTAATGGGGGTGGAGCGAAGGGGCCGGCTCATCTGGTGTTGTTTGTTCGAGCAACCGGGTGTGTCCCGGGAGGAGCCGAGTGAGCAGTACGGGTTCGGAAGGAAAACCGTTCGACATACCGAAGAGCCTGGTGTGGCGGGCGTGGAAGCAGGTCCGGAAGAACAGGGGTGCCGCCGGGGTGGATGGGCAGTCCATCGAGGAGTTCGAGGTCGATCTGGGGAACAACCTCTACAAGATCTGGAACCGAATGTCCTCGGGGACGTACTTTCCGCCCGCGGTGCGTGCGGTGGAGATACCGAAGCCGCATGGTGGCGGGACGAGGGTTCTCGGCATACCTTGCGTCGGTGACAGAGTGGCGCAGACGGTGGTCGCGCTGGCGTTGGAACCTCGGACGGAGTCGATCTTCCATGACGACTCCTACGGGTACCGGCCCGAGCGCGGTGCGTTGGACGCGGTCGCGAAGTGCCGCGAAAGGTGCTGGCAGAAGGCCTGGGTCATAGATTTGGACGTCAGCAAGTTTTTCGATTCGGTTGACCATGATCTGATGGCGAAGGCGGTGGCCGCGAACACGACTCACGAGCAGCGCTGGATTGTGCTGTATGTGCGGCGGTGGTTGGTGGCCCCAATTCTCATGCCCGACGGCAGGTTGGTCGAGCGGGATTGCGGGACCCCGCAGGGGTCGGCTGTCTCGCCCGTGCTTGCTAATCTGTTCATGCACTATGCGTTCGACATGTGGCTGGAGCGGGAGTTCCCGACCGTGGAGTTCGAACGTTATGCCGATGATGCCGTCGTGCATTGCGCGACGGAGCACAGGGCCAGGGAAGTGTTGGCCGCGTTAGAGGTTCGGATGGCCGAGGTCGGGTTGCAGCTGCATCCGGCCAAGACCAAGATCGTGTACTGCAAGGACAAGAATCGGCGGTTCGAATGTGAGAACACGTCGTTCACGTTCCTGGGGTATACGTTTCGAGCGCGGAAGGCGCAGACCAGGGATGGACTGAGAGTGTTCAGTGCGTTTCTGCCCGCGATGGGTGCCGATGCGCTCAAAGCCAAGAGCGCGGAGGTCAAGGGCTGGCGTATTCACCTGCGAACCGCTCAGGATCTGGCCGAGTTGGCCGGGTGGATGAACCCGATCATTCGGGGGTGGATGACCTATTACGGCAAGTTCTATCGGAGCGAGATCTACGTTCTGTTGCGGCGCATCAACACCTACCTGGTGCGCTGGGCGAGACGGAAGTTCAAGCGGCTGAGGTCGTTCAAGAGGGCCGAGCGGTGGTGGAAGGGGTTGTTGCGACGCCAGCCTCGCCTGTTCGCCCACTGGGACTGGATGGCCGATTTTCAATGGATCAGGTGAGAAGAGCCGTGTAACGGGAGACTGTTAAGCACGGTGCTGTGGGAGCCCCGGGGTGAGATTCCCCGGGGCCACCCGACCCTGCCGGCGTGACACCGACCAATTCCTGGGCGTCAGTTCGGTGGCGTTTGCCCACGTGGTGAGGGGTGCAGGGCGGGTGTTCTTCGAGCCGGGTGGCCGTCCGGGGCCGGGCCGGGAGGGTTTCGGCGCACCGACCGGAGAGCCCCGGGCCCGGTGGATGCGCGGAAACCCCCGGCGGACGCGGGCCGGGGACAATCGATGCGGCGGTGCAGGTTTCTCCCAGGGACGACGCAGGTCCTCGGCCAAGGGTCGGGCGAGCCGCAGTTGAGTGTGCGCGACGAGCACGAGCCAGGTCCACCGGTCGGCGGCCTCGGGACTACGAATCTTCGGGGAGGTCCAGCCGAGAGTCTGTTTGAACAGTCGGAAGGTGTGTTCGAGATCGAAGCGCCTGAGAAACATCTGCCACAACCGGTCGACGTCCTCGGCGAGGACCACGTCCGGATCCGAGCACCACAGCCACACCGGGTCCGGGTGCCGGTTCCCGGGCAGATGCTCGACCTCGAGTCGGAGCACGGTGCCCGCGACGATCGGCGGTGGACCGGGGTGATCGGCCCACACACCTCGATGAGTAATCTTGGGGTGCAGCCGATTCCATACTGATGCGGTGGCGGTGTCGTACCGGTCGGTGACAGTGCCCGTGGTGCTCGCAGGTTGCGGCCAGGTCGCCGGATCGGCGAACCGGAACTCGCGGCCGTGCCGCGGCGGGCGTCCGGTGCGGCCCGGCGGCGGCGCCGGAAAACACAACACCCGGTCGCTGCGCATCCGGCCTAGCACGAGCACCGGGAGATCGGTGAGCACGAACGCCAACCGGGCCAGCTCGTAGCCGGCGTCGAAGATCAGCAGGATGTCCGGGTCGCCGTCGCGGTGCTGCCCGGCCTCGCGTAACCGGACCACCACCTCCCGCACCTGGGCGGCCGTGACCGTCGTGTCGTCGTCATCGGGATGCAGCCGGCGGGCGTCGAGCACCGCCGCCGGTGAGGTACGGCCCGGCTCGAGGGCGGCGACGAACGAGTACGGCCATCCGGGGATCAGTTGCGCCGCGTTCTTGCCTCGCCCGTAGACGTGGCAGAACGCCCGGTGTGCGCTGGTGCGGGCGTCCGGGCGCAGCCACGGGCTGACATCGACTGCGAGTACGATCGCACCGTCGCGGTCACGAGGCACCGTCAGATCGGCGAGCGAACGACGGAGTCGAGCGATATCCATTCGGCCACAGTTGATTGCGTCGTACAAAGCGCCGTGGCCGCGGCGGTGCTCCGGGGTCAGGGACAGCTCGACCAGGCTGCGGACCGCGCCGCCTGCGCACAGCAGCGCATCGGCCAACTCGAACACCGCGTCGCTGCGGGCCTGCAGACAGCGGTAGAACTCCTCGCGGAACGCGGTCAGGGCGACACGCGCATCGGCATCCGATCCTTCCCCGACCACCCCCTGGTCGGGCACACTGATGTTCACGGTCACCGCCTGGTTCGTCTCGAAAGTTCTGTGGAAGGAACCTCGAGATGATCAGACGGTGGCCGCCTCCTGCCTCGACGACACGCCGAACCATGCCAGGACCAACTGCCCGGCGTGATGGCGGAGGTTAAAAGTCAAGCTGAGAGGTACATCGGCGGCTCCGACCGGCGCACCGATCGACCGGAGCCCTCGTGCTGTGGTATCGGTCCGGCCGCGGTGGGAGCGCCCTGGGATATGCTTAGGTGTTGCTCACTGAGTTCGTCGACCAGTTCGACGTGCAACCGTGAAGAGATGTGTCGATGAATAACGTGGATCCATTCGCGACTCAGCGCGGCGTGCCCGGCGTGGTGACGGCGGAGCTTGCCGCGGCCGGGTTCGAGGATGCGCTCGAGATTGGACGCGGCGGATTCGGGGTCGTGTACCGGTGCACGCAGACGGCGCTCGAGCGCACGGTGGCTGTCAAGGTGCTTACCGCGGATCTCGACGAACAGAACAGGAAGCGGTTCATTCGAGAGCAGCGTGCGGCGGGCCGGTTGACCGGTCATCCCAACATCGTCAACATTCTCCATGCCGATGTCACCGAGAACGGCCGGCCGTTCATTGTGATGCCGTACTACGCCCGAGGCTCTCTAGATGCCCGCATTCGACACCACGGCCCGCTTCCCCTGGACGAGGTACTCCGACTCGCTGTGAAGATGGCCGGTGCCTTGGAGGCCGCGCATGGTCTTGGCATCCTCCATCGTGATGTCAAGCCCGCAAACATATTGTTCACCGACTACGGCGAGCCGGCGCTGACGGACTTCGGCATCGCGCACATTACCGGGGGGTTCGAGACCACCACAGGGGTGGTAACTGGGTCACCGGCTTTCACCGCCCCGGAAGTCATCGCCGGACGTTCTGCGACCACTTCCGCGGACGTCTACGGCCTCGGCGCCACCTTGTTTACGGCGCTCACTGGTCACGCGGCGTTCGAACGCCGCAGCGGCGAGCATCTGGTCGCCCAGTTCCTGCGGATCACGTCCGAGCCGGTTCCGAACCCACGCGAGCACGGTATTTCCGAGGACGTCAGCGCAATCATCGAACAGGCCATGGCAGGTGACCCTGCGGCTCGCCCGTCCGTCACGGAGCTGAGCCGACAGCTGCGCGAATCCCAATTGCGTCATGGTTTCGCGGTCGACGGGATGGCCATGTACACCGCGCCGGGGCTGGCGCCCGGCGCACCTTTTGTGGACGGGCCTTCCGAAAGGGGTGTGTCGCCTTCCCCGTCATGGTCGACGGATTCGGGCCGTGGGGGCGATCTCCCGTTGGAGTTGACCAGCTTCGTCGACCGGCGGACGGAGCTGACCGCGGCGAAGAACGTGCTGTCGAGGTCGCGGCTGCTTACCCTGACCGGCACCGGCGGGGTAGGGAAGACCCGTCTGGCCCTCCGTATCGCCGCCAAGGTGCGTCGCGACTTCGCGGAAGGCATCACGCTTGTGGAACTCGGGGAGTTGCGCGACGAGCTGCTCTTGGCGGGGGTGGTGGCCAACGCGCTGGGATTACGTGATCAATCGGCGCGACCGCTTCGCGAGGTGCTTGTCGAGTTCCTCGCACCCCGCGAGCAGCTCCTGATCCTGGACAATTGCGAGCAACTGGTCGCTGCTGCCGCCAAGCTCACCGAAACCCTGCTTCACAGGTGCCCTCGGCTCCGGATTCTCGCCACCAGCCGCGAACCGCTCGGCATCGGCGGGGAAGCGGTGCTGCTCGTACCACCGCTCGGCGTCCCCGACCCCGGCCACCTCTCGCGGGCGGTGGCCGGTAACGACGCGGTCACCTTGTTCGCCGAACGCGGCGCGACCGCGGCCCCGGGATTCGAGGTGACCGACGACAACAGGGTCACCATCGCTCGGATCTGCCAGCGATTGGACGGACTCCCGTTACCGATAGAGCTGGCAGCCGCGCGGTTGCGAACGATGACACCGGAACAGATTCTGCAACGCTTGACCGACCGGTACCTACTGTTGACCCGCGGCAGCAGGGACGCACCGTCGAGACAGCAAACGCTCCGGATGTGCATGGACTGGAGTTACGACCTGTGTACACCGGCGGAGCAGCGACTGTGGGCGCAACTTTCGGTGTTCGCCGGCAGCTTCGATCTCGATGCCGCCGAACAAGTCTGCGGCCCCGATCTGACCCCGCAGGCTCTCCTCGACACGGTGACCTACCTTGTCGACAAGTCGATCCTGACCCGGGAGGCGGCGGGTGCGACGGTGCGGTTTCGGATGCTCGAGACCGTGCGCGACTATGGCCGAGAAAAGGCTCACGAGAGCGGCGAGCACACCGAACTATCTGAGCGGCACCGAGACTGGTGTGAACGCCTGGCACTCGACGCGGAATCGCAGTGGATCAGCTCACGCGAGCTCGCGTTGATCACCACCTTCGTGCGGGAACACCCGAATCTTCGGGACGCATTGGAATTCTGTGTCTCCGACAGCCCCGATTCCGGGCTTCGGATCGTTGCCGCCTTGTACCCGTTCTGGCTTTCCCAGGGTCTGTTCAGCGAGGGGAGACGGTGGCTCGACCGGCTTCTAGCCAGTCAACCGTCCGCGCCGACCACCGATCACGCCAAAGCGCTGTTTCTCGGCAGCCTGATGAGCGGAATTCAGGGTGACCTGCAGGCGACAGCCGCCCTGCTCGACCAGGCACACGTGCTCGCTGCTCGCACCTGCGATCCGCTGACACGCGCCCACATCGACAGCGCTCTCGGTTACGCCGCCCTGTTCGGTGGACATGCTCTCGACGCACGCGCTCATCTCGAGAAGGCTGTCCAGACATACACCGGACGCAACGATGTGGTCGAGGTCGTGGCGCTGACCGGCCTCGGCTTGGCCGACGAGTTTCTCGGTGACACCGAACAGGCCATCGACTGTTACGAGCGTGTTCTGGCCATCACCAATGCCCGGGGTGAATCGGTGTTTCGGTCGTACTGCCTGTGGGGGCTGGCGGTCGCCGTATGGCGACGCGGGGAGCGTGAACGAGGTGTCCAGCTCCTCGAGCAGGCATTGCAACTCGACCGCGAGGTGAACGACCGGTTCAATGCCAGCCTGTGCCTGCAGGCGCTGGCATGGATCGCCGCCGAGGACCAAGACGCACGACGGGCGGTCGTACTGATGGGCGCCTCGCAGGAGTTGAGCCGGTCGGTAGGCAGACCGATGGTCTTCTTGCCCAACTTGAGCGAGTACCAGGACGAATTCGACGGCGCCACGCGGCGCGCGTTGAGCAGGGAGGTTTCCGCGTCCGGGCACCGGGATGGCGCGGCACTGAGTTTCGACGCCGCCGTCGCCTACGCGTTGGGTCAGCAACTTCATCCTCCTGAGGCGCCACCTAGCGGTCCCGCCGCGCACCTGACCAAGCGCGAGCGGGAGGTTGCTGGATTGATCGCCGAGGGACTGACAAACAAGGAGATCGCCGCTCGCTTGGTGATTTCCCCTCGCACCGCACAAGGGCACGTCGAACACCTGCTGACGAAGCTGGGATTCACCTCACGCACCCAGGTCGCTGCATGGTTCGTCGAAAGGGCAAATTCTTGATCCCACCTCGGCTACGGCAAGAGCGACCCCGCCGGCAGGGGCAGCGGCAACTCCCGTGGGTGGCAGACGCGCCAAGATCGTGTTGACCGAGGCCGCGCCGGTCGAGTTGGAGGTGCCCCGCGATCGGATGCGCAGCCCTGCTCGCGCCTAGTCCCAATACAGTTCAGTTAGGTGGCCTCACTGTGCATACCGCCGTGTGCGTGGGCTGCGGACGATGTCGGTGGTGTGAGCGTTTGGCGGCCCACTTGAGGACTTTGCGTTTGACCACGCGCGGGCCCGGCCGCAGTCGGCGAACCGAGTTGAGGCGACGCAGGAGCTTGTCGATGGCGCACCGCCACAACCCGGTGGGGCCTTACGGTCGTGAGGGGGAAAAGCGCTGTGCGAGAGCGCTCTGCGGGTGATGCGCAACGCGGCGACGAAGGACATCCGGTCCGGGTCGTGCCCGCCGGCGAGCGCGGCGTCGACCATCAGGGTGCGGATCGCGTAGTGACAACACAGGTGCCCCCAGATTTCCTGCAGGACCAGATCCGGCGATTGCGAGCGCAGCACCGCCCGCGCCCCACGCTGGTGGGTTTGAGCTCGTCGAAGGTGTTCTCGATCTCCCACCGCTGCGCGTAGGCGAAGGCGAGATCCTCCGCTGCGGCCTGTTCGGGGTCGAGGATCGTGGTCAGCAGGCGGTATTGCTCGGGATCGTCTCGTCCGTTGTCGAGGGCGTAGTCGATCACCCCGCACGATCAACGGTTCGATCGTGCTGCGGTTCGAGCCCGCCGACGGGGCGATCTCGGCCAGCCACGACCCGTCGGCCTGGGTGTCCACATGCTTCGGCCGCAGGTTCGTCTTGACCCGCCAGAGCAGGTCCGCGCCGGTCGCGGCGGCGCGGGTCCACAGATCGAACCCGTACCAGCCACCCCGTCCGGGAAGGCCGCCTGGACCCGGCCGGTGACGTCGCGGCGTTTGCGGGTGCGTCGGTAACGTTCGCCGAGGAAGGAGGCGGTGCGTCCGGCCCGTAGAGGAGGGCGTAGCACAGGACGGCGTCGTTGCGGAGCAGTGTGTCGATGACGCGTCCCACCGAGCTGTCGACCAGCCCCGGTAGAGCGGCTCGCCTCGGACTGGGACATTTCGAAGGCGGTATACTGTGATATCGGCGACACTGCCCCGTTGTGTGCAGGAGCAGCGTTGATGTCGAGGAGGGCAAAATGGGAGTGCTCGATGTTCACCGCCCCGCTGAGAACAGGGGCGGGAACGCACGAGCCGCCACGGGGAAGGCTTCGCATCCCCCTGAACGTCGCGCCTGGGCAGAGGTGCCCAGCCTGAGCGTGCGCATTATGTGTGAGGTCTCCAAGGATCACGGCCTCGACCCGGAGCCGTTGCTCCGTGCGGCGCACATCCGCGCCGACCTCCTAGCGCGTGGGGATGGTCGGATCGGGTGGCGCCAGGAGCTTGCGTTTCAGCAAGCCTTCGCAGCGGCTACCGAGCACAGATCAGACATCTGGGTCGAAACCGGGACGCGGTACCTTTTTCCGGCCTTTGACTCGCTGGGCTCCGCCATGATCGTCGCGCCGACGCTCCGTCACTGGAGGGAGCTGCCGGCCACCGTGGACATGTATTACAGCGCTGTCACTTTTCGCACGTTCGACGAGCTCGACACCGGGAGTTCGGGCATCGAGATCAGCCTGCCTCCCGATGTCCCTCCGTCGAGCCCGTTCTATCGGTTCTCCATTTGTCGGGACGTCGCTGCCATGGCGGCGATGCTAAACGACCTGTGGAACGGACCGTTCCCGCTGGACCGGGTCGAGTTGCCGATGGCTTCCGTTCCGCCGGCATTGACCAAACTGGTCGGCCGGAAGGCGGTTCTGAGCCGGAATGCTGCTCGGATCGGTTGGCGGAGTGAGCTGCTGGACGTCCCGCTCCCGCGATCGAACAGGCTTCTGTACGACGTCTATGCAGGTAGGGCTGGGCGCGCGGATGACTGGGTCCGGGCGTCGTTCCAGCTCGATCAGCAGGTCGCTGCAATCCTGAGCAGACCCGGGAGTTCAGGGATGACACTGACCGACGTCGCCCGTGAGTTCGCTGTGTCCAAGCGGACGCTGCAGCGTAGGCTCGATGAGTGCGACGTCAGTTTCCGTGAGTTGCGGGAGGTGGCGCGTTTGCGGGAGGCGTGCCGTCTCCTGACCGATACCGACCTGCCGGTTTCCGAGATCGCCGCACAGCTCGCCTACGTCGAAGTTGCAAGCTTCAGCACCGCGTTCCGACGTTGGTCGGGCGCTACCCCAAGCCACTACCGACAACACCACAGTCGTCTGCGCGACAGCGACCCGCTCCCGTGGACGTCCGCTGAGCCTGGCCGTTGACTAGTCAATCGCGAGCTTAAGAGCGACCGGCAAATGGTGATCACTTGAGTCGTCGGGTGGTGGGTCGGGTCGGCCACCGGTAGTGGGCGCGTGCACGGTTGCTCAGGCGCCTGAGCACGGTCAGCGCAGCGGCCAAGGAGAGGTAGAAGTCGACGATCACGGCGCGTTTGTCGGTCCAGCGACGCAGCTTGCCGAACCCGTTCATCCACGCATGTGTCCGCTCGACCACCCAGCGTCTTCCCGCCTGAACCGGGGCGGGCACCCCCTTGCGGGCGATATCGTATTCGTAGCCCAACTCCTCAAGCAGATCCCTGGTCTTGGCCGAGTCGTAGCCGCGATCGAGGTGCACACACGAGTGCTGCGGCAGCGGCCCGATCATGTCGGGCACGGCCCGGATCGTGGGTTCGAGCAGTGGTGAGTCGTGCCGGTTCGCGCCGGCCGGCACCAGCGCCGGCGGAATCCGGCCGCCGTTGCACACCACCGAGCGTTTCGTGCCCTGCTTCCCGCGATCGACCGGCGATCGACCCGAAACCTCCCATCAGCACGGGGATTTGGTGATCGATCCGTCGACCGAGAGGTGATCGAGGTCGAGGCCGAGCATCCGGTCGTAGGCGCCCAGGGCGGCACGGAGCACCTCGAGGCCGATCCCTTTGGCGGACCATTCGGCGAGGCGTCGACGGATGGTGCGGTCGGAGCATCCGGCGATGGCGATGCGTTCGTAGCCGCTGCCGTGCATGAGTGCGGCGAGCACGTGTTCGAACACGACCCGGTCTTCGGACCCTCCGGCGGTGGGATCCCCTCGGATGCGTCGGCTCGAACTCCGGTCGGGCATCGATGTCGAGATGCGCGGCGAAGTCGGGCCTTCAGGGGTTCGATGAGACAGACTGGCAGCAGGGGCACGGGCGCTCGGGGTGATCGTGGGACTTCAGCAATCACATGATCAACTCGAAGCCCGTCCCCCTGCCTGCATCGACATGCCGATCCTTCGATCTCCCCCGGCTGCGCCCCGCATATGCGGACTCTCTAACTCTCGGCAGGACGAGGGCGGCACCGTTCATCTCTGATCTGGCGAGCCGAGTCCGTCTCGACGTTCACGACATCGCCGAAACCGCGACGGACGTGGTGCCTGTGTTCTCGAACGAAACCCACTCGTAAAGATCATCGTCAGATCAGATCAGAGTGGTCGTCCGACGGCCGTCGCGCATCGCCCTGGCATGAAGTCGAAAGTGGCTGACGCGCCTCCGATAACTCCCGTCGATCCACCGTCGGTACGGTGACGGGACACTGGGATCGGGCACGGGCACATGCTGTTCGGTCCGCATCCGCAGAGTAGCCGAGATGGTGCCTGCGATGGACTGCCATCGACGCGTGACGCGCGGCAGCTGTACACCGCCCGTGCGCAGACCTCACTTGGACCCAGCGGCCGACATATAGCGGGTGGTCGGCAGCAGAACGGAAGCGACATGACCAGCAATCACATCAACGTTTGCGTCATGCCCCATGCGGGCGGCTGGCACAAGGCGTCGTGGCGGCGTCCGGACACCACGGGCAACGATATCTGGGACCCGGACCTGTGGCGCGGTATCGCCCAGACTGCCGAGCGGGGTAAGCTCGACGCCGTCTTCATGGCGGACAACCAGTCGGTCTGGCCCATGTCGAACGAGTTGCGGCACCTAACGGCGAAGGTCGGCGTCTGGGACGCGCTCATCGCCGTCACGATGATGGCGAGCGCGACTGAGCACATCGGTCTCATCGCGACCGCCCACACCCAGTTCCACCAGCCCTACATCCTGGCGCGCCAGCTAGCCTGCATCGACCACCTTTCAAGAGGCCGGGTCGGATGGAATGTGGTGACATCCGGTAGCGCGTTCGATGCTGCCAACTTCAGCGATGCTGCTCAGGTGTCCACCGAGCTGCGGTACGACCGGGCCACCGAATTCGTCGAGCTGGTGAAGAAGCTGTGGGACAGCTGGGAGGAGGACGCCTATCTCATCGACAAGGAGGCCGGCGTCTTCTACGACACGAGCAAGATGCATCCCACCAACCACCATGGCAAGTACTACGACGTCGCGGGGCCGCTTAACATCATGCGTCCCCCGCAGGGATACCCAGTCATCGCGCAGGCTGGCAGCTCGGGGCCGGGCAGGGAGCTTGCCGCGTCGGTCGGCGAAGTCATCTTCACTCCGCTGACCGGTGCCGCCGGTCGGGCCTACACCGAGGAACTCCGTGGGCTCGCAGCGTCGAAAGGCCGTGCGAGTACGGATATGAGGGTTCTGTCTCAGATCACTCCGGTCATCGGTCGGACCGACCAGGAGGCGCAGGAAAAGTGGGACTGGCTGGCGTCGCACCTCGATCCACGGCTGGCTCTGGATGACATGGAGGGGATGCTCGGCGTCGACCTCAAGGGGTACCCGCTCGACGAACCGCTGCCCGAGCTAGGCGACAACCGACTTACTGCGGGTTATCGTCAGGCAGTCCTGTCGCTTTCGGTCGACGGCCGACAGCCCACGCTGCGAGAGCTCATCGCCCGCTTCAACGTGCCAGGCACTGTAGTCGGTAGCGCCGAGACGATCGCGGACTACATGGAGAACGAGGTCGACAGCGGGGTGTGCGACGGTTTCATCCTCTGCCTGCAGGGCACTCCCGAGGAGCTCGAAGACTTCGTGGACTTGGTGGTGCCCGAGCTCCAACGACGTGGACGGTTCCGCACGGAGTACAAGCACACGACCTTGCGCGAGACGCTCGGGTTCGAGCGACCCGCGAACCAGTTCTCGACGACAATGGATCACGTACCTTCTGAAGCCATGTGACCGGCACCGGATCTTATCGCTCTGTCTCTGGGCCGGCGGGTGCCGGCTGGGCCGATGCCGCGCTGCGGCTCAGGTCGGTAAACGGTGGGCCACGAAGTGGGCGAGCACTTCGGCGCGGAGCGGCTGAGTCGAACATTGTTCGCGAACTTTTGATTCCGTCGATCAGCGTCCCTTCGGGCCGAATGGCCGGCGCATACAGTTCGCGGGTAGCTGCGCCCACCGCGGCCTGGACCGTGCTTCGGAGGGACCGTGCGCGGCCTTCGGCTCCCGGTGAGCAGGGTGCCGAATGGCGGCCCGCGATGGACTGGGCCGTGCTCAGCAGGTGAGCGATTCCATCGACACGGCACCGGTATTCACCCGATCATACAACGGTCGCGGGCAGTCGAGCGGCACCGGTGCAAGGCCGATCCACTCGGGGGCTCGGACCTATCCCTCAAAGAGTGTTCCTGCGTGCTCGGTACCGAACACCCCGTGACTCGCCCGTCCCCAGTGCGACGGGCGAGTCACGAGCATCCAGCACTCGGCATCTCCCCGGCGACGACCGGCTAGTGCCGCATCAGGCTATGTTTGCCCTGTCCACGATCTCGCGTAGTCGCTCGTCCTCGGCGTGTTTGTTGCGCCAGATGATGTAGCGGCGAATCATCGACGCCTGCTCGCGGTGACTGCCGTGGTCGGTGCCGTCGAGGGCGAAGTAGCGCAGGGCGGTGAACTGCGCCTCGATCCGGTTCAACCACGAACTGTGGGTCGGGGTGTAGGCGATCTCGACGTTGTTGGCCTCGGTCCACTCCGCCACCCGCCGGCACCTGTGGGTGGTCAGGTGCGGGCGAAGTTGTCACACACGATCGCGATGCGCACCTCGACCGGGTAGAGACTGCGCAGGTAGCGGCAGAACTCGAGGAACTTGGTGCGGTCTTTCGTCGTCTTCACGTGCCCGTAGAGCCGATCCTTGCCCAGGGCGTAGGCGGCGAACAGGTGCCGCACCCCATGCGGGCGGGTGTAGGTCGCTCGGCGCCGCGGCTCCCGGTTCGGGTCCTTGTGCTTGCCGCCGCGTTCGGCCCACTGTCGGCCGGGGTGCGGTTGTAGGTTCAAGGGCCCGAACTCGTCGAGGAAGACGATCGCCTGCGGCTCATGGGGTTCGGCCTCGACTTCGCCGTCGGCGATGGCGTAGAGATGCTCGACCCGGGCCTTCTTGACCGCGTAGTCCGGGTCCTTCGAGCGTTTCCACGTTTTCACTTTTTGAAACGAGACACCCTCCTCGCGGAGCAGCACCCGCAGACCCTCGTGACTGATGTCGACGGGCCACCCCCTCGGCGACCAGGAACTCGGCGAGTTTGGACCCGACCAGCGTGTCACACCATATCGAGGCGAAGGTTCACTGACGCGGCACTAGACATGCCGTGAAATCGATCTCTGGCTCCGCGGCCGGGAGATGGGTTTGCCCACCCGGGGTCGGATTCTTCTTGTTGAACGTGTGTTTCGGCGCGGGAGTAGCAATGAAGTGATCGATTCCTGGCTGATCGCCGGCCAGGGATGCAAGCACCGATTCGTCGCGTACAACGTGTGGGTAGCTATGAGGGGCCCAGGCCGGCGGATGTCATCTTCACGCAATTGCTTGGCACAGTCCCGATACCGCTCGGCGCTGTGCCGTTTCTATTGTTGTGTCGTAGAACACACGCTGTCCACCTACTCGATGGCCGACATTCCCCCGAAGCCGATCCGTGTAGCGCTGTCGTCGCGCCGGCGCGGCTTCTGTCACAAAGGATTCAGTATGAAGGAAATCAGCGGCCGCACCGCCGTCGTCACGGGCGCCGGTGGAGGCATGGGGCGGTCGATCGCGCTCGAGCTCGCCGCCGAAGGAGTGAGCGTCGCGGTCGTCGACCTCGACAAGGACGCTGCCGAGGCAGTCGCGGCGGAGATCTCGGCCAGCGGAGGAACGGCCGCAGCGTACGCAATTGACGTGTCGAAGCTCGATCAGGTCGAGCAGCTTGCAGACGACGTTTATGCGAAGTTCGGCTCCGTCGAGATCCTCGTGAACAACGCCGGGGTCACACTGCGACCGTTCCGGGCCTCGTGGGATACCAGCTACGAGGACTTCCAGTGGGTCATGGCGGTCAACTTCTGGGGTGTGTTGCACGGCCACCACGTCTTCGTTCCCCGAATGCGGGAGACCCCCGGCGAAAAGCACATCCTCAACACCTCGTCGATGGCTTCTCTCGTGCCCGTCGCGGGTCACTCGGCCTACTCGGCTTCCAAGAGCGCGGTGGACGGGCTGTCGCACGCCACACGCGAGGAGCTAAAGACTCAGAACATCGGGGTGACAATCCTGCACCCCGGCCCGGTCCGGACGCGGATCGTGACGAGTGAGCGCTTCCGCTCCGCGGAAGAACAGTCCGATACGCGCGGGGTCAAGTCGTGGACGGAGTACGTCACGCAGCCCGAGAACCCGGTCGAGAAGAGCGCGGTCAAGCAGGAGATAGACGCCGATGTCGCGGCGAGCCCCTGGGAGTACATCACTCCCGATGCGGTGGGGCGGATGGCGGTCGACGCGATCAAGAACAACAAGCCGCACGTCCTGACCCATCCAGCGCCTGTGGAGACGCTCCAGGGCCGGTTCGACGACATCGTTGCCGGCGCCCCCGCGCCTCGACAGGACTGACCAGTAGCAGACCGAACGGTTGTACACCGACCTTCACGGCTATCCGGGGCGTCCGGTGCGCCGCGGCCGACATTCCACGAGAGCAGGGAGCCCCACCATGGCTGTAGCAGATGAGTTCGACCTTGTTGTCGCAGTGGTTGACGCTGATGGCAATTCCTACTTCGTCGAAGCGGGTCCGCCCGCAACGATGGAGATTCCGGAATCGCTCGATGGAGCATTCCTGTGGTCCACCGGGGGCGTCGTGTCTCTGCCGACGAATATCGGCGCAGCTCCCGCTGACATGTCCTTCCCGCCACCGGGCGGATCCAACCTCGGCATCTTCCGATTTCCTGCCCGCTCCGCGGGAAAGCTCGACGTCTCTGCGTTGGACAGGGACGACGTCCAGGGCGACCCCCACGGCGACGCAGGCATGCATCGCACGGACACGATCGACTACGAGATCATCATCTCCGGCAAGGTCGACATCGAACTACCCGGCGGGCAGGTACGGACTCTGTCACCAGGATCGATCCTGGTGATGGCCGGTGCTCCGCACGCCTGGCGCAACCATTACGACGAAGACTGCACCTACGTCGCGGTCGTTGTCGGTGCCAACCCGCCAGCCAACGCCGGCTGAAGGGCCCGACCTCAGCCCCAGCCTGCCAATCCGGCAGACAGGTCCCTCTGCCGCATTGGGCCATGGTGACCACTTACAGAGAGACGAATTCATGTCACGCACAGACCCGTTGCTTTTCAATATCTTCATCATGAATACGCCGTCCCACATCTCGCCTGGAATGTGGCGACATCCCGAATCCCGTGCCATCGAATACAACTCACTGGACCTGTGGGTAGAGATGGCGAAGATCGCTGAGCGCGGGAAGCTCGACGGGATCTTCATCGCCGACATCTTCGGCCTGTACGGCGAGTTCCGCGGTTCGTGGGACGTGATCGCCGAGCGTGCGGTGCAGTTCCCGGTGAGCGATCCGAGTGTTCTCATCTCCGCAATGGCACACGCCACGGAAGATGTGGGTTTCGTGTACACGAGCTCGATCCTGCAAGCACATCCCTTCTCGTTCGCTCGCGCTGCGTCGACGCTGGACCACCTGACGAAGGGCAGAATCGGCTGGAACGTCGTTACCAGCGTGTCGAAGAACGGCTCGCGCAGCATGGGATTGCCGACGATCGTCGATCACGACGAGCGCTATCGGTGGGCCGAGGAATACACCGAGGTCACCTACAAGCTGTGGGAGGGATCCTGGGAAGACGAGGCTGTGGTGAAGGATCGCGACACCGGCCTGTTCTCCGACCCGCGCAAGATCCACAAGATCAATCACGTGGGCGAGCGATACAGCGTCGAAGGCCCGCACCTGGTGGAGCCGTCGCCGCAACGTACGCCTGTTCTTTTCCAAGCGGGCGCATCGTCGGCCGGTATGGCCTTTGCCGCCAAGCACGCGGAAGGCGTCTTCATGATCTCGGGGCCGCCACAGGCCTCCGCGGCAAAGATCGAGAAGGTGAAGGCGCTCGCTGCCCAGGCGGGCCGGCGGCCCGATGACATCCGCTTCATCGAAGGGCTCACCTTCATCGTGGGCTCGACGGAGGAGGAGGCTCGACGCAAGGAAGCCGAGTACGACGAGTGGAACGATCTGGAAGCCCAGATGGCGGTGATGAGTGGCACCATCGGTGTGGACCTCAGCACCAGTGATCCCGATGAGCCACTCGAGGAACTGATCCAGCAGGTTCCGGGCATGAGAGGCGTCATCCAGCTCGTCATCGACACGGTGCCGGACCGACCGGCAACCGTGGCGGATCTCCTCGCCTTTTCCGCCAAACAGTGGCGGGTCACGGGCACACCCGAGAGCATCGCCGACAAGCTCGAGGAATACCGTGCGGCTGGCGTCGACGGTATCAACATCATGTCGATGCTGGTTCCTGGCACCTACACCGACTTTGTTGACCACGTAGCGCCAGAACTACAGCAGCGGGGACTGATGAAGCGCGACTATCAGCCCGGCACCTTGCGTGAGAAGCTCTTCCCCGGCCGTGGACCGCGGCTGGAGGAACACCACGTGGCTGCAAAGTGGAGAAACCTGGGCTGATCGGTTCTAGTCAGCAGCGGGGCCGATCTCGGGTCGGCCCCGTTTTCCGGTCCATGGGGTGGCGGGTTGAGCCAGTGGCCCGTTTGACGGTGAGGTCATGACGGTTGAAGTAGGCGTTGGCGCGGGTCCAGAATGCGCAGGCGGTCTCTTTGCGTTCGTCGCCAAGGATCTCCGAGTACGCCAGCCGGGAGTGGTCGCCGCTTGCGTGATGCACGAAGGCGTACCTCAGGCTCTGCTTTTTGTTGTTGCGGTTGCCGATCGTGCGTCCGAGCTTGCGGTGGCCGCCGCCGTCGAGAATCCGACCGAGCTTCTTGATATCGACGTGGATCAAATCACCGGGGGTGTCGTGTTCGTAGCGGCGCGGTGCCGGGCGGCGGACCACGAGACCGCTGGTGTGGTCCAGGTGCCGCAACAACGGCATCGCGAGCGGCGTAAGACTGCCCCGACGGTGCTGCGCGGGAAATGCAGGTGATAGGCGATGCGGTGTGCTCCCCAGCAACGCGTGAAGCGCGGGTTGATGATTCGCCGTTCGGTTCGGGTCGGGGTGCGATGAGGGCTGCGATGTGGCCGGCTGGAGCGGGCAACCATCGCAGTCTCGCCGCCGACCCGGTAGCGGTCGGCTCATTTCTTCGCGGTCGCGGGTGAGCATTGGAATCGCCCAGCGGCGGCGCAACGTCCAGCCCTGATCGACAATCGCCGAAGCGAGTTTCACTCTGCCCTTCGGAGTGAGGAAGGCATTAGCGTGGGTCATGAGGACCTCTTGGAAGTCGGTGCGCTGTGAGCGGTACGCGCCGCAGAGGTGTAAGTGACGTCGCCTCGGTGGTAAAGAGGGACCCGGCAATCGGGGCGCGTGGTAGGGGTGCCTCAAGCGGGAAAATGCGAACACTGAAACGAATCTATTTCGGCCACAGGACAATTAGTTGAAGGTCACCATGGCACCGTTCCGATGAATTGGCTGTGCCATCTCCTCGCGGTCCTCGGGTTGGGTTCTGATCGGTGCCAGGCCGGCGACCCGTCCTGCGCCGCGCGCGCCGAAAAGGAGTTGGCTGAGCGGATCGGCGTGGCAGCTGGGGTACGCGGTCGAGTACAGCCCTGAACCGTCCGCGGGGACTTGATGGCCGATGACGAATCTGACGGCATCGCAACAGCAACAGGGAAAGCAGCACCCGGGGTACGCCTTCGTGCATCACGCAAGCGGCGACCACTCCCGGCTGGCGTACTCGGAGATCCTTGGCGACGAACGCAAAGAGACCGCCTGCGCATTCTGGATCCGCGCCAACGCCTGTTTCAACTGTCACGACAGCGCCATACGGATGCTCAACGACGATGGATAGCGTTACTGCTCAGAGCTTTTAGAAGTACTCTCGGCGATATTCAATATGACCAGACCAGACCAGACCCATACCGACCGCTGACGATGGCGAAGTTGAACGGTTCGACCGCCCGCCACAGCGCGCCCGAGCGGAGTCGCGCCGACGCAGACGCTGATTCGCGACCCCGCCTGCCTCTGGCGCATGCAGGTCACACACACAAGCGTCGCCGCTGACGGTATCGCGTCCACCGAAATGTCCGCACGCTCATTCCGTGCTTCGCCGACGGGGAGTGCGGATCGAACCGTGTGAGTTCCTACTGCACAGGCCCCCGGCTCGATCTCCGAACCGTGGGCCTGTGCAGTGGTGCCGGCACCCATGGACCAGTCGGCCTGCGACCGATCCGAACGGGCGTTGCGGCGTCCCCATTCAGCTGTAGACGAGCACCTCGCGGCGTGCTTCGCCCTTGGCGAGGCGGTCGTACGCGTCGTTGATCTCCGCCAGGCCGACCTGCCGGCTGACAAGTTCGCGTAGTTTGAACTTGCCGTCCATGAACAGGTCGACGATCATCGGCAGATCGATTCGCGACCGGATGCTGCCGAACGAGGTTCCGGTCAGAACCCGCTCGGTTAGCAGTAGCCGCGGGTCGAAGGTGATCGTCGTGCCATCCGCGGCGATTCCGTTGATGACGGCGGTACCCCCGCGGTGTAGGCAATTGAACGCCATCATGATGGTCGCCGGTGCCCCGACTGCCTCGATCGCGTAGTCTGCGCCGTCGTGACCACAGATCTGACGAATGTCGGCCAAGGCCTTCTCTGTATCCGTGCCGTCCACAGTGTGGGTCGCACCGAACTCCCGAGCGTGTTCGAGTTTGTGGGGTAGCCGATCGACGGCCACGATCCGGGCCGCCCCGGCGAGCACGGCGGCCTGGATCGCGTTGAGACCGACTCCGCCGCACCCGATGACCACGACCGTGCTCCCGGTGTGCACCTTCGCTCGATTGATGACTGCGCCGAAACCTGTGGCAACGCCGCAGCTAACGAGACATGCCAAATCGAGTGGCGCGTCCTTGCGGATGGGCACCAACCCGAGTTCGGGGACAACGGCGCGTTCGCTGTGCGTCGAGAGCTGGAAGAAGTGAAGGATATCCTCGCCCGTCTTCTTGTCCCTCATCCGAGTCGTGCCGTCCGCCATCACGGTGCGATTCGCATCGCGCAGCACACACAGATTCGAGCGCCCTTGGGAGCAATACCAGCAGCGACCACACGCCGGTTGGTAGGAGGTCAGCACGTGATCTCCTACGGAGACGGTTGTGACGCCAGGACCTACCGCCTCCACGATTCCCGCTCCTTCGTGACCCAGGACCACGGGCGCGGGGTGGAACATCGAACCATCAATGACGTGCAGGTCGCTGTGGCACAGACCGCTTGCGACATACCGTACGAGAACCTCACCCGCGCGGGGCTCGTCGAGCTCGAGTTCGGTCACGATCAGGGGTTGGGCTGGGTCGCGGAATACCGCCGCGGATGTCGTTATCATCGTTATCGAGCCCTTCCAGCTGTCGAATCGGACCGAGTCGATCCGTTCGTCGTGATTACCGACGTGGCTGTGATCTCATTGTCGCACCACTCTTCGAGGATCTCGATGTACTCGATAGGTCCACCACCGTAGACCGTTGCGAAGAGCGGCTTCTCATTGAAGTCCCCCTCATTGTTGTAGTACCCCGGGGTACACGCGCGAGTGGCCTCCTCGTTGTACGCCGACTTCTCAGCCATCCGCGCAGACCAATCATCCTCGGCCTCAGCTGTGACCTCGAATGCCTCGACGCCCTTCTCGCTGAGCGACTTGATCACCTTCGCCACGTGCTCGGCCTGCGCGCCGTTGACGTAATTGATGTTGATCGAGATGGCCGCGCCCTTGACGCCCCCGACGACGTGCAAGTTGGGGAATCCATGAGTGTAGATGCCGTGCAGGTTCTTTACTCCCTCTTTCCATCGGCCCTCGAGCGTTACGCCGTCACGCCCGCGGATTTCGAACCCGCCGGCGCGGCCCGGAGATATCGCCGCCTGGAATCCGGTGGCGTAAACGATGCAGTCGACCTCGTACGCCTGCCCGTCGAAGTAGATCGCGTTCTCGGTGATCTTTTCGGCACCGCGTCCCTGCGTGTCGATGAGTGTGACGTTGGACCTGTTGAAGGTCTGCAGGTAGCTGTCATGGAAGCCGGGGCGTTTGCAGTGAGTGGCAAACCACGGCTTCAGCGATTCTGCGGTTTTCGGGTCATCGACCAGTTCGTCGACGCGAGCCCGTACCCGCTCCATCTGCTCGAGGTCATTCGCCATCACCGCTTGCATGTACGCCGCCGTGTCCGGTGCCGATCCATCCTCCGGGATCTCGAGCTTCGGCAGACCCCAGATTGTCGTCCACTGGTCGCCGACCATGTCTTCGTCGAAGGGAATGCCCGCGAGCAGGCCATCGAAATTGGCCATTCGCTTGCGCTGCCAACCCGGCTCCTGGGCGGCGAACCACTCGGGATCGGTGGGGGCGTTGCCACGGTAGTCCACCGCGGCCGGGGTCCGCTGGAAGACGTAGAGGTGCTCCGCAGATTCGGCGAGATGCGGGATCACCTGTAGCGCGGTGGCACCGGTACCGATGACGGCCACCCGCTTATCCGCCAAGCCGGTGAGGCCTCCCGTCGCGTCGCCCCCGGTGTAGTCGTAGTTCCACCGACTGGTGTGGAACCACTCGCCTGCGAAGGTGTCGAGGCCCGGTATACGCGGCAGCTTCGGCCGGGAGATCAGACCACCGGTCCCCAGGACCACGTGGCGTGCTGTGATGCTGTCACCGAGGGTGGTCGAGGCGACCCAGCGGTTGGTCTCGTCGTCCCAGGCGAGGTCGTTCACGCGGGTCTGGAACAACGTCCGCCGGGTCAGGTCGTACTTGTCGGCGATAGTCTTTGCGTGGTTGCGGATCTCGGTGCCGCTGGCGTAGAGCTCGCTGGGAATCGTGCCGATGTCTTCGATCATCGGGAGATAGATCGAGGACTCCACGTCACAGGCGATTCCGGGATAGCGGTTCCAATACCACGTACCACCGAAGTCGGCCGCACGCTCGACGAGGCGCAGATCGGTCACTCCCTCACGTACGAGATTCGCGGCGGACATCAACCCCGCGAATCCCCCGCCGACCACCAGGACCTCGACCTCCTCGGTGACCGGATCGCGTTCGATCGGTTCGTCGACGAACGGATCGGCGTCGATATCCGAGTCGACCGGAACCTCCACGAATTGTGAGAGGCCGTCGTTGCGAAGGCGCTTGTCACGCTCTTCGAGGTATTTGGCCGCAATCTGGGCGGCGTCTGGGGCACTGTTCGTTTCGGTCATGGAATGTCCTCCTGATTGACGAGTCGAGCGACTTCGATCTGACGTCGTCACGATCGGGCTGCGAGCGAGTGACCGGAATCACGGTCCGTAGGCGAATAGTAACTCCAAGACACTTGAAAGTATACTGACCGGCCAGACTCTTTCATTGGATGCCGACGGTCGTATCGAGCCAGCCGGCGATCTGCTCGAAAGCGGCGGCCGCCTCGGGCAGACGGGGCGCGAAAGCATGCCAGACGTGAATCATCCCGGGCCATATTTCGAGGTCGCAGCGTACGCCACACTCCCGCGCCCGAACGCTCAGCAGTTCGGAATCGCCGCGGAGCCCTTCCAGCTCTGCGGCATGGACCAGAATAGGTGGAAAGTCGCGCAGGTCGGCCAGCACGGGGGAGGCGAGCGGGTTCTCGGCATCGTGGTCCGGGCCCAGGTAGCTGCTGCACATCATGCTCAACAGCCAACGAGGTAGTTGCGGGTCGTGCTCCGCCGCATGATCCAGCCCGGGATCTTGCATACGTAGATCCAGCAGCGGTGACAACAGTACCGCCGCCGCGGGCATCGGCAGGCCACGACGGCGAGCCTCGAGGATCGCACTCATCGCCAGGCCGCCCCCCGCCGAATCGCCCATGACGACCAGCTGGGCGGCGCCCACCTGGTCGCAGAGCCAGGCATATGTATCGCAGGCCTCGCGTGGCTGCGTCGGAAACCGGACCTCGGGCGCCAGCGAGTACTCCAGGATAACCAGTGGGCGGCCGGTCGCCAGCGCGAGGTGGGTGGCCATCGCTCGTGTCGTATTGATCGATCCCATGATGAACCCCCCACCGTGCAGGTAGAGCACCGTCTGCCGATCGTCGGAGCCGGGAGGCCGCACCCACTCCGCCGCACCTCCTGGGGTAGAGATCCTCTCGATCTCGACCCCGGGGGCGAGCGGTCGGGGAGTGGTCGCCTCCTCGAAGCCCATCCGGTGACGCTCGATGGTCCATTCCGGCTGTGCAGCGTTTCGGTACATGGCCCGCACCAGACCGCGCACGGTGGGACTGAGACGTTCCGAGACCGGTTGGTCATGGGTGTTTGCGTCCGTTGCGCTCATATAGACCTCCGAGGCAGAAGATGTGACCTAAGATATACACTGACCGCACAGTGTACAAGCGAGGCTACCGCGGGTATGGTTCCGACCGTACTGCTCGGGTGACCGGAACCACACCGTGTCCGATTGGCCAACGCCGCACACGAGCAGCCGGTGTATTCCGATCCGTGCAGGAGGACAAATGACCGTCAGTATCGAACTCGAGACGATACGACTCGATCACCCGTCCCCGGGCATCCTGTTGGCAACGTTGAACCGACCCGGACGACTCAACGCGATGACCCCTCAGATGTTCGCCGATTTGATTGTGCTCGGCGAGGCGGTCAACTCGGACGAAGATGAACGGGTAGTGGTACTCACCGGGGCCGGTCGCGCATTCTGTGCAGGTGGCGATCTGTCCAACATGGTGGACATCGAGTCGTGGTCGTCCACCCGGATGCGTCGGCACCAGGAACTCGGGGCCGGCGCGATGACTGCGCTACGAGGAATTGGCATACCGGTCATCGCTGCGGTCAACGGTCCGGCGACCGGTGGCGGCCTCTCGCTGGCCCTTGGCGCCGACTTGCGCTACGCCTCGCCGGCCGCGAAATTCAACGCGGCCTTCACCCGGCTCGGCTTCTCGGGTGGGCAGCTCGGTACTTCCTGGCTGCTTCCCCGCCTGATCGGTTGGGGGCTCACCTCCGAACTGCTGCTGACCGGGAGGTTCATGGATGCCGCGGAGGCGGAGCGCACAGGATTGGTCAACAAAGTGGTAGCGGCCGAGACGTTGCTCGACCACGTGATGGACATTGCCCGATCGATCGCGGCCCTTCCGCCCGAGGCAGTCCGGTCGACAAAGGCTGATATGCAACTGAATCTCGAAACCGCGACGTTCGCGGGTGCAATGGAGATCGAAACACGGACACAGATCCTGCGCGGCCGCGATCAAGAGATGCACGGAGCGCTGGACAAGGTACGCCGCGAGCTCGGGCTCGTGGGGCAACAAGACAAGAAAGCCAGTGAGGAATCCGCATGAGTGTCATCAGCCCGTCCACCACATCGGCGCAGGCCGCAGCGCGGGTGGCCAGCCTCATGGAGTCGCGCCGCGTCGCCATCGTGGGCGCGAGTGAACGGTCCATGTTCCTTCGTCATCTTATCGGCAGCATCGACGGTGCCGGTGGCGTCGGCAGCGCACCCGATGTGCATCTGGTCAACCCCAACGCGCAGGGACTCGTCTTCGGCCGGGAAACCGTCCGTTCGGTGGCGGACCTTCCGCGCGATCTGGACCTCGCGTTCATCGCGGTCGGCGCTCCCCGCGTCATCGACGCCGTGGAGCAGATCGCCGACCACGGCATCCGGAACGCCGTGGTGCTCAGCGGCGGATTCGCCGAGGCCGGCGACGAGGAATCGAGAGCCCTGCAGGCGGAGCTGGTCCGGGTGGCTGAGCAACGAGAAATCACGCTACTGGGTCCGAACACGTTGGGATTCCTCAACAACACGACTGGACTCATCGCGATGGGGACACGGCTGCCGACTGAGATCCCGACCGGCGACATCGCGATCATCTCCCAGAGCGGAGCTGTCGGCTCGACCTTGGTGAACTTCGCCGCTCAGGATCAGATCGGCGTCAGTTGGGTGATGGCCACCGGAAATGAGGCAATGCTCACCGCAAGCGACGCCGTCGCGTATGCCGCGGAGGACGAGCACACCCGAGTCATCGCCCTGTATCTGGAGTCTGTGCGTCATGCGGACGAATTCCTGGCTGCCGTTGCGATGGCGAACCAGGCCGGAAAACGGGTTATCGCTTGTAAAGTCGGCCGTGGTTCCGCAGCGGCGCGAGTCGCGGCAGCACATACCGGTGGGATCGCCGGTGACGACGATGTCGTCGAAGCCGCATTTCGTCAGCACGGCATCATCCGGGTCTACTCAGCCGAGGAACTCGTGTACACGGCCGGCGTCGCATCGGCAACGGGCGGCGCGATCGGGCGGCGGATCGGCTTCATCAGCATGTCGGGTGGTTTCTGCGCCCAGGCCGCGGACCTCGGCGAGCGGGCCGGACTGGAATTCCCGGAGTTCGGTGCAGAGACCATCGAGGACGTCTCGCGCATTCCGGAAGCGCCGGGTGTAGTGAACAACCCGCTCGACACCACGGGTACGGCCACCACCCGCGTGGGGGCGTTAGCGGACATCACCGAGGCCGTGGCGGGCGACTCACGAGTCGACGCGCTCATGCTGGGGGTTCCGGCACCCCACACACCGGAAGCGCTCGCCAACCATCTCAGTGATGTCGTTGCCGAGGCGGCCGAACGATTGTCGACCAGCACGGTGCCGACCTTCTTCGTCGAGAACATCAGCGCCCGCACCTCGCAGCTGGCCGCGAACTACTTCCGCAGTCACAACGCTCGGTTCCTGTCCGGCGGGCTCGCACACGTGGTGCGCGCGCTCGGACGGCTGGCCGAACGCACTGAGTGGGAGGCGACGAGGGCGGCGGCGCCACACCGATCGGCTCCGCTCGACAACGACGAGGCCATCAACGACACCGATCCGGGACCACAGGGGTGGGACGAGGTCCGAACGCGCGACTACCTCGCTTCGCGCGGGGTGACGGTGGTTCCCGGCGAGCACGTCATGTCGGAGGCTGACGCCCTCGTCGCCGCCGATCGGCTGGGGTACCCCGTGGTGGTGAAGGCTGTTGGAGCGGCGCTCCAGCACAAGAGCGACATGGGCGGTGTCGTCCTCGGAATCGGCGATGCCGACGAACTCCGCGCGGCCTACAAGAGCGTGCAGGAACGGATAATCGCGGCTACGGGGACTCCACCCGACGGCGTTCTGATCTCGCCGATGCGCAGCAGTGGGATCGAACTGATCGTGGGAGTCGTGGCGGACCCGACCTGGGGGCATACACTCGCCGTCGGCCTCGGCGGGGTCTGGACCGAGGCTATGAAGGATGTCAGTCTGCGAGTTCTGCCGGTGACCGCCGCCGACGTCCAAGAGATGCTGACCGAGCTGCGCGCTTCGATTCTGCTCGACGGATACCGCGGCGGCCCCTCGGTCGACCGTGAGGGTCTGGTTCAGCAGATCCTGGCGGTGGCCAGGGCTGCTCGAACCGCGCCGCGGCCGGTCTTGTCACTCGAGGTCAACCCGGTTCTCGCCTCGGGCGACCGCATCGAGGCGCTCGACGCACTCGTGGAGTGGTCAGACTGATGTACCGGAGACGGAGTGTGCCCGCTCATCCGCTCCGCGCGTGCCCGAACTACACCTACCAGCACATCACGGTGCTTTCGGAAAGGAATCGCAATGCTGAATCGTGAGGAGATCTACATCGGCAGCCGGTGGCGCCGGCCGGCCGGTCAGGACCGACTGGATGTCGTCTCGCCGATGACCGAGGAAGTGTTCGCCACGGTGCCCTTGGCCACCCCGGCCGATGTCGATGTCGCGGTGGCCGCCGCACGGAACGCATTCGACGAAGGCCCGTGGCCTCATATGACCGTCAAGGAACGCGGGGCATACCTGACCCGGGTTATGGAGCTGCTCGCACCCCGAGTCGACGAGATCGTCCACTTGCAGATCGACGAAATGGGCTCGCCGTTGAGCTTCATGGGGCCGCTCACTGGGGGAGCGGTCAAGTCGATTGCCGCTGAAGTGGCTGAGATGGAGGCCTTCGAGACGGCGGAACTCCGGGACGGCCCAGCCGGCAAAGTGCTCGTCGAACGGCTTCCGATCGGTGTCGTCGGCGCGATCATCCCGTGGAATGGACCGGTGCATTCGCTTCTTGGACGGATGGTGACCCCGCTGCTCGCTGGATGCACGGTGATCGCCAAACCGGCGCCCGAGACTCCGCTCTCCGCGTACCTCGTCGCCGAGGCTTTCCACGAGGCAGGAATTCCCGAAGGCGTGGTGAGCATCATCCCCGGCGGGGTGGAAGTCGGGGAGCGCCTGGTTTCCCACCCCGGTGTCAACCGCATCAGTTTCACCGGTAGCACCGCGGCCGGCGAACGCGTGGCCTCCCTCGCCGCGAGCTCGTTCAAGAGCGTCACGCTGGAGCTCGGCGGCAAATCGGCCGCGATCCTGCTCGACGACGTGGACATCGACAAACGACTCTCCCAGGTCATCGAGAGTTCGATGCCCAACAATGGCGAACTGTGTTTCGCGACGACTCGTATCCTGGTGCCCCGCTCACGTGAGCAGGAGATGATCGACGCACTGGTCGGCGCCGTGTCCGGTCTGGTGGTCGGTGACCCGCACGAGAAGTCAACCGCGGTCGGGCCGTTGGCGGCTCGTCGGCAGCGTGAGCGGGTGGAGAAGTATCTCGCCATCGGCCGCGAACAGGGAGCAACCGTGGCGTGTGGCGGCGCTCGCCCGCGGAACCTGGACCGAGGCTGGTTCGTGGAACCGACTGTATTCACCGGTGTCACCACCGATATGACTATCGCCCAGGAAGAGATCTTCGGACCGGTGATCTCGGTGATGGCGTACGACGATGATGCCGATGCAGTTCGGATCGCCAATGATTCCGACTATGGATTGGGCGGGGCTGTGTTCACTGAGGATCTCGATCGCGGAGTCGAGGTCGCTCGGAGGGTCACGACGGGCACCTGTCGCATCAATGAGGCGCCTCCCGGCGGCGGTGGAGGTCCCTTCGGCGGCGTGAAACGCTCCGGCCTCGGACGCGAGCGAGCCCGCGAAGGGCGCGAGAACTGCTACCAGATCAAGTCGATCGCCCTGCCCTCCGGCTATATCCCCACTCTCTAGCGCGGCAAGTATCCACCCATCTAAGTGTGGTCACCCGCCACACGACGGCAGAACGGCAAACCCCGTGTCTCTCAACGTTGCACGCAAGCTGTGGGCGCTCGATACGCCCACCTTCACCTTCGACTCCAGCCTGTTGATGTTCGGCGCATCCGGATCGATCACCGTCCCGATGCCGGCGTTTCTCATCGAACACGAGAAGGGGCTGATCCTCTTCGACACCGGACTCTCGCCGAGCGGTATGGCAGATCCGGTCGCAGAATACGGCGAAGAGGTGGCTGCCATCCTCGGCCTGCAGGCGACGCCTGAGCAGCAGATCGACCGGCAGCTCGCAAACCGGGGCTTCCGGACCGAGCAGATCACGCATGTCGTGTCGTCTCATCTGCATCTCGATCACGCGGGTGCACATCATCTGTTCCCGCAGGCCACCTTCTATGTCGGTGCCGGCGAGTTCGCCAATGCGTTCGCTCCGGATCCAGTCGGCGCGTTCGCGTATGCGCCGGAGGCCCTCGGCGGGTTGCGACAGCTCAACTGGCGGATCGTGCCCGGAGCCGACGTCGACCTCTTCGGCGATGGCAGTCTCACCATTCTCTCCATGCCGGGACATACGCAGGGAAATCTGAGTCTGAAGGTCCGGCTCGCTTCGCGGACGTTCATCCTTGCCGGAGACACCGCACACCTGCGAGCCGCTCTCGCCGCCGAATTCCCGACGCCCTTCGACGACAACAGCAAGATCGCGCTGCAGAGCCTTCGCCGTCTCAAGCGCATCCAGGAGGCCGAGGAGGCAACCGTCTGGATCACACATGATCCGCAGGACTGGGCCGAACTCGGCAACACCGGTTCACACTTTGAGTAGACGAGCGCCATGATCCTCGTTGACTTCAGGTGTTCCGAGTGCCTGACAATCTCGGAGAAATGGGTGAGCAGCCCGCCACCGGTACAGGTCGCTTGTGAATCCTGCACCGGGCAGGCCCGCCGAGTGTTCGTACCGATTCGGCTGGGGGGCAGGGTGGGCACGCCGTCCAAACAAGAACCATTCGCGGCTCGGACCGCGTTGTCGACAGGGTCCGGCGGCGGATGCGCACACAACCCCACCATCCCGGGGATGTGCACGCTCAGCGACTCGGCCGGGCGCGTACTGGCCGCTCGGGCCCGGCGTGACAACCGCGCGCTTGACGCCGAACTGGCACGGCAGGAGGCGTCCGCCGCCGAGCGAACGCCGACGGCCGCGGACGTGATCAGTCCCGGTCATCGTCACTGATCTCGGCGACCGGCAGCGGCGGCCGGGTGCCGCCGACAGACGTAACCTCGATGGTGGCACGGCCACCACCATCGTCGAAATTTTTGAAAGGCTTCCTATGACCGAGATCGATGAGCGCCATACCCGGGCCGAGGCATCGAATCGCCGCGAACCCACCTTCGATGTCGAGAGCCTGCGCGGGCGACGCGCAACAAACCGATGGGAACGTACGTCCGTCGGCGATGTCTTCGAAAGACTCACGTGGAGCTATCCGGACAAGATCTCCCTCACCGGCGCCTGCGGCGAGTCGGAGTACGCGGCACTCACCAATGCGCGGGCCGACGCACTCGCGAACCAGGTCGCCCACGGCCTTGCCGCGGCGGGTCTGGTTCCGGGCGACCGTGTGATGATGTTCTGCGACAACACGGTCGAGGCATTCGTGACCAAGATCGGTATCGCGAAGGCGGGGATGGTCGTCGCCCCGATGAACGTGAATCTCGCCCCTGACGTGCTTCGTCACCTGGTGGCGCTCGTAGAACCAAGTGCTGTGATCGTCGACGCGGAGATGTGGCCCCGAATCGCCGCCGTGGTTGCCGATGCTGGCCTGCCCGCCATCGCGACCATCATGGCCGGCGGCGATGTGGTAGAAGGGTCGAAGCCCTGGAGTGAATTCGTCGCGGGACAACCGACGACTGAGCCAGACGTCGAGATCCATGGCGACGACGTCTGGGAACTCTTGTTCACCTCCGGTACGACATCACTACCCAAAGCCGTGATGATCACCCATCACTCCACCCAGGTGGCAGCGCTGAGCATGGCGGTCTCGCTCACCCGTGGTCTCGCCCATGAATGCGACGTCCGCCTGGCCGTTTTCCTGCCGATGATCTACCACGTCGGCGATCAGCCGTTCCCGTTCGGCGCCCTGATGTCGGGTGGCACCGTCCACCTCGGCCGCGGACAGACCGGGGCGCGGGTGGCGCAGGCTCTGCACGATGACCGGAGCACCGCACTGTTCGTGGGATCGCCCCAGTTCGCGGCCGATGTGCTCGACCAGTTGGAAGCGAATATCGATCTGGATGTCTCAGCGTGCACAATGGTGGTTTACGGGTGGGGCGCCATGCCGCCGCGCACGCTGGACCGTCTGCGCGCCAGATTTGGCACCCAGGTGCACGTGCTCGGGGTCTTCGGGCAGACCGAGTCGATCGCCTGTCACCGGTTCTGGCCGTCGAAGTGGCCCGAGGCATATGCCGCCACCGCGCCGTCGATCAACTGCGTGGGCGTTCCCAGCCCGATGTTGTCTTCCGATGTGGTCGACATTGACGGGAACAGCGTGCGGGGTGTCCCCGGCGAGGCGGTCTACCGGTCCGCGGTGATGACCGCGGGTTACTACCGAAACGAAGAAGCGACGCGTGAGGCCTTCCGCGACGGCTGGTTCCACACCGGGGACAGCGTCATCGTCGACGAGAATGGACTCCGTTCCCTGGTCGATCGCTACAAGGACATCGTCAAAAGCGGTGGCGAGAACATTTCGAGCATGCGTGTCGAGTCGATGCTCGCCACCCACCCGGCAGTTGCGCGCGCCGCAGTGGTCGGCCTACCCCATCCACGATGGGGAGAGGCGGTGACCGGTGTTGTCATTCTGCACGACGATGCGACCGTCGCCGAGGATGAACTGATCGAATTCTGCCGGGAGCGTCTCGCGGGCTACGAAACACCCAAGTCGATCGTCTTCGTGGCCGAATTGCCGGAAACCGTGGGCAAGATCCAGAAGTATCGTCTGCGCACCGACTTCGCCGACCTCTACCTGAGCGGGGAATCATGAGTCCTGCGTCGAAAACCCGAGCCGATCGGGCGATCAATGGACTCGGTGGAAGAGCGGCGATCGTCGGCATGGTCGAGCTCGCACCGGAAAAGCTCTCCGTCGCCAGACCCACGCTGTCACTCGAGCAGTGGGCCGCACTGGCCAAGACGGCTGTGGATGATGCGGGGCTTCGGCCCGAAGACATCGATGGCATCTGCACGACCGCGATCGCCGAGTCGACGAAGTTCGTTCCGGCCACAGTGGCCGAGTATCTAGGCCTGAAGGTCGATTTCGCGGAGTTCGTCGATCTGGGCGGCGCGACAGCGGCTGGTATGATCTGGCGCGCGGCGGCGGCGATCGAATTGGGAATCGCGGATGTCGTGCTCTGCTGTACGCCGGGGCAGCCGACGCCCAGCTCACGGACCGGCAAGGCACAAGGATTGCTGGCCCCCGATGCGAAGCGCGGTTCCGTGGGGGCCTCGAGCACCCTCTTCGGCTCCGCACAAGCTGAATTCGAGCTTCCGTACGGTCTGGCCGCCCAAAACGCCCCGTACGCGATGATCGCCCAGCGTTACGACGCGGAGTACGGACTCGATCGGTCCGCGCTGTCGAAAATAGCTGTCGACCAACGCACCAACGCGAACTCGTATGAGACAGCGATTTTCCATGACAAGCCGATCACCCTGGAGACCGTCAACGCGTCCCCGATGGTCGCGGAACCGCTGCGCATGCTGGATATGGTGATGCCGGTTTCCGGCGGTGCGGCGGTCGTGGTGGCCAGCGAAGCGGTCGCAGCGCGATCACGGAACCGTCCGGTCTGGATCCGAGGATTCGGCGAACGCCTGACATCCAAGTCGCCGGCCTTTGTCGAGGATCTCCTCGACACACCGATCCGTCAGGCCGCCGATCGAGCCTTCGAGATGGCCGGCCGCGCACGCACGGACGTGGATATGGTGTCGATCTACGACTGCTACACCATCACCGTCCTGATGTCCCTGGAAGACGCCGGTTTCGTTCCCAAGGGCAAGGGCGGCGAGTTCGTCCTCGGACATGATCTGACGTTCAAGGGTGATTTCCCGTGCAACACCGTGGGCGGCCAATTGTCTTTCGGGCAGGCCCACGTCGCGGGAGGGATGCATCACGTGTGCGACGCGGTACGGCAGATCTCCGCCCGGGCGGGCTCGAATCAGATCGACGACTGCAATATCGCCTTCGTCAGTGGCAATGGCGGGATCATGAGCGAACAGGTGGCTCTCGTTTTGGAGGGTGATTGAGATGACCGCGACGACAGTTGAGCACGACAAGCCGGTTCCCCGTCCCACGGATGTGTCCGCGCCGTTCTGGGAGGGTCTGGCGCGAGGCGAGATTCTGATCCAGTACTCACCGTCCGCGGACCGATACGTGTTCTATCCACGATCTCGTACACCGGGCACGCTCACCGACGACCTCGAGTGGCGACGGGTTTCGGGCCACGGTGAGGTCTTCACATTCACCGTGGGTCACAAACCTACGATTGCCGCGTGGGCTCACGACCTCCCACAGACGATCGCCGTTGTCCGCTTGGATGAAGGGCCGCACCTGGTGACCGAACTCGTCGGGGTCAACCCCGGCGACCTGCGGGTGGGACTGCGCGTCCGGCCGTCGTTTGTGCAGCGCGACGATGTGACGCTGCTTCATTACACAGTGGAGGACTCAGATGGCTGAATCGCCGACATTGCCGCGACCGATTCCAGACGAGGCGGCGGCGTGGATCGGGCGTGAGACCTGGTCCGGCGAAGGTACCGTGCGCGCCCGCGAGTTCCAGCGCTGGGCCTTGGCGGTGGGCGAGACCAACCCGCTGTACTTCGATATCGACGTGGCTAAGCGTCACGGCTACCCCGCTTTGGTGATGCCTCCGATGTTCTTGCCGATGGTCGTCCGTCCGCTTCGCGCTCTCGGCGAGCTCCGAGCCGATGGCAGCGTGCCCGAGTATGACCTCCCCGGACTGCCGGAGAGACGGATGGCCGGCGGCGACAAGTCAGAGTTCCTGCGTGCGATCCTCGATGGTGAGAAGGTATTCGCATCCAGGGTGCTCGCCGATATCGTCTCCAAACGCGGCAGATCCGGTGATTTCCTCCTTGCGACGTGGACGACCAGGTACACCGATTCTGATGGAAGTCTCATCGCAACAACTGATTTCAGATTGGTGGCGCGATGAGTACCGGTGATGTCGAAAAGACCGCTTCGATCGACGACCTTCACATAGGCGACCGCCTGCCCGATCTGCAGGTCACTGTCGACCGGGTGCAGATGTTCGCCTTCGGGGCAGCGACACATAATGCGCACCGCATTCATTACGACGTCACGTGGGCGCGGGAGCGCGAAGGCTACCCGGATCTACTGGTCCACGGCCCGCTGCAGACGGCTCTGATGGTTCGCCAGGTTACTGACTGGGCGGGACCAAACAGCCGGTTGACGTCGGTCGGCATGACCAATCTGGCGGTTGCCCATCCGGGTCAATTGTTGACATGCACTGCCGAGATCGTATCCGTGTCGGAAGAACCGTCGGGGCGCCGAGTAGGGCTTCAGCTGATGTGTTCGCGGGACGATACCGTTCTCGTCCGCGGAAACGCTGTCGTGGTGCTCGCTTCGTCCGCAACTCTGAATTGAATAGAGCACTTCCAAGTCGGCTGCGGCCGGCACAACAGAAAGCGAGGAACCGATGAGTACTACCGTCAACGCCGCCGAGCAGAGCAAGCATGTCGTCCAATCGATCTACGATGCGGTTCGGACCGGCAACATCGAGGCCTTCCTGGCCTTGGCGTCCGACGACATGGTACTGGTCGAGGCCGATTCGTTGGCTGTCGGCGGGACCTACGAAGGGCGAGATGCGGTGTTGGGCTGCATCGGGGCGCTCGCCGAGCACTACGATTGGTCTACCCTCGATGTCCAGGTCCTCATCGCCGAGGGCGAATGGGTGGCAGCGCAGGTCCTGGTGATGGCTACCGGTCCCGACAGACTCCAGATCAATATTTCGGAGTGGTGGCGGGTGCGTGACGGTAAGGCTATCGAATGCCGGCCCTACTACCTCGACACCGAGGTCATGAATCGTACGCTGGCGGCGAACGCGTCAGCCCGCAGTGCAAAGTGACCCGGCACAGCACTCCAGGTGAGCGCTGACAATCGGTTCTGTTGGCGGTGACCGGTGATCGTCCGGGCTGTTCTTCACCAGCTGGATGGCGGGGGGAAGTAGCCCGTTGTCGGGCGGTCAGTCGACGATGGCGGCAACTGGTCCCGGCTTGGCAAGGAGGCCGAGGTCGATTGTCGGTCAGGTTGTGGTCGAGTTTCGTAGCCCGCTAATCCGAAAATGAGGTGACCTGCGCACGGGTGCGAACACGTGCCAGCTCCCGGCCGAGCGGAGCGGAAGCGGGCGTGGCGTGGTGCGGGTCAGGCGGCCGGTGTCAAGGTGACGGAGTACCCGAGGGCTTCGAGTTGACGAATGTGACTGTGTTTCCGTCTGTCCGGGTCGAGGTGGCGGGTGAAGTGATCGGCACCGAGATCGGCAAAGGCTGCGTTCTCGTCGGAGAGCAGATGCCAGACAATGATCAGGATCGAACGCCCGACAGCGACGATGGCTCGCTTCTTCCCTCGTCGTCTGGCGATCCGCCGATATCTGGCACCGAGAAACGTGTCGGTGCGGCCCGCAATCACGGCGGCCTCCCCGAGAACCCGGGCAAGGTAGCGGTTGCCGTGCCCGGTCGAACCGTTGCCCTTGGACTTACCCGCGGAGGAGTGGACACCGGGAGAGAACTTCGCCCAAGAGCACAAGTGCCCGGCGGTCGGGAACCGCGACATGTCCACCCCGATTTCGGCGAGAATGATCGCGGCGGCCACCGGCCCGATCCCCGGGATCTCATCCAGCTGCGCCGCCGCCTGCGCGAAAGGGGCCAGCTGCGCCTCGATCTGTTCGTCGACCGCGGCGATGTTGTCCGCGTACACCCTGACGTGACGGTCCAGGTACAACCTCATATGTAGGTGTTCGGCGAGTCCTGCCGTTACTCGCCCACGGCAAGCGCCACCCTTCGGCTCGTCTACCGCCAAGTTGACGAACCCGAAGGGTGGCCCCTTGCCCATGATCCTCGATGGAGAGTCCTGGATGAACATCCGCCGTTTCACAGCACTGCACGAGGCCGGTGCGACCTATGCCGAGATCGCCCGTGAATGCGGCTGCGATTGGCGCACCGGGCGCCGCTACCTCGCCGCCGACGCGCCGACCACCCCGCCGAAGGGCACGTCCCGGGCCGGGACGCAGCCCCGGGCGATCACCGACGAGACCGCCGCGGTGATCGAACAGATGCTCCGCGCCGACATCGGCCTCAAGGCGTCGGTGATCTGCGAACGCCTCGCCGCCGACTACCACATCACCGTGCACTATCAGCGCGTCAAAATGTTCTGTCGCACAGCACGTCCCGTCATTGCCGACGAGTTGGAGGCGGACCGGACGCTGCCCTCGGGTGGATTGCACCGCCGCTTCGACACCGTCCCCGGGGCGCAGGCCCAGGTCGACTGGGGTGAGGAAGGGGACCTGTTCGGCTCCGGGCGCAAGGTCTACTCGTTCCACATGGTGCTCTCCTACTCGCGGGACCCGCTGACGCTGTTTCACCCACAGCATGGGTCTGTCCGCGTTCTGGGGAGCTCACATTCGTGCCTTCGACCACTTCGGTGGTGTCCCGGCCACCGTCGTCTACGACCGCACCAAGACGGTGGTGCGCCGCCACGTCCGCCCTGGTCATGCGGTACCGCTGCACCCGGCTGCGGTCATGTTGTCTCCTTGGCCCACTCAAGACGTCTGTCACAACGGGGGGGTGCTGACGCATGCCACAGAAAGTATTGATGGGGTTCGCGATTTCCACCTGCTGCGCGAATCGTGGCGACGAGGCCAGGATTTCCTGGCGGTGGTCGGTCGCCAAGTATGGCAGCTACGGAGTATGGCACCTACGGACTGTCGCCGGCGTCCGCAGTGATCGCAGTGCCGGCGTGGCGATCCACGTTGGCGGCGAGATGCGGTTCCGCTGCAAGACCGCGCACGAGTGACCGGTGCGTGACCGCCAGGAACGCACTTGCCGAGCTCACCCGGCGGTTCGGTTCGCTGGCATCGGCTTCGCGCGCAGCGTTTTCGGGGATCACCAGCCAGACCCGTCACTCGGTCAGTGTCGGAACGGCTGTAGGCCGCTGATCAGGGCCGGTGCCGCGACCCGAGTCGCGCTAGAGGTTGCTGACGTCTGTGCTGAACAGGGAGGTGGGCACCTCGGCGGCGGTCCGCATCAGGTCAACTCCTCGGCGCATTCCCTCAACCATTTCACCCGCGGCTCGACTTATGTATATACTGACCGCACAGGATACCTAAGAGAAAGAGGTGCGAAGTGACGCTGTCCGCAAGCACCGGCCACCGACCCTTCGAGCAGATCGTCACGCTAGGGAAGGCTGCTGGCCGCCAGCTCATCGACCCGGAGCGACTCGAGGAGGCGTTGCAGGACGCCAATATCCCGACACTTGTCGCCGTATTGGCGCACCTCACCGACGAGGAGCGTTGGTTGCGCCCCCCCTACGCGCCAAGCCGCACCAAGGGTTTGTCGGACAACTCCACCGGCGGATTGGACGAAGGCGCACAGGCCGAGGTCAGGGCTGCCGCCCTGGCTGAGGTCATGCGGTGGTACGACACGGGTCAGCCCGAACGCGAACTCGACGACGATGATCTCGTACGCATCATGAGCGTGTGCATGGGCGAACCCGTCGGCGAGCAGTACGCCGGTCTGATGGCCGAGGAGATGGGTCTTCGTCCCCGGTACGACAAGGAGCGCTTCTCCGAGCTACCGCAGCGTTCGGAGTACTCTGTCACCATTGTCGGGGCGGGAATGTCCGGCATCAGTATGGGTGTCCAACTCAAGGAAGCGGGCATCGCCTTTACGATTCTGGAGAAGAACCAGGATCTGGGCGGAACATGGTTCGAGAATCGATACCCGGACTGCGGGGTCGACACACCGAGTTACTGGTATTCCTTCTCCTACAACCCGACGAACTGGCCTCAGTACTACGCCAAGCGCGACAATGTTCAAGCGTATCTGGCTGCAACCGCCGAAAAGTTCGGACTGCTCGAGCACATCCGATTCGGTGTGCGCGTCGAGGATGCCAAGTTCGACGAGGGTTCCGGCACGTGGCACGTGTCCGGTACCGATTCCGACGGCTCCGAACTCCACGTGGAATCGACTTTTCTCGTATCCGCGGTGGGCCAGCTGAACCAACCCAAGATCCCCAAGATCCCCGGGCAGGACACCTTCGCTCATGAGCAGTTTCATTCGGCTCGCTGGCCGGCCGATCTGGACCTGCGCGGGCGCAAGGTGGCAGTTATCGGCACCGGTGCCAGTGCCATGCAGTTGGTACCCGCAATAGCGGAAACCGTCGAATCGCTTGTCGTCTTTCAGCGATCGCCGCAATGGATCGCGCCGAATACGACTTACAGCCGCGATGTGTCGGATGCCACGCATTACTTGATGGATCACGTGCCGTACTACGCGGCATGGTATCGGATGCGCCAGGCATGGATATTTGGTGACAAAGTGTACGAAAGTCTCGTCATCCACCCAGATTGGCGCGACAATGCCACTGCGGTGAATCCGACCAACGACGGACACCGTGAGTACTTCACGAAGTACTTCCAGAGGCAACTCGAGGGCCGGCCCGACCTCATCGAGAAGGCACTGCCGAGCTATCCACCATTCGGTAAGCGGATGCTACTCGACAATGGGTGGTTCGATTCTCTCAAGCTCCCGCACGTCACCCTGGAGACAAGTGGGGTCGCGGGTATCGGGACCGACTCGGTCCGTACCGCCGACGGTACCGAGTACGACGTCGACGTGATCATCTACGCTACTGGTTTCGACAGCCTCAACCTGCTGGGGTCGTACGAGGTTCGGGGTCGCGACAGTGTACAGCTGAGGACGCAGTGGGGCCACGACGATGCGCGTGCCTATCTGGGCATGACCGAACGGGGCTTCCCCAACATGTTCATGCTGTACGGCCCGAACACCAACCTCGGTCACGGTGGAAGCCTCGTGTTCATCACCGAATGCCACGTGCGCTACATCATGAATCTCATCGCCGAGATGATCGAGCGCGGCGCCAAGACCATCGAATGCCGCGAAGACCTCCGCGATCAGTACAACGCCGAGATCGACGTGGCGCACGAGAGTCTCATCTGGACGCACCGCGGAATGAAAACCTGGTACCGCAATGACAGCGGCCGCGTCGTGACCAATTCACCGTGGCGGTTGATCGATTTGTGGGAGCGGACCAAAGATCCAGAGATCGGTGAGTATGAACTGGACGCCGCAACCCGCTGACCGCTCCCGACATCGGACGGCTGATCTGACGACGACGTCAGACAGCATTCGTCGAGTCGAGCGAGATCCACGGAGACATATATGAAAACCGTTCGGATAGAGCACGTCGGCCCGACAGCGGTCGTGACTCTCGACGATCCCTCCTGCCGCAACGCGATTTCACTGACGATGGCCGCTGAACTCACCGACGCACTGACGGGGTTGGACCGCGACGAATCTGTGCACGCGGTCGTCCTCACCGGCAGCGGCTCGGCGTTCTGTGCGGGCGCGGATCGTACGGTGCTGCGGACCGCCGACGAGTCCGCTCTGCGTCAGGTCTACTCCGCGTTCCTGACCGTACGCGACCTCGGCCTGCCAACGATCGCCGCTGTCAACGGCCCCGCGGTGGGTGCTGGATTCAACCTGGCGTTGGCCTGTGATGTACGTGTCGCCGCAGAGTCGGCCGTATTCGACTCACGATTCATCTCGATCCCGATCCACCCGGGTGGTGGTCATACCTGGATGCTCGACCGCGCGACATCACCCCAGGTGGCCGCGGCGATGACGCTGTTCGGTGCTCCGCTTCGCGGCCGCCGGGCAGCGGAGCTGGGCCTCGCATGGAAGTGCGTACCCGACGCCGAACTCCTTCAGACAGGCATCGACATGTGCGACCGGCTCGCGGATGCGCCGGTCGGGTTGATCCGCGAGATCAAGGAGACGCTTCGTATTGCACCCGGCTACGCCGACCATCGCGAGGCGAACGAGTACGAGCTGCGCCGGCAGGTGGCGAGCACAGAGCGCCCCGAGTACCGCAAGAGCTTCGACAGCGCACGGTGAGCGTGCGGGGACAGGCACCGCGGCCGACCGCGGCTCACGAGGCAGCGGGCCGACGCGGACACCGCGGTGGGTGATGCACTTCCGATAAGGAGCGCATCGCCCGCCGCGGCTTTTCACGTGACTACTCGACCAAGAACCCCGGCGTTCCGTTGCCCCCGCGGCCCGAGAGGCCCTGTGTGGATCTGATCAGGACGATCGCGCCTCCGTCCCCTTGTTGGATGAGATGAGGCGCAGCGGCCTGGACGGTGTGTCGAACACCGGCGAGATGCGTGGCGACGTGACCTCGAACGCGGCCATGGCGGGATGCACGTTTTCGCTCTGGGACGCGATGTCGTTCGCGATGATGTCGGCGCCGGTCGGGTTATCCGCGAGATCAAGGCGACGCTTCGTATCGCACCCGGAGACGCCGACCACCGCGAAACGAGCGAGTACGAGCCGCTGGCAAGGGGCGAGCACAGAGCGCCCCGAGTGCTTCGTAAGCGCACAGTGCAAGCGGACGGAACAGACACCGCGGTGGGCGATGCACTCCCGATAGGGAGCCCATCGCCCGCCGCGGCATTTCAGGTGACTATTTGACCAGGAACCCCGCGTCGACTGGAAGCGTCACTCCCGTGATGTAGCGTGCATTGTCGGAGACCAGGAAGACGACCGCGTTGCTGACATCCGCCGGCTCTACCATGTCGACCGGCATGAGGTTGGTCAGTGCCGCGCCCACGCTCGGAGACGAATTGAGGAATTCCATGACCGCCTCGTTCGCCACCATGGGCGTGTTCACGCCGGTCGGATGTATCGAATTCACCCGAATCCGGTACGGCGCCAGCCAGTTGGCGTACGAGCGCATCAATCCCACCACACCGTGCTTGGCGGCGACGTAACCGTCCATGGCGCCGGATCCGTTGCCACCGCGGCCCGAGAGACCCTGTGTGGAACTGATCAGGACGATCGCGCCTCCGTTCCATTGTTGGATAAGATGAGGCGCGGCAGCCTGGACGGTGTGTCGAACCCCGGCGAGATTGGTGGCGATCGTGTCCTCGAACGCGGCCAATGGGTCCGGCTCGTTCGCTGAGAATGCGACGATGCCCGCGTTGGCGATGACGATGTCGAGGCGGCCGAGTTCTGCGACGCCCGCATTGATTGCTTCCTTCAGCGCATCCGAGTCGCGCACATCGGTCTGGTAGGTGGCGATCCGGCGATCACGGGCCTCGACATCGGCGGCGGTTTGTGCGAGGTCCTCCGGTGTTGCCATGGCGTACTGGACGCTGTCGATCTGGGATGCGATGTCGATCGCGATGATGTCGGCGCCTTCGTCCGCGAGTCGGAGTGCATGACTTCGCCCTTGGCCTCGGGCCGCACCCGTGATGAGGGCGACCTTGCCCTCGAAAAGTCCGCTCATGATTGCTTGTCCTTCAGTGCGACCCGATGCGGCGGGGTCTGTGAATCGGCAGGGCCATCGACCTACGGCTGAACAAGAGACTTGTCCATCTGCGCGGGCGACGATGTGCCTGTGGGGCTTTCGCGGACAGACGGGACGAGCACGACAGCTAGTGCACCGAGTGTGGCTATCGCGGCGAAGACCGCGACGCTGGCAGTGAGTCCCGCCGCCGCTGCCACTAGCGCACCACCGATGAGCGGTCCTGCGATGGCCCCCAATCGCCCGAAACCAGAAGTGAACCCGAGGGCGGTGGCTCGGTAACCGGTCGGGAAATGCGTCGCGATATAGCCGTAGACGACGATGCCTGCGCCAAGGACTGTCGCTCCCGAGATCCCGATGACCAGATACGTCAGCACAATCGGCTTTGGAATCGAAACGACGAACAACGACAGTCCGGCGATCAGGAACATTCCACACGCCACCCACTTTCCCCCACGCAGATCGGCAAGAGCAGATCCGAACAGTCCGCCGAGAACGCCGCCGAAGTTCAGTACCAGAAGGAATGTCAAGGCTGAGCCGAGTTCATAGCCGGCACCTTGCATGAGTTTGGGCAACCAGGTATTCAGTGCGTAGTTGAGGCAGAGACCCGACGCTATGGAAATCGCCAGGAGCGTCGCGGCCACTGAGGTTCGTCCTCTGAACAGGTCTCGAACAGTACCGGATTCAGAAGTTGCCGAATCGCTCCGATCCGAACGCGCTGAACGCGCTGCGGTGAAATCAGTCGACTCCGGCAGCAACCATACCGCCAGCGGAACCAGGGTGACCAAGGGCAGCGCACCGAGCATGAACATGCCCCTGAATCCGATCGGCTCCAGTAGGAGAATAGTCGCGAAAGCGGCCAGCATCCCGCCCGCCGGGAATCCGGCCAACATGATCGAGTTGATCAGGTTCCGCCGCTCCTTGGGCGCTGTCTCGACGACCAACGCGATGGTTGTGGGGACGAGCCCACCGAGACCCAGTCCGGCCAGGAATCGGAACAGACCGAGCAGTTCAGGCGTCGGCGCCAAGGCGACCGGGATCATCAGTGCTGAAAACCACGTAATGCATCCGATCAGCACACGTCGTCGTCCGATGAAGTCGGTCAGAGTTCCGGCGGCGATCGCCCCGAAAAACATGCCGAAGAGCGCATAACTTCCTATGGCACCGGCTTGTTGGGGTGAGAGGTTCCATTGCGGGACCTCGAGCAAGGAAGGTACGACAGAGCCGTACACAACCATGTCGTAGCCGTCGAAGACAAGTGCGGCGAAGCAGATCGCCGTGACGACAGCGGTTCTTCTTTCGCTCGATTTCGATGGGGGAAGTGACATTCGAACTCCTGGTGGATGTGGAGCGGAGTCACAGAAGGCATGTCGCTCTTCGTGACTCCTGAACTTGTCGGAGCCGCTCAACCGAGGTGATGGCCAGCATGATCATGCGAGAGGTAATCTAGCTCACATCGGTGTTTATATATACTGATCGGACAGATTTCATCGCTCGGACCTATCGGGGAGGTCGCATGGCTCGAATACGACGTAATGGTGACGGCTCCGTTGTCTCACCGTGCAAATCCGAGCGGTGGGTCAATCGACCATGGTCAGTCCGCCGCTCGTGCTGAGAACCTGCCCCGTGATGAAGCTGGCGAGCTCGGATGCGAAGAAGAGCACTGCTCCGGCGACATCCTCCGGAACGGCAATTCGGCGCATGGGCGTCGCACGCGCAAGCGCTTCCTGCTTACGGATCGGGATGTTGGCATCGAAGAGTGGTGTTCGAGTCGGGCCCGGGCAGACGCAGTTGACAGTGATGTCGTGCTGCGCCACCTCGCGCGCAAGTGATTTGGTGAACGAGATCATGGCACCTTTGGTGCCGGCGTAAACCGTCTCGCCGCCGTTCCCCACGCGTCCGGCATCGCTCGAGACATTAACGATGCGGCCACCGCCCGCATCGACCATGCCCTGCAGGAAAGCATGCGTCACCTGCACCGGACCAAGGTAGTTGACGTCGATGAGCTCGGGCCAGACCGCAGGTTCGTTGTCGAGGAAAGCGCCATATCGGTCGAGCCCGGCATTATTGACCAGAAGAGGAACAGTGCCGAACCGCGCCATGACCTCATCGCGCATACGCAGCACACTATCGTTCTGCGAGATATCGACACCGTATCCTATAGCACCAGAGCCGATTTCCTTTGCGACGGCTCGGGCACGCTCGGCGTCACGTCCGAGGATGACGACCGTGGCGCCCGCCTCTGCAAGAAGGTCGGCAATGGCACGGCCGATGCCGGAAGTCGATCCGGTAACGACGGCCACCTTGCCGTTCATATCCACGTTGATTCCACCCATGTGCACGAGCCTCCTTGTTGCCGATATGCCAGTAGTCCCGCAACCACGAAGGCGGGAGCAGGCGAATGTCCAATGTGTATACTGACTGATCAGGACACCTGTTCGCAAGGCTCTCTCCGAGCATTCGGTGATGAGACAACACCTATGGAGGTGGTTTCACATGGCCAACGCGCTGCTGGCCGGCGGTTCACGGACACCCATCGGGCGGCGGAACGGTCGGCTCGCCGGCGCACATCCTGCCGAGCTTCTCGGCGGGCTCATGCGCGCAACCCTCGACTCACTCGCCATTGATGCCGGAAAGGTTGATCAGGTGATCACCGGGTGCGTAACCACAGCGGGTGATCAGGCGAACAATGTCGGACGGACCGCCTGGCTCACGTCGGGACTGCCAGTAGCAGTGCCCGCCACCACAATCGATGCGAAATGCGGATCGAGCCAGCAAGCAGTGCACCTCGCGGCCGGTCTCGTCGCCAGCGGCGTGGCCGACGTCGTGCTGTGTGCCGGACTGGAGCACATGAGCAGCCACCCGCTGGGACAGGATGTCGGATCAGGGATGGGGGATCCATATTCGGCCGAGTACCGCGAGCGCTTCGAGGTGACCGGTCAAGGCGAGGCCGCAGAACGTATCGCCCAGCGATGGAAGCTGGATCGGATCCGGTGTGACGAGATTGCCGTCGCCTCACAGGAGCGCGCCGCGGCAGCCATCGCTGCCGGCCGGTTCACCCGGGAGATCACAGCGGTCGGAGAAATCGACACCGATGAAGGACCCAGGCCGTCGACAATGGAGACGTTGTCTCGGCTCAAGCCCGTCTTCGATCCTGGCGGCGTACTGACTGCGGGCAATTCCTCACAGGTGTCCGATGGCGCATCCTGCGTGGTGGTCGTTTCCGATCGTTTCGCGCGGGACAACAACTTGACGCCGTTGGCCGAGATCGAACATCAGGTGCTGGTCGGTGTCGACCCGGTCATCAAGCTGACGGGCCCCATCCCGGCTACGAAGCGCCTGCTGGCGCGCTCCCAGGTCGGTCTGGACGAGGTGGGAGTCGTCGAGGTGAACGAAGCTTTTGCCAGCGTTTTGGGCGCGTGGTTGGAGGAATTCCGCCCCGAGGGAGCAACCTTGGATGCGGTCAACGTCAACGGTGGTGCCATCGCGCTCGGCCATCCGGTCGGCGCCACCGGAGCCAGGCTTCTCTTGACGGCCGCCCACGAACTCGCCGAATCGGGACACGAGCGAGCAATCGTCACCATGTGCTGTGGTGGTGGTCTGGGTACCGCGACGATGCTGCGAGCACTGTCATGACTCTCTCATACCGGCCGGCCGACGAGGCCCCATTGCGTCTGCCGCCCGCGGGTGATCTGACGGCCCTTCGTTCTGCCACCCGCCGTTTCGTCGAGAAGGAGCTCGCGACGGGCGGCTTCCGACCCCAGGTCGATTCGTGGATGTCCGGTTTCGACCGTGACTTCAGCCGTCGTGCGGCCGCCGCGGGCTTCGTCGGGATGACCGTTCCAACTGAGTACGGCGGGCAAGGCCGGACGTACCTCGAGCGGTTCGTTGTCACCGAGGAGCTGCTCGCGGCGGGTGCGCCTGTCGCCGCGCATTGGTTTGCCGACCGACAGATCGCACCCGGGCTTCTCAAACACGGGACCGACGCTCAGAAAAAGAGGTATCTCCCGGCGATCGCCGCTGGAGAGCTGGCCTTCTCGATCGGCATGTCCGAACCGGAGGCCGGATCGGATCTCGCCGCCGTCGCCACCCGTGGCCGCAGGACTCGCGGAGGTTGGCACGTCAGCGGCCGCAAGGTGTGGACGTCACATGCGCACCGGGCAGATTTCCTGCTCGCCCTGGTACGCACCGACCCGAAATCTCGGCGTCATGATGGGCTCAGTCAGGTACTGGTCGATCTGCGAGCACCCGGTGTGAACATCAGCCCCATAGTCTCGCTCCACGGCCGGCACGACTTCAACGAAGTCGTGCTCGACGATGTCTTCATCCCCGACCACCAGGTTCTCGGCGTCGTGGGTGAGGGCTGGCAGCAGGTCATCGCAGAACTCGGTTATGAACGATCGGGTCCGGAGCGTTTCCTCTCGGTGCAGCCGGTCCTGGAATTGTGCGCCGATGCTGTTCGAGCCGGTGATTTCGCGCCGACGCCCGCTCTGGGCCGGAATCTGGCACGCGTGATCGCGCTCCATCATGCCTCGGCACAGGTCGCCGTCAAACTGAGCAGCGGCGAGAGCGCCGATTTCGAGTCGTCGGTGGTCAAGTTGCTCGGCACCATGACAGAAGGCGATGTTCTCGAGGATCTCGCCTACGCCCTCAATGCCGGAGAACATTCGGCCTCGCTGCGCGACACCTTGGACGAGGCGCTGCTCGCACGCCCCGGCTTCACCCTGCGTGGCGGAACCAACGAAATCCTTCGGGGCATCGTGGCTCGGATTCTCGGGCTCCGCTGAGGCCTATCACATCCACCAGCGCGAAGACGGAGCTTCACATGCACAGCAAGCACACAGCCGACCCTGATGTGGTCACGCTCATCGACCAGATCTTCGCCGATTGGCAGCGCCGTCGATCGGTCGCCACAGACGGCGATCTCGATATGGAGCTCTGGCGCCGGCTCGAGGAGCTCGGACTCGCGGAACTGACGTCGACGCCTGAGGGCGGGACCTGGGCCGAATCGGCGGTTCTCCTGCGGACCGCGGCGCAGTACGCCGCACCGATACCGTATGCGGAGCACGATCTCGTGGCGCGGTGGCTGTCTCAGCGGACCGGTCTTCCGTGTACTGGCATCGCCACCGCGGCCTCGATGCGTAGCTCACCACGACCCGGCAATCATCTGGAAGTGAGTGGTCGAGTCCCGTGGGCAAGCGTCGCGGATACTCTCGTAGTGGTCTGGGAAGACACGCACGGGTGGCGAGCCTGCTCGGTGAGTCCCGAGAACTCACAGGTCCGGATCGAGCCACATCGCGATCTGTCCGGCCGCAGCTACGACCACGTGAGTTTCGATCCCTCGGTGATTGCCTCGACTGCCATCGACCCGACGACGGTCGAGGTGATGCGGCTACGGACGATCCTGGCCCGTACCGCACAGATGTCCGGCGCTATGTCCGAGTCGGTCCGTGTCGCGACGCGATACTCAGCCGAACGGAATCAGTTCGGCAAGTCGATCGGGTCGCAGCAGGCCGTGCAGCGCCTCGTCGTCGATGCCGCCGCGGAATGTGCCCTTGCCACACTCTCGCTCGATGCCGCCGTCGCGACCGCTGTCGATGCCGGCGATGATATCGCAGCGCTGCAGCTTCCCGTTGCGGTGGCTGCTTCTCTGATGTGGCACGCCTCGTCGGTCGTCATCCGCAACGTGCATCAGGTCTTGGGCGCATTGGGGACGACTCGGGAGCACACGCTTCACAGGTTGACGCGGCCGGTTCTGGCATGGCGTGCCGAGGAGGGGACCGCGGAGTCCGGAGACGCTCGGATCGCGCGTCTTCTCTTGTCCGGGAAGGGTTCGGTGTGGTCGAAGATCGTTCCGCTGAGCGAAGCTCCAGACTCCGTCTCCGCCGTGCCGACACGTTAGTGCGAATCGATGGGTGAATTTGCGCTCACTCTGGGTGCCGATTCGCTCGATCATCCCTTCGGACATCGTTGACAGGAACACTTCCGGAGCGATTGCTCGGAGCGTGCACCGGACCCTGCGCGAGGCGCGGACCTGCGCTTCCCGGGCCCGAGCCCCGGGCGCCGTGCCGGTGGTGGCTTGTCTGCTGGTCTGAGATCCACTTGCAGTTCGGTCATCCGATCGCCTCGGCCAGACAGTCCGGGAGTCGCGCGAGCAGCGTCGGAAGACTCTCGACCGGGTCGTCCTTACGGTCGACGAGCAGCTCGAGTGCAAGCCTGGCCGCCGTAGCGGCGGCGGCCAGGTGAACCTCAGGCGCGGTGGCACCGACACCGGCCCGGGCCACGATTGAGACGCGTTGGCCGTTGTCGGCGTCCTGGTAGCTCGCGAGCAGAACCGCGCAGAGCCGGGGCCGCGAAGACGAGCGGGTATTGCTTCCCGGTGCCTGGACCCGGTCCGCATGCGCCATTGCGTCAGCTCGGCAAGCCGATGATCCAGATCATGAAGGCTCTGCCAGCCCTTGAAGGAAGAGGTCGGCGAAGACCGCGCCGACCTGGTTGGCGGTCAACCGTCCGCTCGACCGGTACCACCGTGACATCCAGTTGAGCATGCCGAGAAGCGTGAGCGCCGTAACGTGGGGATGCACGCGTTTGAAGACACCGGCGTCGATACCATCGCGAATCACTCGCTCGAAACCATCCACGTACTGGCGGTGCAACGCGTCGATCCGGGCGCGGTTGTCCTCGGTGAGGTATCGGTGCTGATCGAGCGAGATCCGGACGGAAGCGGATTCCTTCTCCATGATCCGACTGTGGTTGATCACCAATCGGCGAAAATGCGACCCCGGGTCGCCAAGGCCCTGCGACGCCTGGACTTGGCGGAGATCGTCGAGACGAGCCAGACAGAATTGAAGGTTGAGGGCATAGAGGAGGTCTTCTTTCGAGCCGATGTGATAGAACAATCCACTCTTCGTGACCCCTGCGGCCTCCGCGATCTCCCGTGTGTTGGTCTCCAGGTAACCTCGTGTCGCGAACAACCGAGTTGCTGCCTCGATCACCGGAGGAGGAAGTTTCGTCGGCTCCACACCGACCGCTTCCGCGGTTTGTTCCAATCGAGAGGCCCGTTTATGGGGCCGTTTGGATGCGCGCGGGACGGCCTCCGCAAGCCCGCCCACCAAGAGGTCCGACATCAGACCGGAGAGCTCTTCGATACCGAATTCGCCCGAGGGTGAATACCACAGATAAATGCTGCCGACCGCACCGAAGACTCCGAACGCCGCGATGTCCACGTCCCATTGCCGGAACGCGCCGGCCCGTTGGCCAGCGCGTACCAGATCACGGAACCCGCGTTCGAAGGCGTCCCGTCGATCGACGATCTTCGATCGCGCCTCCGGTGGAAGATTGTACTGCTCTTCGAAGAAAACCCGGACGGCGTTCTGATGCTCGACTAGCACGGTAACGAACGAGCGGATGAATGTCAGCACCTGTTTCGTGGGGTCGTCTTCGCTGTTGTATCGATAGTTGAGATCCTCGGCGGCACGAAGGAACCGCTCGTGAATCATCGGCAAGATATCCTGCTTGGTGGGCACATAGCGATACAACGTGCGCTTGGTGACGTTCGCGGCTGCCGCGATGTCGTCCATGGTGGTATGGCCGTAGCCCTTGCTCCCGAGGAGTGCTGTCGCGACATCGATGATCTCCTCGCGTCGCTTCTGCTTCGCCGCTGGTGCCCGTGAAGCCATGTAAACCTCTGCTTCGCTGCTGTGATTGTGGACCCGATCGTGCAATCGAGTTGTGCGATCTGTTCGGTTGGTTCACTCCAGTATGGTCCACGATCCGGTCAGGATCACAACCTGCCCCAGAATCGGTTCCGTGCAGCGGCGTCGAATCCGGGTGGTGGCGAAAATTGCCGCCACGCCTGCGAGTGGCGCGTTCCACTTCTCGATGTCAGACAAGTCGCCCACGTCGAGGTGATAGTCGTGGTTGGGGATCTTCATCCGAACCGACTGTCGATATCGGTCAGGTCGCCTCTACCTGTTGCGCCCCGGGTTCAGTGGAGGCTCTCGATGACCCGCTCGGTTGTTCCGACGGGGATGTGTGAATGGTAGTAGGACTGTTCGGCTTCGACGGGCGGGATCATCCCGATTTCACCGTGGAGGCGGCGATAGTTGAACCAGTCGACGTACTCGGCCACTGCGATCTCGAGGTCGTCGATCGATCGCCAGGGGCCCTTGTTACGGATCAGTTCGGCCTTGAACAGGGAGTTGAACGCTTCCGCGAGGGCATTGTCGTACGAATCACCACAGCTGCCGACCGAGGCGACCGCGCCGGCCTCGGCGAGGCGCTGGGTGTAGCGAACGGCTCGATACTGCACTCCGCGATCGGAGTGGTGGATCAACCGCGGCAGGTCCTGACCTGTATGTTCGCGGGTCCAGATGCCCATCTCTAGTGCGTCGAGGGCGAGATCGGTGCGCAGACTCGTCGACAGCTGCCAGCCGACGACGCGACGAGAGAACACGTCGATCACGAACGCCGCATAGACCCATCCGGCGAACGTGCGGACATAGGTGATGTCGGCAACCCACAGTTGGTCCGGCGCTGAGGCCGTGAATCCGCGTTTGACCAGGTCGGCGGGCCTGTCGGTGTCCGCTGCGGCGATGGTGGTCCGCGGGTTCTTCGTCCTTCCGATACCGCGAAGCCCTGCGGTGCGCATCAAGCGTTCGACGGTGCACCGGGCCCCGGGTTCCTTGTCGATTCAGCTCTGCATGGACCTTGCGGGCTCCGTAGACGGCGTAGTTCTCGGCGTGGACTCGGTGGATCTGCTCGGTCAGGTCGCCGTCGCGGACCGTCCTCGGCGATGGTGGGCGGGTTTTGGCTGCGTAGTACGTCGACGGGGCGATCTGGACTCCGGCCTGTGCGAGGACTCGGCAGATCGGCTCGACCCCGTAATCGGCTTTGTGGCGTCGATGTAGTCGACGATCACTTGAGTTTGCGGTCGAGCTCCGCTGCCGCGAAAAACGCCGAGGCCGTTTTCAGGATCTCGTTGGCACGCCGCAGCTCTCGGTTCTCGCGTTCGAGTTCGGCAATGCGTTTCGCCTCGTCCGTCGTGGTGCCCGGACGGACACCACCGTCGATCTCGGCCTGACGAACCCAGGTACGCAGGGCCTCGGGGTGGATGCCCAGTTGATCAGCGATTCGCTTGATCGCTCCTGTTTTGGATCCTGGATCGCGGCGTGCCTCGACTGCCAGTCGCGTCGCTCGTTCCTTCAGCTCCTCCGGGTACTTTCGCGGTGCTCCCATGGATCTCATCCTTCCGTGTGATGAGACCCTCCAACAGACCCGGTACGCGACAAGCCGGGGGTGCAGGCGCGGGTGGCCTCCTCGTTGTAGACCGACTTCTCCGCCATGCGGTCCTGCCAGTCCGACTCGGCCTTGACAGTGATCTCGAACGACTCCACCCCGCGGTTGTTGAGGTCTGCAATCACGGACGCGACGTGCTGGGCCTGCTCGCGGTTGACGTACAGGATGTTGATCGACACTGCGGCGCCGCGGACCCCGCCGATGACGTGGAGGTTGGGGAAACCGTGAGTGTAGATGCCATGGAGGTTGGCCGCGCCTGCCGCCCAGCGATCCTCGAGGAGCACGCCGCTGCGGCCACGCACCTCGAAGCCGCCCGAGCGGCCGGGGGAGATCGCTGCCTCGAACCCAGTTGCGTAGATGATGCAGTCGACCTCGTAGGCCGGGTCGTCGAAGTGGATGCGTGGTCGCTGATCCGGTCCAGGCCGCGGCCCTGGGTGTCGACCAGGGTCACGTTCGCGCGGTTGAAGGTCTGCAGGTAGCTGTCATGGAAGCCGGGGCGCTTGCAGTGCGTCGCGAGCCAGGGCTTGAGAGCCTCGGCTGTCGCGGGGTCGTCGACCAGCTCGTCAACGCGCTGGCGGATCCGCTCCATCTGCTTGAGGTCGTTGGCCATGATCGCCTGCATGTAGGCGTCCATGTCGGGCGCCGAGCCGTCCTCGGGCATCTCCAGCGGCGGGAAGCCCCAGATCTGGGTCCACTGGTCGCCGACCAGGTCCTCGGCCTGGGGGATCCCCGCGAGGATCGAGTCGAAGTTGGCCATGCGCTCCGTCTGCCACCCGGGCGCCTGGCGTGCGAACCAGTCAGGGTCCGTGGGCCCGTTGCCGCGGATGTCGACGGCGTTGGGGGTGCGCTGGACGACGTACAGGTATTCGGCCGCCTCGGCGAGGTGGGGCACGACCTGGAGCGAGGTGGCGCCAGTGCCGATGATTGCGACCCGCTTCCCGGCGAGGCCGGTGAGGCCGCCGAACGAGTCACCGCCGGTGTAGTCGTAGTCCCAGCGGCTGGTGTGGAACCACTTGCCCTTGAAGTCCATCAGACCCGGCACGCCGGGCAGCTTGGGCTTGGAGATGAGGCCTCCGGTCGCGAGCGCCACGTGGTGCGCCGTGATCCGGTCGCCGCGGGTCGTGGTGGCGATCCAGCGGCTCGTCCCCTCGTCCCAGGTGAGGTCGTTGACGCGAGTCTGGAAAAACGCCTTCGCGTCGAGGTCGAAGCGGCGGGCGATGGCTTCGGCGTGCGAGCGGATCTCGGCGCAGTTCGCGTAACGCTCGCTCGGAACCGTGCCGATCTCCTCGAGCATGGGGAAATAGGTCGCCGACTCCACGTCGCAGGCGATGCCCGGGTACCGGTTCCAGTACCACGTGCCTCCGAAGCTGGCTCCGCGTTCGATGATCCGGATGTCATGGACACCGCTGCGGACCAACTCGGCTGCTGCCATCAACCCCGAGAAGCCACCTCCCACGACGAGGACCTCCACGGTCTCCGTGACCGCAGCGCGCTCGGCGACCCCCTTGACGAACGGGTCGTGGTCGACCTCCGAGTCGATGTCGACGGTGATGTACTGGCCCAATCCCTCGGCTCGGAGCCGTTTGTCGCGTTCTTCGAGGTACTTCGCGGCGATCTAGTCCGGGTCCAGCGCCTCGGTGGTCGAAGCCTGCGCATCAGTTTGAGTCATGACGTCCTCCTGGACGGGTGAGGGGTGGAGTGGGAGCACCAGCCGCGGCACCACCCGGTTGTCGCTATGACGCGTGTCCCCGATCGGAAAGCAGCGTAGCCGAGAAATCACGAAAGTATACTGACCGGACAGAGCCTTTATGGTCGTTCGGCCAGCAGTCGGCCACCGCCCGCAACGCCTCGGCCGCTTCGGACAGGCGGGGCGTGAAGTTGAGCCAGACGTGGATCATCCCGGGCCAGACCTGAAGGGAGCAATCAACCATGGACTCTGCGCAGCGGGCGGTGAACAGCTCGGCGTCCGGGCGAAGCGCCTCCAGCTCGGCGGTCTGCACCAGCGTTCGCGGCAGCCCGCGGAGGTCGGCGAGTACGGGAGACGCGAGGCTGTCGTCCCGATCGGTCACGCCGCCCAGGTAGCTCTCGCGCATCCAGCCGAGCAACCAGCGGGGCAATTGGGGGTCGTCGGCAAGCGCCGTATCGAGTGCCGGATTGTCCATGCGCAGGTCGAGCAGTGGCGACAGCAGGACGCACGCGGCCGGCAGTGGGTGGTGCTGTTCGCGCAGCAGCAACACGGTGGAGACGGCGAGGGCGCCCCCGCGGAGTCGCCGGCGATGACCAGATCGTGAACATCTCCGACCTGGTCGAGGAGCCAAGCCCAGGTGCGGGCTGCCGCACGAGGCTGCTCAGGGAACGTGGTTTCAGGTGCGAGCGGGTAGTCGAGCACGCGTACCGGTCGCCCGGCCCACGCCGCAAGGTCGGCGGCGATGGGCGAGCCGTCACCATCGAGCCCATCACGAAGCCACCGCCGTGCAGGTAGAGGATCGCCTCTGCGTCCCGCGCCCGTGCTGGACGGACCCACTTGGCGGCGCCGCCCGGCGTGGAGACCTACGAGAGGCTGATTCCCGCGGGCACGGGTCGAGCCTGCATCGCGGCCTCGTATGTGTCGCGGTGACGCGCCACGGGCCACAGCGGTGTCGCGGGACTCCTGCGCATCGCCCTGACCAGGCCCAACACGCTCGGGCTGAGGCGATCCTCGCGCGGCGGGGAACCCCATGTCTGAAGTCAGACCGTGATACCAAGGCGATCGAGTCGGAACTCTCCCGGCAGGAGAAGGCTGCGGCTGTCCGCCCGCCGACCGTGTCCGACGTCGTTGCAATGTCACCGGCTCATTGAGGGGCTCTTGAGGTGGATCCCATGAATGACGAGGTCGGCGAATATCGAGCCCACCTGCTCCGGGCTCAGCGGACCTTTCGGTCGGTACCAGCGTGGCATCGAGTTGAGCATCCCCAGGATGGCCAGGGTTGTCACCTTGGTGTTGACCGGGACGAAGAGCCCGGCGTTCGCGCCGGTGGCGATGATGCTTTCGACGCCGGCGACGTATGTGGTGCGTAGCTGCTCGATGACCTCGGCCTTCTCGGGGCTCAGATAACGGGTCTGGTCGACGAAGACGCGGACTTCGTCGCTGCGCTCGCCCATCGTCTTTGCGTGGCCGACGATGACGCGCTCGAGCTGGGCGACAGCAGTCTTCTCGGTCACGTCGCTCATCAGGTCGTGCAGTTGCTGGACGCTCGCGTGTCCGAAGCTGGCGGCGATCGCGAAGAGGAGGTCGTCCTTCGACCCGATGTGGTAGAAGAGCGCGCTTTTCGTGATGCCGGCGGCCTCTGCGATGTCGCGCGTGTTGGTCTCCAGGAAGCCTTGGGATGCGAACAATGTGACCGCTGCTTCGAGAACGTGGTCGGGAATCGTCGGGACGGCCTCGAGCTCAGCCACGTCCGCCGGCATGGCAAGAACTGGCGCAGCAGGTTCGCCGCCGTCAGCGAGAATGCCGTCCACCACGAGGCGGCACAGCGAGTTGGAGACGTCGTGCACGCCCAATAGTCCCTCGGGGGAGTACCAGCGGTAGGTCTCGGCGAGCGCGCCGAGGATTGCCGCAGAGGCGACAGCAGGGTCGATCGGCCGGAACGTCTTACTGCGCGCCCCCGTGGCCAGCAGCCCGCGAAGGTGACCTTCGAAAGCGTCGCGTCGACTGACCACTTGGGTCCTGGCGACGGCGGACAGGTTGTACTCCTCCTCGAAGAAGACCCGCACCGCGCCCCGGTGGTCGACGACGACGCGCACGTATGCCTCGATAAACTCCTGGAGGCCGCGCTCAGCACTAACACCGTCCCGGGAAGCGGGTATCAGTTGCTCGGCCGCGCTGAGGAACTGCTCGTGGATGAGCGGCAAGACGTCCTGCTTAGTCGGGACATAGCGATACAATGTTCGCTTGGTCACTCCCGCGGCTTCGGCGATGGCATCCATCGTGGCACCGCCGTACCCACGGCTCGCAAACAGCTCGGTAGCGGCGCGAGCGATGTCTCGACGGCGTCGCGCCGCCGATAGTTCGCTGTGCGAAGCCGCCTGTGTGTCGTTGACCGAAGCCATGTCTGCGCCTCCCGAGGCTCGGCTGTTAACCACCTGAGTGATCCTGTTCGGTCAGGATACCGTCAGACCGGGCGTAGTGGAGAAACGCGTGGTGATCGGTTCGGCCGCTGTGACTGATCCGGATCAAAGGAATCAACCATGCTAGCCAGCATGTCCCTGTCGGGACGCCCGTTCCGGGGTGAAAATGGTGTGGTGGTCGCCCGTCGACGCCGTCCCCCTAGGGTCCTTCGAGGCCGTCCTACAGCCGGGCGTTGGGGGTCACGCCGTGGGCCCCTTCACTGTTGCCGCCCGACATCGTCGTGCATTCGGCCACCGAGCGCCAGGCGCGGCGCATGGTCTCGGTGATCTCCGACAGGATGGCCGAGGCCGGGTTGGAGGTTCACCCCGACAAGACGACCATCACGTACTGCCGGGGAGGACGTCACCGTGGCCGGTTCGACCGGGTGACGTTCGATTTCCTCGGCTATACGTTCGCTCCGCGTCCGGTGCGGGTCAAGGGCGGCTCTCTGTTGACCGTCTTTGCTCCGACGGTGTCCCGGAGCGCGCTGAAGGAGATGGGGAGCAGGGTGCGCCGATGGAAGCTGCGTCGGCGCGTGGACCTCGAGCTCAGGGAGATCGCACGATGGATCAATCCGATCGTGCGGGGCTGGATGCAGTACTACGGCAAGCACAATCGCTCAGCGCTGTTTCCCCTGCTACGACGCATCAACGCCTACCTGATGCGGTGGGCCCGGAACAAGTTCCGACGGATCGCGAGGTTCTCGAAGGCGTTCGCGTGGTGGAAGCGTCTCGTTGAGGCGTATCCCCGCGCGTTCGTGCATTGGCGAATGACCACGCAGGTCTCCACGGCAGGAATGGGAAGAGCCGTGTGACGGGAGACTGTCACGCACGGTTCTGAGGGAGCCGGAGGCTCACGGGCCTCCGGCCACCCGACCCCATGCGCACCGAGCTTGTCACCGAGGCGTTGCGGGCGGCCGCGGCGGCGCGTGGTCCTGTCAGGTTGGACGGCGCGATCTTCCACAGCGACAACGGGGCTCAATATGCGTCGACCGAGTTCGCCGAGGGTGTGTCGTGAGCTGGGTGTGACCCAGTCGCGGGGTGCGGTCGGAACGTCGGCGGACAATGCGGCGGCGGAGTCGTTCGACGCGACGATGAAATGGAAGACGCTGCAGGGCCGGAAACGCTGGGCCAGCGCAGTGGAGGCACGTGCTCACGTGTTCCGCTGGGTCACGCGCTACAACACGAGACGAAGGCACTCCACTCTCGGTCAGATCTGTCCGATCGACTTCGAGCAGCAATCGGCTACGCTGGCCACTGCCGCATAGGAACTGGTGTCCACATCTCGGGGGAACGCCCCAGCAACGTGTCCTACCCCACCGACTCCGGTTTGTTGGCCAAAGCGATCCGGCGGATCGCAGTCACCGGAAAGCGGATCCAGGCTGCCGGTGGGGCGACTCGGACCCGGGTGCGGGACCGGTCCCGTGCGGCGGGCAAGCGGGCGCACTCGATCGGGGCGAAGTTGCGTTCGCGCAGCGCCGCGGGTCGCGATGAGGCACTGGCGGCGGTCCGGCACACGACTGGAGAGCTGGCCGACCTGGCCGAGAGCGCCGCCACCGATGCCGAACGGCTGCTGGCCAACGCGAAACACACGCTGCGCCGGGCGCGCGCCAAGGCCACAGCCCAGAAGGCCCAGGGCGAGCACGACGCGGCGGCCGGACGCCGGCGGGGACGCCTGGCCCGGGCCATCGACGACCTCGAGGACCTGGTCACCGCCACCCGGCGGATCGCCTGGCAGACCCGGCAGCGGCTGGCCGGGCAGACACCGGATGGCTCCACCCGGCGGGTCAGCCTGCACGACCCCGACGCTCGGCCCATCGCCAAGGGACGGCTCGGTAGGCCCGTCGAGTTCGGCCACAAGGCCCAGCTCGTCGAAGGCGACGACGGCGTGATCGTGGACCACAACGTCGAACGCGGCAACCCGGCCGACGCACCCCGATTGGCCCCGGCTGTGGATCGGGTCCGCACACGCGCCGGACGCCCACCCCGCACGGTCACCGCCGACCGCGGCTACGGCGAGAAAGCCGTCGAGGATGACCTCCACGACCTCGGCGTGCGTAACGTGGCGATCCCCCGCAAGGGCAAACCCTCAGCTGGCCGGCGAGCCGAGGAACACCGCCCAGCGTTCCGACGGTCAATCAAGTGGCGCACCGGAGTCGAAGGCAGAATCAGCACCCTCAAACGCGGATACGGCTGGGACCGCACCCGCATCGACAGCACCGAAGGCGCTCAGATCTGGATCGGCCACGGGGTCCTGGCACACAACCTGGTCAAGATCAGCACCCTGGCAGCGTGAAAGACGCCGATCGAGAGACTTGCGGCCACCCAATCCCGACCGGCCGAGAACAGCCGAATCATGCTCACCGAGACGCCTCGTTTTTCAGGTCGAAGTAGATAGCCGCGCGCTGCGATGGGTGCGCATCAACGCTTCTTGCGCTGCTCGTCCGCGTCCGTGCTCTCGGAGAGCTGCTAACAGAGCGAGTGCGCTTTCCCATGGCATCGGGGAGGCTGAAGAACCGCACCATCACGCCGAACAACGCATCGTGACCCGAAGGCGGCATGCGGCTCACCGTCCTTAGAGTATGTCTCATTTGGGAAGCTTCTTCCAGCACGTCAGCGCGGCGGCGAGTTGGAGAAATCCGGCGAAGTGCTCGCCGTGACGTTCGTAGCGGATCGTCAGCCGGCGGTAGCCGCTCAGCCACGCCAGGGTGCGTTCGATCTTCCACCGGTACCGCCCGAGACGCTCGCTGCTGTCGACGCCACGGCGAGCGATCCGCGGGACGATGCCCCGCTGACGCAGCCACCGACGGTGCACGGGGTAGTCGTAGCCCTTGTCCGCCCGCAACCGGCCGGGTCGCCGGCGCCGCGGACCACGACGCGACCGGACCGCCGGGATCGCGGCCACCATGGGCTGCAGCATGACGCTGTCGTGGGTGTTCGCCGAGGTCACCGCGGTGACGAGTGGGATCCCGTCGGCGTCGGTGAGGACGTGGATCTTCGAGCCGTTCTTGCCCCGGTCGACCGGACTGGGACCGGTCAGAGAGCCCCTTTTTCGCCCGGACGTGCGCGGCGTCCAGGATCGCCGCGGACCAGTCCAGGTCCCCGCCGGCGCCGAGTCGGTCGAGGATTTGGCGGTGCAGCTCGTCGAACACCCCGGCCTTTGCCCAGGCCGCGAAGCGGCGGTGCGCGGTCGGGACGCTGACCCCGAACGACGGTGGCAGGTGCCGCCAGGCGCAGCCACTGGTGAGGACGGTAGACGACGGCGGTGAACACCGCCCGATCATCGAGCGCCGCCCGGCCGCCGCCCTGCGGCCTCGGCGAGAACCGAGGCAGCAGCGGTTCGACGATCTCCCACAACGCATCCGGCACCAACCGAGTAGACAACGCATCGACCACGCCATGCATCATGCCGTACACAGGATCCGACCCATACAAGACACGCTCTTAATGGTCTCAATCGTCTCAACGGTCGCACCCTCCCACAGGGCGCTTAAATCCGCTGCCGCCGGGCCGCTTCGCGACGAAATCGCCACCGAACTCAGGCCGCCGCCGCTTCCAGGCCTGGCGGGTGCGCCGGTTCAGGTCGGCACCGAGGCGACGAGCTGCTCACCGGTGTAGGGGCAGGGGAGGAGTCGAGGTGGGCGAAGATGATCCGCTCTCAGGTTTGGCGTCCGACGTGGCGGTCGGCGTCAATGCCGACGAGGTCAGCTCGAAGAAGCGTCGGAGCGCGTCGGCGTCGCCTGTGACGTGGGCGTGCGAGCCTTCGGTGCGGTCGCCGGAGAGCGTGCGGAACACCTCCTCGGACGACCCCGCCACGATCACCTCGGCCGGCTCACCGGCGTTCGTCACCGACGCGCGAACTCCCGTCGGGTCGGAGACGAGCAGCAGACTGTCACCGTCGGCATCGATGCGTACCGTCACCGCGGGAACGCCGGAGTCCTCCTGCGTCGCGGCCGGCTCCGGAAACAACGCCATGATCGCGAATACCAGCCACCGCCCTCTGCTGTGGTCCTCGCCGGTACCCGCCGACATCAGGGGCACGCCCCACCGTGCCAGCTCAACCAGGGGGCGTTGCAGCCCTCGGCCCCACTCGGTCAGGGAATAGACACGCGCGGACACCGGCGCGGGCGCATCGGTCGACGCGACAACTCCCGCCTCTTCCAGGGTTCGCAGCCGACTCGCCAGCAGGTTCGTCGCGATCCCGGGCAGCGCCTTGTGCAAGTCCGAATACCTGCTCGGCCCGACCAGCAGTTCGCGGACCACCAGCATCGTCCACCGATCACCGACCACATCCAGCGCCCGCGAGAGCGAGCAGAATTCCCCGTACGACTTCACACTCCCATCCTACACTTGACAATTTTGTCAGAATGCTTGAAATAATAAAGTCGTGAACTCAATCATCCAAGAGCGATCCCAGACGCCGCGCTCAGCGGTCCTGCTCGTGTTGTGCGCGGCGACTCTGGCGATCAGCCTCGCCACGACCGCGATCAATGTGGCTCTACCCTCACTCGCACTGGATTTTCAGGCGACCAACCGGGAACTGCAGTGGATCGTCGACGCCTACAACCTGCTGTTCGCCACATTCGTGTTGGCGTTCGGTAGCCTCGGTGACCGCTACGGACGTAAGGGGGCCCTGCTTCTGGGGCTGGCGATCTTCGGCGGCGGAGCTGTCGGAGCGTCGTTCGCCGAGAGTTCAGGACAGTTGATCGCCTGGCAGGCGGTGATGGGGCTCGGTGCAGCATTCGTCTACCCGACGACCCTGTCGATCCTGTCCAACGTGTTCACCGAACGCGCCGAGAAGGCCAAGGCCATCGGAATCTGGGGGGCCACAACAGGCGTGGGGGTGGCGTGCGGACCGATCCTGGGCGGCTGGTTGCTCGAGCATTTCTGGTGGGGGAGCGTCTTCCTCGCGCTCGCCACCGCAGCCGTCATCGCGATCGCGGTGTCGGCGGGAGTGGTGACTACCTCCCGTGACCCCAGTACACCGCCCCTCGACGCCGGTGGCCTCGTCCTGTCAGTGCTCGCAGTCGGAACTTTGGTCTACACCGTCATCGAAGCGCCGGAACACGGCTGGGCCAGCGCCGCGACCCTGGGAGGATTCGCCGTCGCCGCGGCACTGTTGTTCGCTCTCGCTATGTGGGAGCGCAAGCAAATCGACCCGATGATCGACGTCGCACTGTTCACCAACATGCGGTTCACCGCTGCCAGTGCCGCGGTGACGTTCGCCTACTTCGCGTTGTTCGGATTCATCTTCCTCATCTCCCAGTACTTCCAGCTCGTTCGCGGTTTCGGACCGTTCGACACGGGATTGAAATTCATCCCGGTCGCGGCGTCGATCGCGGTAGGGTCCGTCCTCGGCACCATTCTGGCGGTAAAACTGGGCAACAAGCTCATCGTCACCCTTGGGCTCGTCCTGTTCACCTCGGCGTTTCTCTGGATCTCCACCCTGAGCGAATCGACGAGCTACACCGAGATCGCCTTGCAGATGGTCCCACTGGGCCTCGGACTGGGACTCACTTCGGCCCCGGCGACCGAAGCGATAATGGGGGCCGTGCCGCCGGAGAAAGCGGGTATCGGATCGGGGATGAACGACGCCACCAGAGAGGTCGGCGGCACGCTCGGAGTCGCGATCATCGGCAGCGTCTACGCCTCCCTGTACGCCTCGTCTCTGGCAGCATCCGACGCGGCGCAGGCCCTCTCTGAAGAAGTGAAAACTGTTGCCCAAGAATCTATAGGCGCCGCGGTATATGCCTCCGAGCAGCTCCGCGGAGGTGGCGACCAGATCACAGCGCAGGCAGTGTCACACGCTGCGAACAGTGCCTTCCTCGGCGGCCTGACGGCCGGATCGTATGTCGCCGCGGGAGTGACCGTGCTCGGTGCCCTCATCGCAGCGTTGTTCCTGCCGTCGCGACCGAAGGAAGAGTCGACGGTGCGCCGCGTCGAGGCCTCGCGGCGATGATCGCCGCAGCGGAACCCGCGGCTCGAGCGACCGACTACAGCGCATCAGTGGCTGCTTCTCACGATCGCTCTCAGGGACGTGCAGTGCGCCGATGGTGCGTCGTCGGGGATTACCGCGACGACAGCGCAACCATCACATGATAGCTTGAGAAAATCAAGTAATCCTGTAGTGGGGAGGACACCATGGGCGCCGACGATTCACGACCCAGCATCACCATCGCGGGCACGACGAGTCAGTTCCTGGACCCGTCACCCGACGACGGCGCGCTCGCCGGCCGACTGCGTTATCTCATGGGTGGTTCCGGGTCTCCGGTTCTGCTGTTGCACACCGTTCGTACGCAGGCGGAACACTTCCAACACCTCATCCCGCTGCTACTTCGGCACCACACGGTCTACGCGCTGGACCTGCCGGGGATGGGTTACTCGGACATCGTGCCGGGGGCGTCTTACGACGAACCGGCGATGCGTGCCGGCGTGACCAGGCTGCTCATGCACCTGGACCTGCACGAGGTGACGGTGGTGGGAGAGTCGATGGGAGCCGTCCTTGCCCTCACCGCCGCGGCGGAGTCTGCGGGGCGAGTTCGGCGAGTCGTCGCGATCAATCCCTACGACTACGCCGGTGGCATTCTTCGTTCCGGTGTTCTTGCCCGCGGCATCATCTCCGGCATCCTCGCGCCGGTCATCGGCCCTCGATTCGCGACGATCGAACCGAAACCCGTCATGCATGCAATTCTGCGAGGTGGTTTCGTCGACGACTCTGCTCTGACGAACGAATACCTGGACGAGCTCCTCGCGGTGGGGAAGCGGCCCGGTTATGCCTCGGTGGCCCGGGCCGTGTACGGTGCCCTGCCGAGTCTGGTCGCTGCCAGATCAGTGTATCCACGGGTGACGGTTCCCGTGGATCTGGTCTACGGGGAACACGATTGGTCCAGGGCGTCCGACCGCGACGCGAACAACCGTGCGCTGCCCCACGCCGAGTTCGTCCAGATACCGGATGCCGGGCATTTTCTTTCCCTCGAGAAACCCGCTGTCATTGCCGCGCTGCTGGATCGGTCAACAGATGAGAGGATCACGAGAACGGATAGCTGAACCGTCCGGGGCCAAATGAGACCTCGTTCAGGCCACCTCGAGGACCAAGGCGGTGCTGGGGCGCTATCCACGGCAGCGCGTCTCGTACGCGATGGGTCACCGGTAGTCGATCGACGAAGGCAACCGGGTCCGGATTGAACCAGCGAACCCGCGTGCTGCTTGCTGCCCTACCTCGGCCCCCCGCTGGCGCGTACCCTTACCGGCGATCCCGAACTGACGAAAGCACCCACCGTCACCATTGGGGCGCACCCCGTCTCGGTGCCCGCCTGCACCGCCTCCTCCGCGAGACGATCGATCTGCCCCCGAACTCGAGCCAGACGTGGCTGGCGGGAGATCGCTGAGCACGAGGCAAACGAAGGAACGCTCGCCGCGACGGAGGACGCCTACGCCGCACCGAATCGGGCTACGCGATCGGTATCGGTGGCTGCGCTGAATTGGGAGCCAGCCCGTTGCGATCACAGCGAGAGCGGCTCTGAGATAGGCGGGGCTTCCTGTGTCGAAGGTCCGAGACGATCTCCGGACCACGCCCACACACGCCCGGACTTCGTCACCGACTTCGGTTCCGCGGGTGACCGCCGAGCTGCGCGAGGCCGGAATCGAGGTCAACCACAAGCGGGTCGAGCGGGTGATGCGCAAGCACGGGATCGTGGGCGTGCACCTGCGCAAACCGGTGCGCACCACCGTCCCCGATCCGGATGCGGCCGTGGTGCCGGACCTGATCCGGCGGGATTTCACCGCGAGCGCACCGAACACCCGGTACGTCGGCGACATCACCTACCTCCCAGTCGGTGACGGTGAATTTCTGTATCTGGCGACGGTGTTGGACCTGAGTTCGCGCCGGTTGGCGGGGTGGTCGATTGCCGATCACATGCGCACCGGACTGGTCACCGATGCACTGCGATCGGCGGCCGCCGTGCGTGGCGCGTCCGGCCTGAACGGCTCAATTTTCCACTCCGACAATGGTGCCCAGTATGCATCGGCCGAGTTCGCTGACCTCTGCCGCGAGCTGGGGGTGACCCGGTCGCGGGGTGCGGTCGGAACGTCGGCGGACAACGCGGCCGCCGAGTCGCTGAACGCGACGTTGAAACGGGAGACGCTGAAGGGGCGGAAGCGATGGAACAGTGCGGGTGAGGCCCGAGCCGTCGTCTTCCGCTGGATCACGCGATACAACACCAGAAGGAGGCATTCCACTCTCGGCCAGATCTGTCCGATCGAGTTCGAGCAGCGATCGGCTACGCTGGCCGCCGCATAGGAATTGGTGTCCACATCTCGGGGGGAACGCCCAGAGGCACTTCGGAGCCCGAGGACGCTTCGTAGTGATTGCCCCGCACGCGGCGGTACCCGCGTCGCACCAGAGCTTCGTGCAGATCGGAGCCGGCCGCGACCACGGTGTCCATGCCGGCATCGGCGTCGGCGGTGACGCCGGCACCCTGCTGGGTAAGGGGGTAGACTCGGCCGAGAATGTGCACCCTGTGCCCGTCGATGACCCGGTAGTTGCTGCCGTGGGCAGCGGCGGCGAGATCCGCCAAGGCCCTATAGGCCCCGATCGGCGGCGTTCGACGCCGCGAGGAGGTGCACCTCAGCCACGGAAGGTGCCCTCCTCGATCGCCCGGCGCAGGTGCCCGGCAGCCTCGTGCGCGTCGGGTCCCGGGCTGCGCAGCACATCGTGCGTCGCAATCACCGGATCGACCAAGATCGCCGCGTCGGAGACTGCACGGGCGGTGCGCCACAGCGTCGGATCGGCGGGGACGATCACCTCGAGGGTGTGCGCGCCGGCGGTCGCGGGCGTGAACCCGGCCGCGGTGAAGTCGAGGAACTGCGGAACGTAGAGCACGGCCCGCGTCGGCAGCCGCCAGGGGGCATACACATCGGCGGCCACGTCACCGCTCTGCAACACGGGAACGCCGAGCTCCGAACGGAATCGGGCCGCGTCGCTGGCCTGCCGGATCACCGGCTCGAGCCCGTACCAGTACGTCGAGGCGCCGCCGGACCCGGGATATTCGGCGAGGTGCGCGTCGAGCAGGGCCGCACGGGGCTCGGCGATCCACCCGCCGGGCGTCCGTTCACCCGGTGACCTCGGTGAAGAACAGCGGCACCTGTATGCGCGGTCCGGGGATGTCGCGGTCATGGATTCGCGCGCGGCGGTGGGCTTGTGTACGTGCATGCGGTGCTGGAGGAGACCGAACGAAGGCTGGCCCTTGGAAGCGAAGGCGACGATCTCACCGTCGAGGACCGCGTCACGGTCGCCGAGCGCGGTGAGTAATAGCTCGGGCAGTTCGGGTAGGAGGCTGGTCGCACCGGCGTTGAACGGGGAGCCTGGGTGCGTGGAGTGCTGGTGTGATGCTCCCCGTAACACCCTTTCGAAAGTTCCGAAAGGGTGTTACGTTTCTTTCGAATAGGAGGAGTGAAGACATGACGCAGGCGTTGGAGCAGCGCACGTATCTCCCGGAGCCCGAGGAAGGCGGCCGGCTCGCCGAGGTGATCAGCTTCCTCGACGCGCACGAACGGCGCTTCGACGACCGGGTGGAACCGCGGTACCTGCTCGTCGGTGCGGACGAGGGTGACCAGGTGCCCTTGCCGACCGAGGTGCACGCGATCCTCAAGCAGGTGGTCTCGGCGTTGCAGGCCGGGCGAGCGGTCACCGTTGCTCCGCACACCACGAAACTGACCACCCAGCAGGCGGCCGATCTGCTGGGGGTGACCCGACCGACCGTCAAACGGCTGATCTCGGTGGGTGAACTGCCGGCGGAGAAGGTCGGCACCCGGCACCGACTGGTGCTGCGTGATGTCCTCGACTACCAGCAGCGGCGACGCGCGCAGCAGTACGACGCGTTGGCTGCCACGTCCGTGGCCCTCGTCGACGAAGACGATCCCGAGGTGGTCACCGAGCAGTTGAAAGCTGCCCGTAAGGCCGTGGCGGCGCGTCGGCGGGCCCGCAACACGACCGCGTAACTGCGAGAAAGAGCCTCGTCGCCGAGACTCGTTACACTGCGCGGATGTTCGCTGCTGTTCTCGACACGTCCGTGCTGTGGCCCAGCCGACAACGCGACTTCCTGCTGTCCTTGGCGATCGCGGGTCTGTATCGGCCGTTGTGGTCGGACGCGATCCTCGAAGAGCTCGAGTACCACGAGGCGGCCAAGCTCGAGGGCCGCGGAAGCGATGCTGCGGATGCGGCTGCCGCCGCGGCCCGTCTGGTGGGGCGGATGCGCGCAGCGTTCGACGATGCGGTGGTGACCGGATGGGAGCCGCTGGAGGGTTCCTACGGTCTGCCCGATCCCGACGACGAGCATGTGGTGGCGGCCGCGGTTGTCGGTGGGGCGGGTGTCATCGTCACCAGTAACTTGAAGGATTTCCCGGAAGACCGTGTGCCGAAGCATATTAACGATGTTTCGGTAATTGAGTGAGTGATGATCATAGGGAAAGTCCGGTGTGGTCGAGGAAGCTGTGGCACAGGTCGTAGCTCGAGCCGATCCGGGTCAGTCCGGTCTCGGTCGCCACGCGGACCTCGTCGAGGGTATCGGGGCACAGGTTGGCCAGTTCGGTGGATTTCATGTTGCCCCAGACCTGTTCGATGGGATTGAGCTCGGGCGCATACGCAGGGAGGCGTTCGACGTGGAGCCAGTGGCGTTGGGTGGCCAGCCACGCGGTCATCGCCCGGGATCGATGGGCCATGAGCCCGTCCCATATCAGGATGAGCTTCTCGCCGGCAAAGTGGGCGCGGAGTTCGGTGAGGAACTCGATGAGCTTGTCGGTGTTGTAGGCACCGTCGGTCATGGAGAACACGAACGCGCTGCGACTGCGGTCGGGCCGATAGGCCAGGACCCCGGCCATGGACATGCGTTTCCACGAGAATCGGTGACGGAGCACGGGGGTGGTGCCTTTGGGCGCCCAGGTTGCACGGACCACCGGGAGCAGCGATACGCCGCTTTCGTCCTGGAAGCAGATCCATGCACCTCGGCGCCGCGCTATTTTTTTATCCGCGGCCACTCGTTCTCGCGCCAGGCGACGATGGCATCCTCGTCGCGTTCGACTGCCCGCCGTGCGGGGCGCTGCCGGCTCCAACCGAGCCGGGTCCGCAGGATCGTCCAGGTCTGGGTGGGCCCGTAGTGCGCGCCGGTGATCCGCTCGATGACGATTGCGACCCGGCCCAGGGTCCACACTCCGGTTGCGAAGCCGTGGGCTTGGGGTCCTTTGAGTAATGCCTCTCTGATGGCGGCGATCTGGGTGTCGTCGAGACGCGGCCGGCGTCCCGCCCGACCTGCTCCTTCCAGTGCCTCACGGCCTCCGTCTGCCCACTGTCGATACCAGCGGGACGCGGTCTGCTGGGAGACCTCGAACTCGACCGCGACGTCGATCTGCCGCCGTCCCGCGGCGAACATCTCTGCGGCCCGCATCCGTCGGTCACGCAACGCGTCGAGATCACGGCGAGCGCCGCGTTGCTTGACTTTCCGGGCGTCGGACTCGTCGCCGGAATCGGTCTTCTTCCCTGCCATTCGTCAATGATCAAGCAGCGCGGTGCGAATCACGTGCAACGACACGCCCTATTATCGAAACATCTTTAAGGTTGTGTCTCCGGCCGAGTTCGCCGCCGATACCGTCGCGGTGTCGCCGATGGTGGCGCGGCAGGCGGTCGACGTGATGGTCAAGCGTCTGGGGAACCCGCCGATGAGTGTCGAGAAGGTACTGACGCTGCTGGTGGACCGCTACGAGATGAGTGATGCGGTGGCTTTGCTACGCGAGGTGTGAAGAACAGTTACCTGCGCGCCCGTTGGCCGAGGGAGCCGGCCTTCCGTACCCGTCGAGTGTTGGTCGAGTCGGCGTGGAAGTCCTGCCTGGCTCGTGAGGGGCATCGGAGGTATCGAGGTCGGTGTTCTCGCCGATCGGATCAGCTGTCGTCACACCCCTGTGCGGGCCCACGGCCTGGTAGCGGCTCCGGGCATGTGCGCGACGGCGGCGGGTCAAGTCCCGTGAGGTGGTGTACGACGTCGTCGCGTGATTCCTCGTCGGTGGATCAGGCGGTCAAGGCCGGTGTCACCTCCCCGGTGTCCTCGGTGACGCTGTCGGCGGGCTTGTCGGTGCGGGAGCGAGCCAGCACGTCGAGGCCGAGGTAGCGGCGGCCTTCGATCCACTCGTCGTGCTGCTCGGCGAGCACCGCCCGACAAGTCGGATCAGGGCGGTGCGGTCCGGGAAGATCCCGACCACGTCGGTCCGGCGGCGGATCTCCTTGTTGAGCCGCTCCTGCGGATTGTTGGACCAGATCTGTCGCCAGATCTGTTTGGGGAACGCGGTGAACGCCAACAGGTCGACCCGGGCGGCGTCGAGGTGCTCGGCGACCTTCGGCAGCTGCGCTGCGAGCGCGTCGATGACGCGATCGTATTGGGCGTGAACGGAATCCGCGTCGGTCTGGTCGTAGACCGAATGCAGCAGCGTCTTCACCCAGGGCCACGACGACTTCGGGGTTACCGCCATGAGGTTGGTCGCGGGGCGTTTCCCCCGAGATGTGGACACCAGTTCCTATGCGGCAGTGGCCAGCGTAGCCGATCGCTGCTCGAACTCGATCGGACAGATCTGACCGAGAGTGGAATGCCTTCGTCTCGTGTTGTACGCGTGACCCAGCGGAACACGTGAGCACGTGCCTCGCCTGCGCTGGCCCAACGTTTCCGTCCCTGCAGCGTCTCCCGTTTCAACGTCGCGTTGAACGACTCCGCCGCCGCATTGTCCGCCGACGTCCCGACCGCACCCCGCGACCGGGTCACCCCCAGCTCACGACACACCTCGGCGAACCCGGTCGACGCATATTGAGCCCCGTTGTCGCTGTGGAAGATCGCGCCGTCCAACCCGACAGGACCACGCACCGACGCGGCCGCCCGCAACGCTTCGGTGACCAGCTCGGTGCGCATGTGCTCCGCGATCGACCACCCCGCCAACCGCTTCGAGTGCAGATCCAATACCGTTGCCAGATAAAGGAACTGACCGTCGCCGATCGGCAAGTACGTGATGTCCCCGACGTACCTGGTGTTCGGTGCGCTCGCGGTGAAGTCCCGCCGGATCAGGTCCGGTACCACGGCCGCGTCCGGAGCGGGCACCGTGGTGCGCACCGTCTTACGCAGATGCACCCCGACGATCCCGTGCTCGCGCATCACCCGCTCGACCCGCTTGTGGTTCACCTCGAACCCGGCATCGCGCAGCTCGGCGGTCACCCGAGGGGACCCGTAGGTGCCGTCGGAATCGGCGTGGATGACGCCGATCCGCTCGGCCAACTCCCGATCGGCGCGGGCGCGTTCGGCGCGGACCGGCGCCGAAGCCCGCCACCGGTAGAAACCGGAGCGGGACACCTCGAGGATCCGGCACAGCCACTTCACCGACACGGTGTCGCGGTGGTCGTCGACGAACTGGAAGCGGCTCACCAGTTCGTCTCGCCCGCAAAATACTTCGCGGCCCTGCGCAGGATCTCCCGCTCGGTCTCGAGCTTCCGTATCTGGGCCCTGAGCTGCTTGTTCTCTTCTCCCAGCACGGACTCGGACGATACCTCGCCGGACGGTCGTGACGGCCGCGTGGCTCCGCGGCCGGCCGCGGGCGCGCCGGTGCGTTTACGTTCGGCGCGCACCCAGTTGCGCAGGGTCTCCCGGCTGACACCCAGGTCCTTGCCGATGCCTTCGAAGGCATGGTTCGGATCGGACAGGTACAGCGCGACGGCATCGGCCTTGAACTCCGCCGAGTATGCCTTCATCACCATCAGTGACATCTCTTCCTCTGGATCCTCACGACCCAGTGTTCACGATGTCCACATGTCAGGGGGAACCCCCATAGAACGACACCACTGCCGCCAGCCGTGCCTCCAGCGTCGAGGGCGCCGGCACCGGCTGCGCCGCGACCACGGCGTGCTCGACGGTGCGGCCGTTGCGCAACCACGACAGGAACCCACCGACCGCGGGGACACCGACGTCCTGCCACCGGTCGGCTTCTCCGCGTCGTTCGAGGAACGTCCACCACTGCGCCAGCGAGGTCGCATACCCACGCACCGTGTTCGGCGACCACAGGTGCCGATGCGCCTCCAACCACTGCTCGACCGGTCCGACGGTCCGATACGAGCCGTCGATCACCGTCCATGTCCGACACCCGCCAGGCGGTCGCACCGCCACACAGTAGGCCACAGCATCGCTCCTGACGTTGTTGCGCTCCCGGCGATAACCCGGCAACAACGATCACAGAGCAAGGTCAACACACGTCGTCGGAGACGTTACTGAGAGTCGACGAACACCCATCGATAACCGTTGGAGTCGGAAAAACCCATGTGGCACAAGCACTCGGGCATCATGTTGCCCGCCGCGGCGGGGACGTGCGGTTCGTCAAGTGCGCCCGTATGCTCGCCGACCTCGCCGGCGGCCATGCAGACCGCACCATCGATCAGCGGATGCGCGAACACACCCGGCCGCTGGTGTTGATCATCGATGACTTCGCGATGCGCGAGCACACCACCACCCAGTCTGACGACCTCTACGATCTGGTGTCGGACCGGGCGATCGCCGGCAAACCGCTGATTCTGAGGAGCAATCGCGCCCCGAAGGACTGGTACCCGCTGTTCCCGAACCCAGTCGTCGCCGAGTCGCTCCTCGACCCTCGACTCAGCACGCCCGAGCACGGGGAATTACGTGACGGTCGACACCCAACGAGCAAGCCGCGTTGAAGTGTCTGTCTTTGGCGACCGGGCGCTGGACCCGACGGGGAAGGGAAGATCACGATGGGCGATGAGGTGGAAGCCGGCGTTGAACGCGTTTGCTATCACTTCGAGGGTCGGATCACCCGAGTGAGAACTAAACCGATGCGCCAGAACCGGATCCACCGGAAAACTGACACTCCCGACTCGATGTCCAGGGAGCTTGAGTGCTCACCTGCCCGCCGCTACCGTTGACGAGTCTGCCGTATCGCCGGACCCGCCGGCTCTCATTAGGTGGTTCGGTGCGGGTCTCATTGTTGTTTGAGTTGTGCGGCAACGAGGTGCAGTGCGGCTGTGGTGGTGAGGGTTCGGATTTGTTCGCGGTTCCCGGGGAAGTGGCGGGTGAGGGTGTGTGTCGGTTGTCCGTCGATCGCGACCCCGAAGCAGACTGTGCCTACCGGCTTGATTTCGGTGCCGCCGGTGGGGCCGGCGATTCCGGTGGTGGAGACCGCGATGTCGGCCTCGAGCCGGTGTCGGGCGCCTTCGGCCATCGCTGCGGCGACCTGTTCGCTGACCGCACCGTGCGCGGCGATCGTCTCGGCGGGTACGTCGATCAGGTCGGACTTGGCGTCGTTGGAGTACGCGACGACGCCGCCCGTGACGTAGGCCGACGATCCGGGGCGGGCGGTGAGGCGTGCAGCGATGAGTCCGCCGGTGCACGATTCCGCAGTTGCGATGGATCGGCCGTCGAGGAGCTCGATCAGCTGGTCGTCGATGGTGGTGCCGTCGGTGGAGAAGATCTGGTGTCGGTGGTGTTCGGTGAGAACATCGAGTAGTCGGCGGTAGATGTCTGTGTCGGCGGAGGCGAATCGGGTCACCATGTCGAGTTCACCGTGTCGTAGGCATGTGGTGATCTCGAGCCGGTCGAGGTCGGCGATTTCTGCGTCGGCTCGGCGCAGTGTCTCGGCGAGGTGTGCCTCGTGCAGTCCGTAGGCGCGTACGGTTTCCTGCTGCAGGTCGTCGGCTCGGGTCAGTACGTCGGTGACTGCAGGTGCGGTGATCGCGTTGGGCCACATCGCCTGTAGCTCTGCGGGCGGCCCGGGGAGGATGACGATGGTCGGGACCGGCCGGTCACCGGCTACGGCGGGGATGACCACGCCCGGTGCTGTGCCGGTCGGTGGCAGGGCGGTGGCACCGGTGGGGATCTGTGCCTGTTTGCGGATCCCGGTACGCGTCGGCCCGGCGTCGAGGTCCGGGGTGTGCGGGCGGTGGTGGCGGATGACACCGGCGATGTGTTCTTCGAGTTCGGGGTCGAGCAGTAGCTCGCGATGGCAGAACTGGGCGATGGTGGGGACGGTGAGGTCGTCGGCGGTGGGGCCGAGACCACCGCTGGTGATGATGAGGTCGACGCCCTGATCGGCGAGGAAGCGTAGTTGTGCGGTCAGGTCGGCGGGCCGGTCGCCGCAGAGGGTGAGGTGGGCGACGTCGACGCCGAGTGTCAGGAGTTGGTGGGACAGCCAGGGTCCGTTCTGGTCGGCGATCCTGCCGGTGAGCACCTCGGTTCCGGTCACGATGATTCCTGCACGCACGCTCACGGCGTCGAGCCTAGTCGGCGGCGGCCCTGATGGGGGATCACCGCTTCGGCATCCGGAACCAGCTCGGTTCTTCAGGTGGTGTTCGGCGGGTGGTGGTGGGGTGTGTCGGTGATGTTCGCGGTTGGCGGTGGCGGTCCTTGTGCTTGTCCATTTCCGGTACGAGAAGGCATCGAGGATGCTCGGTGCTCCGGCGTCGGGTCTGTCGCCTGCCATGAGCATGGGACCGTCTACGACCAGCCCGACGCGGATTCCGTGCACGCCCAATACGATCGAGTGATCGATGCCCTCGAGGCCAAGCTGCCGAAGGTCGCCGAGCACCTCGACGCCGCCCGGGTCGACCTGTTGGCGTTCACCGCGTTCCCCAAGCAGATCTGGCGGCAGATCTGGTCCAACAATCCGCAAGAGCGGCTCAACAAGGAGATCCGCCGCCGGACCGACGTGGTGGGGATCTTCCCGGACCGCACCGCCCTGATCCGGCTCGTGGGAGCGGTGCTCGCCGAGCAGCACGACGAGTGGATCGAAGGCCGCCGCTACCTCGGCCTCGACGTACTGGCTCGCTCCCGCACCGATACGCCCGCCGACAGCGTCACCGAGGACACGGAGGAGGTGACACCGGCCTTGACCGCCTGAACCACCGACGAGGAATCACGCGACACCGCCGCACACCACCTCACGGGACTTGACCGGGCGACGAGGTCGGGGTCGCAAACCGGCACGCTCGGCGCGACGGCGGATCGCCTAGTGCACTGCCGCCCCACACGAGACGGTGGGGGAGGGATGGTCGTTCTTGCCGGGCACCCGCAGCATCGGCGCGTCCTTGCCGGTACGGGACTGGAGCCGCGGCAGAGATGCTCGTCGAACGGCGGTGTGGTGCCGAGCGGCCGTATCACTGCGGGCGGGGCCGCAAGTTCGATGCGGTGCAGCGCCGCGGCGAACCCGAGCAGCAGGAGCGCGGCGTCGCGGCGTTCGAGGATCTAATTGGCCCAGTTTATGATGTCGGTGCGGGCCTACTTGTCGACGATCGGGAAGATGTCGCTGCGGAGCAGGGGCCCGCGGGGTACGGGGCGAGGGCCAGCGGTGGCGTAGTCGCGCGGATGCCGGCCAGGGTGGTGCGAAGCAGGTCGTAGCCGATCGGCACCTGGTGGTTCCCGACCTCGCAATGGTGGGCGATCGCGGCGATTAGCAGGCCAGGATGGCCGGGACGTAGTCGCGGGCGTCGATGTCGTGGTCCGTGATGCGATCAGGCAGGCGGCGACGGCTAGCGGATACGTCGGCAGCGCGGGGTGGCCCTCGGCGGCGCACCAGGTTGTGAAGCGGCGCTACGCCGAGGCGTAGGTGTGATCAACTGCAGGATAGTGGATTTGGATACGAACCAGCCCTCGCGGAGAGCAAGGGTGCGGTTCGTTTACTGCACCATGCAGCACGTACCATAATAAGGTCCGGTTATCGGAGTTGCTGCAGAAGTCGAAGGCGTCCATGGGCCCGAGCGGACTCATCTCGAACCTGACCGTGCCAGCGGGCAAGCATTTGACAGTGCTTCCAGGCCGTGCTGGTCGGTGAGGGCTCTCAGCACGGCCACGGTTACCGTGCCGTCGAGCAGTTGGGCGTGGGCGAGCAGATGTTGCGGGGTGCTTACGCGGGTCTACTCCTCTGCGTCTGCAAGTGGCCCTGCGGTGATGGCTGGCAGATGACCGGTCACCGTGTCCATCGGTTCATATACGATCGTCTTCGTTGCTGTCTTGCAGCTGCTGAAGCTACGGGGTTCGACGAGGCCGGCTCAAGCGCGTCGTCTCTTCGGATTCGGCATCCCGACACCGTCATCGCTTCAACGATGCTCCGTTTCGGAGCGGCCGAATCCGGCCACCCGGTCGGACTTGCCACAAGGCAGCCAGTAGAGGCCTTTATATCATGAGCAATTCTCGCTACTGTGTACTACCTAACATCTAGCGTTGCTATTCACGCAGGAAGTAGGGGCAAGGGTGACCTCCGTAGGGCTGAGCGCGTACGGAATGACCGGGAACGACCTGGTTGAGCTCGCAGCGTGTGCTGATGGGTTGGGTTTCGACGCTCTCTGGATCGGAGAACACGTGCTTCGTCCCTTGGTTCATGCCGGAGAGCATCCTTCGGCGGGAACCAGCCAGCATCATTCCGGTCCCATCGTCGACATCGAGACAGAACTGGTCGATCCGTGGATTGTCCATGCAGCAATCGCGGCAGTCACGACGCGGATCAAGCTCGGCACAGCCGTGTATCTGGCACCACTGCGGCATCCCCTCCATACAGCGCGTACCACGATCACCGTCCAGGAGATGAGTGGGGGACGTGTGCTCTTCGGGGTAGGGGCCGGATGGCTCGAGGAGGAATTCGACGCGTTCGGGGTACCCTTCCGTACGCGCATGTCGAGGACCGAGGAGTGCCTGGAGGTCTTGCGCAAGGCATGGTCGGGAACTGCATTCCGGCACGAAGGCAAGCATTTCCGCTTCGAGGATGTTCAGGTGCACCCCAGGCCTGTCGAGATTCCCATCATCCTCGGCGGTAACAGTCCGGCCGCGCTGGCCCGGGCGTCGCGGCTGGGAGACGGGTGGTTCACCTCAGGGACGCCCACCTTCGTCGAGTCCTTGGAGATGGTGCGCGAGGTCCACCGGCTGCGAGAAGGGTTGGGGAAGGGAGGTGAGTTTCCCTGTTACGTCCGCCTGGCAGAGGTCGATGTCGCGGAGTTCGAGCGCTACCGCGACCACGGTATGGGCGACCTGGTGATCTGGGCGGACATGGTGTGGCGCGGACGCACGCACCGTGAGCGCTGTGACCGGCTTGCTGCGATCGCCGACAAACTCGGTCTTCAACCTGCACCCTCAGGGTAGACGATGTCGTATCCGTGTGAATTCCTGCTGTCGGTTCTGGGACGTGTTGCGCGGGCCGGTCGTGAAAGTGTGGGACGGGAAACGAAAGTAAAAGTGTCCGAACGACGTCCGGAATCTGCGCCGGCCGTCCTGTCAGGGGGATGAGATGCCACGAAATACGCCTCGAAGCGATGTGAACGGAAGCAGGTCGGCTGCCCGCGGTGAAGTGTCGCTGTTGCGCCCGTTGAAGGCCGCAGAGACCGTCGCGCGCACGATTGTCGGTGAGATTCAGAGCAAGAGCTTGCCACCGGGGACGAGCTTGCCCTCGGAGGCGACGATGCTCGAGCAGTACGGTGTCAGTCGTGAGTCCCTCCGAGAGGGTCTGCGTCTCCTCGAGGTCCAGGGAATGATCACCATTCGCCGGGGACCGGGCGGCGGTCCCATCGTTGGATCAGTGGACGCGGCCCATCTGGGCAGGGTGTCGGCGCTGTTCTACAACATGGCGGGTGCCACGTACGAGGAACTGTTCGATGCCTGGGTCTGGGCCGAGACGGAACTTGCCGAGCGTGCGGCTCGAAACCCCGACGGTGCGCTGCGTGCAACCCGTATGGAACCGTTCCTGCAGCAGCACGAGCACTCCGAGGAAGGACTCGGCCCGTATCTCGAGGAACATGCGGGGTTTCATCATGCCGTCGCCACCTTGGCGGGTAATCGAGTGCTCTCGCTCAGTCTCGAAACCTACGGCCAGATCGTCACGCACCATGTCGCTGTCCTGGATGATCCACGGAAGCTGCGCGCCGTGCTCACCGACGACCATCAGCACATCGCGAAGGCGGTGGTTGCGGGGCGGTGCCGGCGGGCTCGCGAGCTCATGGAGAACCATCTACGTGGGGTCGTGGACTACTGTCGCTCCCGTTTGGCGGTGCCGCTGAACTCGCCGGTCGAGTGGTTGTAGCCAGCGCACGCTCACTCGGCATGCGATCCTGCTGACGGAAGCCGGCGAGACAACTCTGTCCCGCCGGCTTCGCTGTGAGCACGTCGGTCGCTGCCGTCCGGATCTCACCCTCCCGATCGGCCTGGCGGACTTTATTCCTCATAAAGAATAAGGCCGAAGGCTCTTGACTTCCGAGTTCATCATGAGCAATATGGTCTCAGGCGGCTCGGTGATGGGCATCACACGATGATCGCCGCATCGTCTCCGTTCCATAGCGGGACGCCTTTTACCGCATGAAAGCTGCGCGGACGCTGTGTCCGTCGCGGTCGACGACACCCACGGAAGTTGAGCCAGGAGGCCCCATGAAGCGGTTGAGCGGCAAGGTCGCATTCATCACCGGAGCCGCACGCGGCCAAGGTCGGACACATGCCGTACGGCTGGCCCAGGATGGTGCCGACATCGTTGCGATCGACCTCTGCCGGCAGCAGGAGAATCTCGACTACTCGCAGGGAACCCCGGACGATCTGGCGGAGACAGTCCGCCTGGTCGAGAAGGAGGGGCAGCGGATCATCGCCCGCGCCGCCGACGTACGCGATCTCGCCAGGATTCAGGAGGTCGTCGACGAAGCGCTCACCGAGTTCGGGCGCATCAACATCCTTGTGTCCAATGCAGGCATCTCGAACCAAGGGGCAGTCGTCGGCCTCACCGATCGGCAGTGGTCGGACATCCTCGATACCAACCTCGTCGGTGCGTGGCACGTATGTCGTGCGGTACTGCCGTCGATGATCGAGCGCGGGGAGGGCGGTTCGGTGATCTTCGTCAGTTCGACTGTCGGACTGCGCGGCGCACCGGGGCAGTCCCACTATGCCGCCTCGAAGCACGGACTCCAGGGCCTGATGCTTTCTCTTGCGAACGAAGTAGGTCCGCACAATATTCGGGTCAACTCCGTCAATCCGGGTGCGGTCAACACCCCGATGGCCATCAACGAGAGCCTGCTGAAGATGTTTCTTCCGCATCTCGAGAACCCGACCGCCGACGACGCCGCTGAGCTGTTCGCCGAGCTGACGCTCCTGCCGATTCCGTGGGTCGAGCCCGAGGACGTCAGCAATGCGGTCGCCTGGCTCGCGTCCGAGGAGGCCCGGTACATCCACGGGGTCGCCATCCCCGTTGACGGTGGTCAGCTGGCACGAGCCTAGGAGAACACGATGGCGAAGATTTCGATCGATCACGACTACTGCCAAGCGCACGGCCGCTGCTACGCGCGGTTTCCCGCGCTGTTCGAGGCGGACGAGGAAGGCAAAGCCGTCGTGAAGGGTGATGGAACGCTCCCCGAGGCGACGGGGGAGTCCGAGATCACCGGTGTCTGTCCAGAAGCTGCGATCACGGTGTCGTGAGAAGGAAGAGTTGACAATGACCGAGCAAGTGCAGTCCCCGACACCGATGCCGTTGGGGTGCCCCGTCGATCTGTGGTCCGAGCAGTTCAACGAGAACTTCTGGCCCGAGATCAACCGCATGCAGGCCAGCGACGAACTGTCCGTTCATACCCAGGGTGAGACGCCGTGCTACGTCGCCACCCGGTACGAGGACGTGTTCAAGGTCCTGCGGGATTGGAAGCGGTTCTCCTCGGAGGGTGGCGTGGCGATCCTCGGACACGATAATCGTTCCGAGCCGCCGAAGAACGAAGGACGCTTTCTGCCCGAGGACCTCGATCCGCCTGCCCAGACCGGCTGGCGCAAACTCCTCAATCCTGAGTTGACGGAGGAGAAGATGCGCCGGTTTCTGCCGGCGATCACCAAGGAGATCGACTCTTTCCTCGACGCGGGCATCGCGGCCGGTAGCTTCCGCGTCATGGAGGACTTCCTGCGTCCGCTGCAGCTTCGCGCGGTCTTCTCCAATCTGCTCAATCTCGAGGGTGACCGCATCGACGACTGGATGAAGTGGGCTCACGACATCTTTGTCGGTGAAACGGCCGAGGAGGCAGAGACCGCCTTCGTCAGCCTCTACACCGCGATCGACGCGCTCGTTCGTGAACGCATGGCGCACCCGATCGAGGACGACCTCGTCAGCATGGTGTGCCAGGTCGAGGAGATCGATGGCCGCGAACCTACTCTCGCCGAGCGCATCGCGGTGGTTCTTCCGCTGTCCATCGCGGGTCTGGAATCGACCGGAACCGTGCTGGGTGGGACGATCCACCATCTCGCCACCCATCCGGACGACCTCGCCGAGATCGTTGCCGATCCGGCGCTGATCCCGGAGGCGGTGGAGGAGGGACTGCGTATGTTCGCCAATGTGACAGTCCTGCAGCGTACGACGACCTGTCCGGTCACCGTCGGCCGGACCGAACTCGGACCCGATGCCAAGGTATGGACCTCGTACAACGGCGCCAATCGCGATCCTGCGAAGTTCCCGAATCCGCATACCTGGGATCTGCACCGCACGGACAAGAACCACCTCGCGTTCAGCATCGGACCGCACCGGTGTCTGGGGTCGAACTTCGCTCGCGTGATGATGACCCGGGTTCTCGAGCGCATGGTGGAGAAGATGCCGCGTTTCGCGCTCGCCGAGGGACAGTCGGTGCAGTACCACTCGATGCCCACCCGCGGGATCCACGAGTTCACCCTCACCGTTCAGCCGTAACCCGAGCCTTCCCGAAGGACAGGACCATGAACAACACCAATTCCGTAGAACTGCTGGACCTCGCCCACGGTGTGGTCGATGCCTGGAACCGTCTCGACCTCGATACACTGCGCGAGCTCGTCGACGAGAATGTCGTGGTGGTGCACCAGAACCGCGGTGTCGCGGCCAAGGGGCGCGACCTGATGCTGCAGACGGTGGAACAGATGAGCGCGGTCTTCCCCGACCGCGCGATCGGGGAGACCACTCGGTGGGCGACGACCGGTAATTCCGTCATGCGGGAAACCACCTGGCAGGGCACCGCCGCCGCCGACGTCCCCGGATTCGGCAAGGCGGGCGAGTTCTGCAAGCTGAACGTCCTGTCGATCATGACGTTCGACAACGGTCGCCTGACCGAGTGGTGTGACTACGGATAACTCTCGGAGGTGCCTGGCGTCGCATCCTGCTGCGCCAGGCACCCTGCCCTCGGCCCGATCGAACCGGAAGTGAAAATGGACCTCGAACTACGCGTCCTCCAGCGCCGCTCGGTTGCCGACGGCATCGTCGAGCTGACCTTGGCGCACCCGGACGGCTGCGCCCTGCCCCCGTGGGACGCCGGCGCACACATCGACCTCGAACTCGGCGAGTTGCTCAGGCAATACTCCCTGACCGGCCTCGAGGCTCGAGACGACCGTTGGATCGTATCCATCCTTCGCGAACAGGCCGGCCGCGGCGGATCCCGCTACGCGCACGAGTGCCTGCCCGAAGGGTCGCCGGTGCGCGTCTCGCTACCACGTAATCACTTCCGGCTTGACGCACAGGCGCCACGAGTGCTGTTCGTTGCCGGCGGGATCGGAATCACCCCCATCCTGCCGATGATCAGGCAGCTCGAGGCGGCGGGGACTCAGTGGGAGTTGTTCTACTGCGGCCGGTCCCGCACGAGCATGGCCTATCTGGACGAACTCGCCAAGTTCGGAGATCGGGTGCGTATCCGGCCCGACGACGAGTTCGGAATCCCGGATCTCGGCACGCTCGTGTCCGAGACGGCGATCGACACCGTGGTGTACTCGTGCGGCCCGGAGAGTCTGCTGGCCACCCTGGAAACGCGCTGCGCCGAGGCGACACCCCCGCGACAGTTGCGTGTCGAGCGCTTCGTCCCGAAGATCGTCGAACCCACAGAACCCGACCACGGGTTCGACGTCGAATTCGCCCAGAGTGGCGTCACGGTGACGGTGCCGGTGGGGCGGTCGATTCTCGAGGTGGCGGAGGAGTGCGGCGTCGACATCATCTCCTCGTGCAGCGAGGGCACCTGCGGAACATGTGAAACGCCCGTACTGGAAGGCATTCCCGACCATCGCGATTCGGTGCTGACCCAGGAGGAGCAGGCCTCGTGTGCCACCATGATGCCCTGCGTGTCACGCGCCAAGTCGGCCCGTCTGGTACTCGACGTCTGACCACATCCGGCGCCGTGCGCCATGACAACAGGAAGACTGCATGAGCAACGAACACAACCCTACAGCGGCGCTCGACGGACAGCGGGCACTGGTCACCGGGGCCAGCGAGGGCATCGGCCTCGGGATCGCCGAGGCCCTGGTCCGCGCCGGAGCGGACGTGATGATCGCCGCCCGCCGCCGGACCCAGCTCGAAACGGCACAGAAGGAGCTGCAGAACGTGGCCCGGCCGGGCCAGCGCGTCGACATCGTCGAGGTCGACATCCGACAACCGGAGTCGGTTGCCGCGATGTTCGACCGGGTGGACGCGGAGTTCGGGGATCTCAATATCCTCGTTGCCAACGCGGGAAGCGGGTCCATGGTTCCGTTCCTGGAGATGACCGAGGAAATCTGGCAGTCCACGCTCGACCTGAATCTCAGCGGCACCTTCCGATGCTGTCACCAGGCCGCCACCCGGATGGCGGCGCGTGCGGACAAGCAACAGAATGCCGCCGTCCTCGTCGTATCATCCATCCGCGCGCTGGGAACCCGGCCCGGCACGATTCACTACGCCACGACGAAGGCCGGACTCAACCAGTTCGTTCGTGTCGCCGCGTACGAACTCGCCGAATTCGGTGTCCGAGTCAACGCGCTCTCACCGGGCATCACCGCGACCCCGATGGCGCTCGAACGCAACCCCGACACGTTCGCCAAGATGGCGGCGACCGTCCCGATGGGCCGGGCCGGCACCGTCGAGGACATGGGTGCGGCCGCGGTCTACCTGAGCAGCCCGGCAGCGGGCTTCGTCACCGGCGTCAACCACATCGTCGACGGCGGCGAGTCGCTCTACTGAATTGCCGATGCGGGCTCCGTGCCCGCGAAGGGAGAAGCATGGGAACCGACCGAAACAATCTTCGCGGCAAGGTCGTCCTCATCACAGGAGGCAGCCGCGGCCTGGGCGCCGAGATGGCGTGGGCATTCGCGGAAGAGGGCGCCGACATCGTCGTCGCCAGCAGGAAGGAGCAGCCCTGCATCGACCTTGCCGCGGAGATCGCAGCGAGGACCGGTGTCGAGACGATGGGTATCGGCGCGCACGTCGGTGACTGGGATGCGATGCCGGCCCTCGTCGATGCAGTGTACGAACGATTCGGTCACCTCGATGTGCTGGTCAACAATGCCGGCATCGCGCCGCTGTATCCCAGCCTGGGCGAAATCAGTCAGGAACTGTTCGACAAGATCATCGCAGTGAACCTCAAGGGACCGTTCCGGCTCGGTGCGCTGGTGGCCGAACGGATGAAATCCGCCGGCCACGGCACGATCGTCAACATCAGCAGCAATGCCTCCGAGCGGCCGGCTCCGGAGTATGTGCCGTACGGCGCGGCCAAGGCCGGACTCAATTCGCTGACGAAGGGGCTCGCGGCGACGTACGGTCCGGAAGTGCGGGTGAACACGATCATGGCCGGGGCGTTCTTCACCGACATCAGCAAGGGCTGGGATGCGGACGCGTTCGACGAGCTGGCCTCGTCCTGGCCGATTCCCCGCGGGGGAAAGCCCAGCGAGATCGTAGGGGCCGCTCTGTATTTCGCCGGCGATGCCTCGAGCTTCACCACCGGGACCATCCTGCCCGTCGACGGTGGTCGGATGGCCGTGGGCTGACGACTGGATCGTCGACTCAAGAAGGCTGCGGCGCAACGAGACCCCGCACGGAGTTTGCGTGCGGGGTCTTTTCGCGGCACAACTTGTGCTATTTCCTCATGATGTTTACGCTCGGGGTCGGGTGACACGAGACACATCGGCGGACTCCACGGAGTCGCACCCGACCCCATCTCTCGAGACGATTCTGGAACAGGAGGCATGTGGTGACTGCAATCGAAGATCCCACGCCGACGACGATCGGGCGCCGCCCAGGGATGCGGGTGGGTCCACTGGCAGGGGTGCGAGTGGCCGACTTCTGCTGGATGGGGGTCGGGGCCGTAGCGACGCGGATGCTCGCCGACTTCGGGGCCGAAGTCATCAAGATCGAATCACGTGATCGCCTCGACATGCCGCGGCGCCTGCCGATCTACAAGGACGAGGTCCGCTCGTACGGCGAGGAAGACCCCAACCCGGACCCCAACAAGGGCGGCTTGTTCAACAACTACAGCCGCAACAAGCTCGGCGTCACCATCAACATGAAGACCGAACGCGGTCAGCAACTCGTCCGGCAACTCATCGGTGCGAGCTCGGTGGTCACCGAGAACTTCGCACCCGGTGTCATGGAGAAGTGGGGGCTGACCTACGACGCACTGAAAGAGATCACTCCCGATGTGATCCTCGCCCGAATGAGCGGGTACGGGCACAGCGGACCCCACCACAAGTTCAAGAGTTACGGCCCCGTGGTGCAGGCGGTGTCCGGTCTGTCGTTCATCTCGGGACTCCCGGGGCGTGAACCGTCGGGGTGGGGATTGTCGTACATGGACAACCAGGCGGCGTACTACAACTCCGCGGCGGTTCTCATGGCGATCATGCAGCGCGCCGTCACCGGCAAGGGCCAGGAGATCGACGTCTCCGCCGTCGAGGCCGGGATCAATCTGCTCGGCCCGGATCTGCTCGACGTCGCCGTCAACGGCGTGGTCACGCGACGCCCCGAGTACCCGACGGGCAATCGGCTCGTCCACCCGGCCGCGGCACCGCACGGCGTGTATCCGGCGCAGGGCGAGGACACCTGGGTTGCCATCGCGGTCTTCGACGACGACCAGTGGGAGCGACTCGTCACGGCCCTCGGCCGACCCGACTGGGCGACGGCTTCGCAGTTCGCGGACGCGCGCAGCCGGTACGCGCGTCAGGACGAACTCGATGCGCACCTGTCGCAGTGGACGGCGCTGCGGCCGGCTCACGAGACCATGCACCTGCTGCAGCAGGCCGGAGTGCCCGCGGCAGCGGTGCAGAACTCCCGGGATCTGGCGGAATCGGACCCGCAGATCGCGTATCGCGGCACCTTCTTCGAGCTCGACCATCCGGTCATCGGCGTCGCGAAATTCGAGGGCACTCCGATGCGGTTCACCAGAACCGTGCAACAGAACTGGCGCTCTGCCCCCCTGCTGGGCGAAGACAACGAGTACGTGTTCGGCGACATCCTGGGCCTGGATCACGCGGAGATCGCCGAGTTGACCGCGGAAGGTGTGATCTGATGGAACTGGCATTCAGCGGGCTGCGGGTCGTCGAGATCGCCGACGACCCGGCCGGGGAATACGCCGGCAAGTTGCTGGCAGACCAGGGCGCCACGGTCGTGAAGGTGGAACCGACCGGCGGCGCCGCCAGCCGACACATCGGACCTTGGGCCAACGGGACGGAGGACCCCGACCACAGCCTGAACTTCTGGACCTACAACACGTCCAAACAGTCGGTAGTTCTGGCCGACGACGATCAGGGCCGCGCCGCCCGTGCCGCGCTCATCGCGGAGGCGGACATCGTGCTGACCACCGGCCGACCTGTCGATCTCGCCACGGCCGGTCTCGATCTCGAGGGCCTGTGCGCCCAGCACAGCAAGCTGATCGCCCTGTCGATCTCCCCGTTCGGGCTCACGGGTCCGTGGGCGAACTATCTGAGTTCCGACCTGGTCGGGCTGGCCGCCGGGGGGCTTCTCAACAGCTGTGGATACGACGACCACTCCATTCCGCCGATCCGGCCCGGTGGCAATCAGGGCTACATGACGGCAGCCAGCTTCGCGCTGTGCGGGGTGGTGCTCGCCCTGATCGAGCGACAGCAGACAGGACGCGGCCAACTGGTCGACGTGTCGATGCACGAATCGATCGCGGTCACCGGCGAACTCGCCAATCCGTACTGGTTCTACCCGAAGGCCGTGGTCAAACGGCAAACCTGTCGGCACGCGCAGCCGTCGCCGACCCAGTCCGCGCTGTTTCAGTGCGCCGACGGTGTGTGGGTCTACTTCGCCCTCATCCTCGCCGATCAGTTCGCGTGGAAAGCCCTCACCTCCTGGATGGACGAGGTCGGACTCGTCGCCGACCTCGCCGAGGGAGCATTCGACTCCTTGGCCTATCGGCAGGAGAACTTCGCGCACATCCAGGGCCTGCTCGAAGCGTTCTTCATGATCCAGGATTCGGAAACGGTCTACCGGGACGGCCAGAAGTGGGGGCTCCCGATCGGACCGCTGCGCGCACCCGAGGAGGTGCTGCGCGACGAGCATCTCGCGGCCCGGAACTTCTTCGTCGACGTGACCATGGCGGACGGCAGCACGACCACCTTCCCCGGTGCGCCCTACCGATTCTCGAACGGCTACGGCGACCCCCACCGCCCACCCATGCTCGGGGAACACACCGAGGAGGTGCTCTCCCATGACTGACATGTGGCAGCGAGACGTGTGCGCCATCGTCGGCGTCGGCGAATCCGACTACTCGAAGGACTCGGGAACCAGCGTGACAGCCCTCGCCGCCGCGGCATCTCGGGCGGCCCTGGCCGACGCGGGCCTCGACCCCGCCGACGTCGACGGGGTCATCCGCAACGACATGGATCTGGTCTCGTGCGCCGCGCTGGCCGACGCCATCGGCGCCCGCAATCTGACGTACTACGGCGAGGCAGGGCCGGGAGGGTCGGGCCCCGCGGCCATGGTGGCCCAAGCCGTCGGCGCCATCATGAGCGGCCAGGCGAGCACCGTCGTCGTGTTCCGTTCCCTCAACGGCCGGTCCGGAAACCGGTTCGGCCTCTCCTCGGAACCGGCGACGACCACGGGGGGAGGCGAGTCGATGACCGAGTTCTTCGGCCCCTACGGCCTGCTCTCCCCGGGCCAGTTCTTCGCACTCCTCGCTCAGGAGTACATGTACAAGACCGGGACCACGTCCGAGCAACTGGGGCACATCGCACTCGCGGCTCGTCGACACGCCAACAACAATCCGCGGGCGCAGATGTACGCCCGGAAGATGACGCTCGACGACTACCTCGACTCGCGGATGTTGTCCTCACCACTGCGGTTGTTCGACTACTGCCTCGAAACCGACGGCGCAGCCGCGGTGGTGGTGACCAGCACCGCGCGCGCCCGCGACCTGCGGCAGACGCCGGCTGTGATCCGGGCCGCCGCCATGGCCAGCGGTCCCCGCCCTCAGCCGGGGCAGATGTATCCGGTACTGATGCGGGACAACCCGCTGGACATGCCGTCGCGGTACTGCGCAGAAACCCTCTACCGCCGAGCCGGCCTCGGTCCGAAGGAGGTCGATTCGGCCCAGCTGTACGACTGCTTCACGATCACGGCCCTGCTCCAGGTCGAGGACTACGGGTTCTGCGACCGCGGGGAAGCCGGGGAGTTCGCCGCAGCGGGCGAGCTCGAGATCGGCGGATCGATACCGTTCAACACCAGCGGAGGACACATGTCCGAGGGCTACATCCATGGGATGAACCACATCGTCGAGGGAGTCCGCCAGATTCGGGGAACCTCGAGCAACCAGGTCCCGGGGGCCTCGGTGTCCTTGGTGACCTCTGCTCCGCCGCCGTCGACCTCGGCACTGATTCTGGTGGCGGCATGAGCGCCCGCCTGGCCCCGACCGTTGTCGATCCCGCGTCGAGAGGCTTCTTTGCGGCGGCGGCAGAGGGTCGACTCGCCGTGCTCACCTGTACCCGATGCGGTGGCCACACCCACCTGCCTCGTCCCTACTGTGTGCATTGCGACGCCGATGCGCTGGAATGGCGTGAGGTCCCACCTCGCGGCCGGGTGCGTTCGTGGACCGTTGTCGAGCATCAGGTGCATCACTCGTTTCCCACGCCGTACACCGTGGTTCTCATCGACATCGACGACAGTCCCGGTGTCCGCATGATCGGGTACCTACCGGGGCGGGCCGAGGTGGACCAGAACACGGTTCTGCACGCCGATTTCGAAGACCTGGGGCGCGACGCCGAGGGAAATCGGATCATTTTGCCCCGGTGGAGAGTGGGGGAGACGCAGTGACCTCCGGAAGTGCGGCAGAGCCGCAGGTGGAGCTGGCGCCCGTGCGAGCCGGCGAAGAACTCGACTGGCAGAGCCTGGAACGGTATTTGCGGCAGCACCTTCCGGAGCTGGACGGTGAATTCTCCGTGCTGCAGTTCCCGCGGGGCTCGGCGAATCTCACCTACCGGGTGAAGTTCGGTGAGACGCTCCTCGTGGTGCGCAGGCCACCGTTCGGAACCCTGGCGCCGGGGGCGCACGACATGGCCCGGGAGTACAAGGTGCTCTCGCGGCTGCACGCCGGGTATCCGCGGGCGCCGCGGGCGCTGCTGCACTGCGCGGACCCGACCGTGATCGGAGCCGAGTTCTTCGTCAACGAGTATCGAGAGGGAATCGTCGTGTGGGACACCGTGCCCGCCTCGATGCAATCTTTCGCTGACGCGGGCCATCGGATCGGATTCGCAGTGATCGATGCGTTGGCCGACCTGCACGAGGTCGAGCCCGCAGCGGTGGGTCTAGGCGATCTGGGCCGTCCCGAAGGCTACCTCGAGCGCCAACTGGCGGGGTGGCAGAAGCGATGGGCGGCGGTCGAAGCCGAGGTCGGCGACGACGACACGATCGCACTGGTTCGCGACGTCGCCAATCGGCTGTCGGCGCGCAAACCGATCAGCCAGCGCAGCGGCATCGTGCACAACGACTACAAGGTGGACAACTGCCAGTTTGCCGCGGATGATCCCACCCGCGTCACCTCGGTCTTCGACTGGGACATGGCCACCGTCGGGGACACACTCGTGGATCTGGGAACGCTGTTGAACTATTGGCCCGATGCCACGGCCGACCCCGGCTCGGATGCGGCGTTTACCGCCGTACCGGGCATGGATGCGCTCGAACTGCCGTCGCGGCACGCTGTCGTGGAGCGATACGCGCAGAACAGCACCCTGGATCTCAGCGACATCGGATGGTACGAGGCCTTCGGATGCTGGAAGACCGTGGTGATCTTGCAGCAGCTCTACGCTCGCTTCGTACGAGGCGAGTCGACGGACCCTCGGATGGGGGAGCGGGGTGCTGCTGTCGCGCCGTTGGCGCGCCGAGCTCTGGGCCTGTTGAGGGCATGATCTGCCGACGCAACGGTCTCGGATGCGCGGCGTATGCGGTGTGTGGCCGCACTTGACCGGTCGGACGGGACAGCGCCGAGCGAGGCACGTCGTGCCTTCCCGGAACGTGGTGGGTGCCCTAGGGGCTCGGACCCGAGCAGTGGGGAACGACCGACGGTGATCTTTCGTGTCGCCGCGGCCGAAACAGTTTCGGCCCGTTTCCCGAGTAGGACCGTGTCGAATATTCAACAGAGCCCCGGGGCTCGAAGGAGGTGGATCGGATGCGCAGTCCGAGCTTGGAGACGTTTCGTGAGCAGGCGCGGGCCTGGCTGACCGAATCGGGACTGCCCCGGGCCGGCACGGACGACGGTGTTCCGGTGTGGGGTAGCGGTTCGGACGATGTCTCCGTGTTCCACAACCTGTCGTTCGAGGCGGAACAAGCACTCCTCGACCGGTTGCGGGAATGGCAGCGAACGAAGTACGAGGCCGGCTACGGCGCCCTGACATGGCCGGAGGAATTCGGTGGTCGTGCCTTGGCCCCGGAGTTCGAGGATGTGTTCGCCGCGGAGGAACGAGCGTTCGACGCCGGTGGAGCCCACGAATTGCTGTCGGTCACTCTCCATCTGATCGCGCCGACCATCCGGTTGCTCGGCACGGACGAGCAGAGGCAGCGCTTCATCCGCTCGTTTCTCAGTGGACGCGAGTTGGCGTGTCAGCTCTTCTCCGAACCCGGAGCGGGATCGGATCTGGCATCGCTGGGAACCCGCGCCGTGCGAGACGGCGGCGATTGGGTGATCAGCGGACAGAAGGTGTGGACTTCCGGGGCACAGTTCGCGCAGTGGGGGCAGCTCATCGCCCGGACCGACCCGGATGTCCCCAAGCACCAGGGCATGACCGCCTTCCTCGTGCCCATGGATTCACCCGGCATCGAGATCCGGCCGTTGCGCCAGATGTCGGGTGGAACCAGCTTCAACGAAGTCTTCCTCGATCAGGTGCGAGTTCCGGACAGCCTGCGCCTCGGTGAGGTCGGGCACGGTTGGAAGGTGGCATTGACCACCCTCGGTTTCGAGCGCGGAGCCAGCTCCTCGACGACCGGGGTAGGTGGCAGTTGGCGGCAGGCGGTGGGGCTGGCCGCGTTCACCGGGGCCGACCGGGACCCCGTGCTGCGGCAACAGCTTGCCGACGTGGTCATCGCGCACAAGCTGGGCGAAATTGCCCACGCCCGAGACGAGCAGGCCCGAAGGCAAGGACACCCGCTGGGCGCGGTCGGGTCGGTCCGCAAGATGCAGTGGGTCCGGCGCATGCTGGGGATCTCCGACTTCGTCGCTGCCGCGCTCGGTCCCCGACTCGTCGTCGATTCCGGGGAATGGGGCACGTTCGCGTGGAGCCAGCACGTGCTCGGCGTGCCGGGCTACCGCATTGCAGGCGGGTCCGACGAGATCCAGCGGAACATCATCGCCGAACGCATGCTGGGCCTGCCGGCGGAGCCACGCACGGACCGCACGACGCCGTGGCGAGACTGCCGTCGCTGACCGAGCACTTCCGGGAGGCCGTCCGCAGGGTCCGATCGGAAATCCGAGATCCCTTGCCCATTTTCCTCATGATGAATACAGTGTCCTAAGGGGATGCGAGCCGCATCACATTCCAGCGACGCTGGGCGGGCATGGCCGGATCGGCCGGTCCCGCCGTCGTGGCCCGTACCGCACATCCGCTATTGCGTCGCACGCATATTCGTACAGAAAGGACCGGACGTGATGCCGTATCGATTGATCGACCGGACGCTGTTCACCACCGACATCGACACCGGCTCCGGCGACGGACCGGCGCTGTGTGGGAGTCGCTGTGCGGACTGCGCGACGGTGACCTTCCCTTTCCACGATGCGTGCCCCCGCTGCAGTCGTACCAACACACAACCCCACGAACTACCGCGCGAAGGAACACTGTGGGCGTTCACCGTGCAGGGGTTCGAACCCAAGTCGCCGTACCGCTCCGACGGCGGGCCGTTCACGCCCTACGGAGTCGGATACATCGACCTGGGGGAGGTGCTCGTCGAATCCGTCCTGACCGAGAACGACCCACAGAGGTTGAACAACGGGGACCGCTACGGGCTTCGCCTGATCCCTGCCTTCACCGACCCTGACGGAACGACGGTGCTCACCTACGCCTTCGCTCCCCTCGACTCGGAAGGCCAGGACATCCGATGAACCCTAAGGACGTCGCCATCGTCGGAATCGGCATCCACCCGTTCGGCCGCACCCCTGGGGTGAGCGGGCGGACGCAGGGCGCCTACGCCGTTCGGCAGGCTCTCGCCGATGCCGGCGTGGAGTGGAAGGACATGCAGTTCGCCTACGGTGGAAGCTATTCCGCCGGTGATGCGGACACGCTGGTGTCCGAGCTCGGCATGACCGGACTTCCCTTCATCAACGTCTCGAACGGCTGTGGGACGGGCGGCTCCGCGCTCACGTCCGCCCGACACGCCATCCTCTCCGGTGCGTACGACGTCGGCATGGTGGTCGGCTTCGACAAGCATCCCCCCGGAGCGTTCAACGAGGACCCGGAGAACCTGGGGCTCGGTGCGTGGTACGGCGAGACCGGCATGATGGTCACGACACAGTTCTTCGCCATGAAGATCCAGCGCTACATGGGTGTGCACGGCATCGAACACACCACGCTCGCCGAGGTGGCCGCGAAGGCGTTCCGCAACGGTTCACGCAATCCGAACGCGTGGCGCCGCAAGCCGTTGTCGGTCGAGGAGATCGCCACCGCGCCCATGATCAGCTACCCCCTCACGCAGTACATGTTCTGTTCGCCGGGGGAGGGGGCGGTGGCGCTGGTCCTGGCCCGGGCGGACCGCGCCAAGCAGTACACCTCGACGCCGATCTACCTGCGGTCCTGCGAATTCCGGTCGCGTCGGTTCGGCTCGTTCGAGGTGTACAGCCCCTGGACGTCGCCGGCTGTCGCGGACGGTCCCACGGTCGAAGCAGCCGCGGCGGCGTTCGAAGCCGCAGGGATCGAACCGAGCGAAATCGATCTGGCGCAGATCCAGGACACCGAATCCGGCGCCGAGATCATGCACATGGCCGAGACCGGACTGTGTGAGCACGGCGAACAGGGCGCCCTGATCGAGACCGGCGCTACCGAGATCGACGGACGGCTGCCGATCAACACCGACGGCGGTGTGCTCGCGAACGGTGAACCGATCGGCGCGACCGGGCTGCGCCAGGTCTACGAGAATGTCCTGCAGTTGCGTGGGGACGCCGGCGACCGACAGGTTCCGGGCTCGCCCCGCACGGCCTTCACCCACGTCTACGGCGCCCCGGGCATCAGTGCCTGCACCGTCCTCACCCGCTGAGTTTGGAGAAGAGATATGGCTATGAGCTGGGGATTCGAACCCGACGACGAGTACCGCAAAGACCTCGAATGGGTCGAGGAGTTCGTCACCAAGGAGATCGAGCCGGTCGACCGCGTCGTCGACCATGCCTGGAACGTCAACGACCCGGTCCGCAACTCCCTGATCAAGCCCCTGCAGCAGCAGGTGCGTGAGCGAAAGTTATGGGCCTGCCACCTCGGCCCCGACCTCGGCGGCCCCGGATACGGCCAGCTCAAGCTCGCCCTCCTCAACGAAAAGCTCGGCCGCACCCACAGCGGCCCGGTCGTCTTCGGTTGCCACGCACCGGACTCGGGAAACGCCGAGATCCTGGCGCACTATGGCAACGACGAACTCAAGAAGCGTTACCTCGAGCCGCTGCTCGAAAACGAGATCGTCTCAGCCTATTCGATGACCGAGCCGCAAGGAGGCTCGGATCCGACCGCGTTCACCACCCGCGCCGAGCTGGTGGGCGACGAGTGGGTGATCAATGGGGAGAAGTGGTTCTCCTCACACGCCAACTTCGCGTCGTTCCTGATCGTCATGGCGGTCACCGACCCCGACGCGGATCGGCACCATCGCGCGTCGATGTTCGTCGTTCCCTCGGATACACCGGGAATCGAGATCATCCGCAACGTCGGCGTGTCCGGGCACGAGAGCCTCGGCGGTACGCACGCCTACATCCGCTACACCGATGTACGGATCCCGAAGGACCACCTGCTCGGGGAACGGGGCCAAGGCTTCGCCGTGGCGCAGACCCGCCTCGGCGGCGGCCGCATCCACCACGCGATGCGCACCGTCGGACTCGTCCAGCAGTCGCTCGACATGATGCTCGAGCGTGCCGTGTCACGGCAGAGCCGCGGCGGCACCCTGGCCGATCACCAACTCGTTCAGGAAATGATCGCCGACTCGTGGATCCAGCTCCAGCAGTTCCGGCTGCTCGTTCTGCAGACGGCATGGAAGATCGACAAGTACAACGACTACCGCAAGGTTGTCATCGACATCTCCGCCGTCAAAGCCGCGATGCCGAAGGTGCTGCTCGACGTCGCCGGCCGCGCCGTCCAGATCCACGGATCCCTCGGAATCTCCACCGAGATGCCCTTCGGCAGCTGGGTGATGGAGAGCTTCCACATGGCACTCGCGGACGGCGCCACCGAACTGCACAAGATCCAGGTCGCCAAGCAGTTGCTGCGCGGCGTGGAACCCGCGCCCGGGCTCTTCCCGACCGGCCACCTGCCCGCTCGACGGGAGCAGGCACTGGCGAAGTTCCGGGAGCTGTTCGCCAGCGACGAACTCGCCCTGAACTGAACATCGATTATTGCTGAAGCACCGAGAAAGAAGACGACATGAAGCCGGGAACCAAACTCCGTAGCACCGTGTGCGATACGTCCGTGGTCATCGTGCGGCCGGCGGGTGAACTGGTCATCGAATGCGGCGGACAGCCGATGGTCGATGCCGCAGCTCCTACCGAAGCCGCCGGCCAGCCCGCTGCCGGACTGGCCGACGGCACGCAGGTCGGGAAGCGCTACGAGGACCAGGACACCGGACTCGAGGTCCTGTGCGTCAAGGCCGGCGTGGGAACGCTCACCGTCGATGGCCGTCCGCTCACGCTCAAGTCCGCGAAGCCGCTGCCGTCCTCTGATTGAGGAGAAACCTGATGAATCTCACCCTGCTCCTCGAGATGGCGGCGGACACCGCACCCGATCGGATTGCTGTCGGATCCCGTGTGGGGGGGCTGACCTATCGCCAGTTGCTCGACCGAGCGCGTTCTCTGGCTGCGCAGTTGACAGCGTCGGGTCACGAGCACGTCGCGCTGCTGGATCTCAACACCCCCGCCGTTCCGGTTCTGCTCTTCGGGGCGGCCACCGCCGGGCTGCCGATCGCACCGCTGAACTATCGGCTCACCAATGCTCAGCTCGACGAGGCGGTCGGTCGGCTCGCGCCCGCGACGGTCGTGGTCGGCGCGCAGGCGGCCGGTCGACTCACCGCGCGTGAGGACGTGCTGATCCGTCGCACCGACGACGTCGTTGACGCCACCTCGTCGTCCGTCGCCGATCCCGACCTGCCCTTCGTCGACCCGGACGATCCCGCGGTCCTGCTGTTCACCAGCGGTACCACCGGCACACCGAAGGCCGCAGTGTTGCGGCACCGGCACCTGACCAACTACATCGTCGGCACCGTCGAGTTCCTCAACGCCGACGAGGACGAAGCCATCCTGGTGTCGGTGCCCAACTACCACATCGCCGGCATCAGCTCGATCCTCAGCTCGGTCTATGCGGGGCGCCGCATGGTGCAGCTCCCGTCGTTCTCACCCGAGGCATGGGTGGAACTCGCTGCCGCAGAAAGTATTACCCAGGCCATGGTGGTTCCGACCATGCTCGGACGGATCCTCGACGTTCTGGAGACGACCGGCACCCGACTGCCGGCGCTGCGGGCACTGTCCTATGGCGGGGGCCGGATGCCGCAGCAGACCGTCGAGCGGGCCATGGAACTGCTTCCCGATGTCGACTTCGTCAACGCCTACGGACTCACCGAGACGAGTTCGACGATCGCCGTGCTCGGCCCGGAAGATCATCGCGCCGCCCTCGCCAGCGTCGATCCTGTCGTCCGAGCGCGACTCGGCTCGGTCGGCCGCCCGCTGCCCTCGGTGGAGGTCGAGATTCGGGATTACACCGGCGCGCCGGTCCCCGTCGGGGAATACGGAGAGGTGTTCGTCCGCGGCGAGCAGGTCGCCGGCGAATACACCTCCCACAGCGCCCTCGACGCCGACGGATGGTATCCGACGCGGGATCGCGGACGACTCGACACCGAGGGCTACCTGTTCCTCGACGGTCGTGCCGACGACGTGATCGTGCGCGGCGGCGAGAACATCTCACCCGGTGAAATCGAGGACGTCCTCGTCGAACATCCGGCGGTCGCCGAGGCCGCGGTCGTCGGTGTCGCCGACCGCGAGTGGGGCGAGCGGGTCGAGGCTGTCGTGGTCGCCGCGCCAGGGGCGCGCGTGTCGGAAACGGAACTGCAGGAGTGGGTCCGCGCCCGGCTGCGCTCGACGCGGGTGCCGGCGCACGTCCATGAATGGACGGAGTTGCCGTTCAACGAGACCGGGAAGCTGCTGCGGCGGGCGCTGCGGGACGAGCTGAACGCGCGCGCCCAGCTGAGAGGAGCACTGCGATGATTGTTCGAGAAGACGAGGATCTCGCTGCGCTCCGCGGGGTGGTCCGGGATTACCTCGACGAAGGCGAAGTCACCGCTGCGCCCGAGGGTCAGCCCAGGTGGGATCCGGCACGCTGGGCACGCGCATGCAAGGAGTTGGGGCTCGCCGGCGTCGCGGAACCCGAAGAGCTGGGCGGCGCGGGCATCGGCATCGCGGGCCTGGCAATCGTGCTCGAGGAAGCGGGAAGGGTGCTCTCGCCCCTGCCGATCCTCAGTTCGGTCGTCCTCGCGCAGGGGCTGCTCGCGCGGGCCGGTGACGAAACGACGCGAGTGGAGATGCTCCCGGCGTTGCTCGACGGATCACAGACGGCCACAATTGCACTCGGTGCCTTCCGTAACGACGGTACCGTGTCCGAAGACCTCGAAGCTGTGAAAAACGCCGACGGCGCCTGGACGATCACGGGACACACCTCGTTCGTCCTGGACGGCGCCACCGCCGGATGGGTGTTCGTTCGATCCCGCACCACCGACGGCACGCGGCTGTTCGTCGTCGACACCGACGATCCCCGCCTCCGGCGCACGGTCCAGGACTCCGTGGATCTCACCCGGTCGTTCGCCCGTTTGGATTTCGATGGGGTAACTGCCCGCCCCGTCGGGGAGCCTGGCATCGCGGACACGGTCCTGACCGATCTGCGCCACCTTCTGACGGTCGCAGTGGCGTGCGAACAACTGGGCGGCGCGGAGGAAACCCTGCGCATGGCGGTCGACTACGTGAAGGTCCGCGTGCAGTTCGGCCGCGAGATCGGCTCGTTCCAGGCGATCAAGCATCGGTGCTCAGATCTGGCCATCGCAGTCGATGATGCTCGCTCGGCCGTCGTTCATGCCGTGTGGGCGCTGCACGAAGGGCCCGATCAGGTGGCGGTGGCGGCGCCGATGGCCGCGGTCGTGTGTACCCGTGCCTTCCAGGACTGCGCTCGCGAGAACATCCAGCTGCACGGGGGCATCGGATTCACCTGGGAACACCCGGCGCACCTGTACTTCCGCCGCGCTACGAGTGACGCAGCACTGTTCGGAGACATCCGACGTCATCGGGAGAACGTGCTGGCGGCGGCAGGTATCTGACGACGGCAGCACCGACAAGCCTCACCGCTGACCGGCCGCCGCGACCGCTCCGATGGACGTGGTCGCCGCAGTATCCGGCACGCGCTCTGCCCTCCACACGAAAGTCGGCGGACGGTATTCGAGCCAACCTCGTGGCCCCTGGCTACGTTGACACCGCCATCTCCCAACGGTCGGCAGGTGTCAAGTCTGTGCTAGTGCCGCACCCGTGAACCTTCGCCCTGTTGTGGCCGACACGCCGACCGGTTGCGGTGCGTCGGCCACGGCATCGGTCAGCCTGGTCGAGTGGCAGAACGAGTACGAGTGCGAGAACTCGACGACGACGAAGGTAAACGGCTGGTGAGGATCATCCGGCGCGGCAGCGGGTCGGTGGTGACCTGGCGACGCGCCCAGATGGTCCTGCTCTCCGCCCAAGGCATGCCGGTGCCGAGGATCGCCGAGGTGAGCTTCACCAGCGCCGATCGGGTCCGCGATGTCATCCACAACTTCAACGCCGACGGGTTCGACTCGCTGTATCCGAAGTACGCCGGTGGCCGGCCGAAGAAGTTCACCCTCCCGGAACGGCGGGAGATCAAGAAGATCGCCAAGTCCACCCCCGTCGAGCACGATCTGCCGTTCTCGACCTGGAGCCTGACCACACTCGCCGAGTTCCTGGTCGCCGAGGGGTGGCCCGTCGACATCAGCCACGAGGGTCTGCGCGTGCTGCTCCGCGAGGAGGGTGTCTCGTTTCAAAAAGTGAAAACCTGGAAACGGTCCAAGGACCCGGAGTACGAGACGAAGAAGGCCCGTGTCGAGCACCTGTACGCCATTGCTGACGGGGAGGTCGTGCCCGATCCCGATGAGCCACAGGCGATCTTCTGCCTCGACGAGTTCGGGCCCTTGAACCTACAGCCGCATCCCGGCCGGCAGTGGACCGAGCGTGGCGGCAAGCACAAGGACCCGGACCGTGAGCCGCGGCGCCGCCGGCGGGCGACCTACACCCGTCCGCACGGAGTGCGACACCTGTTCGCCGCGTACGATCTGACCACCGACCGGCTCTACGGGCACGTCAAGACGACCAAGACGAGGACGAAGTTTCTCGAGTTCTGCCGGTACCTACGCACTCTCTACCCTGCGAAGGTGCGATTGGCGATCGTGTGCGACAACTTCTCACCCCACCTGACCACGAAGAAGTGCCAACGGGTCGCTCGGTGGGCGGAGGCGAACAATGTCGAGATCGCGTACACCCCGACGAACAGTTCGTGGTTGAACCGTATCGAGGCGCAGTTCACCGCGTTGCGGTACTTCGCGCTCGACGGCACCGACCACGGCAGTCATCGGGAGCAGGCGAGCATGATCCGCCGCTACATAATCTGGCGGAACAAACATGCCGGGGACAAACGGCTACGCGAGATCGTCAACAGGGCAAACGTAGCCTGATGCGGCACTAGTCGAGGGTCCACCGGTCGGCGTTCTCGTAGAGACGCCGGCGTGTGTGCGGGAAACGGTGGGGTGGAATCGCCCCCCGGGAGCGCAGCAAGGCCCACATGTACGCATCGCATGGTCATCGCTGCCTCCTGGATCGTCACGTACCTGTTCGAATCGTCCGCTGGTGGACTTGGCTGGTTTTGAGCGCTGCCATCACATCGTCGTCTACAACTGGTGGAAGAAGCGCCGATGCAGCTGGACCAGGATCCTGATCCTGCTCACGTGCGTGATCTTTGCCGCTTCGCGGCGCTCATCGGTGGGGAGGTCCGTTCGCGCCATCTGGCACCTTCCTCTTCGGATCAGCATGGGAAGGCCCGATCCGGGTCGGACGAAATATGAGGAGCCGGAAGCATGCGGCGGCGACCGCGGCCCGGCAACGCCGGAGGATCCGACAGGGAGCCGAGACACTCTGTTGGCATGCGGCCGATATCCGTGAGTTCACCACGCCGACAAGCGCAATAAACGTCAGGGGGAGAACTTCTTTCATACTGCCGCCAGCAGCACCGTCAGGCCGCCGGCTGCGACCAGCACGATGACCGCTGTGCGGAAGGTCTGGGTGGGCAGGCGTAAGGCGATGGTGGTGCTCAGAGCCGTCACGACGAGCGCTGCGGGCAGCCAGCACACGGCTCCGACGAGCACCGGTGTGAGGTTTCCGGGGTGGGCGAGGACGACGAGCGCTGCCGACAGAGCGCTGGACACGACCAGGAAGGCAGCCATGTCCGCGAGGGCCGAGACGCTGGTTCCTCCTTCGCGGGCATACATGACAGCGGGTGGGACGCCGTTGAGGGAACCCACCACTCCCAACAGCCCCGCCAGCGAGCCGACACCGAACGACGCGGAGTGACCGAATCGCCGACCGGTCGGCCTCGACAGGGCGAGAGCGAGCGCCGCGACAAGCACCGCCGTCCCCACTGCTCGTTCGAGAAGCGCCGAATCGACGCGGTCGATGAGAAACCATCCCACTGCCATTCCGGGCACCGCGCCCAGGACCAGGGTGCGAATCCGGAGGTGATCAAGCTGCTGCCGAAGCTGGATCACCACCATCAGCCGAGTCGCGGCGCCGCACGCCAGGTTGAGCACTACCACCGTCGGCAGCGGCAGACCGAGGAGGAGGAGCAGCGGGGTGGAGATCAGCGCGAAACCGAAGCCGGTGATGCCCCCGATCCCGGCGGCGAACGCGACGGCCGCGCCTCCCAAGACGAGCTGTTCGATAACCACGCCACTCCTTCGGGTGTCGTCGGGACTTCAGGGGCCGGGGCCTGCCGCCTCGGCGGCGAGGTCGATTGCCCTTCGCATCGGTGGTCGCCCAGGGACGGAGGGCGCCTACCCGCAGGGGTGTTCTGCGCCGAAGTCGGCTGCGGCCGGCCGATATACGCCGTGCCCCGACAGGTGCTCCGATTCTCGGTTCGAGAGGGTGCGCTCGGTGTCGCGGCGGATACCCCTGCGCTCGGGCCGGTCATCGAAGCGATATCAGATACATGAGGGCCGCTGCGGCCGCGAGGGCGCCGACGGCGGCCAACAGCACCGTCCCGGTGGGCCGTGGATCCTCGGGGTTGGCCCGGTAGCGCCGGCGCCGCTGAGCCAGTCCCCCCGCGAGGACACCGACCACGACGCCGAGGCACACCACGGCGGCAAGTCGCATCGGTGACGGTTGCTCGGTCCAGGCGCGCACGCAGATCCCGAGGACGCAGAGTGCGGTGAGCATGGTGCGGCGCCACGCGAGCACCGTTCGTTCCGGCTGGAGCCCGGCATCGCGCAGGGCGGAGATGCTCATGAGGCGACGACGGCGGCGCAGACGACGGCGGCCAAGCACACCCCCGCCACGGTCACCCGCACCATGGCAGACCCGGGCAGCGGGGCGCCGCGACGCATCGCGGCCTGCACTTGACGCCATCGGTGGAAGGCGCCGACCGCGAGGGTGGTGGCCAAGGCGACGCAGACGGACCCGAGAAGAGCATGCAGTGACTCGTCGGCACCGGAGCCGAACAGCTCTCCGGCGGCGACTCCGGCAGCGAGCAGGGCCAAGGCGGTGCGGATCCAGGCCAGGAAAGTGCGTTCGTTGGCCAGCGTGAATCGGTAGTCGGGTTCGGTGTCGGTCACAGGTGTCGTCTCGGGGAGCGGCCGGGTGTCGGCTGGCGGCGTCGACGATGCGTACCCGCGGCGATGCCGCCGAAGTTCACTCACGTGCATTGCGTCCTTTCCTCGGAGGTCTCTGCCGAGCGTGGGGGTTGACTGACATGTCAGTCAACGTCTATCTTTCGAGTGGTGCAGCTCACATTTGCTGGTTATGGAGCTGTTCCCACCCACACCGACGGTGCCTGTGAAGGCACTCTCTTCTCACTCATCGAGGCGGTCGAAAACCATGAACGGACTGGACAATCGGGTCGTTGTCGTCACCGGAGGCGCTCGCGGCCAAGGCCGCGAGGAGACCGAGCAGCTCGCCGCGGCCGGAGCTACGGTCATCGTCGCGGACGTCCTCGAACCCGAAGGGGACCTGCCTGCCGACAGCATCTATCGGCGTCTCGACGTCACCTCCCCGAGCAACTGGGCCGATCTGGCCGAGGAATTGAGAAACCGGTACGGATCGGTCTTCGGCCTGGTCAACAATGCTGGGATCGTCGGCTCCCGTGGACGCGCCGGCCGCCTCGAGGACATCTCCCTCGACGACTGGAACACATTGCTCGAGGTCAACACCACCGGCCCGCTGCTCGGGATCCAGAGCATGTCCCGGCTGATGACCGACGGGGGTTCGATCGTCAACATCAGCTCCATCGCCGGAGCCGGCGCCCATCTGGCGGCCGGCTACGGGGTGAGCAAGTGGGCTCTGCGTGGCCTCTCCCGTATCGCCAGCATGGAACTCGGGCCTCGGGGCATCCGGGTGAACAGCATCCTGCCCGGGTATATCCACACCCCGATGCAGAACCAGACACCGCAACATTTCATCGATGCGCACCTGAGCCTGATTCCGCTGGGCCGAGTCGGCTCACCCGCCGACGTAGCACCGGTGGTGACCTTCCTGATGTCGGACGCGGCGGCCTGGATCACCGGCGTCGACCTCCCCGTCGACGGCGGGGCGCTCGGACACGCCGGCCTGCGCATCATTTCCGAGGCGATGACCGCGGCCACCAACGGCGCCTGACCACTCACCCCCGAATCACTGATCGAACGCGCGACGCCCGCGGCGTTGCGCCGGTCGACCACGCCCGCTATCCCTGGAGGATTCTTGTCATCGACCCCCGCCCTCGTGATCGACCGCATCGGCTACCCCTGCGACGAGGACATCACCGCAGCCGACGACACCGCCGTCACCGCGGCAGCACTGCGGCAATTCACGCTCCATCGGCTGCTCGCCTACGGCGTCGAAGCCGGCGACGCATTGCGGCTGCTGGAACTCGCTGCGCGAGGACAGTCCTGGCGCAGGTCGGCGCTGGCCCTGGCCGACCAGCATCTGGCCCGGGTCGCGAATCCCGACCTGCCCCGCACGACGCGGTCTCAGACGCACTTGTTTGCCCGCGCCTCGGCGTTGCAGCGGATCAGCCAGGTGATGGAGCTCGACAACTCCCCGCACCGACGGGAGATCTACGCGGCCGCGGCCGCCCACTTCGCGCGGGCGCGGGCCGACGATCGGCGATACGAACATCTCGTCATCGACACCGTCGGCGGCCCGGTCGCCGCCTGGGTCATCACGCCCGGCAGCGAAGGACCGCACCCGGTGGTGCTCGTCCACGGCGGTGTCGACGGCTGGTCCATGGACTGGGAAGGTCTGGCGCTACCCCTGGTCGAGGAGGACATGACCGTCGTGCTCCTCGACGGTCCGGGCCAGGGGGAGACCCGCCTCATCCACCGGCACTACCTGACTCCGCACTGGCTCGACGCCTACGAACAGGTCTGCGACTTCCTGGCCGAGCGGGCCGCGGGCATGCCGGTGGCCGCGGTCGGCAACAGCATGGCGGCCGGACTGGTCCTGCTCATCGCGGCCCGCTACCCGGTCTTCACCGCCGTGTGCAGCAACGGGCCCGTGACCTCCATGGCCGCCCAACTGGCCCGCCGGACCTACGCCCGCAAACTGGCCTCCTTCTGCGGCGACGCCCCGACCGCGGAACAGGTCCGTGCCGTCTTCGACTCGATGGAACTCACCGAGGACCGTATCGGTGCGACCTGCCCGTTCCTGCTGCTCCAAGGCGATCAGGACCCCATGGTGCCGGTCGAGGACGGTCTGCGTCTCCTCGACCGGGTTCCGGCTGCCGACAAACGCATGGCTCTGTTCGAAGGCGGCGAGCACGTCCTCAACCGCTATCCCGGCGACAAGCATCACCTCATCCGCACCTGGCTGCGGGACCGCATCGACCGTGCCATCGGCACCCCGCAGTAACCCATTCCTGCGCAAATGACTCTGACCCGACCTCCCCGAATCCGGAGTACCGCTGTGACCTTCGAGAACCCCACCGACATCGACCGTGACGAGCTGCTCGCCATCTTGTCCCAAGGTGAGATCGCCTCCCAGCTGCTCACCTTGTGCGAACTGACCGACGATCCGTCCCCCGCGCAGCGCTGGTCGTCCTACATCACCGGCGCATCCCCCTGGGAACACAACTTTCCTGCCGAGGTGATCGAGGAGATCCGCGACCGACTCGCCACCGCGATCCTCGCCACCAACCCCCGATCGCAGCCGTCGTTGACCCTGATCGACACACTGCTCGACCACGCGACCGGCTCCCCGCTTCCGGCCGCCGAACACCCGATGCTGCACAAGGAGATGGGCCTGACCGACATCGACGAGGTGGACTGGACCGCCGGGAAACCGGCCCGGGCCGAGTCGTTCACCGTGCTGATCATCGGGGCGGGGCTGTCCGGCATCGCCGCCGCCCGACGCTTCAAGCGCCTCGGGATCGACTTCGAAGTGCTCGAAAAAAGCGATGCCAGCGGCGGCACCTGGTACCACAACACCTACCCCGGATGCGGGGTGGACATCGCCAGCCACTACTTCTCGTACTCCTTTGCCCGCAACGCGCACTGGAACCGCTACTACGCCAAGCAGCCGGAGATCCTGGCCTACCTGCGCGACTGCGTCGCGGCGGAAAACCTGGACGATCGCATCAGCTACAACACCGAGGTGCTGGCCACGACCTGGCAGGACCGGGACCGGGTATGGCTGGTCACCGCCCGCACCGCGGACGGCGAGATCCGCCACATCCGCGCCGACGTCGTCGTCAGCGCCGCCGGGCTCCTGCACCGACCGAGCATCCCGGATTTCCCCGGCCTGACCGACTTCCACGGCGCGACGTTCCATGCCGCGGAATGGGATCACTCGGTCTCCCTCGCCGGCAAGAAGGTGGCGCTGGTCGGGACCGGGGCCAGCGGCAACCAGATCGGCCCGACCGTCGCCCCCGTCGTCGAGCACCTCACGGTCTTCCAGCGGACCGCCCATTGGAACGTCGGCGTGGACAACTACAGCCTCGACGTCACCGAGGGGGAGAAGTGGCTGCTCGCGCACGTGCCGGCCTACGAGCGCTGGTTCCGGGCCCGCACCCTGCTCTCACAGAACGATGTCATGCGCCCCGCCCAAACCGTCGACCCCCACTGGGCCGCCGAGGACGGTTCGATCAGCGCGGAGAACGCCCGGATGCGTGAGGTGCTGACCCAGTACATCGTCGACGAACTCGGCGACCGGCAGGATCTGCTGCCCAAGGTGCTGCCGGACTATCCGCCGTTCTCCAAGCGGATGCTCCGCGACAACGGCTGGTACCGCATGCTGCGGCGGGAAAACGTCGACCTGGTGTGCTCGCGCGGTCTGCGTTTCGAGGCCGACGCCGTCATCGACGACGACGGCGTGCGCCATCCGATCGATGTCGCCGTGTTCGCCACCGGCTTCGAAGCGTCGAAGATGCTGGCCTCGTACTCGATCTACGGGCGCGACGGCATCTCCATCCGCGACGTGTGGGGCGACGACGACCCCCGGGCCTACCTCGGCATCGCCGTGCCGCAGTTCCCGAACTTTTTCGTCATGTACGGCCCCAACACCAACATCGGCACCGGCGGCAGCATCATCTTCCAGGCCGAGACCTGGTCCCGATACATCGCCGACCTGGTCAAGACCATGATCGAACGCGACATCGCCGTCGCCGAGGTCACCGAGGACGCCTGCGCGGCCTACAACACCCGACTCGACGAGCGCCTCGCCCAGATGGTGTGGTCGGTCTCCCCGGCCGGCACCTGGTACCGCAACCAGGCCGGGCGAGTGACCACCAACATGCCCTGGACGACGTTCGAGTACTGGGCGATGACCCAGAACATCGATCTCGACGCCTTCGTTCTGACCGACACGAACACCCCCTCCCACCCGGCACTGGCCCGATGACGGGCAACAGGCGACACTGAGCAAAGGTGATTGTCATGTCTATCGATGTTGGCGCAGCGGTCTCGGCCGCACCGGCCGTCGAACGCTCCAAACTCCGGGCCTGGCTGGTGACGGTCATGCTCGTCTTCCTCGCGCTGGTGAACTGGGCGGACAAGGCCGTCCTGGGCCTGGTCGCCGTACCTCTCATGGAGGACCTCGACATCGGCCCCGGCCAATACGGAATGCTCGCCAGCTCCATCTACTTCCTGTTCTCGCTCTCCGCGGTCGGGGCCGGCTTCCTGGCCAACCGGCGCAGCGTGAAATGGCTGCTGTTCGCGATGGTGGCCCTGTGGTCCATCTGCCAGTTCTCCATCTGGCTGGCACCGACCTTCGCCATCATCCTGCTGTCCCGGATCCTGCTGGGCCTGGGGGAGGGGCCGTCCGCGGGACTGTCCTTCCACGCCGCGGGCAAATGGTTCCGCGACCACGAACGCAACGTCCCGATCGCCCTGCAGAACGTCGGCTCGTTCGGTGGCATCGCGGTCGCCGCACCGGCATTGACCTGGGTGATCGGCCGCTACGACTGGCACTGGGCCTTCTTCGCCGTCGGCGTCGTCGGCCTGGTCTGGATGGTGATCTGGTTCTTCGTCGGCAAAGACGGCCCCTACGCCGGCGGCTCCAAGGCCAGCGCCTCCTCGGGATCGGTGTTCGACGGCGCGGTGCGAGTCTCCTACCGACACCTGCTGCTGAGCCGGACCTTCATCGGCGCCGCCTGCGTCGGACTCGCCGCATACTGGGCGCTGGCGATCGTCTCGGCGTGGCTACCGGCCTACCTGCGCAACGCCCAGGGCTACTCGGCCCAGAGCGCCTCCACCATCGTCATGGCCGTGTCCCTGACCGCCATCTTCTTCCTCCTCACCCAGGCCCTGGCCACCCAGGCGATGATGAAGCGCGGGGTGAGCACCCGGATCGCCCGGGGTGCGATGGCCTCGGGCAGCGTGGCGATCGCCGGACTGTTCATCATCACCAGCGTGGCGATGCCGGCCGGTCCCGCCCAGACCGTCGTGCTGTGCCTCGGATTCGGGCTGGGCCTGGTCACCTTCACCACCAGCGCCGTGCTGATCTCGGAATTCGTCCCCGTCCTCCAACGCGGTGCCGTACTGGGTATCTACGTCGCGACCGTCACGCTCAGCGGTGTGATCTGCCCGTCCGTGTTCGGGTGGATCGTCTCGAGCGTCGGCGCCGACGCCCACGGCTACATGGTGGCGTTCCTGGTCTCCGGCGCGCTGGTCCTGGCCGGCGGCATCGTCGGACTCGTCCTCGTCAACCCCCCGCGCGAAGCCACCCGCATCGCCGGGCTCCTCGAGCCGGCCACACCGTAGAGAAAACTCCGTTCCCAAGCCGGCATCCCGGGCGGAGCTGGGTCACCTCACATCGTCGAGATGAGGTGACCCAGCTCCGTCATCTGCTCGTCGGTCAAGTTCATTCCCTTGCGCAGGGTGTCCTTGAAGAACATCCATCCGAAGTTCAGGCAGACCTCCCGCACGATGTGCGCCTTCGCCTCGAATTCCGTCACCTCCGGATGATGCTTGCGGATCTGCTCCAACTCATGGTTGAGCACCGGATACGTCCAGCCCAGCGACGCGTACGAGGCACCCCCATCCGCCGAGTAGTTCGCCGCGGCCCGCCACCACAACTCGTGACCGTCCACGGTCAGCGGCGGGAGGGGCACGCTGCGATCCACCGTCGCCTCGCGATCGGCGATGTAGCCGGCGGTCAGCTGCTGCATCGCCTCGAGGAACAATGCCTCCTTGGACTCGAAGTAGTGATAGATCAAGCCGTAATGGACGCCCGACTCCTTCGCGATCTGCTTGCCCGTGATGCCGCTCGGCGGTCGCTGCGAGAGCAACCGCTGGGCAGCTTTGACCAGCTCGGTCCGCGAGTCCCGCTCGCCCTTGCGTCTCGCCGAGTCCTCGGTCTTCTTCGCTCCAGTCACATCCCGATCCTATTCTGCGCAGACAGAACGCCCTGGTGGCGGGCATCTGCGGCGTTGTCATCCCGTCGAGTTCGGCGATGGTGGCCCACGAGGGCAGGTGGGGACGGTGGGAGGCCTCTTCGGTGAGCAGGTGGAACGAGGTCGTCGGACAGGGCGCTGGGGGTTTCGCAGGCACGGTCGCCGTCGACGAGCACGGTAATCACCTCCCCTGTGTCACCTCTATCCCCCGCGCCGTATATGTCGAGAGAGGGGCCGGTGAGCAGTAACGGGTAAGCATCGTCCGAACACATAGCGTTTGATGGGGCTGCTGGACCATTCCTATCATGTGGCGAACGACGCTGATCGCGCCGAGGACAGTATTGAAACACGTTGGGAGAGTGCATATTCTGTAGTCAGAACGACATGATCTCGCTTATCGGAGTTTCGTTACACATTGCGCCACAGCGGTTTTCGGATAATACCCGCGCCGTAGCTCGCCGTAGCTCGCCGTAGCTCGCCGGAACGAGGTGCGCGGCGAGTGCGCATGCGCGGTCCAATCGGCAGTGCCGGCGCAGCCTTGACCGCGCAGTCCCTCGCCGCGATCGTCCGCGACCACCTGTCCGGCCGGGCCCCGGCCCGCACCCACTGCCCCTACGTAAATCGGGGGACCGGGACGACGACCCGGTTGTCCCGCTGGAGACCCGGGTTGAGCTCGATCCGTACTACTACGAACGCGGTGTCGCCCGCGCGCCGCCACGCCCACGACAAGCTGGACGGTCTCGCCGGCGTCTTCGACGAGATCGAAGCCCGCGTCGACGCCCTGCTCGAGGAGCTGTTCACCGTGCTGGATGAGCCATAGCGACTCTCATTCCGAGATGTCTTGGTGCACAAAGTATTTGGACACGCGACGATCCACTTTGGATTACTGCGTGCCTCGACACCGAGTCGACTATCGGAGGATGGCGAGGTGACGGTCGGCCGTGCCCAGCGCCGCCCTCGCCGGGGCTCGCGCAGCAGTGAACATCGTTGCCCTTTCGGGAAGCAGAAGGGGGAGTGGGGTCGGTGTCGACGTGGTGACCTGGCATCCGAATTGCCCACTACGTCGATGCCGGCGCCTTCTTCCCGCTGGCGCCTTCTTTCAGCTCAGCGATTCGCTGCTGCCGAATTCGTTGCGGCAGTAGTCGATCAACGCCTTGATCTTTCCCGACGGGGGGACGCCCCGTGGGCAGCCGAGGACGAGGGCGTTGTCGGGTAGGTCGTCGGCGATTCTGCGATAGGCCAGCGGCAGGCCCTCGTAGGTGCGATCGTCCGGCGGGCGGGTCATCATGATCGAATAGGCCAGGCCCCGCCCGACCAGCGACCGGACGGTTTCGGCGTTTCGGCTGCGCCATGTGATGGTGGGTTCGAACCCGGCCCCGCGCAGGACCGTTTCGACGAGGTCCTGTGCCGGTTGCAGCGAGAGCAGGGCGGCGGGCTCGTCGGCGAGGTCGACCAGGGAAATCTCTTCCTTCCGGGCCAGCGGATGGGTCGGTGCGAGCAACACCTGCAGCCGAACCGATGCGATGCGGTGCCGGTCGATGTCGCCCTGGAGATGCAGCGCATATGCGAGACAGGCATCGATCTCCCCGGCGTGCAACATCCGGGACAACTCCACCGACGATTCTTCGACGATGTCGATGTCCACGGCGGGATGGTGTGTTGCGAAATGCTCGATGATCGGCGGCATCAAGGCCGGGGAGAGGGTGGAGAAGCATCCGATGCGGAGGGGACCGAACAGTTCCTCCTGTAATCGTCGTGCTCCGGACTCGAGTTCGTCGACGTCGGCGAGGAGGGTGCGGGCGCGCTGGGCGACCCATCGGCCGGTCGGGGTCAGCACCGCCCCTTTGGACTTGCGGCGGACGGTCAGCGGGACGCCGAGTGCGGTCTCGAGCTGGGTCACCGCCAGCGAGATGCCGCCCGGGGAGACGTGACAGCGTCGGGCGGCGGCGCTGACCGATCCGGACTCCGCGACGGCGAGGAAGAACTGCAGTTGACGCAGCGTGACAGCAGTCATTCAGGATTCCTCAATATCTTCTCCAGTTCTATGTCATTTACAAAAATAGCGGCGGTGGGAACAGTGTGTTGCGAGCCACACCGCACTGGAGGAAGCATGAGCGCCACAACGCCCGCACCGGATTCGACCCCGTATGTCGTCACCCTCGGCACCGCCGGAGGACCCCGCTGGTGGAAGGGACCCGGCCAGGGGCAACGCGCTGGCATCGCCACCGCGGTTGTCGTCGGCGAGGCCGTCTACCTGGTCGATCTCGGACACGGGGTCGGGCGCAACCTCATGCTCGCCGGCCTCGAGTTCCCCCGGATCCGCTCGATCTTCCTCACGCACCTGCATTCGGACCACACCATCGACCTCGCCGACATCACCGTGTTCGGGTTCATGCAGATCACCGACCCGGCGCAGCGCCCCATCCGGATCCTCGGACCCGGCAACCGCGGCGTCCTGCCCCTGGTGTCCCCGCGTGCGCAGACACCGCCGGACCCACTGTTCCCCGACAACCCCACCCTCGGCACGACGGAAATGGTCCGCACCCTGCTGCACGCCTACTCGACGGACCTCAACGACCGCGTGCTCGACGCACTGCGCCCGTCCCCACTCGACCACTTCCGCGCCGAGGACATCGCCGTCCCGACGGGGTCGGGCTTTCACCCCAACGAGAACCCCACCCCGGCCATGGAGCCGTTCGAGGTGTATCGCGACGAACTCGTCACGGTCACCGCCACACTCGTCCAGCACCCGCCGATCGCGCCTGCGTTCGCGTTCCGGTTCGACACCGCGCACGGCTCGGTGACGATCTCCGGCGACACCGCGCCGTGCGACAACCTGGTCCGCCTCGCCCGCGACACGGACCTGCTGCTGCACGAGGCCATCGACTTCGACTGGGTGCATCGCTCCTACGCCCACCAGGCGTCCGAGGTCGCCCGAGCCTCGATCGATCATCACCACAAGTCGCATACCAGCCCTGAGCAGGCCGGCGAGATCGCCGCCCGCGCCGGGGCCCACGCCCTGGCGCTGCATCACCTCGTGCCCGGCACCGCCGACCCCGAGGTCTGGCGTGCCGCGGAGAACACCTTCGGCGGCCCCCTCCATGTGCCGAACGACCTCGATATCATTCCGTTCAGCCGCTCCGCGTACTCCGTGGCGGCGCTCGCAGAACAGGCGACCCGATGACCACCACCACGCCCACCGAACAGGGGCCGACCACCCTGCGCGACGACAGCCTCAACACCAAGCAGATGCGACGGATCCTCGCCTCGAGCTTCCTCGGCAGTGCCATCGAGTTCTACGACTTCCTGCTGTACGCCACGGCCGCCGCACTCGTGTTCGGGACGGTCTTCTTCGCCGATCTCGGACCCGGCCTGGCCGCCTTCGCCTCCTTCGGCACCCTGGCCGCCGGCTACGTCGCCCGACCGCTCGGCGGCGCGCTCTTCGGCCACTTCGGGGACCAGATGGGCCGCAAGACCGTCCTGGTCGTCTCCATGCTGACCATGGGCGTGGCCACCACTCTCATCGGATTGTTGCCGACCACCGCACAGATCGGCATCGCGGCCCCGATCCTGCTCATCGTGCTGCGGATCGTGCAGGGCATCGCCGTGGGTGGCGAATGGGGCGGTGCGGTGCTCATGGCCCTCGAACACGCCCCGGCTCGCAAACGCGGATTCGCGGCCAGCTTCGCCAACCTCGGCGGCCCGGCCGGTGCCCTTCTGGCCACCCTCGCCGTGGCCGCGGTCACCCTCCTGCCGGACGATCAATTTCTGGCGTGGGGCTGGCGCATCCCCTTCCTGCTCAGCATCGTGCTCGTGATGGTGGGCATGATGGTCCGCCTGAAAGTGGCGGAGACACCATTGTTCCAGGGCCTCGAGCAGAAGGCCGACTCGAAGAAGACCCCTCTGCTGGAAGTGCTCACCGGCTATCCGCGCAGCCTGATCCTCGCTCTGATCGCCGGGACCAGCGTGTACACCATCCAGGGCCTGGTCACCGTGTGGGGCGTGTCCCACGTCGTCGAGATGGGGGCCGACAAGACAGGCGTCCTCAACGCCAAGGCGATCGGTGCCGTCGCCATCCTCGTGACCACCGTGATCGGCGCCCGCCTGTCCGACCGGATCGGCCGTCGCCCGGTGATGCTCGCCGGCACCGCGGCCGCCGCCGTATTCGCCTACCCGATCCTGCTGCTGATCGACAGCGGCACCGTGTGGGGCTTCGCCCTCGCCGCCATCACCGCGCAAGCGATCCAGGGCATCATCTTCGGACCGTTCGGAGCCTTCGTCGCCGAACTGTTCCCCACCCGCATGCGATACACCGGCGCATCCCTGGCCTTCCAAAGCGCCACCACATTCGGCGCCGGCTTCACCCCGGCCATCGCCGCCGGCCTGATGGTCCTCGCCGGCGGAAACATCGCACTCGTCGGTGGGGTCTGGGTCCTGGCCTTCGTCGCCGCGGCCGGCGCGATCCTCCTGAGCCGAGAAGGCCGCAACCGGAACCTCGCCGACGAATCATGACCGCCACTTCTGCTGCTCCCCGGCAGCGGCGGACCCCGCCCACGACCTCGCGGTCGTGGCGCCCGGGTCCGCTGCGCGCCCAGCACCGACCCGGATCCGCGCTTCACCCTCGCCAACGAGCGCACCTTCCTCGCCTGGATCCGCACCGTCCTGGGACTCATCGCATCGGCTCTCGCCCTCGAAATGCTCGGGAACCCCCTCCTCGACGACGCACTGCGCCGAATCACCGTGCTCACCCTCCTGGCCTTCTCCCTCCTTCTTTCGGTGGGCGCCCTCCACCGCTGGTTCCGCGTCGAAGTGGCCATCAGAACCGGAAAACCGCTCCCGCTTCCCGGGATCGCTGTCGTCATGATGACCTTCGTCCTCGGCACCGCGGTCTGCGTCGCCGTCGCTGCGGGGACATGACCGACCGCGTGTCCACCACACTCACGAAGCCGGACGGCGTGCACGGTGACGCTGGACTACAGCCCGAACGGACCACCATGGCGTGGTGCGCACCGGTGCCCTTCTTGCCGCCGTGTGCCTGCTGTTGCTCCGCGCGAGCACTCAGCCGCTCCTTCTCACCACGGTCGTCGTCGCAGTCTGCGCCGCGCCCACGCTGACAATCCTGGCCACGGCGCACAGTACGCACCGCCTTCGAGTCGAGGCACTCACCGTCGGTTCGACTCCAGCGCCGCTGCTGCCCGTCGCCCTGCTGTCCGGGGGGCGTAATCGCTCTCGCAGGGGCCGCGCTCGCGCTTCTCCCGCTCTGAAACTGACGGAAGGCCGAAGCGCAGCTCGTGCCGGGACCGTGTCGCCGGCCTCTACGGGGACCGGGCAGTCGCTCGAATCTTTGGTGCGACAGGGGAGTCACTGGACGCACCCCTGCTCGGGCGAGCCCACATCTTCAGCCTGCAAAGCGCATGAGTCTACTTGACGTAAGGACTGCGTTATCGGCCACCAGAGACGGCCTGCCCTCCACGCCCTGGATCCCGAGCCGGTGAGCGAGGTGCCCCCACGAGGCAAGGACCTGGCCGCCGGGGCAGGGCCGTGGTGGTGACCCACGAGAGGGGGCTCGGCCCGCGAGGTCACCGCTCCATGGGTGTTCCTGGACGGGCGGCGTCGTCGAAGCCGGACGCCTGGCGAAACTGCTGCGCCCTCCCCGGCACGAGCGGACGCGGGCGTTGCTGTCCACGCTGCTCTGACGCTCCGGTCCGGGGCGCACCGGCCGGACACCGGCACCGCGTCGACCGGGAGGGATGCGGGCGACTTCCCGCCCGGATACGCTCCCGCCGCGGGCGGTGCCCGGCGACAATCGAGCCGGGCCCGTTCCGTGCCCGGGGAGGGAGCACCATGCCGGACGTCGAGATCGTCACCCCCCGTCGCCGCATGCCCGCGTACGTGGCGACGCCGCCCGGTCCGGGGCCGTGGCCCGGGGTCGTGGTGATCCACGACTTCACCGGCATGAGCCACGACCTGCGCAACCAGGCCGACTGGCTCGCCGGGGACGGATACCTCGCCATCGCCCCGGACCTGTTCTGGGCGGGCCGGCTGTCCTGCCTGCGCACCATGATGCGTGATCTCGGCGCCAGGCGGGGCCGGTCGTTCGACGACATCGCGGCCGCCCGCGACTGGCTCGCCGCGCGCCCGGACTGCACCGGCACGATCGGTGTGATCGGGTTCTGCATGGGCGGCGGGTACGCCCTCGCCCTGGCCCCGGGGCACGGCTACTCCGCCGCGAGCGTCAACTACGGCGGGTGCCCGAAGGACGCCGAGACCTATCTCGAGGGGTCGTGCCCGATCGTCGGCAGCTTCGGCGGCAGGGACCGGTCACCGATGGGCCGCAGCGCCGGGATCCGGCTCGAGGACACGCTGACCCGGCTCGGAGTGGCCCACGACGTGAAGATCTATCCGGGCGCCGGGCACGGGTTCATGAACGACCACGATCGCGCCGACGTCACCCCGTTGCTGATGGTCCTGTCCACCGTCTCGGGAACGCGCTTCGACCCCGAGGCCACCCGCGACGCGCGGCGACGCATCGCGGCGTTCTTCGCCACCCACCTCGGTGGCCCCGGCGAAGGCGGGGACCCCGTCCGCCCGCGCTGACCGGTCGGAACAGCGGCCGCCGAGTGCTCAGCGTGGACGGATGCGGAGGAGTCGGAGCGGTTCGACGAGAACCAGCACGGCCGCCGGATGGAACAACGCTACATCAAGCCGCGGCCGGAACGCCGCCACCCGCCGTGCGCCCCGGGTGAAACCAGATACCGCGCATACCCGCTCGGTGCGACGATCCGATCGATGGACGAGGCGACGCAGACGATCGGACGCCACGCCGCCGGAGGCTTCCGGCGCGCTACTTGACATATTATCGGTTATCGGCCTTTCGTGTCTAGTTGCGCCACAGTAGGTTTCGCAATATATCGACACAGTCTCTCGCGGGAACGTGGTGCCGGGCGAGCGCACATCACGGTCCGGTCGGTGGTGCCGGCGCGGCGGTGGCGTTGTCGGTGGGCGACGATAACGTGGCCGAGATGCCCGCCGTACGTACCGAAGGAGACCGTCCGTGGCCGACAGTACCGACGTACCGGAGATCACCACGTGGGACCGGATGATCGACTGGCTCGTCGAGTCGTTCACCGACCAGCCGACGGGGCTGATCATCGACCTCGGACCGAGCGACTACGTGCACGTCGACGACGACCACGACAATGTGGACGAGCCGGTGGTGTGCTCCCAGATGCACGTACTCGCCGACGGGGTGCTGATGGTACGTCGCTCCCGAACGGTGCTCGACCGACTGCGTTTCGACAGCCACGCGGTCGACGCCCTGGACCTGGACCGATGGTTCTTCGACGACCATTTCGACGACTGCACCGACGGGTACCTGTTCACCCGCGACATCGCACTCGCAGCGGACGTGTGCGTGTCGTGGTTCCGGGACGTTCCCGGCGCACCATCGCTCGTGGAGATCGGCTGCTCCTACGAGTTCCCGGACACCCTTCCGCCGCGGCGCGAACCCACCACCTGAGCGGCGACGATCTGCCTCCACCGGTCGACCCGGTCCGCGCACCCCGCCGGTCGGTACGGTAAACCGAACGCGCCGGAGTGCGACGACCCGAACCGGTGACCCGGAAGGATGGGCCCGTACCGTTGCTCCTGGTCGACCGTGACCACAACATCACCCCGCGGCGCAGCGTCGGCGACATCAACCCGGCCTCGTTGCCGGCGGGAACGTGGATCGTGTACCCGACAGTGCGCGACGCGGCGCAGAAGCACCACCCCGGGATTCAGCGCCACCAGCAATAACGCTGCCCTGGCCCTGTTCGCTGCCGCCGACACGGCCGGATTGATCGACTGGGACGGTCGCGGTTCGGAACGAGACTGAATCCGTGTGCCGGCACGACATGCGGAACCGGTGCCACGGCATCTCTCGTCCGGTCCTCCAATTGAAATCTGCTGCACCGCAACGTAATTGATGGACAAACGAAATTATCCATCATGGTCGATCGGAGCCTACGGGCGGTACCGTTTCCTGGCTCGATGGTGTGTGGCGCTGTGCATCACAGCGCCGATGAACGCCCCGCTACTGACGACCTGTCAAGAATGCGGCACGTCCCTGATTCATGGAGGTCAGGTGACGGATCGAGCCGCTGGTCACCAGCAACGCTCGGCCTCCTGGCGGTGAGGAGCTCAGCTCGTTGTCGGGCACGACCGGCACCGAGGGTAGTTTGCCCGTGCCCGACGAACCGGCCTCGACGGCACCTCACGGATCCGAAGAAGGGCGGGCGATGAGCCGAGTACGGACGCGGTCTCGCGAGGCGTCGCGGGATGTGTCCGAATGCGCTACATCACAGCGCTGACGATCGCTGAATGCTGGTGGCAAGAGAACAAGGCTCCGTCATTTGGGATACGTCGATCAGGAGAAATCATGGGTACCTCTCGCGCAACCGTCGAGTTCGGCGCGTTCCTTGCGCCGTGGCACAAGGTGGAGACGGATGCGAACATCGCGATTCACCAGGATCTGCAGCTGGTGGAGCACATGGACAGGCTCGGCTTCGCGGAATTCTGGATTGGTGAACACCACTCGGGTGGTGTGGAGATCGTGTCGTCGCCGGAGATGTTCCTCGCTGCCGCTGCGCAGCGGACCTCGCGGATCAAGCTGGGTCTGGGTGTCGTCTCCCTGCCCTATCACCACCCTTTCATGGTCGCCGATCGGCTGGTTCTGCTCGACCACCTCAGTCGCGGCCGAGTCATCTTCGGTGCCGGCCCCGGCCAGCTGGCAGATGACGCGCACATGATCGGCATCGATCCGGTGGAGAGTCGCCGCAAGATGGAACAGGCCTTCGACGTCATTCACCGTCTGCTCGACGGTGAGACGGTCACCGAGGAGACCGACTGGTACACGATCCGGGACGCGTACCTGCATGTTGCCCCGTACTCGACCATCGAGAAGGCTGTCACCGCCACCGTCTCGCCCACCGGTCCGAAGCTTGCCGGCAAGTACGGGGCAGGAATCCTCTCACTCGCGGCCACGAACCCGATGGGTGTGGAGCTGCTCGCAGGTCACTGGGACATTGCCGAGCAGATCGCGGCAGAGAACGGGCGTACCGTCTCTCGCGACCAGTGGCGCCTCACGGGACTGATGCACGTGGCGGAGACCGAGGAGCAGGCACGAGCAGATTGCCGTCACGGCCTGCTGGACCTGATGAACTACCTCTCCCACGTCACTCCCGGATTCGAAAAGGCACCGGACGTCGACACCCTGATCGACGGGATCAACGAAAGCGGGCTTGCTGTCATCGGCACCCCCGAGATGGCGATCGCGCAGATCGAACGACTGCAGGAGAAGTCAGGAGGTTTCGGCAAGTTTCTTGTCCTGCACGGTGAGTGGGCTCCGCAGCCTGCTGCGTTGCGCAGCTTTGAACTGATCGCCGAACGGGTCGCTCCCGAGTTCAGCGGCGCACGGGCACCGCGTCAGCGCGGCTACGACCAGGTCGTGGCCAGCGACAAGGCCGCCGCGGACGCCACGGCTGCCGGCCAGGAGGCTGCCCGCAAGCAGTTCGAAGCCGAGCGCAGCGTGACGGTGGGCTGATCGAATCCAACGATGGGGCGGAGTGTCGGCATTCGAAGCCGCACTCCGCCCCTCGTGTGTTCAACGCGTTCAGTCGAAGGTGTAGCGAAGTGACACATCGTGTGACTCGCGGCACACCTACCGTTCGACGGGACCACTTGGTCGGGCATCGAAAGGACTGTGGAAATGGGAACTCTCGACGGTAAGGTCGCGCTTGTCACCGGCGGCGCACGCGGACAGGGCCTGGCACATGCACATGCGCTGGCGAAGGAGGGTGCAGACGTCGTTCTGGTCGACATCTGTGAGCAGATCGCCTCGGTCCAGTACGGCCTGGCGACCGAGGAGGACCTCACCTTGGCGGCGAAGTCCGTTGGCGCGCTCGGGGTACGGGTTGCCGCGCACAAGGTGGATGTCCGCTCGTCGTCCGCACTCGACGCTGTGGTGGCGGAGACCGTTGCCACGTTCGGGAGCATCGACATCGTAGTGATCAACCACGGTATCTGGACGCGGGGAGCGCTGTGGGATCTGACCGACGAGGACTGGCTCGACACCATCGACGTCAATCTCAACGCGGTGTGGCGGGCACTGAAAGCAGTAGCACCGCAGCTGACCAAGCAGCGGTCCGGATCGGTGATCATCACCGCATCCGTCAATGGTGTGGAGGCACAGGCCGGCGCCGCTCACTACACCGCCGCCAAGCACGGCGCGCTGGGGCTGATGAAGTCCGCGGCCCTGGAGTTTGCCCCCTACGACGTCCGCGTCAACGCCATCCTTCCCGGGTTCGTCGACACCGCGATGACGAACTGGCAGGGCTGCTACGACATGACGGGCGGTAAGCCGGGGTCGACCCGCGCCGACCACGAGGTCGCGGCGCGTCATTGGCACGCGATGGGGGGGCTGATCAAACCGGACGAGATCAGTGGAGCTGTCGTGTTCCTCGCCTCGGACGCGGCGCGCCGGATCACCGGAGTCGAACTCCCGGTCGACGGTGGCCACCTGGTCCTGTCCACCTTCAACCCGAACCCGAGCTGATCACCATGTCCACAGAAAAGGACCTTCGGCGAGTGCTGGTCTCGGCGCTCAGCGCGAGCACACTCGAGTGGTACGACTTCTTCATCTACGGGACCGCCGCAGCGCTGGTGTTCAACAAGGTGTTCTTCCCTGGGGTCAGCCCGATCGTCGGCACGATCGCGGCGTTCGCCACCTTCGGCGTCGGCTTCCTGTTCCGTCCCCTCGGCGGAATCATCTTCGGGCACTTCGGTGACCGTCTCGGCCGCAAGGCCATGCTGGTGGTCGCCATGCTGGTGATGGGTGTGGCGACGTTTCTGATCGGACTGATTCCCAGTTATGCCCAGATCGGCATTGCTGCTCCGTTGATTCTGCTGGTGCTGCGCGCGGTGCAAGGTATCGCGGTCGGCGGTCAGTACGGCGGAGCCATGCTGATCGTGACCGAAAATGCCCCGCCGAATCGACGTGGGTTCTTCGGCAGCTTCGCGCAGGTCGGTCCGTCGCTCGCTGTGATCTTGTCCAACATCGTGTTTCTGGTCGTCGTGGCATCGATGAGCACGGAGGCCCTGCAATCGTGGGGTTGGCGTATTCCCTTCCTGCTCAGTGCGATTGTGGTGGCGCTGGGTCTCTACATTCAGATCACCATCGAGGACTCGGACGAGTTCAAGCAGTTGCAGGCCCGTGCGGTCGAGCAGAAATCCGAGGATGTCCCGGTCCGGGCGCGGTCTCCGATCGTCACCGCGCTGCGCGAACACCCGCGCGAGGTGTTGCAGGCCGGCGGGATGATCCTGGTCATTCAGGTGTACTACTACATCGTGACGGTGTTCCTCGTCTCCTTCGCCACCGAAGAAGGTGTGCCCAAGTCGACGGCTCTGTGGATTGTTCTCGTCTCGAGCGCGGTGACAGTGGTGTCGATTCCGATCTTCGCGTTGCTGTCGGACAGGGTGGGGCGCAAACGGGTTCTGGTGATCGCCGCCGTTGTGACAACTGTGTCGGCCTTCCCGTTCGTCCTGCTCCTCGGTACCGGCAGCGTCTGGCTGATGTTGCTCGCGGGTCTTCTCCCCGGTGTCACGTTGGGGGCGCTCTACGGGCCGATGGCTGCCTTCTACTACGAGATGTTCCCCGCGGAGGTGCGGTACTCGGGGGCCTCACTGGGATACCAGCTCGGTGCGGTCCTCGGTGGCGGGTTCGCCCCGCTGATCGCAACGAGTCTGTTCGCGTGGACGGGCACCGTGCTCTCGGTCGGGGCGTATGTGACTGTCGCGGGTGTCCTGAGCATCTGGGCGATCGCATCGGCCCGCGAGACCTACCAGCCGGCGGCGACCAGCCGACTGGAGGAGAAAACGGTGGACGTGTCGTCGATCGGATCGTGAATCGAACGCAATTCGATTGCGGCCAGGCACGTCGCCGATGAGAAGAGCTTCGGGGTCACTGGGAGATTGTGGCCCCGAAGCTCTTCGTCTACCAGATGGAGTCGAGGTCCGTGGCCACGGCCGCAGCGGGTGCCGGTCGATTCGGCGTCCGCGACAAACGTGGCGCAGCACCTGGTTGCAGTACACCGTCGAGTTCGCCCAGCGCTTCGCGGTGTGCGACCTGCGGATGTCGGGCCACCTCATCGAACGCCAGCACCGGGGTCACACACGCATCGAGCGCGTCGAAGACCGTTTCCCACTCGTCGCGGGTCTTGGTCGCAAACGCGGCTGCGATCGCATCACGTAGTTCCGGCCACCGGGACCGATCGTTTTGGTCCGGTGTCCCTTCGATGCCCAGTCCGTCGAGCAACGCCTGGTAGAACTGCGGCTCGATCGCGCCGACGGCCATGTACCCGCCGTCGGCGGTGCGGTAGCAGTCGTAATACGGTGCTCCGCCGTCGAGGACGTTCGATCCCCGTTCGTCGGTCCAGTCCCCGCTGGCCCGCATCGCCCACACCGAGTGCGCGAGGGTCAAGGTCCGTCGAGCATCGCCGCGTCCATCACCTGTCCCTGGCCGGAACGTGTGCGCTCGACGAGCGCGGCGAGCAAGCCGGCGATCAGGAACATCGAGCCGCCACCGAAGTCGCCGACGAGGTTCAACGGTGGCAGTGGCGGCCCGCCGGCCGGTCCGATGGCGTTCAGTACACCGGCGGCGGCGATGAAGTTGATGTCGTGACCGGGCTTGGCGGCCCAGGGACCATCTTGTCCCCAACCGGTCATCCGACCGTAGATCAGACCCGGGTTGTCGCTCGAGAGGCGGTCCGGGCCCAGACCCAGGCGTTCGGCGACTCCAGGCCTGAATCCCTCGATCAGGATGTCGGCCTTCAGTGCGAGCGCGCGGACCTGGTCGAGATCCTTCGGGTCCTTCAGGTTGGCGGTCACGATCCGGCGTCCGCGCAGCGTCGGGTCCTGCGCCAGGTCTGCCGCGGGGCCCGGACGCTGGACCCGGACAACGTCGGCGCCGAGGTCGGCGAGCATGAGTGCCGCATGTGGGGCGGGCCCCAGGCCGGCGAGTTCGAGGACTCGGATTCCGGCGAGGGGCCCGTGGCAGGTCTGTGTCACTTGATCAGGCATCCCGCATCGACGGGCAGGGCGACACCGGTGATGTACCGGGCTTCGTCGGAGACGAGGAACAACAGGGCGTTGCTGACGTCCCGCGATTCGACCCACGGGACCGGAAGGGCATTTGTCGACGCCGACGCCGGTTCGAAATCCTCGCGGGTCGGCGCCTCGAGATCGGGGCGGAAGATCCGGTAGGTGCCTTCGTTCTGGATCATCGGGGTGTCCACCTGGGTCGGGTGGATCGAGTTCACCCGGATGCTGTGCGGGGCGAGTTCGTTTGCGAGGCTGCGCATGAGACCGACGACGCCGTGCTTGGCCGAGACGTAGTGGGCGATGTGGGCGTAGCCCTTCAATCCCGCAGCCGAACTCGTCAGTACGATCGCTCCCCCGCGCCCACCGTCGATGAGGTGGGAAATGGCGGCCTTGGCCGTATGCCAGACACCGGTGAGGTTGATGTCGAGCATCTGCTGCCAGGTCGCTTCGGGGATCTCGTGCGCCAGGTGGGGGTTGCTCGCGATGCCGGCGTTGGCAGAGACGATGTCGAGTCGGCCGAGTTGGGCGACGGCCCCGTCGACACCGTTCGTCAAGGCCTCGGCGTCACGGACGTCGACCTCGACGGTGAGGACGCGACGACCCAGCTTCTCGACGAACCGGGCGGTCTCGGCGAGTTCCTCGGCGGTCCCGGTCGAGTACCCGATGTCGATGATGTCGTTGGGGACGTCGACCGCGATGATGTCGGCTCCCTCCTCGGCCAGACGGATCGCGTGTGCACGCCCTTGGCCGCGCGCCGCCCCGGTGATCAGGGCGACCTTGTCTTCTACTCGACCCACAATGTCTCCTCTACTAGTACAGGTGGTGTGTCGTACGACACATTCTCTGCGCGGATGCGCGGTCGAGGTTGTCGCGTTTCGGGACAGTCACCGAGGTGTTCTCGATTGCGACATCATCCAGCCGGAATCGGGGGTGTACTTCTACGCCATAGGCTGATTCGGCAACTTCCGTGCCGGTCGGCGTCCGGACCATTACTTCTGACGAAGGATGCACGTGAACCTTTCCAACGTCCTCGTCCGCGTCGCAGCGCGACGGCCCGACGCGGTCGCAGTCCGATTCGGCGGTGACGAGCTGACGTTCGATCAGTTCGTCGCCGTCTCGAGGCGGTTCTCGGCCTTTCTCGACTCTGTCGGTGTCGCACCTGGCGATCGGGTCGGGATTTACGCCTCCAACCGCCTCGAGTCCTTTCCGCTTCTCCTGGGGATCTGGATGGCGGGCGCGATTGCGGTGCCGTACAACCTGTCGGTACCGAGAGGACCCCTCCGGCACGCTGTCGAAGACTCGGACCCGTCGTTGATCGTGGTTGCCGACAGTGAGGTCGAGCTGATTCAGGACGTGTGCGACGGCCTTCGCGGCGCGGAGCGGATCCTGGCCGTGGGGCCGAACGCCGTCACCGCCGGTGCGAGCTGGACGTGGCACGACGTGATGACGTTGTCCGAGCGCCACGAGATCGTTCCTCGTCTCGACGGGGACGAGGCGCTGCTGATGTACACCAGCGGATCGACCGGCACCCCGAAGGGTGTTCGTCAAACTCACCGGACGACAGGAGTCGCCGTCGACGCCACCATCGACGTCTTCGGCCTCACCGCGGACGACAGCGCATTGGTGTGCACGCCTCTTTTCCATGTCGGAGGCTTGCAGCTGATCTCCCTTCCGATCCTGCTCGCGGGCGGGTCGGTCACGTTGATGGCGAAGTGGGATCCGCTCGGGTGGGTGGATCTGGCCCGGCGCTGGTCACCGAGTTATGTGGCGCTGGTGCCGACCATGGCCATCGATGTGGCCAACCGGATGAGCGGTGCGCAGCCGACGCAGTTGAGCAGTGTACGGATCTGCGCGGTCGGTGGGTCGGGCCTGCCGGAGGGTCCGCTGCGACGGTTCCGTGAGGCAACCGGCATCGGCTCGGTGATCAACATCTACGGCCAGACGGAGCAGAACGGGCTGGCCGCATGCGAACGGATCGGGGAGAACCCGCTGCCGGTGTGCCTGGGGCGGCCGCTCGAACAGGTGGTGCAGTGGCAGCTCGTCGACCCGACCACCCAGCAACGTATCGCCCAGGGCAGCGACGAGATCGGTGAACTGCAGGTGCGGGGTGACGCGGTCACACCGGGCTACTGGAAACGCCCCGACGCCGATGCCGAGCGGTTCGTGGACGGTTGGTTCCGCACCGGCGACCTGATGCGGATTCGACCCGACGGCCAGCTCGAGTACGTCGAGCGGATCGACGACATGATCATCAGCGGCGGGGAGAACGTCTACCCGCAGATGGTCGAGAACTACCTGGCGTCCTCCCCTGATGTCGCCGAGGTCGCGGTCATCGGGACACCACACGAGCGCTGGGTCGAGCAGGTGACAGCTATCGTCGTCGCATCCCACGAGGGAGTAACGATGGCCGATATCGCGGAATTCTGTCAGCAGCACCCCGACCTGAAAGGTCTTTCCCGCCCCCGCCGGATCGAGATGGTCTCCGCGCTGCCGCGCACCGGGAACAACAAGATCAACAAGCCTGAACTCAAGCGGATGTTTCGCTGAGCCCGAAGGTCCCCGGAACCAGCGAATGAGGGTGGTGCACGATGTGCACCACCCTCATCCCCTCGTTCCGGATCGATACCCCGAGTGGACTCAATCCTCGGGGACGGCGACGACAACCGTGCCGTCGATGACGCGGGTGCCGTCGCCGCGGTCGACCCACACGTCGCAGAGCACGCGGCGCGAGTCGCCGGCACCCATCACCTCGAGCACGGTGCCTCCCGCAGTAACTGCGTCACCCGCGCGGACATTGTCGCGGAATCGGCACTTGATGCGCTGGAGGGCTGATCTGGCGCCGGCCCATGACGTGATCATGTCGATGATGTAGGCCATCGTCGAACCGCCCTGATTGATCTCCCGGTCCCCCATGCCAGCTGCAGCGACGGCGTCGAGATCGAAGTGGATGGGGTTGGGATCGTCGAGGACCAGTGCGATCTGCCGGATGTGTTCACCGTTGACCGGGTCCACCACGAAGGACGGGATGATGTAGCCGGGCGCGATCTCGTTGGTGGACATCAGTTCTGCCCTCTCTTGAACAGGTAGACACTGGTAACCGTGCCGACAGCGTCGGTCGGTACGGTGGTGTCGAACAAGGTCACCGTCACGGTGAGACTGTCGAGAATCGATCCGTCTCGGGTGGTCCGGCGGGAAACACTGTCGATGGACGCAGTTGTCCGATAGGTATGGCCCACCGACAGCGGCTGATGCTGGTCGATACCGCAGGTGCCGAACAGGAGGGTGTCGCCTTCTCGTTTGTCCGCCAGGGCGCACAACTCGTCGACGCTGATGCCCATGCCGCGCAAGGCGATGATGAGAAACCAGATCGAGTGGGCGTACTCACCCGCGTCGGGATCCGCGGCGGCGTGCAGTGCGTGATCGGTGATCGCGGACTGGTGACGGGAGATGGTGGTGGTGTCACCGGGCAGCTGGCGGCCGGCCAGGCCGGGGTCCAGCTCCTTGACTGCAGTGGTCATCGGGCGTGAAGCCTTTCGGGGTCAGTAGGAGCGCGGCAGGCCGAGGGTGTGCTGGGCGATGTGATTGAGGACCATCTCCGAGGACACCGGTGCGATCTGCTGCAGGCGCACGATCGACCACAGGTCGGCGAGCCCGTACTCGTGGGCCAGGCCGTTGCCGCCGTGCACCTGGATGGCGGTATCGAGGGCGTGGTGCCCGGCCTTGGAGGCGAGGTACTTGGCCATGTTCGCGGCCTCACCGGCGGGCAGCCCGGCGTCGAAAAGGGCAGCCGCCTTCCACGTCATGCCGCGGGCCGCCTCCAGCTCGATCTTGGCGGCGGCCAGGGGATGCTGCACTGCCTGGTAGGCGCCGATCGGCGCCGTTCCCCACACGGTGCGTTCCTTGACGTAGCGGCAGGCCTTGTCGATGGCGTAGCGGGCAATGCCGGTGCAGATCACGGCACTGAGTACCCGTTCGGGGTTGAGGCCGTCGAACAAGGGCATCAGGCCCTTGTCGACCTCGCCGACGACCCGATCGGCGGGGATGCGTACGTTGTCGAAGAAAAGCGTGAATTGGCGCTCGGGGGCGGACAGTGCTGTGGGGATGAGTTCCCGGGTCAGTCCCTCGACGTCCGGGTCCACGACGAACAGTGTCAGCAGGCCTCGGCCGGTCTTCTCGTCGGTTCCGGTCCGGGCCACGAGGAGGAAGTGGTCACAGTGATCGACACCGGAGATGTAGTACTTGGTGCCCTTGACGATGTAGTCGTCGCCGTCGCGGGTGGCGGTGGTGGAGACGTTGTGTGAGTTCGAGCCGGCGTCCGGCTCGGTCAGCGCGAAGACGAATTTCTTTTCGCCGCTAGCAATTCCGGGAAGGTACTGCCGCTTCTGTTCCTCGGTTCCGTGTCGTCCGAAGACGCTGCCTGCGATGCCCTGAGAGAGCACCATGGCCAGCTCCGGGCAGCCGCCGGCCGCGAGCTCCTCGCTGACGATCGCCTGCTGGGTCAGGCCGGCACCGCTGCCGCCGTATTCTTCGGCGATGTTGAGGCCGAGGTAGCCGTTGCGGCCGAGTTCGTCCCACAGGGCCTGCATCGGTTCGCCGGTTGCCGAGCATTTCTGGTAGTAGTCGTGTCCGTACTTGGCGACGATACGGGCAACTGTGGCCCGCAGGAGGGTTTCCTCCTCGTCGGCGATGAGCGGCAGCGACGCGTCCAGCTGAGTTTCTGTCGAATGAGACACCATGGTTCGAGTGTGTGCCTCGTGACTGGGTGGTGGATGTCGCAACCTGCGCCACCGCCCGGTCACCCGAGCAGCCGATATCAGAAGTTGGCGGAGTCGATGTCGATGCCCAGCGCCCGGACCTTCCGGTACAGGGTGGAGCGCGCGATCCCGAGCCGATCGGCGGCCAGGCGCTTGTTGCCGCCGGCGTCGCGAAGCGCATTCATGATCGCCTTGGCCTCGAGTTGTTCGAGGCCCTGAAGCTGCCGGCGGGACGCCTGCACGCGGTGTTCGATCGGTAGGTCCTGCGCGCCGATGTACCGACGATTGCGGCCGGCGACGAGTTCGCGCACGAGCGTGTCGAGCCCGGCCACGTTGCGATCCCAGTCGATGCGGCCGAGTGCCTGGACCGCGTCGGGCATCCAGTGGACTCTTTCACCGGGCTGGCTGTAGCGCCGGCTGATGGTCTCGAGCAGCAACGGAAGGTCACCGGCGCGGTCGGCGAGCGAGGGGACCTCGACCACTCGGTCGAACCATTCCACCAGTTGTGAGAGCGCGGGGGTCGGTGCGCTCGTCGTTGCGACGACTCGGATCTGCCGGGCGCGAGCGGCGGCGACGGCGCTCGCCGTCGTGCGGAGCGCATCGGAGTCGAGGGTCTCGAGGTGCCGCAGGATCAGCAGCGACGGTGCCCGGTCGATGGCATCGCCGACGCGGGTGTTCCAGTCCGGGCTCGTCGTCGAGGGCGCCAGGGCGTCGACGACGGCGGTGTCGGACTCGTCCGCCAACGCCCGGGCCACCGCGAACTTTCCGACTCCGGGTTCACCGGTCAGGAGCAGTGCGGGGGTGCCTGTGTCGGTCACCGCGTGGCACATCGCGCGCCACGCCGGGGAGTGTCCGACGAGATCTCCCAGCGCCGGGACCGGTTCCTGCGAGCGCGCGCTGCGGGAGGGGTGGCTGCTGATCTTGAGGCGAAGCAGGGCACCGACCGTGGCGGGGCCGTCGGTCACCGGCACCACATCGACGCCCACCGCGGCTCCGTCCGCGAGCGAGACCGTCTTCTCGGCGGCCGCATCAGTCCCGGATCGCAGGGTCCGGGCCGCGTGCTCCCACAGGATCGCCTGATCGGACGGTCCGAGGATCCGGGCAGCGGCGGCGTTGCTGATGATGGTCTGCTCGTCGAGACAGATCACCGCGTGTCTGCTGTCGCGGTTGTCCGCCAGAAAGGCCTCGAACAGAAGCTGTTCCCGACGGTGTGCAGTGGTGGCCAGCACCTTTTCGATCTGGGTGGCAACCTCGCACACCCACGACAACATGATGGGGTTGGTGTCGCTGTATCGGCAGGTCAGATTCAACGTGCCGATCAGCCGCTTGGTGAGGGGATGGTGGATCGGCGCGCCGGCGCAGGTCAGCTGGAGGGATTCCTCGAAGAAGTGCTCCGGGCCGGCAACGAGCGCCGGACGTCCGGTTTCGAGGACCATTCCGCCGCTGTTGGTGCCGACGGTGGTTTCGGCGAAGGAGTAGCCGGGCAACACGTCGTGCCGGTCCAGGCGCCTGGAGAAACGGCTGTCCTCGACCCACCTCGCGAGAACCCAACCGCTGGCATCGGTCAGTGCCAGGCTGCTCGACGAGTCGACGAGTGCACCGCGCTTGGACTCGATCACCGGGACGGCCACCGACAGCAGCTGCTCCGAGGACTGCAGCTCCGAACGAAAAGTGGGCCGGGAGCGCTCCGGCTCGAGCCCATACATCAGCGAACGCTTCCAGGACTGTGCGATCTCCTTGCGCACGATGCCGCGTTCGGCCGGGTCCGCGCCTTCGAGGAAGAGCTCTCGTTCGCGCAGCAAGGTACGGGTGCGGTCGTCGAGGGACAAGGCGGAAGTCCTTTCTTTCGGCCTGGGCTCGAGAGTCCGTGGGCGCATGCCGTTCGAGACGTCGGCCACCACAGCCCTGGACGGGCTGTGGTGGGGGACACGTCCATGATGCCAAGCTACTGACATGGCGTCAACAGTGAGTAGGCAGACTGTCTCTGCACCGGATGTCGCGATTTGCTCCGCCGCCTCGGCGCGCTGTCCCGATCTGCGACAACCTCCCTTCGCGTGCGCTCCATACAGTGACCTCAGTCACCGCAGCACTACGAATCGAGGCCCCTCATGACCGCCGATCTCACAGCCTCCCCCGCCTTCCGCGAGGCGATGGCACGATTCCCCAGTGGCGTCACCATCGTCACCACGGTGGACGAGGAGGGCCGTCAGCGCGGTTTCACCGCCAGCTCGTTCTGCTCGGTGTCGATGGATCCACAGTTGGTCCTGGTCTGCCTTGCCACCGGCGCCGAGTGCCACGACGGCTTCGAACGCGCGGACACCTGGCTGATCCACATCGCCGGGATGGAACACGAGGCAATCGTGCGACGGTTCGCCATACGCGGTGCCGACAAGTTCGCCGGAAACGACTTCACTCCACACGCGTCGGGACTGCCACACCTCGCGGATGCACCCGTCGTTCTCGAGTGCCGGGCGCACGCTCGCTACCCCGGGGGCGACCACACCATCCTCGTCGGCGAGGTCGTGTCGGTCGGGCTCGGTGATCGCGCGCCGGTCGTCTACTACGACCGGACCTTCACCCCTGCCCGAGTCGCCGGTCGGAACTGACCAAATCTCAGCATTCCCCTGTCCGAAAAGGAGATCACCGTGACGATATCGACGATCGAGACGGCACTGGACGAACTTCGCGCCGGCCGGATGGTGGTGGTGGTGGACGACCCCGGCCGCGAGAACGAAGGTGATCTCATCGGCTGCGCGGCCACCATCACCACGGACCAGGTCGCGTTCATGGTCCGGCACAGCACCGGCATACTCTGTGCCCCGATGTCCGCTGCGCGCGCCGAGAGGCTGCAGCTGCCCCAGATGGTCGGCGAGAACACCGACTCCCATCACACGGCATTCACCGTCACGGTCGACCACATCGACACCACGAGCGGGGTGTCGGCGGCCGACCGAGCCCGAACTCTTCGAGCCCTCGCCGATCCCGACTGCCACGCCACAGACCTGCGTCGACCGGGACACGTGTTCCCCCTCGTCGCTCGGGCCGGGGGCGTTCTCGAACGCGCCGGGCACACCGAGGCGGCGGTCGACCTGCTGACGCTCGCGGGGCTACCGACAGTCGGAGTGATCGGTGAGATCGTCGAGGACTCCGGTGCGATGCGCGCCGGCCGATCGCTCGACGACTTCGTCCACGCGCACCAGCTGGTCAAGATCACCATCGCCGACCTCATCCGATACCGGCGAGAACACGCGAACTCGGTCGTTGCCACCGGGAGCGCGGAGCTGCCGACCGAGTTCGGCCTGTTCCGGGCGCACGCCTACCGGGCCACCAACGACGGAACCGAGCACCTCGCGCTGACGGTCGGGAACCTGAACGCGTACACGAACAATCCCGCGGGAGTCCTCGTGCGCGTGCACAGCGAATGTCTCACCGGCGATCTCGCCGGATCACTGCGCTGTGACTGCGGTGTCCAGTTCCGCGAATCGATGCGCCGGATCGCGGCGGAAGGGGTTGGGGTACTGGTGTATCTGCGCGGCCACGAGGGCCGCGGGATCGGGCTCGGCCACAAACTCCGCGCCTACACCCTGCAAGAGCGGGGCGCGGACACGGTCGAGGCCAACGAGGCCCTGGGGTTGCCCGTCGACAGCCGGGACTATCGCGTCGGCGCGGAAATTCTCGTCGACCTCGGCGTGCGCCGGATGCGGCTGATCACCAACAACCCCGACAAGTACACCGGGCTCGACGGTTACGGTCTCGAGATCGCCGAACGGGTCCAGCTGCCGGTGCACACCACACCGGAGAACGTTGCCTACCTGCGCACCAAACGGGACCGGATGGGGCACCTGCTCGACATACCGCCCGCAGTCGGAAACTGACGGACACCGTCGCAGCAACACGCATCGGGGCGGCGGGCTGGAACTGTACAGTTCCAGCCCGCCGCCCCGATGCGTGTGTCGCCGAGACCGGCTACATCGACACGCCACCGTCGACGGGCAGGACCATACCGGTGATGTAGCTCGCTTCCTCCGAGGCCAGGAATGCGACCGCGGCGGCCATCTCGCAGGGGTCGGCGAACCGCCCCAATGGCACCGACTCGGTCATCTCGGCGAGGCGGTCGGCCGGGATCGCTGCCACCATCGCGGTCGCGGCGTTCGGCGAGATGGCATTCGCCGTGATGCCGAATCGTGCGGTCTCCTTGGCGACGGTCTTGGTGAAGGCGATGATGCCGCCCTTGGCTGCCGCGTAGTTGGCCTGCCCGACGTTGCCGTGCATGCCGGTGTAGGACGTCACGTTGACGATCCGGCCGAAGCCGGCGTTGCGCATGTGCGGCACCACGGCACGGGTGACGTTGAAGGTCCCGCCGAGGTGGACGTCGAGCACGGCCTTCCACTGGTCGTCGGTCAGCTTCCACACCACCGCGTCGCGGGCGATCCCGGCGTTGTTGACGGCCACGTCCACCGATCCCCAGGTGTCGACGACGATGCCGACCCCGGACGCCACCGATGCCGGGTCGGCTACGTCCATGGCCACCGGGAGCACGGTTGCCGACGGCGAGCCCCACGCCTTCTCCAGTTCAGTGGCGTCGCGGTCGGCGACCGCGACGCGCGCTCCGGCAGTGCGGAAGTATTCGGCGATCGCTTTGCCGATGCCCTGGGCCGCTCCGGTGACGAGCACGGTCCTGGCTGAGAAGTCACAGGTCAGGTTCATTCGATGGCTCCTTGCACAGTTGATCAGAAGATGGTGTAGCCGCCGTCGACGACGACTTCGTTGCCGGTGTGGAACGTCACCGTAGGGTCGGCGAGAAACGCTGCTACGGAATGGAATTCCTCAGGATTGGCCCAGCGTCGAACAGGTGTTCGTCTGGTGGTCGCCTCGACGAACCGCTCGTTCTCTCGCAGGTGTTCGTTCATCGGCGTGGCCACCCAGCCGGGGATAAGGATGTTGCAACGGATCCGGTGCCGGGCGAACTCCACGGCGAGGGTGCGGCCGATGGAGCTGGTTCCGGATTTGCTGGCGGCGTAGGCGGCCTGGCCCGCACTGCCGTAGCGGGTAATAGTGGATGAGACGATGACCATCGCGCCGCCTTCGCCGCGCTCGACGAGGTAGCGGCCCACTTCCCGGGTCGTGAGGAACGTCCCGTCGAGGTTGGTGCGAATCACCCGCTGCCAGTCGTCCAACGAGGTCTCCAGATACGGCTTCTCGTCGGCGATCCCGGCGTTGGCCATCAGGATGTCGATCCGGCCCATCCGTTCGACGGTGTCGGCAACGGCACGACGCACATCGTCTTCGCTGCCGACATCACACGCGATGGCTTCGGCGCGGACACCGCGGCCGCGCAGGGCCTCGACGGCGGCGGCGCTGCGTTCGACGTTGCGCGCCCAGATCGCGACGTCGGCCCCGGCCGCGGCCAGGCCTTCGGCCAGGCCCAGCCCGATGCCGCCGTTTCCGCCCGTCACCACGGCGACGCGTCCGGTCAGGTCGGTCATCGGATGTTCTCCACCGTCGGAAAGGGAAGGTCGATCAGGCCCGCCAGATGGGTTCGGTGCACGTCCGGGCCACCGAACATCAGCATCGAGCTCTTGGCGCGCTTGAGGTACAGGTGGGCGGGATGCTCCCAGGTGAATCCGATACCGCCGTGCAGCTGCACGTACTCTTCCGCCGCGTGCACAGCGACCTCCGAGCACCACGAGTGTGCGACGGCAGCAGCGACATCGAGGTCGTCACTGCCGGTGGCGAGGCAGTGCGCGGCGTACCGCGCGGCGGCCCGGGCCTGGTTGATCTGGACCCACAAATCGGCGAGACGGTGCTTGAGAGCCTGGTACGAACCGAGAACCCGACCGAACTGACGGCGCACGCCGAGGTACTCGACGGTGGCTGCGAGGCAGTGCTCGGCGAGGCCGAGCTGTTCGGATGCCAGGAGCGCGGCGCCCGCCCGCAGCGCTGCCGCGGTTGCGGCGCCGGCCGGCCGAGAACTCTCCAGACGCCGGCCTGGTGCTGCGTTGAACTCGATGTCGACCAGGGGCCGGGTCTCGTCGAGGGACACCACCGGGGTGCACCGGACGCCGGCCGCGGCCACCTCCACCAGATAGGTGTCCTCACCGACGGGCACGAGCAGTGTGTCCGCCGCGGAGGCGTCTGCGACGGTCGCCACGGCACCGGTGAGGGTGGAGTCGGTGACCGTGACGGTCGGTTCCAGCGGGCGGAACCACGGCGCGCCGGCCGGTACCGCCACCGCGGCGATCATGTCTCCGGCGGCCAGCTTCGTCAGCAGGTCGGCGGCACCGATCTGTTGGGCGTAGACGGTCGCGACACCTGCGCTGCCCAGGTAGGGCACCGGGGCGATGGAACGACCCAGCTCCTCGAGCAATACGGCGGTCTCACGCCAGCTCGCGCCAGCGCCGCCGACGTCCTCGGGTAGCGCCAGTGCGGCGCCGCCGACGTCGGCGGCGAGGGTGCGCCACAGGGTGCGGTCGAGGGAACTTTCGGACTCGGTGAGGGCAAGGACGGCGGTCCAGTCACAGCCCTTGTTCAGAACGTCTCGGACGGTCTCGCGAAGAAACTCCTCCTGCTCGGAGTAGAGGAGATCGGTTGCCGGTCGCTCAGTACTGGTGGTGGTCATCGGGGCAGCTCGTTCCATGCGGTGGTGGTGTCGGTGCGGCTTTCTGCGGGCAGTCCCAGGATTCGTTCGGCGATGATGTTGCGCATGATCTCCGAGGTGCCCCCTTCGATCGAATTGCCCTTGGTGCGCAGGAATCGGTATCCCGCGGGGCGACTGTGTTCCTCGTCGAGGTTGGGACGGCGGAACGTCCAGTCGTCGAACCGGAGTCCCCGGTCGGCGAGGACGTCGAGTTCGAGACTCGACACTCGCTGCGCGAGCTGCGAGTACGCGAGCTTGGACCCGGACCCTTCGGGTCCCGGGGTCCCCGTCACCGCCTGTTGACGGAGGCGTTCGGTGGTCAGTCGCATGGTCTCGGCTTCGACCCACAGCTGCAGCAATCGGTCGAACGATCCGATCGTGCGATGGGTCGTGTCCTGGCGCCAGAGGTCGGCGAGGAACCCGATCGGCCCGCCTTCTCGCGGCGCGGTCCCGGCTCCGATGGCGACGCGTTCGTTCATCAGCGTCGACTGGGTGACCTTCCACCCGGCGCCCACCTCACCGAGTCGGTTTCGGTCCGGCACCCGGACGTTGTCGAGGAACACCTCGTTGAATTCCGCTTCGCCGGTGAGCTGACGCAACGCCCGAACATCGACGCCCGGTGAGCGCATGTCGCACACGAAGTAGGTCAGACCGCGGTGCTTGGGCACGGTGGGATCGGTGCGGGCGATGAGCAGGGCCCACCGCGCTTCGTGGGCCAGCGATGTCCAGACCTTCTGCCCGTTGACGACCCAGTCGGTACCGTCGGCAACAGCCCTGGTTGCCAGTGATGCGAGATCGGAGCCGGCGGACGGTTCACTGAAGAGCTGGCACCAGATTTCTTCACCCGTCCACAGCGGCCGCAGCCACTGTCGCTGCTGCTCCAGGGTGCCGTGGGCGAGAATCGTCGGCGCTGCCATGCCCAGTCCGATCACGTTGCGGTGCGGCGCGTTGTCCGGGGCGCCCGCAGCCTCGAGCGCGGCATCGACAATCGACTGAGCGGCGACGTCGAGACCGAGGCCGCCACAGCCGACCGGATACTGTACCCACGCCAGGCCTGCATCGAATCTCGCGCGGAGAAACCCGATCCGGGGCGTGGTAGCCGGATCGTGGGCGGACAGGAAGTCGGCTACACATGCAGCCAGACTGCCCTCGGTGACGGGATGGCCGGCGGAGGCCGCGGCGGCGGTGGGCGTGTCAGTCATTCGGCTCGAATCCTTCTGTAAGCGATGTCGTCCCGACTCTCACACGGATCCAGCGTGGTCGGATGTCGCGCTCTGACACACGTGCACTGTGGCGCAGACTGCGACAACCGGACCCGGTTCGTTCTCACTACCGTCGGCGGACGAGACAACGGATCGGAGACGAAGAAATGACTACATCCCCGGTGGTCTTCGCCACGCCGAACGACCTGGTGAGTGCGGTGGGGGCCTCGCTGCCCGTCACGGAGTGGATGGTCGTCGACCAGCAGTGCATCGACACCTTCGCCCACGCCACGGGCGATCACCAGTGGATTCACGTCGATGCCGAACGAGCGGAGACCGGACCGTACGGCAGCACCATCGCGCACGGCTACCTGACCCTGTCGGTGATCGGCCCGCTGGTTGCCGACGCATTGTCGGTGCCCGGGGCGTCCTCGGTGGTCAACTACGGGCTCGAGAAGGTTCGATTCCCGGCACCCGTGCCGGTGGATTCGCGGATCAGGTTGTCCTCCACCATCACCTCGGCGAACAAGGTTGCCGGTGGCGTCCAGGTCACGATCGAGGCAGTGGTCGAACGCGAGGGAGCACCGAAGCCGGCGTGCGTGGCGATCGTGGTCTATCGGTTCCTCGACTGATCCGGTTCGCAACCTCTCACTCATTGACTCTCGGAAGGATCGACTACCCATGACAGTGACCGGATCAGAGGGTGGGCGCGCGACACCAGTAGCCGTGGTGGGCCTGGCCGCGACGCCGTTCCTCCCTGAACACGATGCCGTCCTCGACGAACTCGTCTACGACGTGGTCTCGCGAGCTCTCGGCGAGGCGGCCCTGCGCAAGCAGGACATCGGCCTCTCGGTGACCGCATCCATGGACATCTTCGACGGCCGCAGCATCTCCGCCGGCATGACCAATTCCGCCTCCGGCGGCTACCTGTCCGACGCGTACCGTCTCGAATCCGACTCGGGAACAGCGATCATCGCAGCAGCGGAGGCGATCGCCTCGGGTGAGGTGGAGGTGGCTGTCGCCGTCGGCGTCTACAATCCGGAGACCGCCAGCCGCGGGGTCGAGCGGCGTGCGTTCATCGAACAGATCTCGAACCTGGCGTTCGACCCGCACTTCGCCCGCCCGGTGGGTCTGACCACAGAAGCGACGTACGCGCTGCACACCGCATGGGCGCTCAAGAACAACGCCACCCTCGCCGAGCTGGCCGACCTCGCCGCAGCCGAGATCAACAAGTCGGTCGGTCACATCCGGTCGGCCCGCCACGAGCACGTCACCGGCACCGATGTCCTTGCCGCACCGCGCGCGAACGGCGCCCTCACCGAACTCATGCTGCCCGCGCACAGCACCGGCGCGGTCGCCATCGTCCTCGCTTCGCCCGCGCGCGCGGCGCGTCTGCCCGGCCGCAACGCCCTCCTCACCGGTTTCGGGCGTGGCACCGGCAGCTACCTGAGCGGCACGCAGTGGCTGACCGACGTCGGCGCCTCGACTCGCCACGCAGCCGCGACGGCGTACCGCAACGCGGGCATCACCAACGCCGCCGAGCAGGTCGATCTCGTCGAATTCACGGCCCCCACCGCCAGCATGTACCAACCTCTGCTCGAAGCCCTGAGCCTCGGCGGGCTGGCTGCCGACCGAATCAACGCCTGGGGTGCTGCGGCCGGTGTGTATCCCGGCCTGGCCAACGGCGCCGCGCGACTCGCGGACGCGCTCGACCGACTCGACGACGCGCCCGCCGACACGACCGCGGTGGTGCATTCGGTCGACACCGTCACCGGTGCTGTCGCCCTCGACAGCACCGTCCTCGTCGTACAGGGAGTATGAGATGGCTCGACATGCAGTAGTGGCCGGTGTAGGTATCACCGAGGCCACATCACCACGCAAACAACAATTCTCGTACATCGAGTTGTGCCAGCAGGCTGCGTGGCGGACCCTCGAACACGCCGGCGCAACACCGGACAGCATCGACGCCATCGTGGTCGGCAACATCGACGGGTTCGAGGGCACCGTACTCGGCGGCAAGCACCGCTCGAAGTTCCTCGGTCTCGGCGCGAACATCCCGCTGACCGTGGTCAACACCGGCGGCACCACCGGCGGAAACCTGATGCAGGTCGCAGCGCGCATGGTCGGTGCCGGTACCCACGCGCGGGTACTGGTGCTCGGAGGCCCGACGTTCTACGGCGTGCAGGACCTGCAGTCCGCGATCAACACCAACTCCCCGATGGTCGTCGAGCAGCCCCTCGGGATGGGCGGGTTCCACATGGGTGCGTTCGCCGCCAGCGCATACCAGGCGCGGCACGGCATCACCACCGCCGATCTCGCGGCCGTCGCGGTCGCCGACCACCAAAAGGCCTCCCGCAATCCCTACGCTCACCTGCGCTACACCCTGACGATCGATGACGTCGTCGGCGGTACACCGCTGTCGTCGCCGCTCACCCAGCCGATGGTGTGCCCGGTGTCGACCTCGGCGTGCGCGATGCTGGTGACCTCCGACGAATCCGCGCGCTCGCTCAAGACCACACCCGCGGTGATCCGGGCGATGGGTACCTCGGGGGATCCGTACCTCGGCGGCGGCAAGGGCGACTTCGGTGCGATGGAAAACCTCGCGATGCTCGCTCGACGGGTGTACGCGAAGGCCGGCATCCGCGATCCGTATCGCGAGTTCGACGTGGTCGAGGTCTTCGCTCCCTACGCGCACATGCAGCCGATGCAGCTCGAGGCTCTTCAGTTGTGCGCTCCCGGAACGGGCATCGATCTCATCAAGTCGCCGGAGAGCCGTCGCGGTGGCAGCCTGCCGATCAATCTTTCCGGTGGGCCGAAGTGCACCAACGCCGGCGTGGCGGGCGAGCTCGCACCGTACGTCTACGTGGCCTGGCAGGTGATGGGTGACGCACCGGAGGAGATCCGCGTCGACGGCGCCCGCACCGGACTGGCCCACGGCACCGGAGGAACCTTCTTCCAATTCGAGAACTTGGCAGTATTCGAACGATCCACCGAGGAGCGCGCATCATGAGCGAGACCACCAGCACCATCGACCAGGCCGTGACCACGACTCCCGTGCACTGGGACCTCGACTACGACATCCACCTCGGCGCCACCTGGGGCCGGTTCATGCAGGGGCTGCGCGAGAAGAAGATCCTCGCCAACACCGGAGCGAAGTCGACCAAGGTGTACGTCCCGCCCCAGGCATACTGCGAGGACTCGTTCGAACGCAACGACCAGTGGGTCGAACTCAGCGGCGAGGGCGACCTCGAGGTGTACACCGTGGTGTGGCAGGGTTTTCGCGGGGGCCCGAAGGCTCCGTACGCCATCGGAGGCATCCGCCTCGACGGCGCCGACACCCTGCTGATGCACTACATCGTCGGACTGGACTTCTCCGATCCCGCGGGCATCCGGGCGCAGCTGCCGTCCGGCTCACGCGTGCGGGCAGTATGGGCTGAGGAGCGCACCGGACAGATCCTCGACATCTCGCATTTCGAGCCGGCGGTCTGACCCCCTGCACATGACTGTGGGCCCCTCCGACGGGAGGGGCCCACAGTCATGTCCAGGGGGTCAGAGACGTTCGATGATCGTGGCGTTGGCCATGCCGCCACCCTCGCACATCGTCTGCAGGCCGTAACGTCCACCGGTGTGTTCGAGGTTTCCGACCATCGTGGTCAACAACCGGGCGCCCGAGGCGCCGAGGGCGTGGCCGAGCGCGATCGCTCCGCCGCTCGGATTGAGCTTCTTCGGATCGCTGCCGAGATCCTTTTCCCAGCACAACGGAACCGGCGCGAACGCTTCGTTGACCTCGTAGGTGTCGATGTCGTCGATGCCCAGGCCGCTACGTTCGAGGACCTTACGCGTGGCCGGAATGACCCCGGTGAGCATGTAGAGGGGATCGCTGCCCGTGACCGCGAAGGAATGGAAACGGGCACGGGGGGTCAGTCCGAGCTCGGCCGCCTTCGTCTCCGACATGATCAGGACCGCGGACGCGGCGTCGGTGAGCGGTGACGAGTTGCCCGGCGTGATCGACCAGTTGATCTGGGGGAACCGTTCCTCGAACTCCGGTCGCGCGAAGGACGGCTCGAGGCCGGCGAGACCTTCTGCGGTGGTGCTTGCGCGCAGGGTCTCGTCGGTGTGGTGGATCGAGCCGTCGGGAAGCGTGATCGGGATCAGCTCGCGTTCGAACCGGCCGGCGAGGTGCGCTTCATGAGCGAGGCGGTGCGAACGCGCGGAGTACTCGTCGAGGGTGGCGCGGTCGAGTCCCCACTTGGCCGCGATCAGCTCCGCGGAGACGCCCTGGTTGACCAGCCCGTCCGGGTATCGGTCGGACAGCGGGCCCACGGTGGGATCCTGCCCCTGGGAGCTCGCCCCCATCGGGATGCGGCTCATCGACTCGACGCCGCACGCGACGACGATGTCGTACGCACCGGCGATGACGCCCTGCGCGGCGAAGTGCGCGGCCTGCTGGCTGCTCCCGCACTGCCGGTCGACAGAGGTGCCCGGAACGGACTCGGGGAGCCCGGCGCGCAGCGACGCGGTGCGAGCGATGTTGAGGGCCTGCTCACCGGTCTGCGACACGCAGCCGGCGATCACATCGTCGATCAGGGCCGGATCGAAGTCGTTGCGGGCGAGCAAGGCGGTGAGGGTCTGCGAGAGCAGGTCGGCGGGATGCACGCTCGACAGCGCCCCGCCCTGCTTTCCGCGTCCGGCACCGGTCCGGACGGCGTCGACGATGACAGCATCGATGGTCACGAGAGATCTCCTTGTTGGTGGGTTGTCGTTCTGACTTGCCGGATCAGGCCGAGGCTTCGGCGCTGGTTGTCATGCGTGCCAGAGGTTCGGGCCCGGCCTGGTCAGCAGCAGCCGCGGAATGACCACGGTGCGCGCCAGATCGGTCATCGCGACGGTCTGGTCGGCCACGTCGCCGGCGGTGATCATCTCGGCCGGGGCGATCTTGTCTGCCAGCGCCGAGGTCATGTCGGTCGCCACGTAGCCCGGGCACACGGCAACGCCGGAGACGCCGTGCGTGTACTCCTCGACGGTCAAGGTCTCGCACAGCGAGATCAGGGCGGCCTTGGTCGCGCCGTACGCGGAGTTGAGGGGTTCGGCGCTGATCCCGGTCATCGAGGCCATCGCGATCACACGAGCCCCCCTCGGCGACACCTGCCCGGTGGCGCGCAATGTCGGCAGCAGTTGCTGGACCAGCTGGTACGCGGACCGCACGTTGACGGCGAAGAGCTTGTCGAGTCGCCGCAGCGGGAAGTCCGCGAACGGCCCGATCGCCCCCATCCCAGCGTTGAGGACGAGCGCATCGAGGCGGCCGAACGCGTCGACGTGCTCGCGAGCGAGCCGATGGACCGCCGCCTCATCCGACATGTCGGCCGGCACCGCGACGATCCGGCGCCCCGTGTCGCCGGCGAGAGCTTCGGCGAAGCCCTGCAATGCCTCCGGCTGACGAGCGCTGACGGTCAGATCCCAGCCCCGCTCGGCGAGGGTGCGAGCGATCAGGGCACCGATGCCGCGGCTCGCCCCGGTGACGAGCGCGACCCGGGTGTTCTCGACGGTCATCGCGGTGCCATCCGGATCGCACCGTCGAGGCGGATCGTCTCACCGTTGAGCATGGGGTTCTCCACGATGTGGCGGACCAGGCCGGCGTACTCGGCCGGCCGGCCGAGGCGGGAGGGGTGTGGAACCTGGGCTTCGAGCGATGCGCGGGCGCTGCCCGTAAGTCCCTCGAGGATCGGGGTTTCGAACATTCCGGGCGCGATCGTCATGACCCGGACCAGCCGGTCCGCCAAGTCGCGGGCGATCGGGAGCGTCATACCGACGATGCCACCCTTGGATGCGGAGTAGGACGCCTGACCGATCTGACCGTCGTAGGCGGCGACCGAGGCGGTGTTGACGATTACACCTCGTTCCCCGTCGACCGGCTCGGTGGCCGCGATGGCGGCCGCGGCGAGGCGAAGGACGTTGAAGCTTCCGATCAGGTTGACTTCGACGACACGGCGAAACCGTTCCAGGTCGAGCGGGCCCATCGAACTCACCGTTTTGGCGGGGTCCCCGATCCCGGCGCAGTTGACGACGATCCGCAGATCGCCCCAGCCCGCGGCGACGTCGACGGCGGCTCCCACCTGGTCGGTTTCGCGCACGTCCGCACCGACGAATCTGACCGCGCCGTCGAATTCATGCAGACCGCGTAGATCAGCCGAGGGTAGGTCGAGGGCCACCACGCGGGCGCCGGCGGCGACGAGTTCCCCGGTGGTGGCCAAGCCAAGGCCGGAGGCGCCGCCGGTGACGAGCGCAACAGTGTCAGGGGTGAGGATCATCGGGTTGTTTCCGTCCATTCGAGGTGCGCGGCAACGGCTCCGGTGTCCGGGTGATACCAGCCCTTACGCTGTGCGTAGTCGAGCATGGCATCGAAACCGCGTTCCCATTCCGGCGTGGGATCGGCGGCAAGAGCGGCCCGGGCGGTGTCACGGAACGCGGCGACGTCGAGCTTGATCGCATCGGGCGTGGACCCGATGACAGCGAGGCCAGAGGCCAGCAGGACGTCGACGACCGCGGCCGGTGCCGAGCCGGCGTTCGCCACGATCGACAGGCGGCTGAAATCCCCGGGTTCCTGGACCGTGGGGGCTCCGGTGGGCGTCACCTCTATGTACATCTTGTCTCCCGGTTGTGAGCTGGTGCTTCGAGCCTCACACCGGACGCAGGCCTGCGGTCGTCGCATTTCGATACGCAGTCACCGCTGAGCAGGACCGAGTGTGTCGATCTGCGACATCTCCATGTGACTGCCGACACATGGGTATGGGTCGGTTCGAAGATCTCCCACGAACACGAGGGTGAAGTGACACAGTGGATTCAACGCCCGCGGTGGGCAGACCGGTCGTCCGAAGCGGCGCGTGCCGTCGCGCGGACGAAGCGTTGATACTCGCGTTCAGGGATGCCTTGAGCAGCACGGACGCCGATCTTCTGATCGACTACCTCGCCGACGAGACGATGTATCAGAACATGCCGTTGCCTGCCGCGTACGGACGTGCCGCCGTCCACGCAACCCTCACCGGTCATTTCGAGGTGGAAGGTATCGAAAAGATCGATACCTTCCACCTCGCGTCGCGGGATGGGGTCGTGTTCACCGAGCGGGTCGACCTGCTGACGGCACTTCCGACCGGCAAATCGTTCGAGCTGCCCGTCACGCATCTTCCACATCTCGGACGGCAAGATCACTGGACGGCGGGACTACTTCGACCTGCGCAGCTTCGAGTATGCCGTCGACTTCACGCTATCGGTGGATAGGCCCGGCCCTCACGGATCCGTCGCCCTGATTCCGGGGCGGGCTACCGGCGGCGATCCCGTCGACGCGCTCGACTGGATCCCCACCGATCCGAGCCGAGCACCGTGTCCGGAGAACCAGACAGCTACGGTGTTTCTATGACGATCAATCAAGCTCCCGATCGACGGGTTCGGCTTGAGGCCGACGACCGTCGAGAGCGGATGATCGAGTCTGCACAGGTCATCTTCGCCGCTCGCCCGTACGATTCGGTCTCGACCGAAGAGTTGGCCCGCGCCGCAGGCACCACGCGCACAAATCTCAACTACCACTTCGGCAACAAGCGCAACCTCTACCTCGAGGTTCTACGCCGATTCGCCGCCCTGCCGTCACGCCTTCCACACGGGACGACACGCCCTGATGTCTGTCCCGCGGACGCCGCTCGGACACTGTTCACTCGCTGGCTAAACCTCGTCGAGGAGAACCGTGCGACGTTCATCGCATTGATGCGAGCGCAACGCTCCGCCGATGAGGAGATCGCAGCCTTGCTCAGAGGCAGCCTCACCTCTTGGGAGGACCGCATCCTTGCCGTCACGAAGATGCCCCCCTCTGAAGCCTCCCGTGCCCGCATCCGCGCATTTCAGGGAATGATCAGCAACGCGACATCGGAATGGCTCGAACACGGCACACTGTCCAAGGACGAAGTTCTCGAACTCCTCGTTCGCGGCCTCGTCGCGCTCGCCGATTGATCCACTGGATCGGCAACGCACCAGGGCCGGAATCGACATCGAGGCGACCGTCGCCGAATCAGACAGTACACGAACCGATGCTGTTCGTAATCGGAGCGCTGAAACGCCGGAAGATCCCTGTCCGGGCCGGCTCAACCACCGTTTCCGGTGGGCGGCCGCGTGCGCCTCCTGCCCCGGTCTACACACGGCAATTGAGGTGCTGAAGCGGCGCCACAGGGAACGCCGATCGATGTATGGGATGCAATATGCAGGGATTCACTTGACATAGAATTCAATTTTGTCGGCGCTTTCTGTCGGGAGTTGAAGCAGATGCGAGAACTCCCGGCAAGGCCTCAACTTCGACCCGTTGGGCACGAAGCACGCATGCAGTGCGAGCAGTGCACGACCTGCGTGGATACGGCTCCCGCTTTTGCCGCCTCCGGCCACTGTCCTCGGCCACACCGGCCCCGGTACCTGCGCCGCCGGCCTAGACGCGGCCCTGCCGGGCTCAGGGTCCGTCGCGATGTCTGTCGGCCGAGCGGTAGGCGTTCGTAGGGCGCTTCCGGCAGGGACTACGCGGTCGGGTGATGGGTCACGGCGGGCTTCCAAACTGGAACTCGTTTTCGCACAACATGAGTGATGGATAATCGTGCTCGTGCTTATCCGGTTAGGTCAGGTGAGTTTGGCTGCGCCCGGTCCGGTCGCGATGATCTGCCGGTAGGTCGTGGGCTGCTGCTGGGACTGCAGGCCGAGCAGGGTCTGGAAGGCGGCCATCGGGGTGTGGCGGCGGTTGAATCGGAAGGTGTACTCGTCGAGATAGACCTGCAGGTGCTCGCCGGACACTCCGCGGTGGGTGCCTTGCAGCCAGCTCTTGAGGTTGGAGATCACCCGGTGCACGCGGGGCAGTATCTCGTCGAGGTCTTCGCCGCCGGCGCGGGCTGCCCGCCGGCTGCGGGGCCGGTGATCGTAGCCGAGCCCGGTCAGTGTCCGGTAGCCGCGCCAGGCGTCGGTGTGCACGGTGGCGCCGGCGGCGACGTTGTCGCGGACAAAGCCGGTGAGTGCGGCGGCGGACGCGTCGTCGATGACCGTCATGCGGGCCCGTCCGCTGCCCGCGCCGCGGACCTCTACCCCCACTGCCACAAGGACTTTCGTGCCACGAGCCCGCCCGCCGCGCAAGCCGGCTTCGTGCCCGCCGACGAAGCACTCATCGACCTCGACCTCGTCGAGCAGATGCTGCCGTTCCGGGTTGACCATCGCCCGGCGCAGCTTGTGCAGCATCGTCCACGCCGTCTCGTAGCGCCCCAGGCCCAGCTGGCGCTGCAGCTGCACCGCGGAGACCCCGGGTGTCGGCGTGCTCATCAGGTAGGCCGCCCAGAACCACAGATGCAGCGGGGTGTGCGTCTTGTGCAGCACAGTGCCCGCGGTGACCGACGTCTGCCGGCGACAGGCCGCGCACTCCTACACCGGCCGACGCTTGGCCACCGGCCATGCCTGCCCGTGGCCACAGCGCGGACAGGCGAACCCCTCGGGCCAACGCGACGCGAACAGGTACTCCATACAGGCGTCGTCATCAGGGAAGCGCCGCTGGAACTCCACGATCGTGCGCGGGAAGTCAGGACGCGGCATTTGCCCAGGCTACCTGATCTAACCGGATAAGCATGATCGTGCTTATCCATCACGGGCGACCGGAGTTCGTAGGTGAGACATTTCGCCACGTATTCCTGCTCCGTGCTACTCGTCGGCCTGGACCTGGAAGACCGGATCGGTAGCGCTGTCGCCGTTCCGGGGTCGTGAGGCACGGGCGATCGTGGGCAACTGCTCCGAACACAACATTGCTACCGGTGGGATCCTCCTCTCCACCGGTTTCCGCGATCCGGAGGGCGTGGCGCCCGAGCGGGGTCCCTGTGTAGGTGCGGTGACGGATCGCTTCGACCATCGTCGCCCCCGTCCGTCCTCCGAATACCCTGGGGCAGGTGGGAGGGCTCTCCGTGCGGTACGACGACTGGGGCGTCCGGTCGCAGCAGTGGTCGGGGTTGCACAGTGTGTCGACGAGCGTGTGCGGCGTGCCCGTGCACTATGTCCGAGCAGGGCCCGCGGCGACCGCGCCGCCCGACGCACCCGCGCACCTGCTGGTGCCCTCGATGACCGGTAGCGCGAGCATGTGGCTCGATCTCGTGCCATCGCTGCGCCGGCTCGGGCCGGTGATCTCTGTCGATCTCCCGGGGACGATTGTCGGCCACACCGGCAATCCGTATCGGCACGGGCCACGCGCGGACCTCGACGCTCGCTTCGTGGCGGCCTTCGCCCGGCAGCTCCGCCTCGAGAGCCCGGCGGTGCTGCACGGCTGGTCGACAGGTGGCCTGGTGGCGGCGCTGGCCGCCACGATGATGCCCGAGAAGACTCGGGGAGTCGTCTTGGCGGCCCCGGCGCTGCCCTGGCGCCGGACCTCACCAGTAGAGGCGCTCGGGTGGCAGACGCAGGGACGTCTCCTCGTCGCGGCCGGCCCGCCCACGACACGCCTGGTGCTGCGGCTGGCAGGCCGGCGCATACTGGCCGCCAAACGAACCGCGATCGAAGACGCGGTCTCGGTCGCGGGTGCCCAGACCGACCTCCTCGGTGGAGACCCGAGCCGTGTCTCACGAGCGCAAGTCGACCTGTGGCTCGAGGGCCTCGCGGCGGCCCGCGAGCACCCGGAACGGCCCGCGGGCACGGCTACGGCGTTCGCGTCGATCGTCGAAGCCATGTTCATCACGCAGAGGCGGACGAACGAGGCCCTCGACTCCGTGCGGGCGCCCGTACTCGTGCTGTGGGGAAACAACGATCACCTTGTCGACCCCACCTCGCTCGTCCAGCACGCCCGACGGCCGGGCTGGACACCCCGACCCGTCGACGACGTCGGCCACCTGCTTTCCGTCGAGGCACCCGACCTCTACACGCAGGTAGTCGGTCAGTGGCTCGCCGACAGTCTCGAGCTTCCCGGACCTCCGACGTAGGCGGGTGTCTCCCCGACTCCAGCAGAACGGCACCCCGGGGGTCAGTTCCGCACGGTTTCGCGGTCGGCTTACGCGAGAGCTGCCGCGCTGAAGGTGCCGACGAGTTCGCAAGGATCAGGCATCGGCACACCGTGGAGAATCTGCCCGCCGGAAGCTCCGAGGCGTGGCCCTGAGCGGTGGAACCTGCACCTTATTGTTTGTTTGTGCACTGCCACCGATGCGCCGCAGGTCGGTGACCAGGTCGACCGAATAGCCGAACAGGCCCCTACCCAGGCCCGTCAGCAGGAAGGCAACGAGAAAGCTTGCGAGGGCCAACCGGGCACGCCGACCCACTATGAGCACGACCATGCCCACCCCGAACACGGCGAGAAGCGGCGCGGCCCAGCACAGCCAGTAGGCATGCGTGCGATCGCCCCTGAGATGGTCATCCTCGATGACGGCGGAATAGCTACCACGACATATATCTATCGGCGACGAGCAATTAGTCCGCCGAAGATTGATGGGTGCAGTGTGCGCCCTTCGAGCCGGATTCGTGGCGCGTTGAGTGCGATCGCCGGCAAGCGGCGATCTATCGAAAAATTCCACTGTGGATTAGCACTCCAGGCTGTCAGGCTCGATGTGAGCCGAGTGATGGGATGGCCTAGTGGAGCGATTCATGGCGGGGGCTCAGTTTCTCAGCTTGATCCTGGTCGGCGTGGTGGCCGGTTCGTTCGTGGGCACACAACTGGGTCAGGTCAGGGTGCAGAACGCTCTCGACGCAAGGGACTTCACCTTGGTCAAGCACGGTTTCGAGGTTGCGATTGGCGGCGTCATGCCGGTGCTCGTCATCGGATCGGGGGTGTCGATCGCCTTGGTGGTCGTTCTGGTGGCGACGAACCGCCGCGGCCCAGTGCTCGTCCTGTCCGCGCTTGCCCTGCTGCTGTGGATTGCGGTGATCGGGGTGACCCTCCGCTACAACGTCCCAGTCAACAAGTTGGCCGCAGACTGGGATCCGGCCTCGCCGCCGGAGGATTGGGAGGCGCTGCGCGACCAGTGGCATTTCGGCCACACCGTGCGGACACCGCTGGCCGTCGGTTCGTTCGCGTGCCTTGCGATGGGGGCAGTGTGGCCGCAACTCGTACGGTGACGGCTGAACCCTGATCCACCGTCGCTGATTCGGATCTGATTTTTCGCCGGATCGTGGCGGGTGACGGTGTTCGGGCAGGGGTCGTCCGCCGGTCTGTCCGGCTTTCCACTTCGGTCTCCGGTCGTGCCCTGGTGGGGCGGGTCGTCAGCTGGTCGTGGCTGTCGGCGGGCCGGTCGCGGTGTCGGACAAGTTGCGCCACGCCTGTTCCCAGGGCCAACGGGTCGGTAGGTGCAGCGTCAATCTCCGGGCGGACGACGCGATCCGGGCCGGGATGTTGATCAGGTGGGTGCGCAGCGTCGCCCAGCGGGCGCGGGCATGCCGGGGTGAGGCGGCGACCGGCGGCGCGGGCGAGGTTGAAGGCGATCACCGCGTGCGCCAGCCGCGCGGCGTTCGCCGCGTACTTCCCCGACGGCAGGTGGGCGAGCGGTCCGTCCTCGAGTTCGGCGATGGTCTGCTCGACGAGCGCGTGGTCCCGGTGCCGGGCGTCGGCCTCGACCAGGGGCAGGTTCGAGTTGGCGGGTGAACGCGTGATGGCGATGCATTGCGAACAGTTCGCGCTGCCCGTCGCCGTCGGTCGGGTTCAACCGTCGCACCCGCCGGACGACCAGGCGGCAGGTCACATGCTCGCTCTTGCGGCGGGAGGTGAAGATCGTGACCTCGGTTTCTGCGAGCTCGGCATCGGAGACCCACCGCCGCTCGTCCTCGTCGTAGACGGCGTTCGGGTACTCGATCGCCGTCCACGCCGTCTCGTCGATCGAGGCGATCGCCGCCTTGATCTGTGGGTTCATTCTCGTGGTCACCGAAAACCAGGCTCCGGCGCGTTGCGCAGACGCGACGAACGCGTGCCCGAAGTAGGCCGAATCGGCTCGGGCGAGGACCTGCCCGCCGACTCCGGCGCCGCGGGCGGTCGCGACGGCCTGCGCGAGCAGTCGACCGGCGCCGGTGTGGGAGGCTACGTTCCCGCGCCGCAGCCGGCCCGAGCGATCACCGGCGCTGCGACCGGGGCCGACACGACCGCCAGCTGCGCGTTCAAGCCCCGGACCCGGGAGTATCCGAACGCGGCGGCCTGATTGCCGTAGCCGTGCACTTCACGGATCGTAGGGGTACCGCCCTGCACGAAGTGCTCGGGGGAGCGTCGACATCGACGAACACCAGCTGATCCGCCCCGTCGAGCAGGCCAGGCACCGCGGTGGTCAGGCCGGCCAACAGCCGCGTCGCGACCGCGTCGAGCTGCTGAACGTGCCCTGGGGGTACCGCCCGCGTGCGGGGGAGGGTGAACGAGCGCAGGTAGGTGCCGAGCGTTGACGGCGCCCGCACCCCGGCGAACAACCTGGGCATCGTCCCGTGCCGGAGAACATCGAGGTCATCGATGCTGTCGGCGCCGGCAAGCATGCCCGCGACGATGCCGGCGGACTTCGCAACCGGGTTCGGTGACTCGACGGTCAGGTGCTTCCCGAGGAGCTCGTGCAGTCCTGCGGGTGTGCTCGAATCCTGATGGACAGCTTAGGTGTTCGATCCGTATGGGCCGAGGGGGCCGGGCGCCGGTGGTGTGGCCGGGTCGGCGACGTAGCGCCGGATCAGGGCGGCGAGCCGGGCCGGCACCATCGTCAGTCCCTCGATCTGCTGGTGCCGGTCGATCATCGCGACGAGATCGTAGAGCGCCCGAGCGGCGTCGCCTCGCGAGCCTTTCCGGACGGTGTCGAGCTTCCACCCGGCCAGGTCGTTGCGGTGCTCGAACACGATCGTCATCAGCGCACACCGGTCCCCGACGTCCTTCGCGGCGAGGCGAGAGCGCCAGGCGAGCGCCTTGAGGACGACGGCCGCCTCGAGGTCGGGGACCGGCACGTCGAAGACCACCGTGTCGTCGGTGGTCAAGCGCGCATGGACCCGCACCTCGAGTGGCTCGGACGACAGGGCCAACTGCAGCCCGGGTATGGCATCGAAACCGCGACCGTTGTGCTCGACCCTCTCCCATCGTCGGCCGCTGGTGCTGGGCACCAGCAGGTCGACGGCCAGGGTTCCCTCGGAGCCCGAGGATGCTTCGTAGTGGTTGCCCCGCCCGCGGCGGTATCCGCGTTGCACGAGTGCTTCGTGCAGGTCGGAGCCGGCGGCGACCACGGGGTCCATGCCGGCATCGGCGTCGGCGGTGACGCGGGCACTCTGTTCGGCGGTGGGGTAGACCCGGCCGAGAAGGTGCACCCTGTGCCCGCCGATGACCCGGTAGTTGCTGCCGTGGGCGGCGGCGGCGAGATCCGCCAAGGCCCTATAGGCCCCGATCGGCGGCGTTCGACGCCGCGAGGAGGTGCACCTCAGCCACGGAAGGTGCCCTCCTCGATCGTCCGGCGCAGGTGCCCGGCGGCCTCGCGGGCGTCGGGTCCGGGGCTGCGCAGCACATCGTGCGTCGCGATCACCGGATCGACCAGGATCACCGGTGCGTCGGACACCATACGGGCGGTGCGCCACAGCGTCGGATCGGCGGGGACGATCACCTCGAGGGTGTGTGCACCGGCGGTCGTGGGAGTGAACCCGGCCGCGGTGAAGTCGAGGAACTGCGGGACGTAGAGCACGGCCCGGGTCGGCAGCCGCCACGGCGCATACACATCGGCGGCCACGTCGCCGCTCTGCAGCACGGGAACGCCTTTCTCCGAACAGAATCGGGCCGCGTCCGTGGCCTGCCGGATCACCGGATCGAGCCCGTACCAGTACGTCGAGGCGCCGCCGGGGCCGGGATATTCGGTCAGGTGCTCGTCGAGCAGTTCGCTCCGGGGCTCGGCGATCCATCCGCCGGATCTGCGGTGCACGTGCCGGCTCTGCCGCACCGCCAGGGAGACGGCCTGCTGGGTGACCTCGAGGGCGGCGGCCAGGTTCGGCTGGGTTATCGGATGCTCGGCCAGCAGCAGCGCCCGCTCGGTCGCCCACCGGATCCACGGTTTGCGGCCGCGGCCGGGGCGGACGGGCGGGGTCGGCGCCGGTGCGGGGGCAGGTACGTCGTAGCGGGTGCCGAGGACGACGAGCAGCTCTTCGTCGGGTGCGATCACATCGACCGCGCCGCCGTGGGCGAGAGCCCGCAGGTGCGCGGTGGTGCGGGGGGTCACCACCAGCAGGCGGGACTCGGGATGCTTGCTGCGGAGCTTCGCGAGGAGGTGCGGGGTGGGGGGTCGCGGCTGCACCGTGACGTGCGCGGCCACCTCACGGCCGTCGGGCAGGACCAGGTCCAGACCGTCCAACGAGCCCGCCACGATGCGGGCATCGGTGCGCCGCAGCAGGTGCAGGGCATCCGAGAGAGCATGGGATGCCGCGTCCATCTCGTACGCCCTTTCGTCGTCTACCAGCACATACAAGCATATACGGCAATCAATGTTTTAGCTTGTGCAGGGAAGGGTGGCGGCCACTGCTCACCACGGGGACGACACTGGTGCGAGCTCCTGCGGCACGCGTGACCCGGCCGTACCGATCGGCCCCTTCGTGGGTGGTGTCGTGGGGTCAGGGGCCGAGCACGGTGCGGGCGGTGGCAGCGACCGCGGGACGGGGACCGGTGAGTCGGCCGTGGCGGGTGGTGCCGGCGAGAAGTTCGAGGACGTCGAGGGTGGGGCTGGTGACGGCGGGAGCGAGTGACGGGCGGGCGTCGACGCGCCACCCCAGTGCCAGCAGTAGGGTGCGGATCTCGGTGTGCCAGTGTTCGGCCGGGAGGCCGCTGGCGACGACGGTCAGGGCCGACCAGCCGGCGTGCCGGTCGAACTCGGTCCTGCCGACCGGCAGCCGGGACACGAGGTGCTGCCACAGCGCCAGGGGCCGGTCACGGTGTCGGCGGGCGAGCGTGGTCGGTGTCAGCCGGCCGTGTCGCACACGGAGCAGACCGAGTGCTCGCGCGCTGGTGCGCAGCTGGGCGAGCGGCCAGGTCAGGTCCTCGCGGTTCGCCGTGCCGATCCACCATCGGGTCAGACCGGTCCGGTCGGCGAGGTGCTCGACCAGTGTCGGCGGCAGGTAGCCGGCGCTGGTCAGCCGCACCCCGTCGCCGATCAGGTCGAGCAGCTCGAGATACGGCTCGAGCAGGGCGGCGGCGTCGGCCTCGTCCACCTCGGCCACCGGGTGCGCGGCCGAGAGTGCCAGCAGCTGCGTCAGCGCCCGGTTGCCGTGGCGTTCGAGGTGGGCGCGCAGCGCCGCCAGCTCCTCGGCCACCGGGACCGGTGCGGCCAGCGCCGCCGCGACGGCGGCGGTGGCGTCGGTGGGATCGAACCGGTCGGGATGCCAGTCGAGTGGCAGCCAGCCGCGGGCGTGCTCGACGTTGTCGAACGGCGGCGGGACCGACGACGGGTCGCACCCGCCCCGCACCCACGCCGCCAGCTCCGCGTACCCCCACATGCCCCCGCAATCCTCGGGCGGACAGGCCATCCGACCGGCGGTGCAGCGTATTGCGGTGGGCGGTTCGTCGAGGACCGCCTCCACCGCGAGCATGTGGTCCCAGCCGTCACCGAAGTCGTATTCGTACCAGAGGCGATCCCCGGTGCCGGTCAGCAGCTGATCGAGCCGGACCGTGGATTCGAGCACGCCGTCGTCGCCTTCCTCGACGTCGAACGCGGTGACGAAGTGCGGGGAGCGGGGATCGCTCCCGGTGCGGAAGCGGTGCAGGTGGCCGTTAAGCCATCCCATCGCGGCCTGGATGACCACGTGCACTCGGTCGAGGGTCAGGTCGCCGGGCAGCTCGAGGCGCCGCCACACCGGCGGTGTGGCGCCGATCAGGTCGAGCCGGACCCGGAAGCCGCGAAGGCGGTCCGGTACCGCACCGACCACCGGTTCCGGGGTGCGCAGCATGTCGTCGAGCCACGCGGTCGCGCCGTCGGCGCGGATCGCATCCACCATCGCCTGTTTCTGCTGCGGGGTCACCGCGGCCATCAGCTGTTCGGCGCGCTGTCGTGCATCGTCTGCGGTCGCCACGATCACCAGTGAACCACCGATCGTGAGCGGCTTGTCGAGGCGACCGGTCGCCGGAAGGAAGTGCCGTGCCCGTCGCCGGGAAAGGAAGTGCCGTGCCCGTCGCCGGGAAAGGAAGTGCCGTGCCCTTCGCCGGATCGGTCGTGGCGCGCGGCAGTGCCTCCTTCTCGGGCCCGCCCCGCAGCGCGTCACCGATCGCCAGGGACCGCTCGTATCGCGAGTGTCCCTGCCGGTCGAGGAGCGCATGCCCCGACAGCCTTCCGAGGGGCCAGGTAGGAGCCGGGCGCCGAGCAGTTCCCGCAGCGCGGTCACAGCTTCGCCGGGCTCATCTGCCGCCGCCTCCTCATGACAGGATGGATCGCACCCTCCGCGTTGGGTGGGGGAACAGCCCGGTTTCCCCTCGGCGACGCTCGCACCACGCGTCAGATATGTCTGACAGAGCGGTGTCTGGTGGAGGCGTGGGCCGGGGTTCCGGTGCCGTCTCCGAGGTTTTCTAGGAGGAACGACAAGGCTCGATCGACTGAAGGTGGTCTTGTCGCGCCGCATGCCGAGCAAGCATCCTCACCCACCGACAGGATCGTGAGTGTTACCTGCCCGGTCGTCGTCCTTCCGTATGGTGTCCGTGGCCCATAGGGTGAATAGGGGGAGAGCGAACGCCGACCAGGGAGATTCTCGACCCCCGGCACGGACTGCAGGGGTCGCCGGGCCACGGGGCAGCCACCGGCGTCAGAACGAGGCGTCTTTTCTGCCGATGCTGATCCGGTATTCCTCCGCCTCGGGTTCGGCGGTGTAGGAGAGTACTTCCCCGACGTGTTGGCGCAGCACGTCGAGCACCTCCTCGGGGGTGGCGTAGAAGAATTCCCGCCGGGGGTTGACCTTGTTGACCCGGTGTTCGGGGAATGCCTGATGCAGCGTGTGTCCACGGTGACGGCGTCGTCGGCGAAGAACACCGCGTGCACGTCGAACCGGAACGGCACCGCATCCGCGTACTTCTTCTTTCGTAGTTGCCTGAGCGACGGCGGGGTCGGCCAGGACGACAGCGCCCGCCGGGGGAACGTCGTATGGCGCGTTGCGCACGGGCTGTGGCCAGGATCGTCCTGGTCACAGCGCCGTCCGGGCGGGGGATCTATTCGCAGGCGACTCCGTCGTTGTCGCGATCGAGCTTGGAGGCGTACCCGGGCTTACCGGCGTAGATCGGCGCCGCACCGGCGGCCCGGGCGGCGTCGCAGTTCTTGTAGTAGACGCTCGCCGAGGCCTGCACCGCGGGGGATGTGTAGGCCGGCGGCGGGGTGTACACCGGGGCCGACGGGGTGTAGGCCGGCGGCGTGTAGACCGGTGCGGGTGTGGTGTACACCGGCGCGGGGGCGACCGTCGTGGTCGGCAGCGGCGCGATCACCGGATGGTTCGTCGTGCCCGGCGATGTCGAGTCGGCGACCCTGCGGACCGCCTTCCGAGTCCACGCGATCCGGCACGGTCTCCTCGACCTGGACACCGCGGTGACCTGCGACGGCCGGCCTCCGGGCCCGGGACGGTCAGCGATCCGAAACTGGCGTAGTACCGTGCTACAATTCCGATATGACCAGGACCAGCCAGCCGACGCGGCTTCCCGCAGACGTGTACGAGTCCGCCCTCGCAGCGACGCGAGTGACGTCGCGCACGGTGCCTCAACAGATAGCGCACTGGGCGCGAATCGGGCGCGAACTGGAGATGTCGCCGCGCGTGAATCATCGTCAAATCGCGAAGGTCCTCGCCGGCACGGGATCCTACGATTCGCTCGGCGAGCAGGAGCAGGCGATCGTCCGTGAGGAATGGGCCGATCGGATGACGGCGTTGCGGGACCGGCTTGACTACGCCGCGCAGTTCACGGCCGCCGGCGAGTCGTACTCCGAGGCCGACGAGAACGGCAACCTGATCGTTCACCCGGCCCGCGGCTGATGCCGCTGCTGCATCTGCTCGCCGGCCCGAACGGTACGGGAAAGTCCACGTACGTCCGTGACGTCCTCACACCGGCGACCGGCCTGCCGTTCATCAACGCCGACGAGATCGCTGCCGAACGATGGCCGGACGCCCAGGCCGAGCACGCCTACAAGGCCGCGCAGATCGCCGAGGTCCAGCGCCGGGACCGGATCGCCGCCGGCGAGTCCTTTATCTCCGAGACAGTGTTCTCGCACCCCAGCAAGGTCCAGCTCGTCTCCGACGCCGTGGACGCTGGCTACCTCGTGCACCTGCACGTGATCATCGTCCCCATCGAACTCACCGTGCAGCGCGTCACCGAGCGCGTCCGCCGCGGCGGCCATGCCGTGCCGGAGCAGAAGATCCGCGACCGCTACGCACGCCTGTGGGATCACATCGGCGCGGCGATCCGGCTCGCCGACGTGACGGAGGTGCTCGACAACAGCAGCGCACGCGCCCCGTTCCGCACGTGCGCCTCGTTCGAGCACGGCACGCTCATCGGCTCCGCGAACTGGCCGGCCTGGACGCCACCCGCGCTGCGGGAGACCGGGAGCGGCCGATGAAGACCCACCGTGCCGACAACCGAGGCCGCGTGCGGAAGGTCTGGACGTCGGGCCGTGCTGGCACTCGGTGTCGGCGGGTCTTCCTGACGAGAATCATCCCTTTCCGGGATGGGCGAGTGTGCTGGGGAGGGCTGTTTTTGCGGGTGTAGGGCGTCGTGGGCACCTGACATACATGTCCGTTTCGGGGCCGGACTCGATTGTGCCTGTCGGGTGCGCAGGGAGATGGGGGTGAGTACGGGGATGGCGTCGATGGTGATGCAGGCTCCCGGTATCGGGACGGGAAGCCCTTCGTCGGATGTACGAGTTGATCGTGGGGGTGCGCTACCGGGGTCGAGGTGGAGCAGTGGCAGTACGAGGTCACTGCCGGCGGTCGGATCTGGTACCTGGTCGACGTCGAGCGGCGCACATTGTGGTTGAAGTACGCAGGGACCGCTCTTCCCGAACTGACCGAATGATTTTACTGGTGAGTGCTGTCGCCTCGAATGGGCACTCGACGGCGTGGCGGCGCCACTGCCCACCGGCATCGACGTTCATCGGTCTGTCGACCGGTTCGAGACCGGCTGGCTCGACCTGGTGTGCTGACCGTGGTGTGTTGCTGACATGCGGCGTCCCGGTCTGAAGCCGGCGTGTGTGCTGCTGCGGTCCGGTGGGGGTGCATCTCGCGGTTCGGTGCCGGTTTTGTGCAGTTTTGTGAATTATGTTGTGCAGTAACACTATTACGAATTCTATTGTCGATAGCTCTATTAGAGGAAGTTCGCACACGGTATGTAGTTGTTGTTTTGTATGTTGTTGAAATACATTAGATTTCGTTGTTGGAGGGTCGATTTGCGTCTGGTGCTCGGTGTGGCGATGCGGTATGATGGGTGCATGACATCGACACGGGCGCGGGGCAGCGGGACGTGGGCGGGTACGACGCGCGCAGCGCGTCCCGGACTCCCGATGCTTGCTGATGTGCTGCCCGATTTGACGACGAAAAATATTGGTGAACATGAAAACTCGTTGTCGAGCGGAGCGCAGCGACGCGGGCGACGGCAACGTGAGCTGGACCCCCGTCGAGCCGCGTAGCGGCTCCCTGGCGGGGAGCGCAG